>NZ_CAKZOT010000057.1 GCF_937138205.1 uncultured Rhodospira sp. | reverse complement strand
TGGCAACCTCTCAATCGCATTTTTCCGGCTTTCAGCAGAGTCTGGGTATAAAGAACAAATACATACGTCATCCCGAAGCGTCCGTTAGGACGCGAGGGATCTCCCAAGGTCGTGTGCCGACGGTCCGGAAAACGTGTGACGATTTCCGTCGCTTGGTATCAAACACGGTCCGACTCATGACAAAGGCCGTCGCACCCTGTCGACGGCCTGTGTGTTTTTGCGCGCTGCGTCCGTCGCACTCGGGCGTCGCCCCCGGGCGACACCTCGACCGCCCCGGTCAGTTCATGAACTTGGCCACGGTCTGCAGGAAATTGGCCACCGAGATCGGCTTCGCGATATAGCCCTCGCATCCGCCCTCGCGGATCTTTTCCTCGTCGCCCTTCATGGCAAAGGCCGTGACGGCCACCACGGGGATGGCCTTCAGGTCGTCGTCTTCCTTCAGCATCTTGGTGATCTCCAGGCCGGAGATCTCTGGAAGCTGAATGTCCATGAGGATCAGGTCGGGCTTATGCTCCCGCGCCATCCCCATGACGTCCCGGCCGTCGCTGGTCTGCAACGTGGCATACCCATGCGCCTGCAACAAATCGTTGAACAGCTTCATATTCAACTCGTTGTCTTCAACGATCAATATGGTCTTGGACATGGTTCCCTGCCTGCCTTACGCGGCCCACGACGAACAGCCACACGACGAACAGCCACACGACGAACGGCCAACCTGGCGTTGCGTGCCGACCGAGTACACCTTCACCTGAACGCCCGCCGAACAGCACTTTCATATGCTACACCACGCTTGTACCCGGACTCGCCCCGGAATCCAACAGCCCGCAACGGTCGCGCCTCAGCTTTTTCCGGGACCGGACGGGGCGAGACGCCAGCCGGCCACGGCCAGCCCCGCCCAGCCCAGCATGAACGCTGTTCCGCCAAAGGGGGCGACCATCCCCAGCGGCCAGCCGGCCAGGGCGATCCCGTACAAGGCGCCGCAGAACAGCACGATCCCGGCCAGGAACAGCGCGCCCGCGCGGCCGGCCCAGCGCGCGACCCCCGAGCCCGGCCCGGCCAGCACGCTCAGCACCCCGCACAGCACCAGGGCGATGGCGTGAATGGCCTGATAGCGCGCCGCCGTTCGCACCAGTTCCACCGCCCGCGCATCGCCCCGCGCCTCCAGGCCGTGCGCGGCGAAGGCCCCCAGGGCCACCGAGAGCAGGCCCATGACGGCGCCCAACACGATCCACCACCGCGCCATGCTTGGTCTCTCCCTGTTCGCGCCGCTCATGGGCCCCCTCCGGAACACGCCACGCCTCGCCGGTGATCACCGTGACGTTGTACGGAGGCCCTGTAACCGTGGATGAGATCTGCGGAGACGATAGCATGACGCAAACGCGACCAGACAGAATCATCCGGCCCCCCGGGTGCACCTACCAATCGGGCAAGGCGCCTAGCGCAGATCGCGTGCCATTTGACCCGCTCGGCAGGGCATATGGGACGCGTGAATCCGCCCTAACGATTTGATTTTGAGCAGAGTCACGTGAACACTCTGAAACACGGGGTGATTCAGATTGTTCACATGACTCTGCTCTAGCATGATGGAACGGACCGGCGGGCTCAAACAATACATCCACGGGCGTCGTGAATGGCCCGAGCACGTTACGGAGAAAGAGGGGAGAGGTTCAGCATGTCCGACAATGCGCCCAAACCGCCAACGAACGGGGGCACGAACAGTCTTGAGATCGGCCTGGAGGGACAAGGATCGGCGAACCTGATCTATATCCTCTATCTGGCCGGCCTCTTCTTTCCGATCACGGCCCTGGTCGGCGTGATCCTGGCTTACATCAATCGCGGCAAGGCGCGTGACACCGTCCTTGGCAGCCATTTCACCTTCCAAATCCGAACGTTTTGGATCGGGTTGCTGGCCATGGTCGTGGGTGGCCTCCTGTCGCTGATTCTGATCGGGTACCTGCTCCTGCTGGCGTGGGTCGTCTGGATGTTGACGCGAGTCATCACCGGAATGCAGGCGCTGGGCCGCAACCAGCCCGTCGCGCGGGTCGCGTCCTGGGGCTTCACCGCAACCTGACACAAACGCGCCAGCCAAGAAAGCCAACGTCGTCGCGCCCGGACATTGCAGGGCAATCGGGTGAACGGAGGCCCATCGTCGAGACGGCCATCCGGGGTAGAGGCCCGCACAAAACCCGTCATTGCGAGCCCGCGTCGCAAGACGCGGGCGAAGCAATCCAGGGCGTCTTCATGATGTATTCGCCCTGGATTGCCCCCTTGTGGGGCGGGGGCCAACCCCCGCCCCACAAGCCCTGGATTGCTTCGTCACTTCGTTCCTCGCAATGACGGATTGCGTGTTCTTTAGGGGAAACAATTCACTCATGCGGGTTTTCGCTCCCACAGGGGTCGTTCACCCGATTGCCCTGCCGGACATTGCCGTTTCCATGCCGGGTCGATGTGCTTTACGATCCTATAGACGTACCACCGCCACCCAACCGCCAGCCCATTGATCCGAGAGGACCCGTGCCGTTCGAGCGCCCGCCCAGGTCAGCGACAGGATCCGCGACGGTCGCCGCGTTGGAAGCCGCGGCGGTTGGTGCGGATGGGGCGGTGTGTGTTGATCGGCGGCCCGCGCCGACGGGGCAGCCCCCGTCCCTCGGCCCGATGGCGTCGCCGGCCGCGCTCGGCCGGCCCATCTTCGTGGCGGTCGATCTCGGCACCAACAACTGCCGCATGTTGGCCGCCCGGCCCGACCCGCGCGGCGGCTTCCGCGTGGTCGATTCCTTCTCCCGCATCACCCGCCTGGGTGAGGGCCTGCACGAGACCGGCCGCCTGTCGACGGTCGCCATGAGCCGCACCATTGACGCCCTGCGCGCGTGTGCCCGCAAGATCGGCCGCCACCGCGTCACGGGCGCGCGCATGGTGGCCACCGCCGCCTGCCGCCACGCGGTCAACGGCGCCGCCTTCCTCGACCGCGCGGCAGCGGAGACGGGCCTGCGTCTGGAGATCATCCCGGCCGAGGAAGAGGCCCGCCTCGCCCTGGCCGGCTGCGCCCCGTTGCTGCGGCCCGGGTGCGAGGGGGCCGTGGTGTTCGACATCGGCGGCGGCAGCACCGAGCTGATGTGGGTGGTCCCGCGCGGCGGACCCAACGGCGCCATCGATCCGTGCATCGTCGACGTGACCTCGCTGCCGCTGGGCGTCGTGACGGTGGCCGAGGCACGCGGCGGCGACCTGTGCGAGCTCTCCTACGGCGCCGTCAAGCAGGATGTGGCCGCCGCCCTGTCGGCCTTCGACCGACGCCACCGAATCGCCGACCGGCTGGCCGCCGGCGAGACGATCCAGATGCTCGGAACGTCCGGGACCGTCACCACGCTGGGCGGCGTGATGCTCGACCTGCCGCGCTACAACCGGGACAGCGTCGACGGCCTGGAGGTTGACTTCATCTCCATCATGGCCGTCAGTCGGCGCCTGCGCGAGATGACCTGCGAGCAGCGCGCCCGCCATCCCTGCATCGGCACCGACCGCGCCGATCTGGTGGTCTCGGGCTGCGCCATCCTGGAGGCCATCTGCGATCTGTGGCCGGTGGGGCGTCTGCGCATCGCCGACCGGGGCATCCGCGAGGGCGTGTTGATGGACCTGATGCGCGCCGCCGGGGTCATGGCATGAGCGCTCGCGGCCGGGGCGGCGGCAAGGGTGGCGCCAAGGGTGGTGGAGGACGATCCGGATCCGGCGGGGGCAAGCCGGTCGGGGCATCGCGCAAGCTGCACACCCGGGTCGAGACGGCGCGGGGCCGCAAGACGTCGTCCACCCGCTGGCTGCAGCGTCAGCTCAACGACCCGTATGTGCTGGAGGCCCGCAAGCAGGGATTCCGCTCCCGCGCCGCCTTCAAGCTGATCGAACTGGACGACCGCTTCCATATCCTGCGGCCGGGCCTGCGCGTGGTGGACCTGGGCGCCGCTCCCGGCGGCTGGACGCAGGTGGCCGTGGCGCGGGTGCGCGCCGGCCGGCCGCCGGGTGACGGCCCGGGCGGGCGCGGCGGCTCCGGGATGGTGGTCGGCGTCGACATCCTCGACTGGGCCGAGGTCCCCGGCGCCCAGTGCCTGACCCTGGACTTCATGGAGCCGGACGCCCCGGAAGTGGTGCATCGCCACTGCGGCGGCCCGGTGGACGTGGTGCTGTCGGACATGGCGGCGCCGACCACGGGTCACGCGGCGACCGATCACTTGCGCATCATGGGCCTGGCCGAGGCGGCGTGGGCCTTCGCCGAGGAGACTCTGGCCCCCGGCGGCGCCTTCGTCTGCAAGGTGTTCCAGGGCGGCACGGAAAACGCCCTGCTGCGGCGCATGAAGACCCTGTGCGAGACCGTCAAGCACGCCAAGCCGCCGGCCAGCCGCAAGGACTCGGCCGAGGTCTACGTGGTCGCCCAGGGCTTCCGGGGCCGTCCCGAACCCGAAGCCACCGACTGAATGCACCCCCCGCGCGTCCGCCATGCGCCCCTGGCCTCTTGGCGCGGCCGGTCGCCCGTGGCATATCCGGGGCACCGCCGGAACCAGAAGGAGACTCCGCCATGGCCTTCCCCGAAGCCCTGACGTTCGATGACGTTTTGCTGCTGCCGGCGGAATCCGAGGTCCTGCCCGCCACGGCCCGCACGCGCACCAGGGTGACCCGCTCGATCGAGCTGGCCATTCCGCTGATCTCGGCCGCCATGGACACGGTCACCGAAAGCGCCATGGCCATCGTCATGGCCCAGTCGGGCGGGCTGGGCGTGATCCACAAGAACCTGGACATCGAGGCCCAGGCCGAGGAGGTCCGCAAGGTCAAGCGCTATGAGTCGGGCATGGTGGTCAATCCGGTCACCATGCATCCCGACCAGCCCCTGGCCGACGCCATGGCCATGATGGCCCGCCACAAGATCTCGGGCATTCCGGTGGTCGAGCGGGACTGCGGGCGCTTGGTGGGGATCCTCACCCACCGCGACGTGCGCTTCGCCACCGACATGGACCAGCCGGTCAGCGAGTTGATGACCAAGGACAAGCTGGTCACCGTCACCGAGGGTGTGACACAGGAGGAAGCCAAGCGGCTGTTGCACCGCCACCGCATTGAAAAGCTGCTTGTGGTCGATGACGCCTATCGCTGCGTGGGGCTGGTGACCGTCAAGGACATCGAGAAGGCCACCACCTTCCCCAACGCCGCCAAGGACGAGAAGGGTCGCCTGCGGGTGGCGGCCGCCACCGGCGTCGGCCCGGACGGCGTCGCCCGCGCCGAGGCCCTGCTGGACGCCGGCGTCGACGTGATCGTCGTCGACACCGCGCATGGCCATTCCAAGGGCGTGATGACGGCGGTGGAACGCATCAAGACGCTTTCCAACTACACCCAGGTGATCGGCGGCAACGTGGCCACGCCCGACGGCGCCCGCTCGCTGATCGACGCCGGCGCCGACGCCGTCAAGGTGGGCATCGGCCCCGGCTCGATCTGCACCACGCGCATCGTCGCCGGTGTCGGCGTGCCGCAGTTCAGCGCCATCATCGAGACCGCCGAGGTGTGCAAGGCCGCCGGCGTGCCGCTGATCGCCGACGGCGGCATCAAGTACTCGGGCGACCTGGCCAAGGCCATCGCCGCCGGCGCCGACGTGTGCATGATCGGCTCGCTGCTGGCCGGCACCGACGAGGCCCCGGGCGAGGTGTTCCTGTACCAGGGCCGCACCTACAAGGCCTACCGGGGCATGGGGTCCATGGGCGCCATGGCGCGCGGGTCGGCGGACCGGTACTTCCAGCAGGAGGTGCGCGATACCCTGAAGCTGGTGCCGGAGGGCATCGAGGGCCGCGTGCCGTACAAGGGCGCGGCCGGCACCATCATTCACCAGCTCGTGGGCGGCCTGAAGGCCGCCATGGGCTACACCGGCAACGCCACCATCACCGACCTGCACGCCAAGGCACGGTTCCGGCGCATCACCGCGTCGGGCTGGCGCGAAAGCCACGTGCACGACGTGGCCATCACCCGCGAGGCGCCGAACTATCGCGAGACGATGTAGGGGCCTTGGAAAAAAGCCCGCCGAACTGAACCAAATGTCGTCATCGCGAGCCCTCATCGGAACATAAGGGCGACGCAATCCAGAGCGGGAAACACAAATATTCGTCCTGGACTGCTTCGGCGCGCCGCGCCTCGCAATGACGGGTAGCTTGGCGTCTTCAACCGCCCGAGATCCCTCCGCCCCTGTCGGGGCGTTCGGGATGACGTTTTATGATTTGAAACAAACACATCTGTCATCCCGACGGGAGCGCCAGCGCTGTTACAATCCCTCGAACAGGGGCGTGGACAGGTACCGTTCGGCGAACGACGGCAGCACGACGACGATGGTCTTGCCGGTCATGTCGTCCCGGCTGGCGACCTCGGCCGCCGCCGCCAGCGCCGCGCCGGACGAAATGCCCACCGGCAGGCCCTCCAGCCGCGCCACCTCGCGCGCGGTGGCAAAGGCGGTCTCGTTGCCGATGCCCAGCACCTCGTCATAGATGCCGGTGTTGAGGATTGCCGGCACGAAGTTGGCGCCGATGCCCTGGATCTTGTGCGGCCCGGGCGTGCCGCCGCTCAGGATGGGGCTGTCCTCGGGCTCGACCGCCACCATGCGGACGGAGGGCTTGCGCGCCTTCAACACCTCGCCGACGCCGGTGATGGTGCCGCCGGTGCCGATGCCGGAAACCACCACGTCGACCGTCCCATCGGTATCCGCCCAGATCTCCTCGGCGGTGGTGCGGCGGTGGATCGCCGGGTTGGCCGGGTTCTCGAACTGCTGCAGCATGACGGCGCCGGGGATCGTGTCCACCAGTTCCCGGGCGCGTTCGACGGCGCCGTTCATGCCCTTGGCCGGCGGCGTCAGGTCGAGTTCGGCTCCCAGAAGCTGGAGCATCTTGCGGCGCTCGATCGACATGCTTTCCGGCATGGTGAGGATCAAACGGTAGCCCTTGGCGGCGGCGACGAAGGCCAGGGCGATGCCGGTGTTGCCCGACGTGGGCTCGACCAGGGTGGCGCCCGGCTTGATGCGGCCCTCGGCCTCGGCGGCCTCGATCATCGAGACGCCGATGCGGTCCTTCACCGAGGCCAGCGGGTTGAAGAACTCGCATTTGCCGAGGATGTCGCCCTTGGCGCCGTGCGCCTCACCGAAGCGGGACAGGCGAACCAGCGGCGTGGCGCCGATGGTCTCGGTGATGCTGTCATAGATGCGCCCCCGGACATGGGTGGTCGCATCGATGGCGGGGGTCGTGTCCATGCTAAAACTCCGATCTGCGAACGTTAAATTTAATGGCAACCCGAAGGTGCTCCGTATTTAATGGGTTTGGGAGTGTTTGCAAAGGGGGAGACGGGGCCGAGATCACGCCAGTCGACCCGATCGCGGCATACACCCGCCGTCGTTCGGTTTGATCACGACGCGAGGCTTGACTTTGCCGGCGCCGCGCAGCATCGTCCCGTCTCTCCGCCGCGCCGGGCCACCGCGCGGCGCTTCCCGGGGCCGTAGCTCAGTTGGGAGAGCGCAGCAATCGCACTGCTGAGGTCAGGGGTTCGATTCCCCTCGGCTCCACCAATGAAATCAAGGGGTTAGCCTGGGCGGGCTGGCCCCTTGTTGTTGTCCTGGCAGGGACCGGTGCGGCCCTGAACGGGAGAAGACGAGAGCCAGACGCGGTCAGGACGTCCGGAACAGATCGAACGTCACCGCATCGCCCCGCCGGGCCCCGCGCGGCAGGGTCAGGCCGATGACATCGTCCCACGCCACCGGCTCCAGCCCGTGTCCGGGACGGACGATCCGAAGATCGTCGGCGCTCAGCGCATGGCCGGGCGGACAGTCCCGCACGACGTACAGCGACCGGCGGAAGGCGCGCGACCCCTGCTCGGCCGCCGTGGGACCATACGAGACGTGGCCCAGCGCCTGCCACGCCCGTTCGGTCTCGGTCACCAGCGCCTTCATCTCCTCCGGCTCCATGGAGAACGTCGAGTCCACGCCGCCGTCCGCGCGGCGTAGCGTGAAGTGCTTCTCGATCACCGTAGCACCCAGGGCCACGCTGGCCACCGCGACCCCGATCCCGTGGGTGTGGTCGGACAGCCCCACCTCGCAGCCGAACAGCTCGCGCATGTGCGGGATGGTCAGAATGTTCGTGTTCTCGGGCGTGGCCGGATAGGTGCTGGTGCATTTCAGAAGCACGATGTCGCGACAGCCGGCGCCCCGCAGCGTTCGAACCGCCAGATCCAGTTCCCCGAGAGTCGCCATGCCCGTGGACATGATCACCGGCTTGCCGGTGGCCGCCACCCGGCGCAGCAGGGGCAGGTGATTGCTTTCGAACGACGCGATCTTGTAGACGGCCGCGTCCAGGTCCTCCAGCAGCTCCACCGCCGTGTCGTCGAACGGCGTGCTGAGGGGGATCATGCCGAGGTCGCGCGCCCGCTTGAAGAGAGGCTCGTGCCACTCCCACGGCGTCATGGCCTCTCGGTAGAGTTCGTGCAGGCGGCGACCCGTCCACGGGTTGTCCTTGCCCGTGATCAGGAAGTCATCGCGATCCACATCGAGTGTCATCGTATCGGGGGTGTACGTCTGCAGCTTCAGGCCGTGGGCGCCCGCGTCCGCCGCCGCCTCGACAATGGCCAGGGCACGGTCGAGCGACTGGTTATGGTTGCCCGACATCTCGGCGATCACGAAAGGCCTGTGGGCGCGGCCGATGAGGCAGCTTCCGAACGACATCCCGTCAGCGCCAACCATGGCATCAGTCATTGGACGCCTCCTCGCGTCGCGTGATGCGGACATCCGCGACGACGCCATCGCATCGACGGATGGCCCGCGTGAAGTCCAGACGAAACGGACCGACCTCCACAAAGGCGGCTGGATATCCCTGGGCATCGAGCATACGGATCATATCGTAGAGACCGTCCAGGTCGGTGGCTTGGGCCAGATTGCCGTCGCTTGGGGTGCGCCGGCGAAACACGACCGGCTCGCCCTCCTGCGGAACCGGGACGGGTTCGGTCGCCACGATCTCAACGATCATGTCTTCTATGATCCGGTCGGCGCGCAGAAAGATTTCCTCGGCAGCGCCAAGCAGACTAAGCGGGCGCTTCATGTAAACAGGGCCGGCGTCAAAGGCCTCGACACAGCGCAGGGCCGTGATTTTGGTCTCGCGATGCCCGCGTACGATCAAGTTCTGCAGCGGACTGCCGCCCCGACCGTACGGCAGGTCCGTCATATGGAAAATGACGCAGGGATACGCCTCGAAAACGGCTTTTGGAATTTTGTACGACCAATGCGGAAAAAACACGAAACGCGGCGCCAGAGCCTCAAGATGCGCCGGTGTCAACGCGCCCTTTTCCGTGATGGGGTGGACCGTTTTCCCGCACCGCGCCGACACCCGCTCGACCAGGCCGGCGTTCCATGGCCGGTCCGAAGCGATGACATAGGATTGCGGCGGCAGCGTCATCTTCGGTCCGTTTCGCGTGTGTTTTCAGGCACGTAAACATAATGCAGGCTGCCGGGCTCACTGTCCAGGGAGTCGAGCGGCCGTTCCGTAAACCCTGCGGCAACAAACGCCCGTTGCGAGGCGACATTGCCTGCTTTGACATAGCCGTGCAGCGCACGGGATTGACCGATGCCATCCCAGACCTGGCGCGCCAGCACAAGAATTCGCGTCCCCCAGCCACGCCCGCGCATCGCCGCGTCGACACTGTAGTCAATAACGTCCTCTTCTCCTTTTTGCTCGATCCGCACCTGCCCGACCGGCACGTGCGGTTTCAACTCCAGGACGTGCATATGGCAGGATGCCCTGTCCAAAGCGCGGCGAAACCAAGCCCTGTGCGTCGGCCACGGGACGGGCTCGGTCTCGAACGCCTGCGCCCGCACGCTTGGATCGTTCACCCAGAAATAATACTGGGCCATGTCGCCAACCTCGGCCGGCCGGAGCGCGAGATCGTGCCCGTCGCTCGGGACCACGATCTCGGCGACCTTGGCCGCGCCCCATCCATCCGTGAGCGCGAAAGCGGCCTGCGCGATGGCCTCCCGTTTTGCTGGCACCGCCAGCAGGTCGCGCACGGCCTCGGACAGACAGTCGTCTGTCACCGAGTCGTGACATCCCAGGAACACCGCGCGGCCTCCCTCCGCGAGGGCCGTCGCCAAGGGCCCTTGATTCGCCGCCACCGCCGTGACAATGGCCGGCAGACCAAGGCAACAGCGTTCCCAGGTCGTTGCTCCCCCAGCACCCAACGCAAGATCGGCGCGGGCCATCAGGTCCGCGAGACTTGGGCGCGGCTCATGCACGGTTGTGCCGGGACGGGCCGTGGCAAGAGAAACAACCTCGTCTCGATGGGGCGCGTTGACGCCCAACACGACATCCACCAAAAGATGCCGGAACGCCGGCTGGCTCAGGACGCGCAAGGCACGGGCGGTCTCGTTGGTCGGGTCGGTCGCACCGTAGTACACGAGGACTCGCGCCACCGGACCGTCGCGAGGACCGATTTGCCGTCGGGTCGCCGCGTACTCGGACCGCAACAGGGCATAACCGGGCCCACACAGGCGCCGACAGGCAGCCGGAACGAGACCGTCGTACCGCGCCGCAGGCTTCGGGTGATCATTCTGATCCAGCAGCAAATCGCAGTCGTGCGCCCGATTGGCGAGGTCGTCGATGACGAGGATAGCGCCAACATGGGGCCGCAGGACCTGCTCCCATGCACGGTCGAGCCCATAGTGGTCGACCACCAGCCAGTCCGGTCGCCAGCCATCCAATGCAGAGATGGTCTCGGCCGCGTCGGTGTCGATGGGTACACCGAGCCAGGCGGCATAGTCTCCGTCGGGGATCGGCCGGCGCGAGTCCGGCGGAGCCCGCAGCAACGAGACCGGCAAGCCAGCCAACTTGATTCGGTCGCCCATGTGCCCTGGATGGTCGCGGCAGATGAAGCGCACCTCGGCGCCCTGTTCTCTCAGGGCTTGGGCCAGCGTCAGGCAGCGCATCACATGCCCGGACCCGATGCGGGTCGATGCGTCCGCGCGGACCGCAACACGCATCAGACAATTTCCCGGCCCAGGCAGAAGGCTTCAGCCGCCTCCACGCCAACGATCGAGCCACGCCACCGCGCGAGGTGTTCCACGCCCTCGACCGACCGCGCATGTGGCCATGGGCGCATTTCAACATCATAAACATGCAACGCATCACGCTTACGTGCGAGGGAGGCGGATATGTCCACAAACACGTTGGGAAGGAACGGTGGCGCGCTGCCCGGCGGTTGCCATTCCGTGCTGGACGAGACCTCGAAAAAGAGCAGGCGTCGAACCGGATGGCCCGGCTGAGGCCGGCACGCGGTGACGACCGCCTCGTGCAGTCGCCGGTGATCGACATTCACATCGCCGGCATGATGCGTGAAAACCGTGCGTGGCGCCCACCGAGCCACCAATCCTTCGACAATCTTCACGATATCCAGGCGATCCATGGAATCCATTCGATTGTCAGGCAGGTCCAGCAACTCGACGGATCGCGCGCCGAGGATCCGCCCGGCCTCGCGCGCGGCCTCGCCCAGGGCCGACAAGTCGCCGGCCCGCGCGCTCCGATCGCGGTTTGGGTCGCGGCTGGTCGCGCCCTCGGCCGCGATGACGACATGGACGTCCTCGCCGTCGTCGGCCATCCGTGCGATCGTTCCCCCGCAGCCCAGGACTTCGTCATCCGGATGTGCCGCCAGGACCAGGGTCGTCATGATGTCTCCTCCCGCGCCCGATGCACCGCGAACAGGCGTTCCGCCGTCTCCCAATCCTCTTCCGTGTCGATGTCCTGCACACGGTGGCGCGGCAGCAGCACCGGCGCCGAGCGCGGGCCGAACAGCGGGCGGCGGGCCTGCCAGGCCTCGGCGCGGCCCCAATAGAACTGGCCGGCGTCGTGGTACGCGGGTTCCAGGTCCTGCGAGCGGGTGGTCAAATGTTCGGGCTGGACCATGACAACGCGGCCGTTCTCCGTCAGGCGCAACGCGCGCTGGATCGGGAATGGGAACGAGGTCACAGAAAAGGCGTAGTCCAGGTCCTGTCCGACGATCAGGTCGTGCCCCCGGCGCAGGTCGTCCGGCGTGACGAACGGCGCCGTGGCGTACAGGCAGCACACATACTCCGGACGGGCGGCACCCTGGGCATAGGCTTCGATGGCATGGGAGATCACGTCCACCGTGATCACGTAGTCATCGGCCAGCCGGTCCGGCCGGCGGAACGGGACCGCCGCCCCGAACGCGCGCGCCACCTCGGCGATCTCGTCGTCCTCTGTCGAGACGATCACGTCATCAAAGCAGTCGGCGGCCAGCGCGGCCTCGATCGACCAGGCGATCATCGGCTTGCCGCAGAACGGTCTGATGTTCTTGCGCGGAATGCGCTTGCTGCCGCCGCGCGCGGGGATGACCGCCAGGCTGGTCACGACAGGATCTCCCGCAAGGCGTCGGCCACCCGCGCCACCGCCTGATCCTCCATGTCGGGGAACAGCGGCAGCGAAAGACACCGGGCATAATAGGCGTCAGCGCCCGGCAGGGTCAGGTCCGGATACAGCGCGCGATAGTAGGGCTGGCGATGGACCGGCAGGTAATGCACCTGTGTGCCGATGCCGGCGTCCCGCAGCCGGGTTATCACCTGCGCGCGCGTCAGGCCGACCGCCGCGAAATCGATCAGCACGACATACAGGTGCCAGCCATCGTCTTCGGTGGCGCGACGCGGAACCGGCCGCGCCAACGGCGCCAAAGGCTCCAGCGCGCGATCATACAGCGCCGCCAGGGCGCGCCGCCGGTCGAGAAACCGATCCAGCTTGGCGAGTTGGCTGGCCCCCAGGGCGCAGTGCAGATCGGAGGCCCGGTAGTTGAATCCGGGCTCGGCCATCTCGTAGTACCAGGGATTGGCGTCGCCGGACAGGTCGTCGAAGGCCTGAACGGTTTCCGTGAACGCCCGGGGATCGCGCTCCATGCCGTGCGTGCGCAATCGGCGCAGGCGCTCGGCCAGCGCGGCGTCGTGCGTGGTGACCGCCCCGCCCTCGCCCATGGCCACCGTCTTGACGGGGTGGAAGGAGAAGCACGCGGCCACCGAACGCGGCGCCGCACCGACCGGGTATCGCTCACCCTCCAGCCAGTACGCGCCACCGAGCGCATGGCACGCGTCTTCGACCACGGGCAGACCGTGCCGGTCCGCCACGGCAAGCAGCCCCTCCATGTTGGCGCATTGCCCGTTGAGGTGCACCGCGAAGACGGCGCGCGGGCGCCCGGGCCCTGGTCGCGCCAAAGCCTGTTCGAGGGTTTCCGGCGTCAGCAGGCCGGTGTCCGGATCGACATCAGCAAAGCGCACGTCGGCGCCCGCGTAGCGCGCCGCATTGGCCGTGGCCAGGAATGTCACGGACGGCACCACAACGGCGTCGCCCGGGCCAAGGTCCAGCCCCATCGCCACAAGGTGCAGGGCCGCCGTGCCGGACGCGCACACCATGGCGTGCGGCGCACCGGTCGCGCCCGCCAACGCTGCTTCGAAGCGCCCCACCGCCGGGCCACCTGTCAGGGCCGGGCCGCGCAATACATCGACGACGGCGGCAATATCGTCGTCCTCGATGTGATGTCGGCCATAGGGGATCATGCCACGAGCTTCTCGTTGAGCTCTTTCAGTTCGTCGACGGAGAGGAAGTGCGGGTTGTCGCCCGAATTGTACTCAAAATCCGGATCCACGGGAGCGGCGGCTTCGCCCATGGCGTTGTTCGCGTAATCAACGTTGTGATCCGTGAAGCGGATGGTCGGCTGGATCACGTAGTGATCCTGGAACTCCAGCGTGATGTGAGCATAGTCGCGCGGACACATGATCTCGTGCAGCTTTTCGCCCGGCCGGATGCCGATGTGCTTGTGCGGCAGGTCAGGCGCCATCGCCTTCGCCAGATCGACCACGCGCATGGACGGAATCTTGGGCACGAAGATCTCGCCCCCCACCATGCGGTGGAAGTTCTTCAGCACGAAGTCCACGCCCTCTTGCAGTGTGATCCAGAAGCGGGTCATGCGGTCGTCGGTAATCGGCAGGTGGTCGGCGCCGTTCTTGATCAGATTGCGAAAGAACGGAACCACTGACCCACGCGAGCCGGCGACGTTGCCATAGCGCACCACGGCAAAGCGGGTGATCTTGGCGCCGGCGATGTTGTTCGCCGCGACGAACAGCTTGTCGGAGGCCAGCTTGGTCGCGCCGTACAGATTGATCGGGTTGGCGGCCTTGTCGGTCGACAGGGCGATGACCTTTTCGACCCCCGCATCAAGGCTGGCGCGAATGACGTTTTCGGCGCCATTGATGTTCGTACGGATCACTTCGTTCGGGTTGTATTCGGCGGCGGGCACCTGCTTCAGGGCGGCGGCATGGATCACGAAGTCCACCCCCTCCATGGCCTGCCGTGTTCGCTGGAAGTCTCGAACATCCCCAAGGAAAAAGCGCATACACGGGTCGGTGAACTCGGCCTGCATCTCAAATTGTTTCAACTCGTCGCGCGAATATATGATCAGTCGGCGCGGCTTATAGGTTTTCAGAATAGTTCTGGCGTACTGGTGACCGAACGATCCTGTTCCGCCCGTAATCAGGATGGATTTTCCGTGAAACATCGATGTTGTCTTTCTTCAGTCGACGCCGCGTTCCGTTCGTTTCCGGCCGCCCGCGACTGTAGGAGAAAGACGTTAACATTCCGTCTGCATTGAACCCCCTGCCGGCCGACTCGGTGGAACGGGGCCCGCATCTTTGAACGCGACCCGCCACAGGATCGACTCTGCGGACTGGCCGGCCGCGAGACGGGCGTTTCTTGCGGGTCAGCCGGTCCCCGCCTCCCGAACCGGCCTGCTTCCCGGAACGGTCCACAGACCGCCAGTTCCCGCACCGAACGTCGGCACAGCCGCGCCGCCTTCCCCCGACACAACCCGATTGCATCCGGCGCGCCGCGCCCGCCTGAGCCTGTCTTGCGCTTCGGAGAGCAGCCACGACTCCACCTCCGGGCCGGAGCACCGGCGCGACGCGACGCCCACGCTGACGGTGACGTGGTCCGCGACGGGAGAGGCCGTATGCGGGAGGCCCAGGGCCTCGACGGCATCCCGGACGGACTCGCCCACCACCCGCGCGCCGCGCAGGTCCGTGTCCGGCATCAGGCAGGCCAAGTGCTCGACGCTGAACCGGGCCACCAGATCCGACGGACGGCGCAGGCGGCTCGCCACGGCGTCGGCGACCTGGTGGAAACACGACTCGGCTGTTTCCACACCGTCTTGCGCCCGAAAGGCCTTGAAATGGTCCAGCTCGACCAACAGCAAACCCAGGTGACCGTCGGTTCGCCGGAGGCGTCCGCTTTCCCGACGCAACACACTCTCGAACACGCGCCGGGTCATGACCCCGCTGGCGCGTTCGGCGCCGACAGCATGGGCTTGTTCCTCCCGCAGCCGCCGGAGTTCGATCAGGGTGTGGACGCGCGCCCGCAGCAGGTGCGGATCAAAGGGACCCGTGATCACGTCACTGGCCCCGCGTTCCAGCCAGGCTGCCGGGGTCGCCCCCGGGGTCGTCGCCGTGTCACGCTCGGACGCGGCCGACCCGCCATCGAGTCCGAGCAGCAGCACTGGAATGGAGCCGACCCGATTGTCGCGCCGCAAGGTCAGACAGACCTCGGCGGCGGTGTCCGGATCGACACCGTCGGCGCCGGACGCAGCGACGGTCAGGACGACCAGGTCAGGTTGCTGGCCCGCAACCGCCGCCCGCGCCCGCCCGGTTACATCACCGCCGGCGGCGGACACCACGGACACGTCCCAGTCGGCGCCGAGAGTGTCATGAAACGACTCCCCATGGGGCAGGTCGCCACCAATGACCACGATCCGCGCTGGATCCACCTCTCCGTCCCTCCCATCCTCGGCACCATTCCGACTGAGCCCCGACGGGGTCGCCCGCCCCGCCTCGGACACCCGCGCGACGCCGTGTCGGCACCCTAACGACCCGACCGTTAGACGCCAACAACGAAAACAATCATCCGTTCGAGCCCCTGGCCTCGCGGTTGGCAGGTGACGGGCTTGCGTCACCCGGCTCGGGCGGCACGTCACGCTCTTCCCGCACGCCCCAGGGATCCTGATGGATCAAGACCTCCGCCCCCGGAAACGCGTCCAGAATTTGGGCCTCCACCTGCTCGGCAATCCCATGGGCCGTACGCAATGTAAGATCACACTCCATCTCCAAGTGCAACTGAATGAACTGCTGCGGGCCGGACGACCGGGTGCGCAGGTCATGTGCATCCATCACTTGAGGATGCGCGCGGGCAATCTCAAGGATCCGGCGCCGATCCTCGTCCTCGAATTCCCGGTCCATCAAGTAATTCAGAGAATTCTTAAGTATGGACCAAGCGTTGTAGAGGAGATAGGCGGCAATAATGAGCGCAAACGTTGGATCGGCCCACGGCAGATCCGCCTGTGTGGTCAGGAGGAGGGAGACGATCACGCTGATGTTGATCAGGATGTCGCCAGCGTAGTGCACCGAGTCGGCCCGGATGGCCACGGAGCCGGTGCGCCGGATCACAAGCCGCTGAAACGCGACCAGGGCCAGGGTCAGGACGATGGACAGCACCATGATGGCGATGCCCAGGCCCGACCGCGCGACGGGCTCGGGATCGAGGACGCGCGACGTCGCCTCGATGGTCAGGAACAACGCCGACCCGCCGATGAACGCCGCCTGGGCCAGCCCGGCCAGCGGCTCCGCCTTGCCGTGGCCGAACCGGTGGTCATGGTCGGCCGGCTCCAGCGCCACGCGCACCGCGAACAGATTCAACAGCGAGGCCGCAGCATCCAGGATGGAATCGATCAGCGTGGACAACAACGCCAGCGACCCCGTCAGCGCCCACGCGATCAGTTTCACCACGATCAGGGTCCCGGCCGTGCCGACCGCCGCGTAGGTGGCCCAACGCATCAGGCGATCGTCCGACAACCGCCCCGTTCGTGTTTCGGCCGTTCCAGGCGCCTCCCCCATCATCGCGTTCCTTCCACCATCGGGCCGTGTCCCATCACGGATACAGGCGCTGAGTCTGCCACGCCACTCCATCCCAACTGTAAACCACACGATCGTGCAACCGAAAGGGACGGTCGCGCCAGAACTCGATGCGATTGGCCACCACGCGGGCGCCGGTCCACCAATCCGGCCGGGGGATCGCCCCGATCCCGAACTTGGCGCCAAAGGAGGCGACCCGCTTCTCCAACTCCAGGCGTTCGGTGAGTGGCCGCGACTGCAACGAGGCCCAGGCACCAATGCGGCTTTCCCGCGCGCGGGACTCGAAATACGCATCGGCTTCGGCGTCGGGAACCGGCACCACGGGCCCCTCGACCCGCACCTGGCGCCGCAGGCTTTTCCAATGGAAGCACAGCGCGGCGTGGGGATTGGCGCGCAGGTCCTCGCCCTTGCGGCTTTCCATGTTGGTGTAGAACACGAATCCGCCCTCCGGACCGGGCCTGGGCACGACGTCCTTGAGCAGCACCATGCGCACCGAAGGTCGTCCGTCCGCCGTTGCCGTGGCCAGGGCCATGGCGGTCGGGTCGTTGGACTCGCTTTTCTCCGCCTCTTTCAGCCACGCCTGGAACAGGGCGAACGGATCGGACACCATCAGGGACGACACGGGGACAACCTCCCTCCCGGAAACCAAGACATCATGCGCGGGGACAAGGGATGGGGCGGACGCTGCCATCGGCACCCATCCCCTGGCGCAGACGTACAGGATCGCCGCGCAAGCGTGGACCCTTTTTTCGCCATCTTGCTCGCACATATTATGGTAACGGATTCTTGGATTTGGTGGCCGCGAAGGCCGCGCGCACCCTGTATCCGGACAGGCGCGGTGACGGGCGGTCCCCGCGTGCCGCACCCTGGTCGACACGGAAAGGAAAGGTCGGACCGATGGACAGATTTGTGAAGCGCTCCACCGCCGTGGCGCTGGCCGCCACCCTGCTGGCCGGCCCCGCGCTGGTCGGCTGCCAGACGGCCAACAGCCCCAAACAGACCGTCGGCACGGTGGGCGGCGCCGCCTTGGGCGGACTGCTCGGTTCGCAGTTCGGCGGCTCGACCGAGTGGAAAATGGCCGCCACCGGTCTGGGCGTGCTGCTTGGCGGCCTGGTCGGCAGCGAGATCGGGCGTTCGCTCGACGAAACCGACCGGATGCGCATGAGACAGGCCTCGCAGCAGGCCTACCAGGCGCCGGTCGGGCAGACGATCTCGTGGAACAACCCGCAGACGGGCAACTACGGGTCCTTCACTCCGGTCCGCGACGGCTACACCAACACCGGCCAGTACTGCCGGCAGTTCCGCACCACCGTCACCATCGACGGCCGCCTGGAAGAGGCCACCGGCACCGCCTGCCGCCAGCCGGACGGCACGTGGCAGATGGTCAACTGACGATCGCTCCCGCCCTCTCACGGCGCCGCGACGGCAGACGGCCCGGCGAAAGAACACCGCCTCTTTCGCCGGGCAGTCGTGTATGATTGCTCCGATCGCCCATACCCCTGAAGCGACCGCGCCGCCATGAAGGACCCGTACGCCGTGCTCGGTGTGCCGCGCAGTGCCAGCGCGGACGAAATCAGACGCGCCTATCGGCGGTTGGCGCGGACCATGCACCCTGACGTCAATCCGGGCGACCCCGAAGCCGAGGACCGCTTCAAGGAGTTGAGCGCGGCCCACGACGTGCTGGCCGACCCTGACAAGCGGGCCCGCTTCGATCGCGGTGAAATCGACGCGCAGGGCCAGGATCGCCCGTTCGGGTTCCGCCACCATCCTGGCGCTGGCCCGCGCACCGCGAAAGGCCGGGCGAGGTCGGACGGCGGGTTCCACTTCCATTTCGAGGACCTGTTCAAGGGCGCGGACTCGTTCGAGGACATTTTTGCCCGTGCTCAGTCGGCCAAGCACCGCGCGACCGGCGCGGGCGGCGGCGGCGCGCAGGGCCACGGCCGGCCGCAGCGCGGCGGCGATGCCCAGTACCGCTTGCGCGTTCCGTTCGAGGACGCGGCCCTGGGCACCTCGCGGCGCATCACGCTGACCACCGGCAAGACGCTGGATGTCCGCGTCCCGCCGGGCACCGAGAACGGCAGCACGCTGCGTCTGCGCGGCCAGGGCAATCCGGGCCACCACGGCGGCGAGGCCGGGGACGCCCTGGTGGAAATCCTGGTCAAGGACCACCCCGTGTTCCGCCGCGCCGGCGATGACGTCATCGCCGAGGTGCCGGTCAGCCTGCGCGAGGCCGTGCTGGGCGCCAAGATCACCGTGCCGACCCTGAGCGGCCGCGTGGCCGTCACCGTGCCCGAGGGCTCCAACACCGGTGCGACCCTGCGCCTGCGCGGCAAGGGCCTGCCGCGCAAGGACGGTACCGGGACCGACGCGCGCGGCGATCAACTCGTGCGCCTGCGCATCGTGCTGGAGGACGCCGACGACGAGGCCCTGCGGGCCTTCGTCCGCAAGTGGCGCCCGGCCGACGCCCGCGACGTGCGCGCCGACATGGAGGACCCGGCGAAGGAGGGATAGCGCGCGGCGTGAGCGATGTCGGTTGTTGGTTCGCTCTCAACGCCCGCCCGGTGTATCGAAATTGTCTCGGGCGAACGCGGTACACCACGTTGCAATGCCGCACGAACCCTGTACACTTTTCCGTGCCGGCCCGTGCCGCCCGGCGTTCCCCCTCCCGCACCGCGAGTTCCAACATGCCCGCCATCATCACGTCGCGGCTGTCCGACGCGACGGCCCTGCCCAAGGTCGACCAGGACCTTCGATTCCTGATGGATGCGTTGGCCGAGGTCCTGCGGGACATCGGCGAGGACGCCGTGGCCGAACGCCTGCCCTGGCCGCGGCGCGGCGACACGCTGGTCACCGTGGACTCCGACGGCGTCAACCAGTGGCCCGACGATCCGGCCGACCCGCTGGCCGAACGCTGCGTCGAGGCCCGCTCGGTGGCCTTCCAGTTGCTCCATCAGGCCGAGGAAAACGCCCACGCCCAGAGCCGCCGGCGGGTGGAAACCGACGGCCCGCTGGACGCGGATTCGGGCTCCTGGGAATACGAACTCATCCACCTCGCCCGCGATGGGTTCACCCCGGAAGAGATCGCCGAGGCCCTGGCCACCATCCGGGTCGAACCGGTGCTGACCGCGCACCCGACCGAGGCCAAGCGGGCCAGCGTGCTGCACCACCACCGCGCCATTTACCGGCTGCTGGTGGACAGCGAGAACACGATGTGGACGCCGGGTGAACGCGCGTCCTTGCGCGAGGACACCAAGGCCGGCCTGGAACGCCTCTGGCGCACCGGCGAAATCCTGCTGGAAAAGCCCACAGTCGAGGGCGAACTGGGCATCATCCTGTATTACCTGGGCGAGATGTTCCCGCAGACGCTGCCGTGGCTCGACCGCCGGCTGGAGACCGCCTGGCGCCGCGTCGGCTTCGACCCCGCGCTGCTGCGCGGTCCCTCGCACCGACCGCGCGTGACCTTTGGAACCTGGGTGGGCGGCGACCGCGACGGCCACCCGTTCGTCACACCGGAGACGACGGCCTGGGCGTTGGCCCAGCTTGCGACCACGGCCCTGAAGAACCTGCGGGAGCGACTGGAGCGACTGGCCGCCGGTTTGTCACTGGCGACCACCCGCCAATCCGTCCCGCCCGCCCTGTCCGAACGGCTGAACGCGATGGTCGAGGCCCTCGGGCCGGCCGCCGAACCGGCCCTTGCCCGCAACAAGGACGAGCCGTGGCGGCAGATGATCAACCTGATGATCCTGTCCCTGCCCGACCCGGCCAACCCCTTGGCCCCGCACCACTACCGCCGCCCGCGCGAGCTGCTCGCGGACCTTGATGTGATCGCCGAGACCCTGAGGACCCTGGGCGCGCACCGGCTGGCCGAGCGCGACGTCGGCCCCGTGCAGACCATGGTCAAGGCGTTCGGGTTCCATCTGGCGACGCTGGACGTACGCCAGAACAGCGCCTTTCACGACAAGGCCGTGGCGCAGTTGCTGGTGGCGGCGGGCATCGACGGCGCCGACTTCCCACAGTGGGACGAATCGCGGCGGCTGGAGTTGCTGAACCGCGAACTGGCCTCGCCGCGCCCGTTCATGCATGACGGCACCCGCGCCGGCCCCGAGGCCGCCAGCGTGCTGGGCGCCCTGCGCGTGCTGGCCCACCGCCTCGAGGACCGAGGCCCGGACGGACTGGGCGCCCTGATCATCAGCATGACGCGAAGTGTGTCGGACCTGCTGGTCGTTTATCTGCTGGCCCGCGAGGCGGGGCTGTTGACCTTCCCCAACGGCGCGGCGGTGTGTCCGTTGCCCGTGGTGCCGCTGTTCGAGACCATCGAGGACCTGGAGCACAGCCCCGACATCCTGGATGCCTTCCTGGCCCACCCCGTCACTCGCGCCAGCCTGGAGGCACAGCGCGCCGACGAGGGCGGAGAGCGGCCACGCCAGCAGGTCATGATCGGCTACAGCGACAGCGGCAAGGACGGTGGCATCGTCGCCAGCCAATGGGGGCTGCACCGGGCGCAGGCCGCCATGGTCGCGGTCGGGCGGCGCCACGGCGTGCGGCTGCGCTTTTTCCATGGCCGTGGCGGCACCATCAGCCGGGGCTCCGGCCCGACCCACCGCTTCGTGCGCGCGCAACCGCGCGGCGCCATCGACGGCGAGTTCCGGCTGACCGAACAGGGTGAGACCATCTCGCAGAAGTACGCCAACGTCGTCACCGCCGCCTACAATCTGGAACTGCTGACGGCGGGCTCGTTGAGCGCCACCTTGCGTGGCAGTCGCCCGAACGGAACGGACCCGGGCCTTGGCCCCGTCATGGACCGGCTGGCGGAGGCCAGCCGGCAGCGCTACCGCTCCCTGCTGGAGTGCGAGGGGTTCATGACGTTCTATGGGCAGGCCACGCCCATCGACGTGATCGAGTCCAGCCGCATCGGCTCCCGCCCCGCGCGCCGCACCGGCCAGCGGACGTTGCAGGACCTGCGCGCCATTCCCTGGGTGTTCGCCTGGAGCCAGTCGCGATTCCTTGTGTCGGCCTGGTTCGGCGTCGGCACCGCGCTGGAGACCTTGCGGCAGGAGGATCCCGACGGGTTCGACCGCCTGGCCGCCTGCAAGCGCGCCGCCGACTGGCCGCCCCTGCACTACCTGATCAGCAACGCCGGCACCGGCTGGGCCACGGCCGATCCCGCCGTCATGACCCGCTACGCCAGTCTGGTCGAGGATACGACCGTGCGCGAGCGCGTGCTGGGTCTGATCCTGGAGGAATACGAGCGCACCCGGATCGGCCTGGAGACGATCTACCAGGGGCCGCTGTCGGAAACACGCCCGCGCGTGCACCGGGTGCTCAGCCTTCGGTCGCCGGCACTGGCGCCGATCCACGACCGGCAGGTTCAACTGCTAGCCGAATGGCGCCGGTTGCGCGCCGAGGACCGCGAACAGGACGCCGAACGGTGGCTGCCGTCCCTGCTGCAGACGGTCAACGCCATCGCCGCCGGCCTGGGCGCGACGGGATAGGGCGGGTGTCCCCCTCCCGCCTAGCCTATCATATTCACACTTGTTTCCGCCGAAGCGGTGGCTCTTCGCTCGCGCGGCGTGTGACTCGTCATTGCGAACCCTCGTCGCAAGACGAGGGTGAAGCAATCCAGAGCGTAAAACGCAAGTACACGCTCTGGATTGCCCCAGTTTTGGTTTTTGGGCTGCGCTCCTCGCAATGACGAAAAAGAGTAATGATGTGTGAATCAGCCGTCGTAGGGTGCGTCTGGAGGCGGCGACGCCGCCGACGACGCACCAAGTGGCCGCGAAGGTCGCGAGGCGGTGCGTCGCCCGCCGCGTTCGCGGCGGTCAGACGCACCCTACGGGCTGGGTGCGACGGGATAGGGCGCTCCGCTTTCGGCGGTCCCCCTATCCCCGGTGCCCGGCCGCCCTCAGTCGAACAGGCTGGAGACCGACCGTTCGTCACTGATGCGCTCGATGGCCTGGGCGATCAAGGGCGCGATGGTCAACTGGCGGACGTTCTTGGCCAGACGCATGGCCTCGGTCGCCTGGATACTGTCGGTGATGACCAGGCTGTCCAGCGGCGACGACGTCACCCGGGCGACCGCGCCCCCCGACAGCACGCCGTGGCTGACATAGGCGCTGACGGCCGTGGCACCGGCCTCCTTCAGGGCCACCGCCGCGTTGCACAGGGTGCCGGCGGAGTCGACGATATCGTCGACCAGGATGCAGGAGCGCCCCTTGACGTCGCCGATGATGTTCATCACCGCCGACACGCCGGCGCGTTCCCGGCGCTTGTCGATGATGGCCAGGTCGGCCTCGATGCGGCTGGCCAGACCGCGCGCGCGCACCACGCCGCCCACGTCGGGCGAGATGATCATGGGTCGCTCACCCGGGTAGCGCTCCATGATGTCCTTGGAAAACACCGGCGCACAGAACAGGTTGTCCAGTGGGATATCGAAAAAGCCCTGAATCTGGCCCGAGTGCAGGTCCAGCGTGACCACGCGGTTGGCGCCGGCCACGGCGATCACGTTGGCCACCAGCTTGGCGGTAATCGGCGTGCGCGGCGAGGTCTTGCGGTCTTGCCGGGCGTAGCCGAAATACGGGATCACCGCCGTGATGCGGCGCGCCGAACTGCGGCGCAATGCATCCAGCGTGACCAGAAGCTCCATCAGATTGTCGTTCGCCGGATACGACGTCGGCTGGATGACGAAACAATCCTCGCCGCGCACGTTCTGATGGATTTCGACAAAGACCTCCATGTCCGAAAACCGGCGCACGGAGGCATCGGTCAGTTCGATGTTCAGATAGGCGGCGATGGCTTCGGCAAGCGGACGGTTGCCGTTGCAGGCCACGAGTTTCATGGGCCAGGGTCCCCGGAGGCGATGAGCAGGATCGGCGGCGCGCGCCCTGCCGGACCCGCTGGCGCGGACGATGGCCCGAGGACGGCAACCCCAAGAGAAGCCTTGGCGACGGAGAGCCAGCCCCCTCCGTCGCCGCGCGCGGCGGACTATATCAACCGCTCCGCCACCCGACAATACGGCTTTCACCAAGCTGTCATGACAGCCGTTGTCGCACGGACGGCGCGCCGGGGCATCAGGACCCTGGCGGCACGACGATCCCCTTGCGCACCAGGATCTCGCCCACGCCCATGACCGCCCCCTCGGCGATCAGGGCCGCCACGTCGCCCCAAGGGCCGTCCAGGCTGCCGACCGGGATGGCGTTTTCCTGCGTCATGCGTCCCAGCAGGTCGCCGTCGCCATCCTTCAGTTCCCAGACGATGGTGACCTGCTCCTGCGAGACCGACTCCAGCGGCAGCAGGTCGACCGCGCCGCGCACGCTCAGGCGGTCGGGGGACGGGGTGTCCTGGATGGTCACGCCGTTCTGTTCGAAGATGCGGGTCAAGGCGCGTTCCAGCGCCTCCTTGCCGTCGCCCGGCGCCCGCGTCACCTCCGGCGGCGCCATGACCAGATCGGCGGCCGAGCGCGCCGGCTCGCCTGCCCGGCGTTTCGGCGTTTCCGCCGCCGGGGCACTGGTGGCATCGTCCTCGGCCGCCTCGGTGTCGGCCGGCTCGGTGTCAGCCTTTGGGGCCGCCCCCGGCGGCGGTACCGCCGCCAGGGCCTCGTCCACTCCGCCCGGTTCGTCCGCCAGCCCCGAGCCCGGCCCGATCATGCCGACGACGGACGCCCGGCTCTCGCTGGCCACCAGGGCCGCCACCCGTTGGTCCCGCGCGGTCCACAGGCCGTTTGACACGGTCACGTGGCGGGTCGTCTCGTCGAGCACCGTGCCATCCGAGGCCAGCAGGCTCCAGCGCACGTCGAGCCCAATGCGGCCGCCCTCCGGCTCGTTGCCGACCAGCCACCCGAGCAGCACCAGCCCCGGCGCGTCCGCCGCCGCGCTGTTGACCACGGTCGCCGGGATCTCCCAGGTCCGCAGGCGGTCGGCCATCTCCACCGCCATCGCGCGGTTCAACGGCGGCGGCGCGCCGACCACCGGCGGCACGGCCACCCCGATGCCGGATCGCAAGCTGACCAGCGGGTTGTCGTCGGGGGCATAGGCGTGGTGCCGAAAGGGCTGCGGAAGGCCACAGGCCGCCAGGACGATCAGCGCCGCGACCACCAGCGCGCCGCGCAGCCCGACCAGGGATGACCTCGGCATCGTGGCTCCCTCACCGCTCCAGGGCAATGGCCGACAATTGGCGCCCATAGTCCTCCTCGCCGCGCAGGGTTGCCCGGCGATGACTAAAGAACCGCGCCTCCTCCCGACAGGTGTCGCACGGCGTGGGCATGATCTCGCGCACCCCCGCGCGGGACAGCTGTTTGGCCACGAACCCGGGCAGGTCGAACAGAAAGTGTCCCTCCCGGCGGGCGTCGGCGAAGAAGGCGGCGTTGGTTTCGTCCTGTTCCAGGAACGGGGCGGGGAACTCCGGTCCCACCTCGTAGGAGCGCTGGCCGATGCACGGACCGATGCCGACGATGATCCTGTCGGGCTTGGCGCCGAGCTCCGTCATGGTGGCCACGGTGTTGGCCAGAACGCCGTTCAGCGCCCCGCGCCACCCGGCGTGCACGGCCGCCACCACGCCCGCCTTGCCGTCGGCCATCAGCACCGGCGCGCAGTCCGCCGTCAGCACGCCGAGCACCAGGCGCGGGCGCGTCGTCACAATGGCGTCGGCCACCGGCATGGCATCTCGCGGCCATGGCTTGTCCGTGACCACGACGTCGGTGGTGTGCTGCTGGCTGACCGTGACCAGCGCCTCCGGCGGCATCTCCATCCGCTCGACCGACTTCTGTCGGTTCTTGGCCACGTTGGCCGGATCGTCGCTGGACGAATACCCGCAATTGTTGCTCTCGTACAGCCCCTCGGAAATGCCGCCGTCCCGCGTGCAAAAGGCGTGGCGGACCCGGCTCAAGGCATTCAACGCGGATACGGTAATCATGGAGTCACGTCCCTTCGAAACCGGGTGGCGAGGCCAACCCAGGCGCGGTCACGGCAAAGACCCTAAACAAGGTGCCCATTTCCCCGGGATCGATCAAGCGACGAACTCCGGAGCGGACCGCCTCGGCCTGATTTTCGTTGGCATGGCGACACAACTGAGCGGCCCGCATTTCCGCGCCCAATGCCCGAAGCCAAGAACCTTGATCTACCGGGCCATGCGACAAGACCCCAGCAGACTCGGCTGATTCAGCCAATGCCTGAAAATCCACATGGGCCGTCAGGTCCACGGTGCCAAGACCCTGAAGGACAGGATGTTGCGCATGACGTCGCACCGCCTGCAGTGTGTCGCCGCCCGCCGAGACCGCGTGGCCGTAGTCGATGAACACGGCGGCACCGCCCCGGGCCGCCACCCGGCGGGCCACGGCGGCCACGACATCGCGGGCCGCCGGGCACACCTCGGCGATGGCGCCGTCCGGCGCCCGCGCCCGCACACGCGGGTCCAGGTCGTCGGCCGCGACCGGCTCGCCGGTCACGAAGCGAAAGGCGCCGTCCGCGTCCACGTCGACCCGGCGCAGATGCCACGCCGCGCCGACCCGCACGTACTGGCGCACCGGCAGCGCATCCAGGAACTCGTTGGCGATCAGCAGAAGGGGTCGGTCGGGCAGGGTCTCCAGACCGTCGTGCCACGCCGTCACGGCGTCGCCCAGGGTGGCGCACTGGACCTCGCGCAGGGCCGGGCTGGTCTCCACCAGGTGCACCTCAAGCGCCTCGCGGAACGCCGGCACCGGGGCCAGCGCCCGCAGGGCATCGGCCATCAGGGTGCCGCGCCCGGGGCCGCACTCGACCAGCGAGACCGGCTTGGGCATTCCCAGAAGCTGCCAGACCACGGCCGTCCACAGGCCGACGACCTCGCCGAACACCTGGCTGATCTCGGGGGCCGTAATGAAGTCGCCGGCGGCGCCAATGGCTGTGCCGCGCGCGTAGTACGCGGCGTTGGCCTCGGCCATGACGTCTTCCACCGGAAGGGGTCCCTCGGCCGCGATGCGCGCTCGCAGCCGGTCCTCGACGGGCGTGCTCATGCGGGCGCGCCGGGCCGCCACGCCGGCGGCCGGTACCAGGCCCAGGCCAGGAACGCCAGACCGGCCAGGATCATGGGCAGCGACAGGATCTGGCCCATGGTGATGACCCCGAACAGATAGCCGAGCTGCGGATCGGGTTCGCGGAAATACTCGACCACGAAGCGGGCCAGACCGTACCCGGTCATGAAGACCCCGATCAGCGCCCCGCGCCGCGCCCGCACCGCCGCGACACGGAACAGGATCATGGTCACCGCGAACAGGACCAACCCTTCCAGCGCCGCCTCGTAGAGCTGGCTGGGGTGGCGCGGCTGGGCGTCGGCGGTTGGAAACACCATGGCCCACGGCACGTCGGGCGCCGGGCGGCCGTACAGCTCGCCGTTGATGAAGTTGGCGATGCGGCCGAAGAACAAGCCGATGGGCGCGATGCACGCCAGCAGGTCGCCCATGGCCAGCGGAGGAATGCCCTTGCGGCGACAGAAGATCAGCAAGGCGATGACCACGCCCAGGAATCCGCCGTGGAAGGCCATGCCGCCCTGCCAGACCATGGCGATCTCGGCCGGGTGGTCGAGGTAATACGGCAGGTTGTAGAACAAAACGTAGCCCAGCCGTCCGCCCAGCACCACGCCCAGCGTGGCCCAGACGAGAAAATCGTCCGCTTGCTCGGCCGTCAGCACCGCCGGCGGCGTGCGCCCCAGGCGCCGCAGCATCCACCAGCCCAGCACCAGCCCGCCGATGTACGCCAGCGCGTACCACCGGATGACCAGCGGGCCGATCTCAAAGGCCACCGGGTCGATGGCCGGAAACGGCACGGCGGCCAGGGTCGGAGCGGCGGCAAGCAGGTCCACGGTGTCACGCCTTCAGTTTGTAGCCCGACTTCAGCATGGCGTACCCGGCCGCCAGCAGCACCACGTTGGCCCCCAGCACCACCGGCAGGCCGGCCGTGGCCAGGGCGTCCTCGTGGCCGATGAAGCCGTAGCGAAATCCGTCGATCATGTAGAAGAACGGATTGATGTGGGCAAAGAGCTGGAAATTTTCCGGCAGGCGATCGATCGAATAGAACGTTCCGGACAGGAATGACAAGGGCGTGATGATGAAATTCGTCACCGCCGCCATGTGGTCGAACTTGTCGGCCCAGATGCCGGCGATGATGCCCAGCAGCGACAGCATCAGCGACGCCCCGAAGGCATGAAACAGAATAAAGCCGACGTTGTGGATGTGGATGGGCACGAACACGGCAATCGCCGCCAGCACCGCCACACCCACCACCAGGCCCCGCGAAACTCCGGCCAGGGCATACGCCGTCAGGATTTCCACGCTGGACAGCGGCGGCATCAGCACGTCGACGATGTTGCCCTGAACCTTGGAGATGATCACCGACGACGACGTGTTGGCGAAGGCGTTCTGCACCATGGCCATCATCACCAGACCGGGGGCGAGGAATTCCATGAACGACACGCCGGGCACGTGCGGCGTCACGTCCCGACCCAGGGCCAGCACAAAAATGGCCAGGAAGATCAGGGTGGTGACGATCGGCGCCATGACGGTCTGCATGTAGACCTTCAGGAACCGCCGCACCTCCTTGAGGTACAGTTCCCAGGCGCCGCGCCAGTTGACCGCGCCAATGGCGCGCGGCTGCGGCGCGGTGAAATGGGTGGCTCTGGCGCCGTCGTCCCGCACGGCATCCTCCTCATATCGGTGGCAGTGGTGTTTAGGCCGGGTTGGCGCGCCCGGCAAGGGATGTTGCGGTGGCGGACCGTATCCGCCCGCGCGGAGGCGGCTCGCCATCGGGCGGGCGCCGCCTGCTATTTGGACCGCACCCGCCGCCGGGACAAGGCCGCGCCGTCACGGCGCCGGCGCGGGGTCCGGACCCACGGCGCCGTCGGGCCCGAGGTATTCCTGGTGCAGGTCCACGGTGGAGCACGTGCCGACATCGTCGACATGGGCCAGCAGCCACGCCTCCGCCGCCGCGCGGCCTCGGTCACGCAGATCGCACAGGAAATCCCAGTCGGTGCGGTACTTGCTGGCCACTGTCAGGTCGCACATCAGTTGGTCGGCCCGGACGGCGTGGAACCGCACCCGCCGCAGCTTGCCCTTGTGCTCCTCGTTCAGCCAGTCCTCGTCGATCAGTTTCTGCACGAAGGCGATGGCCCGCATTTCCCCCAACAGGGGGCTGTTGAAGCTGATCTCGTTGACGCGGTCCATGATGTCGGGGGCGCTCTTGGGTACCGTGTGACGCTCGATCGGGTTGATGTTGACGATCAGCACGTCGTCGGTGCCGGTGTGATAGAAGAATGGGAACAAAGACGGGTTGCCCATGTAGCCGCCGTCCCAGAAAGCCTCGCCGTCGATCTCCACCGCCTTGAACAGGAACGGCAGGCAGGCCGAGGCCATCACCACGTCGGTTGAGATCTCCGGCGCCGTGAACACCCGCACGCGGCCGGTGCGCACGTTGGTCGCGCTGATGAACAGGCGCGTGCAGCGGCAGTCCCGCAGCGTGTCGAAATCCACGGTCTTTTCCAGCACCTTACGCAACGGGTTGAAGTCGAACGGGTTGAGGACATAGGGCGAGACCATGCGAGTGGCCGCGTCGAACAGGGTGAACAGGGGCGAGCGGTCCATGCCCCAGGCCTTGGCCCAGCCGTCCCACGGCGTCGTCCGCACCGGCGAGAACCATTGTCCGGCCTCGCTGACGTGCGACCAGAACTCGTGCAGCGCGGTGCGCGCGCCGTCAGGGCCGCCGGTCATCTTGCCGTAGGCATAGACCACGGCATTCATCGACCCGGCGCTGGTCCCGGACAGGCCGTCGATCGCCAGGCGGCCGTCCTCCAGCAGCTTGTCCAGAACCCCCCAGGTGTACGCGCCGTGGGACCCGCCACCCTGCAGGGCGACATTGAGCGGCTTTGTGTTCGGGCTTTGGTCCATCATGGGCTGCTGTCCTTCCAGGGCCGCCCGTGGGGCGGCGTGGCCGTCCGCGTGTGACAGTGGGATGACGCCGCGCCGGCCCATCCCCACATCCCAGAATGACATGGGCTCGCGGAAGGCCCAGGGGGAGGAGTGCGTGCCATGACCGAAGACAAAACCACTACCGCCCGCAATGTCCTCGGCGGCCAGCTTGCGCGGTGTTCCCTGCGACCCTTGACGGGGTTCTACCGGGACGGATGCTGCAACACGGGGGATGATGATCCGGGATCCCACACGGTGTGTGCCGTCATGACCCTGGAGTTCCTGGAATTCAGCCGGCGATCCGGCAACGACCTGCTGACGCCCCGGCCCGAGTACGGCTTTCCCGGGCTTCAGCCCGGCAATCGCTGGTGCGTGTGCGCGTCGCGCTGGCTGGACGCGTTCGAAATCGGCATGGCCCCGCCGGTGGTGCTGGAGGCCACGCACGAACGCGCGCTGGAGGTCGTCACCCTGGAGGAACTGAAGGCCTACGCGGCGCCGGGGCAGGGATCGCGCCTTTAGGGGGGCCGGGTGCCGGTCGCATGATCCAACGGGCAAACCCAGCCGGAGAGCGCGAAGGCCATCGCGCTCCGGCACCACATCCCGGGAGACGATCCCGTTAGCCGCGCTGGCGTTGTCGGACGAAGGTTTCGAGGCCCTTTCTCTGGCCTTCGCCGACGTCCAGGCGTATGTGCGTGTGGGTCGCGGTTTCCGACACGACAATGGCCTCTACCGTCCCCAGGTCCGGGACCTGCAATGTAAGCCTCTGACCGCGATCCACCCCCAGCGGCCGATCCAGGACTCCGACGCCGCTGAGGGACACATCCTGCAGCAGCGTGGAGTGCTGCGCCCCGCCACCCACGTCGATCGTGCACGCGACGTTGATGGTCCGCAGGGCGTGGATCTCGCGTTCCTCTTCGCTGCCCGAACGGACGATCCGTTCCAGATCTTGCAGCATCCGCGCGATCTGCTCGCCGACTTGAGTCGCCGCCTGCTTGACGTCGCGGGCGTAGCCACCGGTCGTTTCGGTGCTGTTGGAGACATCCTCGATGTTGCGCGACGCATCCTGGGTGCTCTGCGCGGCCTGCTGGGCGTTCTGGCTGATCTCGCCGGTGGCGGCGGATTGCTCCTCCACCGCGGCCGAGACGCTGGAGGTGACTTCGTTGATTTCGCCGATCACCCGCACGATGCTTTCGATGGCCTCGACCGCGTCCTTGGTCGAGGTCTGGATGGTGCTGATCTGTCCGGCGATGTCCTCTGTCGCTTTTGCGGTCTGGTTGGCGAGCGTCTTGACCTCGTTGGCGACCACGGCGAAGCCCTTGCCGGCCTCGCCGGCGCGCGCGGCCTCGATTGTCGCGTTCAAGGCCAAAAGGTTCGTCTGCTTGGCGATATCGCTGATGAGGTTGACCACCTCGCCGACCTGGTTGGCGGCGGACGCGAGGCCCTGGATCCGTTCGTTGGTCATCTCGGCCTGATTGGAGGCCCGACGGGCAATGTCGCTGGCACCGCTGACCTGCCGACTGATCTCGGCAATGGAACTGGCCATTTCCTCGGCGGCCGCCGCCACGGCATCGACGCTGGACGACGACTCGCGCGACGCATTCGCGGCGGCCGTCGCGCCACCCTCGGAGATGGTCACCGCCTCCGCCATCTTGACGGCCGCGTCCAGCATCCGCTTGGCCTGTTGCTGCACCTCGGCGATGGACCCCCGGACCTGTTCGTCCAGGGCGTTCGTCAGGGCGAACATTTCCGTTTTAACCCGCCGCGCGTTGCGGCGATGCTCGGCTTCCTGCTCGGCCTGCATCCGGTTCAGGCTGATGCCATTGTCCTTGAAGACCTGCACGGCCTTCGACATCTCGCCGACCTCATCCTTATGGTCCTGGGCCGGGATCTGCACCGCGAAGTCCTTGTGCGCCAGCCGTTCCATGGCGGCTGTCATGGCACGGATCGGCTGGGCGATTCCCCTGCTGAGGATCCAGGCCGCCGCAACGCCGATCAGAATGGCAACCACCGAGAGGGAAATGGTGATGACGACGGTCTGGGAAATGATCGCCACGGCTTGCGGGCCGAGAGTGTCGCGAACCCGCTTGGTATCCGTGATGAACCGGACGATCTGATCCGCGACGGTTGGCCCCACAACATCAAGGACTCCGCCAACAATCTCATCGCGCCTGTGGATCACGTCGGCGACGGCATCGAAGGCCTCCTGGTAGTCCTGCTTGCGCGCGACGGCTTCCTCTGTCGTACGCCGCAACACAGGGTCCTGCAGCACGCCCAACAGGGCGGGCGCGGCTTCATCGTATGCCGTGAGGGCTTCGAACGTTCGGGTCTCTTCGGTGCGGTCGGCGTTGCCAAGGAACTTGCTGGAATGGATGCGAGCCTGAAGCAGCTCTCGAAGCATCAATCCGGCCCGATAAGCCGCTTCTGAATTGTTGTCCTGATCAGACTCCCGCATGACGGACGTCAGGGCGTTTTCGAGTTCCGGGCCAACGGCGAGGAACACCTGTGTCAGGTCTGCGCGTCGACGCTCAAGGTCGATGACGTTGGTGAAGGCCGACAGGTACTGGCCGGCGAGGTCGTTCATGTCCCTCAGGCGCGCCTCGGCATCCGGATCGTCAGCCTCTTCCAAGGCGGTGACGATATGCTCGCGCGAGGCCTCCATCTGTTCAAGGGCCGACTCGGCAACGGCTGGGTCGTTGTCAATGAGGTAGTTTTTGACATTCAGTCGGGCCTGCAAGAACTCAGCCTGAAGCTCGCTGATGGTGTGCGCGGCCTTGGCCGCATCGCGGTACTGATTGAACATGTCCTGCACGGTCAGGAACTGAAGAGTCGAGAGACCCCCTACAGCCACAAGCAAAAACAATACGACCCCGAAACCACCGTACAGCTTCGAACCGATGCGAATCGATTTGAACATGATCAAAGTCTCCGTGCCGCCTGCCCCAAAATCACAAAGGACGAATGCCATCTTCGCTTCAGTGTCTTCGTGGTTTGCCCCCTCCACGAACTGCAGCCAGACACACAGTGTCTACCTTGAAGCGCTCCTTGGCAACCGAAGCAAGGGGGTGTCCACCAACGCCGCAACCGGTGGACGGTGGCGTTCGGGGCCCTGTCCAAGGCCGCAACCCGGATGCGTCACTGGACTGTGACTCGGGACCCCGAATGCCCCCGGATCGGCGCCACCTTGCCCCCTAGGCGGGCAACGCACCGCCACGCGGCTGGCGCACATGGTGCGTTGCGCCCCGGTCGTTTCCACGGGACACGACACGGGTTCAGGAAAAGGCGAGCATTGCATGGCACGCCGGCCGGGGCGCGAACACACCCTACGGTTCATGAAGACCTGCACGGCGCCGGGATGACCTGCGGCCCAAAGCCCCCGCCCACGACACCTGTCCGGACCGGTATTTGCCGCGCCCCTGCCCTGATATCCTGGCAACGCCGCAACGTCTTCGTCGTGGTATCCTGGCGGTGTTGTCTTCACGGGACCGCAGGCTATTCGGGAGCGCGGCAAACCTCAGACGGTGTGGCTGGAGTGGACAGAGTGAGGACCCGACCCGAAGACTCAAGCGGCCCCGCCGCCGCCAGCCGAACGTCGATCCCGTGGACATCCGGTGGACACCTGTCGGACACGGGAGGGCATCATGACCCGTATGATATATGCACTCGCGGCGCTGCTGATGGTCGTGGCGGTGCCGTCTTCGGTATTGGCACAGAAAGGACTCGGCGACACGCAGGGTGTTGCGCGCCAAGGCCTTGCCCTGCCCGTCATCGACCTGTCCGGCGTCGTCGGAGAGGTCGTGACAGAACGGTGCGCCATGACCTCCGGACGGGCGGCCATCGGCGCCCACATGATCCTGCAAACAGCGGACAACACCCCCCTGAACGTGCATCTGGGACCCGTGGCCGCATTGCCGGACCTGCTCGACGCCCTGCGGCCCGGCGAGTCGGTCGCCGTCACGGCCTTCAGGACAGAGGCCATGCCGGGCGATGCCTACGTGGCCCGAACGGTCACTGTCGGGGACATGCACTTCGCGCTGCGCGATGACACCCTGCGGCCCAACTGGCAGATTGGCCCGGCGAGCCGGGGCGGCCAGGGCCGGGGCCAGGGCACGGGCATGGGCCGAGGCGACCCCGGACGAGGCGGTGCCGGAGCCGGCATGGGCGGCCGCGGACGCTGCTGGTGGTGAGTGAACCTGTCGACGGGAGGCGTGCTTTCGGCAGCTTCATGAGCCGACAGCGCGCGCCCTATTGGCCCGCCCGACGCTGCGCCAGCATCAGCAGCGCCCGCGTCTGCGCCTTGACCTCGGCCGCCACGGTCTTGTCCAGCTTGCCGGTCCAGGCCGAGGGAATGGCCGACGCGCCGTAGGTCGCCCCGGCGAGCATACCGGCGATGCCGCCGGTGGTGTCGGCGTCGCCGCCCTGGTTGACGGTCTGTGTCACGCAGGACCGGAAGCCGTCGGTCGAGAAATAGAAGTGCAGCACCGTCTGCATGGTATCGACGATGTAGGCCGAGCTGTGCCCGCGATAGGGTGTGAACTTGAACTTCGGGTGCGCCTCGATCAGGCGTGTGGCCTCGGCGCGCACGCCGCTCACGCCCTCGCCCCGCAACGCCCGGTGCACCATGCGCACCAGCGCCACGCAGGCGGCGTCCGAACGCGCCTGATTGTGCGTGATTTGCGCCTGCCCCAGGGTCCAGGCCTCGACGTCCTCCGCCGGTGCGCCAAACGACATCACCGCCAGCGGCGCCAGCCGCATCGCGGCCCCGTTGCCGCCGTCGCCCTCGTTGTAGGGACCGACCAGGGTGCCCTGGGTGATGTAGCGGCGCAAGCCGCGCCGGACCGTGTTGCCACAGTCGACGGGCTTGCTCTTCAGCCAGCCGACGAAGGACTCGGCGATCGCATGGGGATCGTAGCCGCCCGACGTGATCAGCGCCCGCCCCATGGCCAGGGCCATGCCGGTGTCGTCCGTCACCTGCCCCGGCTTCAGGTTCAGCCAGCCGCCGCCGATCATACGGCTGTGGACACCGTACTTCGCCTCGATCTCGCGCCGGGTCATGAACTCGACCGTGGCCCCCAGGGCATCCCCGACCGCCAGTCCGAGGTAGGCGCCAAGCGCCCGGTCCTCCAGCGCGGCCGAGTCTTCAAACGGATCCACGGCCCTCATAACGTCGCCATCTCCACGTCGTAGTCGCCGCCGATCACCAGGTATTCCGCCTCGCCCTTGAGCGGGTGGCGCGGCAGCAGCTTGTCAAAGAACAGAATCTTGGTCACCGGGACCTGCACGGTCAGAATCTTGTCGCCGAAGCAGTCGGCGATCTCTCGTTCGCCCGTGAACGAGGTCAGGCTGTTGAACCGGACCAGCGCCTCGCGCTTGCCGCGCCGCTCCAGGACCTGATCCTCCCCCATGGCGTTCACGCCCCGATACAATGTGATGTGCTGGCGTCCGTTAAGCACGAAGCGGGCCAGCATCCACTGGCAGAAGGTGAACACCAGATCGAGCTGGCAGTGGATCGAGTTGCCGTGGAAGCGGCTGCTCATCTTTTGCTCGACATAGCGGACCCAGGCCGGACACGGGATGTGCGTGATCGGCTCGCCGTGCCATGTGGGCAGCAGGCCGAAGCGGCTTTCCACCCAGCCCTTCAGCACCGCGCCCTCGGGCGAGGCGCTGTCGAACACCCACCCCTTCAGCAGCCGCAGATAGCTGGAGCGGAACCGGCGCGTGCCGTCGTCCGGCCGTTTGCGGCCGGGCTTGTCCAGCGGATCGCGCTGTTCCGCCTCCAGGCAGAACGTGGCCGCCATGTACGCGTGGAAGGCCGTGACGGCATCAGCCATGTCTTCCGCCTCACCCAGCATCTCGAACAAAGCCCCGCAGGTCGCCCGCACATGCGGCAGGTCCAGCGCGATGGGCCGTGCGTTGAACAGCGGACTGGCCAGGACCGCAGTGGGCAGGCCCACCATGTTGCTGCTGTGCCCCAGGGGCCGGCGCACGACCGGCTCCTCATCCACGGGCGGACGCGGCTGGTGCCGGGCTTCGCCCACCCTGGCGGATGAAGGCGCCGTGATCGCCCCGCTGCTCATGGTCCTTCCCCCTCGCAAACCCCATGCCGAGTCGGGTCTTTATCGGACAGCGGCGGGCAACCGTCAAATTTCCTGAACACGCGGCGGAACTCGCATCGGACACGAAACGACAAAAGGGCCGGGCCTGTGTCGATCCCGACATGGGGTGTGGGTGCTTTGTCGCCTTCCGAACAGGGCGGATCGGTGCCCCCGAACCCCCACGACAGGCCCGCAATGCCTTGTTTCTACGCGATTTTATTGGTCTGACGCGAGCCGCGCTCCGGGTTGGCACGGACCTTGCCCATGAGGGACCCAGGCACCGGACCGGCCGTTCCTCCCTCGGTCCCCGACCTTTGCAACTGGAGAGACACTCATGGAGAAGAAACTGCGTCAGATCGCCTTCTACGGCAAAGGCGGCATCGGCAAGTCCACCACCTCCCAGAACACCCTCGCGGCCCTGGTCGAACTCGGCCAGAAGATCCTGATCGTCGGCTGCGACCCGAAGGCTGACTCCACGCGCCTGATCCTCAACACCAAGCTGCAGGACACCGTGCTGCACCTGGCCGCAGAGGCCGGCTCGGTCGAGGACCTGGAGATCGAGGACGTGGTCAAGATCGGCTACAAGGACATCAAGTGCACGGAATCCGGCGGCCCCGAGCCCGGCGTCGGCTGCGCCGGCCGTGGCGTCATCACCGCCATCAACTTCCTTGAGGAAAACGGCGCCTACGACGACGTGGACTATGTGTCCTACGACGTGCTGGGTGACGTGGTGTGCGGCGGCTTCGCCATGCCGATCCGCGAGAACAAGGCCCAGGAAATCTACATCGTCATGTCCGGCGAGATGATGGCGCTGTACGCCGCCAACAACATCGCCAAGGGCATTCTGAAGTACGCCCACTCCGGCGGCGTGCGCCTGGGCGGCCTGATCTGTAACGAGCGCAAGACCGACAAGGAACTGGAGCTGTCCGAGGCCCTGGCCGCCAAGCTGGGCACCAAGCTGATCCACTTCGTGCCGCGCGACAACATCGTGCAGCACGCCGAGCTGCGCCGCCAGACGGTCATCCAGTACGCGCCGGACTCCAACCAGGCCAACGAATACCGCGAGCTGGCCCGGAAGATTCACGAGAACTCGGGCAAGGGTGTGATCCCCACCCCGGTCAGCATGGACGAGCTTGAGGAAATGCTCATCGAGTTCGGCATCATGAAGTCCGAGGACCAGCAGATCGCCGAACTGGAGGCCAAGGAAAAGGCCATGGCGTAACCGGGCGGCCTCCGCTCCCGCGTTCCCCCGGCGTCCCGGAGGGGTCGTCCGTTTCAGTCCGGCCCCTCCCACCGACTGTCCGTTCCCATTTCGTCTTCACTGGAGGACACCATGACCCCTCTGGACACTCCGGGCGGCTCCGTTTCCGGCGAGGATCTGATCGCCGAAGTCCTGTCCGCCTATCCCGACAAGTTCGCCAAGCGCCGTTCCAAGCACCTCGCCGTGGCCCGCACGCCCGAGGGCGAGGAGAGCCCGAGCTGCGGCGTGAAATCCAACGTCAAGTCCATCCCCGGCGTCATGACCATTCGCGGCTGCGCCTATGCCGGCTCGAAGGGCGTGGTGTGGGGTCCGATCAAGGACATGGTGCACATCTCGCACGGTCCGGTGGGCTGCGGCCATTACTCCTGGTCCCAGCGCCGCAACTACTACACCGGCACCACCGGCGTTGACCGCTTCGTCACCATGCAGATCACCTCCGACTTCCAGGAGCGGGATATCGTCTTCGGCGGTGACAAGAAGCTGGGCATCATGATCGACGAGATCGAGAGCCTGTTCCCGCTGAACAAGGGTGTCACGATCCAGTCGGAATGCCCGATCGGCCTGATCGGTGACGACATCGAGGGCGTGGCCAAGAAGAAGGCCAAGGACATCGGCAAGACCATCGTGCCGGTGCGCTGCGAGGGCTTCCGGGGCGTGTCGCAGTCGCTGGGCCACCACATCGCCAACGACACCATCCGCGATTGGGTGCTGAAGGACAACGCCAACACCGAGGGCGGCACCGACTACGACGTCAACGTCATCGGCGACTACAACATCGGTGGCGACGCCTGGGCCTCCCGCCGTCTGCTGGAGGAGATGGGCCTGCGCGTGGTGGCCGTGTGGTCGGGCGACTGCACCCTGTCGGAAATCGAACACGCGCCGAAGGCCAAGCTGAACCTGATCCACTGCTACCGGTCGATGAACTACATTTGCCGCCACATGGAAGAGACCTACGGCGTGCCCTGGATGGAGTTCAACTTCTTCGGCCCGACCCAGATCGCCAAGTCGCTGCGGGCCATCGCCGCCCAGTTCGACGAGACGATCCAGAAGAAGGCCGAGGAGGTCATCGCCAAGTACGAGCCGATGATGGACGCGGTGCTGGCCAAGTACAAGCCGCGCCTGGAAGGCAAGAAGGTGATGTTGTATGTCGGCGGCCTGCGGCCCCGGCACGTGGCCACCGCCTACGACGACCTGGGCATGGAGATCATCGCCACCGGCTATGAATTCGCCCACGGCGACGACTACAAGCGCACCAGCCCGTACGTCAAAGAGGGCACACTGATCTACGACGACGTGACCGGTTACGAGCTGGACCACTTCATCCAGAAGCTGCGCCCCGACCTGGTCGGCTCCGGCATCAAGGAAAAGTACGCCATCCAGAAGATGGGCGTGCCGTTCCGCCAGATGCACTCGTGGGACTACTCCGGCCCCTATCACGGCTATGACGGCTTCGTGGTGTTCGCCCGCGACATGGACATGGCCGTCAACAGCCCGGTCTGGGGCCTGACCAAGGCCCCCTGGAAGGCCGCTTCCTGATCCCTCTCGCGTGGAGACATCCGACAATGCCACAGAACGCTGATCGCGTGCTCGATCACGCCACGCTGTTCCGGGAGCCGGAATACGAGGCCATGTTTGAGGCCAAGCGGGACGCCTTCGAGTGCCCGCACCCGTCCGACAAGGTCCAGGAGATCGCCGACTGGACCAAGGGCTGGGACTACCGCGAAAAGAACTTCTCCCGCGAGGTCCTGACCATCAACCCGGCCAAGGCCTGCCAGCCGCTGGGCGCCGTGTTCGCCGCCGCCGGGTTCGACCAGTGCCTGTCGATGGTGCACGGCTCGCAGGGGTGCGTGGCCTACTACCGCTCGCACCTGGCGCGCCACTTCAAGGAGCCGTCGGCGGCGGTCTCCACCTCGATGACCGAGGACGCCGCCGTGTTCGGTGGCCTGCAGAACCTGGTGGACGGGCTGGCCAACGCCTCGGCGCTGTACGATCCGAAAATCATCGCCGTCTCGACCACCTGCATGGCCGAGGTCATCGGCGACGACCTCAACTCGTTCATCATCCAGGCCAAGGAAAAGAACGACTTCAGTAAGGAGTTCCCGGTTCCGTTCGCGCATACCCCGGCCTTCGTCGGCAGCCACGTCAACGGCTACGACGTCATGGTCAAGAGCATCGTCTCCTACTTCTGGGACAAGGAAGAGGGTGATCCGACTCCGGGCGAGGCCATCAACATCGTCCCCGGCTTCGACGGCTACGCGGTCGCCAACAACCGCGAGATCAAGCGCATGATGGACCTCATGGGGGTCGAGATGACGATGATCTCGGACGTCTCGGAGGTCTTCGACACGCCAACGGACGGCACCTACCGCATGTACGCCGGCGGCACGACCATCGACGAGATCAAGGCCGCCCGCAACGCCAAGGCGACCCTGTCGCTGCAGCACTGGTGCAGCGAGAAGACGCTGGAGATGGTCAAGGAGGACACCGGCCAGACGACCCAGTCCTTCCACTATCCGATGGGTGTGACGGCGACCGACGCCTTCCTGATGGCGGTCTCGGAGATCACCGGCAAGCCCATCCCGGAAAGCCTGGAGGTGGAGCGGGGCCGCCTGGTCGACGCCATGACCGACAGCCAGGCCTGGCTGCATGGCCGGAAGATGGCGGTGTTCGGTGATCCGGACTTCGTCTACGGCATGACCGCGTTCCTGTTGGACCTGGGTGTCGAGCCGGTGCATTGCCTCGCCACCAACGGCAACCCGGCGTGGGAAGAGAAGATGAAGGCCCTGCTGGCGGACTCGCCGTTCGGCAAGGACGCCCAGGTGTGGTCGCGCAAGGACCTGTGGCACCTGCGGTCCCTGCTGGCCACCGAGCCGGCCGAGTTCGTCATCGGCAGCTCGCACGGCAAGTTCCTGCAACAGGACCTCGGCATTCCGCTGATCCGCCTGACGTTCCCGATCTTCGATCGGCACCACCACCACCGCTTCCCGACCATGGGCTACCAGGGGGGCCTGCGGGTCCTGGTCACCCTGCTCGACGCGGTGCTGGACAAGGTCGACCGGGATACGGAACAGCCCGGCATCAGCTATGACCTGACCCGCTGACGGCGGCGCGGGTGCGAGCGCGGGCGGCGAGCGTCGCCCGCATCTCGCACCTGCGAACAAAAGAATTGAGTTCAATCCGCATCTGGCGTACACAGAAGGGTAACATCCGACCGCGCCAACACGTCCCGATCCGGTTTCGATCCAACCGGTGCTGATAACGCTTCCCTCTGGCGGGATTTTTAATTACAAAGTTGGCGCCCGGAGAGACACAATGGGTCCAGATTGATTGGGTGCCCGACAGATTGGGTCCCCCAGGCATCAGACCGGCCGGTCCTCGGCCCAATCCAAGGAGTTTCGTGATGTTGGAAAGCCAATCGGTCAAGGTTGAGGACAAGCTCTTCCAGAACCGCTACAAGGTGGACGAGGGCAACCCGCACGTCTGCATCGCACCGCACACCGTTCCGTCGGACGTGCTAAAAACCCTGGTGAAGGTCTGCCCGGCCGGCTGCTATCAGATGGCCGACGACGGCACCGTCGAGGTGATGCCCGACGGCTGCATGGAATGCGGCACCTGCCGCGTGTTGACCGCCGGCTCCGGCGAACTGGACTGGAACTACCCGCGCGGCGGCTACGGCATCCAGTTCAAGTTCGGCTGATCCGAACACACCTGACGATCTCTCTGTCGTGTGACGTTGAACGGGGGCGCCTTGGCGGGCGCCCCCGTTTGCGTGTGTCTGTCGCGTTTGCCGGCCGCGGCTGTCTGCCGACCTCGGATCCACGCCGGGCCTCGTGGAGTCGCGTCCGAACCATATCCGGACGAACCGCCCAACGCCGTCGCCGACATCAAAAGGCGTAGAAGGCGGACCCTGGACGCGCTACCGTAGGTCTGGGATCGTGCCCATGCCTCCGCGCCCCTGGAAAATGTGCCTATGACTTAGGCAACATTGCGTGACGGCCCCAACAGTGATTGCTATTAAGGCAGAAACGTCGCATCATGGTGCGATGCACACATTGCCAGCTCCGGAGCATCGCCCATGGATGCGCACCCCCCGCGCGAGCTATCCTCTTCTCCAGGCCCTTCGGGCGAGAACACCCCGACGTCGAGCGCCATGCCGCTGCTGACGTTGTACGAGATCAGCAAGATCCTCTCCGCGTCCCTGAACCTGGACGCGACGTTGCGGGACGTGCTGAACGTGCTGTCGTCCTACCTGGACATGCGGCGCGGCACCATCGCCCTGGCCCCCGAGCCGGCGACCGATGGCGTTGGCGAGGCCGCCCCGCTGGCGATCGTGGGCACGGTCGGCCAGTCGCTGGAGATCGCGCGCGGCGGACAGGGCGCCTACCCCCTGGAGGCCGCCGCCCAGGTGTACCGCTCGAACCTGCCGCTGCTGGTCGGCCGTCTGAGCGACGATGAGCGCTTCGCCGCCTACGCCGAACATTCCGGCTGCCTGGAGACCGACCGCGTGTCGTTCCTGTGTGTCCCCATCCGCGCCGGCGACACCGCCCTTGGCACGCTGTCGGTGGAACGGGAATGGGACGGCCCGCCGGCGCGCTCGTTCGACGAGGACCTGCGATTCCTGGCCATGGTCGGCAACCTGATCGGACAGACGGTGCGCCTGCATCGTCTGGTAGCCGCCGATCGCCGGACGCTCCTGGCCGACGCCGCGCGGCTGGAAAAACGGGTCCGTGCCGATCCGAACGCCACGGCCGGCGCGACCGGCCCCGGCGGTCGCACGCCCCGGTTCAAGGAGATCATCGGCCGTGGCCCGGCCATGCGCGCCGTGCTCGATCAGGTGCGCCATGTGGCGCGGACGCGCGCGCCCGTGATGCTGCGCGGTGAGAGTGGCACCGGCAAGGAGATGGTCGCCCGCGCCATCCATCAGGTCAGCCCTCGGTCCGACAAGCCGTTCGTCTGCGTCAACTGCGCCGCGTTGCCAGACACGCTGCTGGAGTCGGAACTGTTCGGCCACGACAAGGGCGCCTTCACCGGCGCCAACGCCGAGCGCAAGGGCCGATTCGAAATGGCCGACGGCGGCACCCTGTTCCTGGACGAGATCGGCGAGATTTCCGCCGCCTTCCAGGCCAAGCTGCTGCGCGTGCTACAGGAAGGCCAGTTCGAGCGCCTGGGCTCGTCGAAAACCCGCAAGGTCGACGTGCGCCTGATCGCCGCCACCAACCGCAACCTCGAAGAGGCCGTGGCGCGGGGCGAGTTCCGCGCCGACCTGTACTACCGCATCAACGTCGTGACCCTGGTGTTGCCGCCGTTGCGCGACCGCCCGGAGGACATCGAGCCCCTGGCCCGCCACTTCCTCGACCGCTTCAACGAAGAGAACGGCGATAACCTGGGACTGGCCCCGGAAGCCCTGGACCTGCTGCGCGGCTGCGCCTTCCCCGGCAACGTGCGCGAACTGGAGAACTGCATCACTCGTGTCGCCACCATGGTGCGCGGCGATGTCATCGGCGCCCAGGACTTCGCCTGCCGCGAGGCGGGGTGCCTGTCCTCGGCCTTGTGGCGCGAGGTGCAGGGTCCCACGCAGGCCGTCGGCGGGCTGGCCTCGCCGGCGCCGGGAGGGCCGTGCCCGTCCGGCACGGCGGGCGGCACCGGAGCCGGGTGCGCCTCGTGCACCAGCCCCGGCCCGCCCGCTTCGCCAGCGCCGGCTCCCGCGCCGCCCCCGGCCCCGGACCCGGCCGCCGAGACGGGAGCGGACGAAGCCAGCGACGGCGATGATGCTGGTGGCGGCTCCGGCCGCCTGCCCGATCGCGAACGCCTGGTCGCGGCCATGGAAAAGACCGGCTGGGTGCAGGCCAAGGCCGCCCGCCTGCTCGGCCTGACCCCGCGCCAGGTGGGCTATGCCCTGCGCCGACACGGGATCCCCATCAAGCGGTTGTAGGGAGTCGCCTGAGCGTCGACGCCGACCCGATTCCTGAAGATTGCGATGCCATGAACAAGCACTTCCGAAAAATGAAAGACCAGCCCAGTGCCGACTGGACGATTGCGGATGTTCAAGCTGTTTGCAGGGCGTATGATATTGAGGTGGTGCCGCCCCGGGGCGGAGGATCCCATTTCAAGATCCGCCACCCCTCGCAGGCCCATATTCTGACGATTCCGGCCCGACGCCCCATCAAGGCCGTCTACATCCGAAGGCTTGTGTCTTTCATTGAATGCGTGGAGGCCCACCCGTCATGACACCTGTGGAATACGCGATCACGATCACGCCGCTGTCTGACGCCGATGGAGGGGGCTACCTCGCCGAGGTGCCCGATCTTCCAGGTTGCATGTCGGACGGCGAAACGCCGCAGGAGGCGGCCGTCAATATCCAGGATGCCATCGCGGACTGGATCGACGCCGCGAAGGACATGGGTCGCCCGATTCCCATGCCCGGCACGGCCCAAAAGCAGGCGTCCTGACGCCGCGCCAGGTGGGTTACGCCCTGCGCCGGCACGGTATCCCCATCAAGCGGTTGTAGGGGGCGGCCGCCTCATCACGACCCGCTGTCGCGCAACCCAAAAAACCGATAGAGGGCTTCGCTGACCGCCGCCATGTCGTCGACGCCAAGATGTCCGAACACGGCTCCAACTTTCGCCCGTGGTAGGGCAACACACCGGTCGATCATCACCTGCGACCGCTTCCGCAGGCCATTTTCGGGTGTTGGCTCGACGGTGATCCTGAACAGCGGCCAATCATTCAACTCGCTGGTGAGGCGCAACACCGTGACGGCGCTAAGGTCGGAGAACGTATCATCCTGGATCACCAGGGCGGGACGGGGCTTGCCGTAATCCCCGCCAACCGCGATGGTCACCAGGTCTCCACGCCTCATGCCGTCCACTCGGCGGCGAAGTCGTCCTCATCGAGCAGAACTTCCAGGTCCTTGAGAGACCGGGCCTCGTCGCTGTCCGGGTCCTCGGCGTGTGCCGCCGCTTCGCGCGACTGCCGCTGGGCCTCCGCCTCGAACATGGACCGGTTCTTACGCGCGACATAGGCTCGCATGAAGTCGCGTAGCACCTGGGCCGCCGGCTTGTCCTCGGCCTCCGTCGCCTGTGTAAAGGCCGCTTTCAACGCCCGGTCGACCCGGAAGTTGAAGGTTGCCGCCTTTGGATGCTGACTGACGCGCGGCATGGCCGTTCCCCATTCTCTGTCATGCATGTATAATGTCGTTACAAATGGACGAACGCGCAAGCCTGCACCGACAGGGAAGACTCACCCCCGGTTCATTCGTCCAACACCGCCACACACGCATCCACCACCGCCCGGAACATGTCGGGGGTCAAGCGGCCAGTGTTCTGGTTGTAGCGGGAGCAGTGGTAGCTGTCGAACAGCCGTCGCCCGTTCGGCAGGGCATGGGCCGCGCCGTGGGCGAACGAGTGGGCGCTGAGCCGCAGGCCCAACGCGCGAATCACGGCGTCGTGGGCAATCTTGCCCAGCGCCAGAATCACGCGCAGATGCGCCAGGCTGGCGATTTCGGCCGCGAGAAACGTACGGCAGGTGTTGATTTCGCCGGTCGTCGGCTTGTTCTCCGGCGGGACACAGCGCACCGCGTTGGTGATGCGGCAGCCCGACAGCGTCAGCCCATCGCCGGCACGGGCCGCGTAGACCCCTTCGGCCAGGCCGCGCTCCAGCAGCGTCGCATACAGAAGGTCGCCCGCGAAGTCCCCGGTGAAGGGTCGCCCGGTCCGGTTGGCGCCGCGCAACCCCGGCGCCAGACCGACCACCAGCAGGCGCGCGTCCGGCGGCCCGAACGAGGGCACCGGGGCGTTGAACCAGTCGGGATACGCCGCCGCGTTTGCGGCGCGGAAGGCCGCCAGGCGCGGACACAGCGCGCAGTCCGGCTCTGGCGCCGTCCCCTGCCCCACGGCTCCACCCCTCACCGAGGTGTCGTGTCCACGTCCTGGCTGCTGAGGATCTGCGATGGCTCGCGAGGTTCGGCGCGCTCGCGGGGTTCCCGTGTTTCGCCGCGCGGCTCGCGCGGTTCACGGGGTTCACGCGGCTCTCGCTGCACCTGGCTGCGGCAGATGCTGGGCTCCAGGTCCTGCAATTCCTGGAAGTTGTCGGCCTGCCGGCGCAGTTCGTCGGCGACCATCGGCGGCTGCGAGCGCACCGTGCTGACCACGGTCACGCGCAGGCCCTTGCGCTGCACCGCCTCGACCAGGCGGCGGAAGTCGCCATCGCCCGAGAACAGCACGATGTGGTCCAGGTGCGGGGCCATTTCCATGACATCGATGGCCAGCTCGATGTCCATGTTGCCCTTGATCTTGCGCCGCCCCATGGCGTCGGTGAATTCCTTGGTCGGCTTGGTGACCATGGTGTATCCGTTATAGTCCAGCCAGTCGACCAACGGGCGGATGGGCGAATACTCCTGGTCCTCGACCAGCGCCGTGTAGTAGAAGGCCCGGATCAGCCGGCCCTTGGCGGCGAACAGGTCAAGCAGGCGTTTGTAGTCGATGTCGAAACCCAGGGAGCGGGCGGCGGCATACAGATTCGACCCGTCGATGAACAGGCCGATCCGTTCCTGAGGATAGAAAATCATACAGTCGGATCCCTAATGCACGATTCTGCGACAATGGTCTTGCCGACAATTCTCGCCAAATATCGTTTTGAAATGGGCCGGTCGCGAAATTGCACCAGCTATACCCTATGTAAATTAGGGAGTCCGCCCCTCCGGTTCAAGAGCTTTTGGCGACCCGAGACACGGACCACAACCCCATGATTCTGGTCGCCCTGGGATCCAACCTGCCCGGCCCCGCCGGCTCGCCGCGCCAGACGGTGGAACGCGCCCTGGCCGCGTTTCCGGACGCCGGGATCCGCGTGCTGGCGTGCTCGCCCTGGTACCGCAGCGCCCCCGTGCCGCCATCGGATCAACCGTGGTTCGTCAATGGCGTGGCGCGCGTCGCCTTCGCAGAGGGAGACGCGGCGATGCTGCTGGCGCGCCTGCACGCCATCGAAGCAGCCTTCGGCCGGCGGCGCGACGGCACGCGCAATGCCGCACGGCCGCTGGACCTCGACCTGCTGGACATGGACGGCATGGTGCGCGAGGCGGCGCCGATCCTGCCGCACCCGCGCATGACCGAGCGCGCGTTCGTGCTGGTGCCGCTGGCCGACGTGGCCCCCGACTGGCGCCACCCGGTGAACGGGCTCGGCGTCGCCGCCTTGATCCAGGCCCTGGGCGCGACCGAGAGGCTGGACCGCTGCCCGTAGCCCGCGCCTCAGCTCACCGTCACCGGGTCGCGCACCTGGGTTTCCAGTGCCAAGTCGATCAGGCGCAACAGGACATCCGGTTCCTGCGCGCCGGCGATGGCATAGCTGTCGTTGAAGACGAAGCTCGGCACGCCGCTGATGCCCATGGCATGGGCGCGCGCGTTGGCCGAGCGGATCTCGGCGATGGCGGCGGGGCGCTCGAACGCGGCCTCCACCAGGGCCGGGCTCAGGCCGACCGCCTCACCGATCCGCAGCAGCACGGACCGGTCGCCGATATCCTGCCCCTCCTGAAAGAAAGCGCGGAACACGGCGTCGAGCGCCGGTTCGATCAGGCCTTCCTCCTGTGCCACCCGCAGCAGGCGGTGGCTGTCGACGGAGTTCGGCATTCGCTTGATCGCCTCGAAGTGGAACGTCACCCCGGCCCCCCGGGCCGCCATGGTGACGGCCTCCAGCACCCGGCGGGCGCGATGCCCGCCGCCGAACTTGCGCTCCAGGTAGAGCGAGCGTTCGATGCCGCCCGGCGGCATGTCCGGATTGAGCAGGAAGGGGTGATAGCGCAGGTCCACGGGCACGCCCGGGCGCATCGCCAGGGCGTGGGTCAGACGCCGGCTGCCGACGAAGCACCACGGACAAACCGTGTCAAAGACGATGTCGATGCGCATGACCGAAGGCCCGGCGTAAACAGTTGGGACTCCGCCGAAGCGCCGCCTGCCGGACGGCGCATCCGGTCTGCCGACCCTACGGGTTTCCGGCTGGATTGAACAGGGGCGCGATCACACCAAGGGCCCGGCTCAACAGCCTTTCAAGAGGCGCGCGGCCTCGAGCGCGGCATAGGTGAACACGGCGTTGGCCCCGGCCCGCTTGAACGCCATCAGGCTTTCCAGAACGGCGGTGTCGTTGTCCAGCCAGCCGTTGGCGGCGGCTGCCTTGATCATCGCGTACTCGCCGCTGACCTGATAGACCAGCGTCGGCACGGCGAAGGTCTCGCGCACGCGCTGGACGATGTCCAGGTAGGGCATCCCCGGCTTGACCATGACCGAATCGGCGCCTTCGTCGAGGTCCATGGCCACCTCGCGCAACGCCTCGTCGGTGTTGCGCGCATCCATCTGATACGTCTTCTTGTCGCCCTTGAGCGCCCCACCGGAGCCGACCGCGTCGCGGAACGGACCGTAGTAGGCCGACGCGTACTTGGCGGCGTAACTCATGATCTGAACGTGCGTGAAGCCGGCTTGGTCGAGCGCGTCGCGGATGGCGCCGATGCGCCCGTCCATCATGTCGGATGGCGCGATCACGTCGGCCCCGGCGGCGGCCTGGACCACCGACTGCTTGATCAGCATCTCGACGGTCTCATCGTTGAGAATGACACCGTCGCGCACGATGCCGTCGTGGCCGTCGCTGTTGTACGGGTCCAGCGCCACGTCGCAGAACAGACCGACATCGGGATGCGCCGCCTTCAGCGCCCGGGTGGCCCGGCACATCAGGTTGTCCGCGTTGGCGGCCTCGCGCCCGTCCGACGTCTTGAGCGACGGGTCCACCTTGGGGAACAGCGCCAACGCCTTGATGCCAAGATTGGACGCCTCGCCGACGGCGTCCACCAGCAGGTCGATGCTCAAGCGTTCGACGCCGGGCATCGACGTCACCGACTCACGCTGGCCCTCGCCCTCGATGACGAAAACGGGCCAGACGAGATCCGACACGCTGAGATGGGTTTCCGCGACCAGATTGCGCGACCAGGCGGCGCCGCGCAGGCGCCGCGGCCGGGTCCTCGGGAAATGTCCGAGGCCATTGACGACGGTCAGTCCGCTCACACTTTCTCCAATGCCTGGCTCAAGTCCGCGATGATGTCGTCGGGATGCTCGATCCCGATCGACAGACGGACATAGCCCGGTGACACGCCGGATGCAAGTTGGTCCTCCGGCGCCAATTGCGAGTGCGTCGTGGTCGCGGGGTGGATCGCCAGACTACGCGCGTCGCCGATATTGGCGACGTGATAGAACAACTCCAGCGCCTCGATGAAGCGCCGGCCGGCCTCGGTGCCGCCGTCCAGCTCGAACCCGATCAGAGCGCCGTAACCGCCCCCGGTGAAGGCCGAGTCGGCGCGCCGGCGCATCTCGCCGTCCTGGAGGCTGGGGTGAATGACCTTCGTCACCTTCGGATGGTCGCGCAGGAACCGTGCCGTCAGGATGGCGTTCTCGCAGTGCTGGCGCATCCGCAGGGGCAGGGTCTCGATCCCCTGAATCACCTGGAAGGCGTTGAACGGGCTCATCGCCGCGCCGATGTCGCGCAACAGGATCACGCGCATCCGGATGATGAAGGCAATCGGGCCGAGCGGCTTGACCGCCTCGGTCCACACCGCGCCGTGATAGCTCTGGTCGGGCGTGTTCAGGGTCGGGAAGCGGTCGCCCCAGGCCTCCCAGTCGAAGTTGCCGCCGTCGACGACGATGCCGCCGATACTGGTGCCGTGGCCGCCCATGTACTTGGTCGCCGAGTACATGACCACGGCCGCGCCCATCTGCAGCGGCTTGCAGATCACCGGCGCCGAGGTGTTGTCGACCACCAGCGGAATGCCCAGCTCGCGGCCGATGGCCGCCACCTCGGCGATGGGGAAGACGTTCAGCTTCGGGTTCGGCAGCGTCTCGGCATAGAACAGGCGGGTGCGTTCGTCCACCGCCCGGCGGAACGCCTCCGGATCGGTCGGATCGACGAAGCGCGCCTCGATGCCCATCTGCCGCAGCGTGTTGGCGAACAGGTTCCACGTCCCGCCGTACAGGTCCGTCGACGTGACGAAGTTGTCCCCCGCCTCGCACAGGTTCAGGACGCAATAGGTGCTGGCCGCCTGCCCCGACGCCAGCGCCAGCGCCGCCACGCCGCCCTCCATGGCCGCCACGCGCTGTTCGAACGCGTCGCAGGTGGGGTTCATGATGCGGCTGTAGATGTTTCCCAGCTCTTTGAGCGCGAACAGATTGGCGGCGTGTTCGGTGCTCTCGAACTGATAGGACGTGGTCTGGTGGATCGGCACCGCCACGCTGTGGGTGCCGGGCGCGGTGCGGAATCCGGCGTGGACGGCGAGGGTCTCGGGGTGTTTGGACTGGATGGGCACGAGTGGTCTCCGTTGCGGAACGTCAGGAACAAAACCGGCACGGCCGGCCTCGTTTCGGTGCGGCTACAATCCACCCAAAAAAACGGGAATTGTCAAATTGTACGATTGAATCAAGTGGATTGCGCCTGCCGACGGCGCCGACGCCAGCGATTCCAGCGGTACAGGACAGGCGCCAGGACGCCCTCGTAGACCCCGACGGCGACAAAGCGCATCCCCGGCCACGAGACCACCCGCGCCAGCCACTGATATTGCGGCAGACGGCGCCAGACCTGGATGAAGGCGTCGACGCCGGCGTGCAGCCGGCCCGCCTCGTCAATCGCGTACAGCCGCTTCGTCGCCGAGTCCGGATCAATGCCGTGCGCCGCCAACGGGCCGACATCCTGGCTCACGTCCTGCCAGCCCAGGCCGAGGCCCCGGCGGGCATCGATGTCCTGATAGTGCTCGACCTCGGTCCGGCACACCGGACAGGCACCATTATAGTACGTCGTCAGCGTCGCGCCCGGTCCGGGGGCGGCGTCCTCCTGGTCGCGGGACGTCTCGGTCGTCGTCGTCTTCGTCGTCATGCGCGGCATATGGGAACGGCCCGGGCCGGCCGGAAGGGGCGTCCGGGCGGACCACAGACCCGACGTCGCACGGCGGGGCGCATCGGATCGGGGCTCCCTTGGACGGAGTCATGGTCACCTCCAGGTCCCCGCCGCCAAAGCCGATCCGGACAGCTCGGACATCCTACGGCCCGACGGGCAACGCCTCACCGTGACCCTTCGGTGTGTCTCATGACAATCAAACACCATAGCGCTTGCCTCGCGACCCCGTCCGAGGTATCCTTGATGGTGTGATGGTTCATACTTGGAAAGTTCTCGCGCCGACGGCTCAAAAGGTAAAGGGCGAGTGGTAGACGCAGTGAGGAGAGTTGGCTCTTAGACGCACGCCAAAAGGTTTCAGACTTGGCCGAAGATAAACCGAAAACAGCAACGATTTACCTGACTTTCGACGACGGACCGTTGGCGGGCACGGATGACGTGAAAGGCTTATTCACTTGGCTCCGGTAGAGGCGCGATCTGGTACGATGAAACACCTGTCCAGCAACCCATGTTGGGGTTACCGGAGCCAAGTGAATAAGCCGGTGACGTGATTGCCGTCTTGAACGCCGAACAGGTCAAGGGCACCTTGTTCATGGTCGGGGAGCATGTCTCGTCGGACTGGCGGCGTGGCGTTCTCCAAGACGCTCACAGCAGTGGCTTCGTTCAGGTTGCCAATCACAGCTATACACACGCAGGTGGCAACCACACCGGATACTACAAGGATGCGGAGGCCGTCCTTAAAGGGTTCAAAAAGGCCACCAAAACGCTTGGGATAACCGGCACCCCCATTGATGCGCGGCTGCCCGGGCGCAATACTTGGCGCGCTGGCACCATCGTCCGCACCGATCCGACCAACGGTTCGGACAGCGGCGCCGCAGCGAACCGTCTGGCGCAGAATGGCTATCGTATCTTTGGCTGGGATGTTGAGTGGCGCCGCACGGGGGCCTCGGCCGCCGAGGGCGCCGGCCATCCCGATCAGCGCGCCAGTGATCTGGTTCGCCAAATTGCGTCGAGCCTGGGCCGAGCCGGCGGGACCCAGAAGCCCGACAAATGCATTGTTCTGATGCATGATACGATGTTTCGGGCGTCAAAGAGCGAAATGGAAGGCATCACGGACCGGCAGCAGTTGCTCCAGTTTGTTCAAGCTCTGAAGCGGAACAAGTACAAGTTCGATTTTATGTCCAACTACCTATGAACGGACCAATGAAACGGCTCTCGGCGGCCACACGACGCATCCTGGCAGCCACGGCCTTGCTGACGGCGGGCCTTGTCCTGGTACCCGGGGCCGCCGCGCGCGAGGCTCCGTGCCACCCTTTGCCTGAGACCTTCGATTACGCCAGCTACGACGGTGAGATCCACCTGGATCTGAACGAGATGGTGTCGCTGCCGCCACAGACGGTGGTCCTGGCCGGGGCCTTCCGCGATCCCGGCAACACGGTGCATCCGGTGCTGCTGACGTCGGCTGACGGCGGCCAAACCTGGTCGACCATTCCGCTACGGTTTCACGGCGCAGACCTGGGACACCTCGTGGCGGATGGCGGGACCTCGGTTTGGGGGATCGTCAGCCTGGGGCAAGAAGGCGCTGAAGAGCCCCTTTACGTGCTGCGCAGCCGCGACGCAGCGCGCACGTGGTGCGCTATCCCCCTCGAAGACCTCGACACGCTGAGCGGCGTCGCCCTTTTCCGCATGTTCGATCACCGCCATGGTCTGATCGTGTTCTCAGAAGTCCCGTTCGGCGGCGGACACCAAGCCTATCACACCCGAGATGGCGCCGAAACCTGGGTGCCACTTTGGCGGGCGGACGGGCCGCCACCGGACGACGTCGACGCCGCCGCTGACTACCCCGAACGGGCACCACCCGACCCACCCCATGCCACGCTATGGCGGCGCGAGGCGGACCTGTTCGCCGCGCGCGCCGTCATCCGCCTTCGGCATGACGAGGCGGGCTATGCGGTGGAACGCTACGATATCCTCGGCGACAGGACCTGGCGGTTGGTTTCGCGGATTCCACAGGCCTATCGCGTGGTTGACGGCGCGTTGGCGCCGAACCGATAGCGTTCGCTTGTCGCCATCCGGTGCATACAAGAGCGATTAGGCTTGGCCGGACGCGGCGTGGCAGGCGTCGCGCCACGTGATCGCGTGCAGGAGCACGTTGCGGGACCTCCCTGGGAGGGAGTAATGATCACCGGCAGGTCCCGACCGCCCGCGCCGGTCCGGACACCCCTGACCGCCGAGGTCCCGCATGGTCCATCGTTCGCCGCGCTTCCTGCCCGTCGCCCCTCGTGCCCCCGAAGGGAGCGAGCGCCATACCGAGGCCGCGGCGATGCCCGGCCCGCGCGACAGGGCCGCGTACCGCTTCTGGACCCGGGATATCGTTCGGTTCCAGGACCTCGACCGTCTTGGGCACGTCAACAACGTCTCCTTCGCCATCTATCTGGAATCCGGCCGCGTCGATTTCCTGGAGGCGCTGACGCCCGGGTCGACCGACGGCAGCGGAACCGGCTGGGTCATCGCCAGGCTGATCCTGGACTTCCTCAGCGTCGCCCAGTACCCGGCCGACGTCGACATCGGCTCGCGCGTGTTGCGCATCGGCCGGACGTCCTGCGTCATCGGTCAGGGCCTGTTCATCGGCGAGGCCTGTTTCGGCACGGCGGAGAACGTCTGCGTCTGGGCCGACACCAACGCCGGCCGGTCGATGCCCATGCCGGACCCCGTGCGGGCGGCGCTGCACACACACCTGACCGAGGATCCACGGGCACGTCACGGATGATCTCCGGCCGCAGCGGGGATAGGGTCATGGCACCGGTGGCAAGCATTCATCGGCGTTCGAGAGGGAAGAACATGGCGGACGACGCAGTATCGCGGCCAGCCCTGAAGGGCAGCGGCCCGGCGCCATCGCGAGACGATATCGACGGCCTGAAGCGCCGCCTGCATAACCACCTCAGGCATTCCCTGGGCAAGGGCGCGGTGGGCAGCACGGCGCTTGACTGGTACATGGCCCTGGCCCTGTCGACCCGCGACCTGATGGTCGAAACCTGGATGGACAGCACCTACCGCGCCTATGCTCACGACTCCAAGCGGGTCTACTACCTCTCCATGGAGTTCCTGGTCGGCCGGTCCCTGTCGACCAACCTTTTGGCCACGGGAACGCTCGACCTCGCCCGCCACACGCTGGCCGACATGGGGCTCGATTTCGAGGCCATCCGCGACTGCGAACCGGAGGCGGCCCTCGGCAACGGCGGCCTGGGCCGGCTGGCCGCGTGCCTGATGGAAAGCATGACGACGCTGGCCATTCCGGCGCACGGCTACGGCATCTACTACGACTACGGTATGTTCTCGCAATATATCGAGGACGGCCAGCAGGTGGAGTTGCCCGAACGCTGGTTGCGCCACGGCAACGTCTGGGCCTTCGACCGGCCGGACCTGTCGGTGCCCGTCCGCTTTTTCGGCCGCACCGAAACCACGCCGGGGCCGCACGGTCACCCCACCCGCCGCTGGATCGACGGCGAGGAAGTGTTGGCCCAGGCGCACGACCTGATGGTGGCCGGACACGGCTGCTGGACCGTCAACTCCATCCGCCTGTGGTCGGCCCAGGCGTCGCGCGACTTCGACCTGCGCCGCTTCAACCAGGGCGACTACATCAACGCCGTGGCCGAACAGAGCTTCTCCGAAAGCCTGTCGCACGTGCTGTATCCGGACGACTCCACCAGCGTGGGCAAGGCGCTGCGCCTGAAGCAGGAGTACTTTTTCGTTGCCGCCTCGCTGCGCGACATCGTGCGGCGCTTCCTGTCCACGCACGACGATTTCACCACCTTCCCCCGCAAGGTCGCCATCCAACTCAACGACACCCACCCCGCCCTGGCGGTGCCGGAGCTGATGCGCATCCTTTTGGACGAGCATGACCTGGGATGGGACGAGGCCTGGGCCATCTGCACCGGCACCTTCGCCTACACCAACCACACCCTGCTGCCGGAGGCGCTGGAGACATGGCCGGTGGGGCTGATCAGCGAGATGCTGCCCCGGCACATGGAAATCATCTACGAGATCAACCACCGGTTCCTGGAAGGGGTCCGGGCGCGCGCCAAGCAGCCGGACGACGCCCGCCTCGCCCGCCTGTCGATGATCGACGAGGGCGGCGGCCGCCGCGTGCGCATGGCGCACCTCGCCTTCGTCGGCAGCCACCGGGTCAACGGCGTGGCCGCGCTGCACACCAACCTGATGCGCGCCGGCATCTTCGCCGACCTGAATGCCGAGTTCCCGGGCCGCATCGTCAACAAGACCAACGGCATCACGCCCCGGCGCTGGCTGCTGTCGGCCAACCAGCCGCTGTCGGCGCTGATCACGCGGCACCTGGGCGAGCGATGGGTGGCGAGCCTAGAGGACCTGCGCGGTCTGCTGCCGCTGGCCGAGGACGCCGCCTTCTGTGAAGAGTTCCGCGCCGTCAAGCACGCCAACAAGGAGGCCCTGTGCCGCTACATCGACGCGCGGCTGGGCATCGAACTCGACCCCGACACGCTGTTCGACGTGCAGGTCAAGCGCATCCACGAGTACAAACGCCAACTCCTGAACGTGCTGCACGTCGTGACGCTGTACCTGCGGCTGAAGGAGGGCCGCGCCGGAGATACACCACCACGCACGGTCATCATCGCGGGCAAAGCGGCCCCGGCCTATCACATGGCCAAGCTGATCATCCGCCTGATTCACGACGTCGCCCGCGTCATCAACGCCGATCCGGAGACCAGCGATCGCCTGCGCCTGGTGTTCGTGCCGGACTACAATGTCTCGGTCGCCGAACACATCATCCCCGCCGCCGACCTGTCCGAGCAGATCTCGACCGCCGGCACCGAGGCATCCGGCACCGGCAACATGAAACTGGCGCTGAACGGCGCGCTGACCATCGGCACTCGCGACGGCGCCAATGTCGAGATCGGCGAGGAAGTGGGCGAGGAGAACATCTTTTTCTTCGGCCTGCCTGTGGAGAAGGCCGAGCGACTACGCCATCACGGCGGACACGATCCCTGGCGGCACTACACGGGCAACCCGGAACTCCGGGCCGTGCTGGACATGATCGGCCAGGGCGGTTTCAGCCACGGCGAGCCCGACCGCTACCGCCTGATCGTCGACAGCCTGACGCGGCACGGCGACTACTACCTGCTGCTGGCCGACTACGCCGACTACATCGCCTGCCAAGAGCGGGTCGGCCAGGCGTTCCTGGACAAAGACGAGTGGACCCGCAAGGCCATCCTCAACGTCGCCCGCATGGGCCGGTTCTCCAGCGATGTCACGGTGGCCGACTACGCCGCCGACATCTGGGGCGTGCCGGTGCAAACGGACCCCAGCGCCCTGGGGATGGCGTGACGCCAGGGGGCGGTGTCAGGATGACGTTCCGTCGGTGCCCGTCTGCACCGCCCTTGGCGCCGACCCTGTTCGCTGAGGCGATCCATAGAGTTGCCCCATCAATTGCTGCTTGAGGCTCTCGGCGGAGCCTCCCGCCGGGAGCGGTCGCAACGCGCTCAGCCCGCTTCCAAGGCGCGTCTCCGCCACCTCGAAGACGGTTTCAAACGTGACGGCCTCATGGTCGTCGCTATAGGCATAGACCAGCGCGAAATCGCACAACTGATTGATCAGGCGGGGCGTGCCGTTCGAGAAATAGTGAACGGCCGCACACGCAAGGTCGTTGAAGACGTCGCGGGTGGCCCCGGCAAGCCTTAGCCGGTGGCGGATGTAGGCCATCGTTTCCTGAACGTCCAGGGTTTCAAGGTGATGGCTAATCCCGATCCGCTGCACAAGCTGAACCAGTTCCGGCCGTTTGAGCATTTCGAGCAGTTGCGGCTGCCCCACAAGAATCACCTGGAGCACAACGTGTTCTCCGGTGTTGATGTTGAGCAGCATCCGCATTTCTTCGAGCGTATCGACGGACAGGTTCTGGGCCTCGTCGATCACCAGCACCGCGCGCTTGCCGGACTGGTAGATCTCCCGCAGGCGCGCGACGAAGCGTTCGTAAAGCGAATGATAGTCAACATCGGACCCGGGAATGCCGAAGGCCCCGGCGATCGACCGCATGATGTGGCCAAAGTTCGAATGCGTATGCGTGACGATCCCCATTTCAATATCGTCGACAATCGTCCGCGTCAGATATTGAATCAGGGTCGTTTTGCCGGCGCCGATCTCACCGGTGATGACCGACAAGGCCGTTCCATCAAGCAAGCCATATTGTAGAAGATGAAATGCAAGCTTGTGCCGCCGCCCCATGTACATGAAAGAGGCGTCGGGCTGCAATGAAAACGGCTTTCGCTGCAGTCCGAAGTGTGAGGCATACATTCGGCGACCTTTCCGCGTCTTCGTGTCCAATCAGGTGTCCGTCCGGCCAGGTCACAAGAACCATTGACCGTCCCCAACCCACCAAAGAGTCCCCGCCAAAATGGAATGGGGCATGGCGCGGCACGGCACGAACGACGACTCTGTCTGCTCCGACTGCGGATTCAGCGAGTCATACGCGTCATCCGGCTCTTCTTGACATGCTTCGGGCTCTCGGACGAGCGGTTCACAACGGTCCCGATCAGTGGATAGCCCTTGAGCAGGGTGACGGCCTGTTTCAGTTCGTGCTCCTTCGTGTGCCCCTCACTCGTGACCAACAGGCAACAGTCCAAATACTGGAGAAAAGCGAGGGCATCGTCGGTGTGCAACAGGGGCGGCAAATCGTAGATGATGACGCGGTCCTTATAGGTCTCTCGCAGTTCGCGAGACAGACCAAGCATCCGCGGCATTGTCAGGAGTTCGGACGAGCTTCTCACCGGCCGACCGTTCGGCAGCAATACGAGCCGATCGATCCCAGGGTTCACCAGGCACGCGGACAACTCGCGGCCTTCGCGCAGATACCCAAGCAGGCCCGGTTCGGGATCGATGCCGAAATACGAATGCACACTCGGTGCCCGCAAATCGAGGTCCACCAGCAGCACCGTGCGGGTCAGGATGTTCGCCAGGCTAAGGGCCAGGTTGCTGGCCACGAGGCTCTTTCCCTCCTGGCCTACGGAGCTCACGACCCCAAGGGTCCGATATCCGCGTTCCTCCATGCGGTTGAGCACCCGCGTGCGCAAAATACGAAACGTATCCGTGAGGGCGTGATCCTCCAACCCGGCGATCAGGCGCCGTTTTTCAAGTACCTTTTCGGAAATTGGGGCAACACGGGTCCTGGTGTAGGAAATCTCGGCCGGATCGGCGGCACGCCGTTTCGGCGCGCCGGCCGGGACAACCTGTGGATCCGGGGTCTCAGTCGACGTCCGTTGAGGCCAGGAGGGCAGCCCACCGCTCCGCGCCCGGGCCTCTTCAGACGAGAGCGATTTCTGAAGAGCCTTTTGGATCTTTTCCATGTTCGCCTTCCTGGCTTACAAACCCAACGCATTCAATTGGGTCTGAATCTTCCGCTCCAACACGATGTAAAGGATGTCCAAAGGCATCACTCGGGTATGGACATAGAATGCCGCTCCCGCGATAGCACCGATGATCGCCAACACAATAAAAATGCGTAACGACCATCGGACCAGCCTCTCGCGGCGTGTTGTGATCTCGGGAATCACAACGAGCGGCTCCAAACCAACCAGTTTCTCGACCTTTTTCGAACTGCGCAAACGGGTATCCAGCAATTCAGTTCCGACCATTGCCATGACACCAAGACCGGCCGACGCGACAATGCCGCCGAGCGCCACCATGATCGGAGGTATCCCTTCGCGCGACCTTGGCATCTGCGGCGGGTCGACCAGCGTGAACCGTTCCGATTTCTGGCTCAGTTCCAGGGACGCCCCCATCTCCGCGTCCAGAAGTTTCCGACGCAAGAGATTGAAATCTTGCACTGCGTTCTGATGTTCCCGCAACAATGCCTGGTATTCATCGCTGATGCGCGCGCTTTCCGCCAAACCTTCCTCAAGATCCTTGATATCCGCCTCTGCGGAAGCCTGTCCTCGCGTGATCGCCATGATCGTGCGGTTGAGCGACTCGACGCGCAGTTCCAGTTCCTCCTCGCGCACCGGGTCGCGCCCGCGACCGGCCGTGGCCGATGTCGATCCTCCGGTATTGGGGAGTTCTTCCAGTTGCGCTTCGACTTCTGCAATCTGCCGGTTCAAACGCACAAGATCTGGGTGCTTTTCAGTCACCGTTGTCGACAACGCCACTCGCTGGCTGCGCAAGCTCTCCAGCATCTCGGCAAGGCGCGCCGCCTCCGCCGATCCAGTACCACCCCCGATGGCAGGCGCATTGCGCAGGCTTTCCAATCGCGCTTCCAAGCTAGCCTTTTCTGTTTCCAGGACTTCGAGACGAATGCCGATGTCACGTCGTTGACGGCGCAACTCATCAAGCTGCTCTCGCATAAAGGGCTGTTGTTCCGGAAGTCGCCTGCCGTACTGTTTCTTCCACTCCGCAATGCGGTTCTCGAGGCGTTCCACTTCCTGTTCAGCGGCCCTTGTCTCCTGTGCAAGAAAAGCCTTTGTTTCCTGAGCTCGCTCCTGCCGCGTCCGCGCGTTCTCGCTCAGGTACCAAGAGGCAAGAACGTCGGCAATAGCCTTCGCCTTCTGCGGAGATCTATACTTGAAGCCAACGCGAAAAGCGACAGTGAATATCTGTCGACCGAAACTCTGTTGAATAAGATTGACATCGATATCATCACGCATTTCTTCTGCCAACTGGGTCAGCGTTTCGGTCTCGCGCCGCCACGAATACAGATCGTGTTCCCGAATCAAAGAAACCAGATTGTCTGTCGCAACAAATCTTTGCTTTATCAACTCGATCCGCTCAGCCGCCAGACTCCGCACCGTAGATTCAATGAGGTCAGGCGGCACGTTCGGTTGTTCGATCACAATCAGCCCGGACGACAAGTATGTCGGCGGCAGCAGTTTGGCCACGAGAAGGGACAGGCTACCGAACACGACCAACGGGATCACGAACAGCCAGAACCGCCGGAGCACCATTCGCCAGATGGCGCCGATGTCGATGTTCATTGCCTGCGGCTGTTCGTCGTAGGTGCTCGTGCTCATCGTCCGCCTTACTTGACCGGGATCCATCCCTTGTCGGGGCCCATCCCTCTTTTTTTACCTGGCGTTTGCGGCATCGTCGTGGCGTCAGATAGAGGCCGATGGCGCCCGCCCTGCAGTCACGCATCATTCAACAACAAAAGGCCCTTTCGCACGGCCGACAAACCGAATTTGTTGCAAATCGACAAACAATTCCATCGCATCCGTCGGCTCTATTCGCACTTCCATTATGGGGATCATCGGACCTTGCCGCAATCTGCATTCAGTCAGAGGCGCCTTGGCATGAACGCCCACCCGCGCGCGGACGTCGACGACGGGCGCCCGCCCCGGCGGTTGAAACACGGCGTGAACGCAGGTAGTGTCAGGCATCTTAAGCATCACTCGGGTGCTCCGGCTGGCTGAGTTCAAACTCGGTCTGTCCTTCGGGGCGCGGTGGAGCCGCCTCGGTTGGGAGGCCGCTGACCTACGATTGCCATTGTACGCGCGGGACATCGGACGGGGTTCGACACGGACAGTCTGGGGTGATGTCGGTGGACGCATCGGATCGGAACGCCTCCGTTGACGCTCGTCTGCTCATTGTTCCGCACGCACGCAAGGGCGCTGCCATTCGCCGACACAGCAGGACGCGTCGGCCGTTGCCACGTTTTCACCGCGAACTCGGACAAACACCCGAACGGCGGTGTCGCCTCACCGTCAAAGGAACCGGCGCGGACCCGCATGATGCAACACGGATTTCGGGCTCATCCGTCGGGCCTGTGCACGCCACCAAACGCGGGCCGTGCCATTTTTGGGACCGACCCAGACACAGGATCGCCAAAGCAATGGACGCTCTTTCAACGCCTGTCGCCGAGATCTTTTCCAAAGTCCGCCAGGTTCTTGGGGTTGGGATTCTTTCCCTCGTCCTCTCCCTGAGCGTCGTGGCCTGCGGCGATGCGGAAAGCCGCCAAAGCGAATACCTGTCTCGTGGCATAGAGCTCTATGAGTCGGGCGATTACGCCCGGGCAGGCGTTGAATTCCGAAATGTCCTCCAGATCGAGCCCAAGCACATTGAGAGTCGATATTATCTGGGACTGATTGCGGAACAGGACGCGGATTTCGAAAGTGCCTTTAAACTCTTTCGGACCGTTGCGCAACTTGATGAGACCCACGTTCCTTCGCGCTTGCGCATTGCCCAGTACTTGCTCCTGGCGGAGCAGGTCGAGCGGGCCAAGGACCAGTATGAAGAGTTGATGACCCTGGCGCCTGAAAACCGCGAGGTCCAAGTCCTGGGCGCCGGCATCGCCCTGAAGGAAGGCAATCTGGACGAAGCCGAGCGACTGGCCCGGGGCGTTCTCGACGCGGACCCGGCCTCCGAGGGTGCCGTCTCCATTCTGGCCGGCGTTCTCAGCGGCCGAGGCGAGCAGGATCAGGCGATCGACTTGGTCAATCAAGCGCTGGAACGCCTGCCCGACAGCGACAAGCTCCACCGGCTGTCCCTGCAAATGTTGATGGCAGCACAACGCTACGACGAGGCGGACGCAAAGTTTCGCGACATCATTGGGCGCCATCCCGAGGAGTTCGCGCCCCGTCGGGAACTGGCGCAGTTCCTGTTGCGGCGGGGAGAGACGGACGCCGCCATACAGGTTCTGCGTCAGGCCATCGAAGATGACGTCGGCGGATCCGATCCTCGGCTGCTCCTGGCAACGGTACGCGGGCGGGCAGAAGGCAGCGAGGCCGCGATCGAGGAACTGCGGGACGCCATCGCGGCGGAGCCGGATGTCAATACCTATCGGTTCGCGCTGGCCGAGGCCCTTTTCCAGACAGACCAGGCGGACGCCGCGCGCGACACATTGCGCGCGGTTATCGATCGTTCCGGTTTGGAAGAGGACGGCTTGAACGCTAGGACATCGCTTGCACGGCTCGAACTGACAAACGGCAACCGCGCCGCGGCGGAAGAGCTGATCGCCGAGGTCCTGGCGACCGATCCTGAAAACAGCGGTGCCCGATTCGTTCAGGGATCGATCAACCTGGCGGATGGAAACATCGAGGCTGCCATTTCCGACCTGCGCACCGTTCTGCGCGGCAATCCGGACAATGCGGAGGCGCTGCGCCTTCTTGCCCGGGCCGAGTTGGCGCAGGGCAACGAAGCCCTCGCCACGCAGACACTCACCCGGCTCGTCGACGTCGCGCCGGAAGACGCCGCGGCACTGGGGACGCTCGCCTCACTCCAGGCCCGCCAGGGGGACCCGGAGCGCGCCCTCGAAACCTTGAACCAAGCGTTGGAAGCGGAGCCGGACTCCCCAAATCTGTTGGCGGCCAAGGCGACACTGGCGACCGGCCAGGGCTGGGGGGACAGGGCCGAGGCGGCGATTGCGGCCTTGCGGGACCTGCCAAACCAGGAAAACCTGGCCAGCCTGCTTTTGGCGCGTTTGCGGTTCACCCAGGACCGGTTCGAGGACGCGTTCGAGGGCTTCGAAGCCGTCCGGGCCGCCGCGCCCCAATCGACGGCCGCAATTTCAGGCGGTGTCGATGCGTTGGTCGCCGCAGGCCAAACAGAGCGCGCCTTGGATCACCTGGAGGCCATCCGGACCGAACAGCCCGAGAATGCCTTCCCGGCCTCGCTGCAGGGCGATCTGTTGATGCGGGAAGGAGAGACCGAAGCGGCCAAGGCCAGTTATGCGGAGGCCGTGCGGTTGCGCCCCGATGCCCCATCGCCGTATGTCGGCCTGGCAAAGGCACACTGGGCGCTCGGCGCACAGGAGGACGCCGTGGCCACGTTGGAAGAGGGGTTGGCAGCGAACCCGGAAAACCCGCGACTCCTGGCCGAACTCGGGGGGATGTTCTCGGAACTGGAGGCGCACGGCGAAGCCCTGGACACCTTCCGGACACTGGTGGAACTGCAGCCTGACAATGCCCTGGCCGTGAACAACTACGCCTCGTTGCTTGCCAGCCTGGAGCCGGACAACACCGCCGAGTTGGAACGGGCGAAAGAGCTACTCGATCCGTTCCAACGCACCGAGAATCCGTATCTTCTCGATACGATCGGCGCGGTTCTGCTCCGCCTTGGCGATGCCCGCCAGGCCCAGGCCTTTCTGGAACGCGCTGTCGCCCTCGACAACGATCTGGCCGAAGCCCATTTCCACCTCGGCCAGGCCCACCTCATGCTGGGCGATGCCGCTGGCGCTGTGACGCACCTTGAGACGGCTGTGAACGCCGAAGAACCCTTCCTGGGGATCCAGGACGCACGCGACGCCCTTGCGACCGCGCGCGAGAGGGTCGCCGAGACGTCCAATCAATAGCGAGGGATGGCGTGTGGCTCTTGTCCTGACAAGTCAGGACAAGAGCCGATTGAAATCATGCCAAAAAACGCAATCATTAGTTCCTGGCGGAAACGATGGTATCGTGCATCTGTCAAAGCGCGTCAGAAGCCATCGACCTCTAAGTGTCTGTCCGGAAAGCCCTTATGGGTACCATGGACGGTGTTCGTTCTGGGGACCGGCACCCCACATATTGTGGTCTTCGAGACTTTCCGGACGGCCCCTCAGGATTCACATATTCGGTTGGGAAATCCCCCGAAGTTTTGAATGGTTCGAGCGATTACCCTGCCGTAGCGTCGCCACACCCTGGGCGCACCAGTCGATGAGGGTCAAGCGTGGGATATCGGCGCCGTGGCAGGCCAGGATCTCGGCCTGACGGAACAGCGACAGGTGGTCGTCGTACTTCGGCAGCGTGGCCGAGGACCTGAAGATCGCGACACACTTCAAGGATAAGCATTTGCAGCAGTTCTTCGAGGCCAATGCTTTGTCGGACCAGGTCCAGGATGGCGAACCCGGCGTCGGCTGAGCCAAAAGGCACGGGGGGCGCCGTCCTACCCCTTCCTGTTCCACGCCACCGAATACAGATCGAACCGGCGGTCGCGCAGGTTCTGCACCGTGCCGTTCTGGCGGGCGGCGGCGAGATCTTCCATGCGCAGGTCGGCGAAGGCCACCATTTCCACGTTGGGCGAGGTGTCGGCGGCGATGCCGTCGCGGGCGAACGGCATGTCGCACGGCGTGAGAATGCAGCTCTGGGCGTACTGGATGTCCATGTTCTCGACGTTGGGCAGGTTGCCCACGTTGCCGGACAGCACGACGTAGCACTGGTTCTCGACCGCCCGCGCCTGACAGCAATACCGCACCCGCAGGTAGCTCTGGCGCTCGTCGGTGCAGAACGGCACGAACAGGATCTGCGCCCCCTGGTCCACCAGATGCCGGGGCAGTTCCGGAAACTCGGCGTCATAACAGATCAGCACGCCGATCGGTCCGCAGTCGGTCATGATGGTGTCGACGCGGTCGCCGCCCTCGATGTTCCACCAGAAGCGCTCGTTGGGCGTCGGGTGGATCTTGACCTGCTGGTGCACCGAGCCGTCGCGCAGGCAGACATAGCAGATGTTCAGGATCTCGCCGGACTCGCTCATGGTCGGATGCGAGCCGCCGATGATGTTGATGTTGTAGCTGACCGCCAGCCGGCTGAGCAGTTCCTTCAGCGGCTCGGTGTAGCGGGTCAGGGTGGCGATGGCCTCGGAGGCCGGAATGCGCTGGTTCTCGATGGACAGGAGTTGCAGCGTGAACAGCTCCGGGAACACCACGAAATCGGCCCGGTAGTCCGCCACCACGTCGACGAAGTACTCGACGTTGTGGCCGAACTCCTCGAACGAGCGCACCCGGCGTTGCTGGTACTGCACGATGGAGACGCGCACCGTGCGTTGGGAGTAGCGCGGGCGCGCCGGGCGGCCGCCGCCCTGGTCGCCGCTGAACTTCGGATTGCGCCACACCAGATGCGCGGCATAGCCCATGGAGTCCTTGTCCGACGGCAAATAGCCGGACAGCACGCCGATCGGCTCGAAGCCGTTGCGCATCTGGAAGGACAGCACCGGGTCGCGCATGGTGCGCTCGCGCACCGCCTGCACATAGGCCTCGGCCGAGCCGACCTTCTTGATGCGCCGACGCAGCCCCGGCAGGCGCCCGCCGAAGACAATGCCCTTCAGCCCCAGACGCTGGCACAGCGCCTTGCGCTGGCCATACAGACGCTGGCCGATGCGATAGCCCCGATAGGCCGGATCGACGAAGACCTCCATGCCGTACAGCCAGTCGCCGTCCGGATCGTGGCGCGAGGCCAGCCCGCCACCGGTGATCTCCATCCAGGTGTGGGGGGCGAAGGCGGCCGCCTCGCCGATGCGAAAGGTGGCGCAGTAACCGACGATGCGCCCCTCGAACACGGCCACGAACTGCCCGTCGGGGAAGTTCTGCATCTGGCCGCGCAGGTGCCCGCTACTGTAGGGCGCGACGTCCGGATAGACCTTGGCGCACAGGGCGCGAATGGCCTCGATGTCGCCGATCTCCGCCGGCCGGACCACGAGGCGGGGTTTTTCGTCCGTCTTGCCATGCGATTCGGGCACCTGGTCGTCGGTCATAAAAGAAGTCCTTCTCGCGTCTGCGTATCTGAAATGCGGCCTTGGCGATAAGGCCGGCGGGTCGTTAGAAGACCGAATGCTCTTGGTGTGCCGTTTCGGCGCGAGGGTCCAAGGCGTGCTCAGCGTTCGCTGGCGCCGCCACCGATGGACTGGTGAGGGGTGCGGCATGGCGGGTCGCCGCGGGAGCGTCATCATGGCCATCGAGAACACAGCCATGCGCCCAACGGCGGTTCCGTTCAGAAATGTGTCTGCAAGTACTGCATCCCCGCGATGGTCGCGGCAATCAAGGTGATCCCGCCGACGACGATGGTGAGCGCGGTGCCCACGATGAAGCCCTTGCCGGGCTTTTCCGCGAGCCTGACATGGAGATCGGTCAGCCTGTCGTTCCACCGAACCTCGAGACCGGCTAGCTTGTCGTTCCATCTGCCCTCGAGATCAGTTAGCGTTCCACTCAATCGACCCTCAAGATTGGCTAGCTTGTCGTTCCATCTGCCTTCGAGATCAGTCAACTTCCCGTCGATCGTGCGTTCAAGATCGTTCAGCTTGCCGTCCATCTTGTGGTCGAGGTCGGCGATTTTTCCGTCAAGATCGGCACGGACCCCCTGCAATTCGGCCTTTGTCGCCGTGTGGTTCAGGCGTTCATCGATGCGCGCCAAAACGGGAACGACCGTGTCGTTCAACACGGCCTTGACGTCCCTCATGTCCACTTCAAGTCGCCCGACGCGCTCGTCCATGTCACCTCCACCGCCATCGCCACCACCGGGATGATGAACGTTGGCCAAGGGGACGACGTTTTCCCCCCTATACGTCGCCATGAGTGCGTTCCTCGACAAGCTGCTTAAGCGTGAACGTCACCGTGCCGCATCTGTCGCAGAAGTGTGCGTAGCAATCCAGTCTCGGTTCCGAGCCGTCTTCAAACGGATGGCGATCCTGTTCAGGAATCGTGACGCGAAATGTTTGTGGGCCATGCTGGGAAAGACACGCAACAAACTTATCGTGTCCGCATACATGGCATACCCTGTCCGGGGCGACGCTACTCAAAAAATCAATGTACTTTAGGGTCGACGCTTCGCCTTTCTCTTCGCCCTCCTCTTTCGGCAACTCGGTTTCCCTGCCCATATCTTGCTCCCGCGCCAACGCTTGACCTCATATCCCAAGGATGAGCGGTCCAACAGCGCTGGCCCCCGCGCGGGGGGCCAGGCCGTCGGCACAAAGGGGCGAGGGCCGTGATCAGCCGCCGCGCCGGTTCACCAGCGTCCAGGCCATCGGCAGCACCGCCGCCGCCAGCGCGATCTTCAAGGCCGCGCCCACCAGGAACGGCAGCACACCGGCGCTCCAGGCGGCCTCGGGGCCGATCAGCGTGGACAGATAGGCGTAGCCGCAGCCGAAGATGAGGGCGGTGCCCAGGGTCATGCCGCCCAGGGTGCCGACGACGGAGCGGTCCCAGCCGCGCTCGGCCAGCCAGCCCAGCACGGTGGCGGAGACCAGGAACCCGATCAGGTAGCCACCGGTGGGACCCATCATGTAGGCCAGCCCGATGCCGCGCTCCGGCGTGTTGGCGAACACCGGCAGGCCGAACGCGCCCTCGGCCAGATACAGCAGCACGGCGGCGGCCCCCAGGCGCCAGCCCAGCGCGGCGCCGATCACCAGCACGGCGAAGGTCTGCATGGTCATGGGCACCGGCCACATGGGCACCTGGATCTTCGCCGACAGGGTCAGCAGCAGGCTGCCGGCCACGGTCAGCAGAACGGCGCGCAGCACCGGCGACAGCGGGCCGGCATCGGCGCGGGTCGGCCACAGGGCCTTGGCAAGGGTGTCGTGAGTCAGGGTCGCTGTGGTCATGGGTCGGTCTCTCTCCCTGGGGCCCGGGGATCATGCGGGCCGGTTGTCGGATGGCCGGCCCGGCGGGCGGCTTGGCGGCGGATCCTAGTCGCACAGCGGGTTCGCCGCAAGCGTGGGCAGCCTGTCACGCCGCCGACAGCCAGTCGCGGATCTCGGTCGGATGCTCGTAGAGCAGGCGGATCAGGACCCGCCCCGGCCCCTCGGGCTTGGTCCGCTTCTGCTCCCAGTTGCGCAGGGTGGCGACGGAAATGCCGAGAAGGTCCGCCGCCGCCTGCTGGGTCAGGCCCAGCTTGGCGCGGGCGACGATCAGAAGTTCGCCGTCCGTCAGGGGGCGGGGGGTGTACGCGCTCCAGTCGGGATTGTCGTCCCAGTCGTCGGGGAGGTCGTCATCCATATCTTTTCTGCTCCCTGGCATTGGCCTTTCGAACGCTGATGGCTCGGAGCGTGTCGCCGCGTTGGGTCCAGACCGCGACGTGAAGGCGCCCTTGGACATAGCCGAAGGTGATGAAGCGGATTTCCCCGTATCCTCGCCGTTCGTCGGGGAACGTCACGGTTTCACCCGCCAGGACGGCCCCCAGCAACGAGAGTGAGACCCCGTGCTTTTCCTGGTTCGCGCGATCCTTGGCCGGGTCGAAAGTGTCGCGGTCGCGGCCTATGGTCAAAAAAGTACGCCGAGAGCGGAGTGCCGTCAAGCAAGCCGCTCCGCCGTCACCCCAGCTCTCGCGCGTCGGCCAGACGCCCGGTCACGGCGGCGGCGACGGCCATTTCCGGGCTCATCAGGTGGGTGCGGCCGCCGCGCCCCTGACGGCCCTCGAAGTTGCGGTTGGAGGTCGACGCGCAGCGCTCGCCCGGTTCCAGCCGGTCGGCGTTCATGGCCAGGCACATGGAACAGCCCGGCTCGCGCCATTCGAAGCCGGCCTCCAGGAACACGCGGTCCAGGCCTTCCTCCTCGGCCTGCTCCTTCACCAGGCCGGAGCCCGGCACCACCATGGCGCCGACGCCGTCGGCGACCTTGCGCCCCTTGGCCAGGGCGGCGGCGGCACGCAGGTCCTCGATTCGGCCGTTGGTGCACGAGCCGATGAACACGCGGTCGACGGGGATGTCGGTCAGCCTGGTGCCCGGGGTCAGGCCCATGTAGGCCAGGGATCGTTCGATGGCGGCGCGGCGGTTGGGATCGGATTCGGCCGCCGGGTCGGGCACGGCGGCGGTGATGGGCAACACGTTCTCCGGGCTGGTGCCCCAGGTCACCTGCGGCGCGATGTCGGCCGCGTCGATCACCACCTCCTTGTCGAACGTGGCGTCGGGATCGGAGTGCAACGTCTTCCACCAGGACACGGCCGCTTCCCACGCCGCGCCCTTGGGCGCCATGGGCCGGCCCTTGATGTAGGCGAACGTGGTCTCGTCCGGGGCGATCAGGCCGGCCCGCGCGCCCGCCTCGATGCTCATGTTGCAGACCGTCATGCGGCCTTCCATGGACAGCGCCTGGATGGCCTCGCCGGCGTATTCGATGACATGGCCGGTGCCGCCAGCGGTGCCGATACGGCCGATGATGGCCAGGACAATGTCCTTGGCGGTCACCCCGGTACCGACTTGGCCCTTGACCAGCACGCGCATGTTCTTCGCCGGGCTCTGGCGCAGGGTCTGGGTGGCCAGCACGTGCTCGACCTCCGACGTGCCGATGCCGAAGGCCAGGGCGCCGAACGCGCCGTGCGTCGAGGTGTGCGAATCGCCGCAGACGATGGTGGCGCCGGGCAGCGTGAAGCCCTGCTCCGGCCCGACGATGTGCACGATGCCCTGGCGAACGTCGGCCATGGACAGGTACTGCACGCCGAAATCGCGGCAGTTGTCCTCCAGCGTCTGCACCTGCAAGGCGCTTTCCGGGTCGGCGATGCCGGCGGCGCGGTCGGTGGTCGGCACGTTGTGGTCCGCCACCGCCAGAGTCGCCTTGGGTGCTCGCACCGTGCGCTTGGCCAGGCGCAAGCCCTCGAACGCCTGCGGGCTGGTGACCTCGTGCACCATGTGCCGGTCGATATAGATCAGGCAGGTGCCGTCGTCCTGACGCTCGATCAGGTGGCTGGCCCAAATCTTGTCGAACAGCGTGCGGGGCATGGCGCGGGGTCTCCTGTCGGGGTTCGGTGTGTCTGTTTGGCGGAGGCAAGACATGGCACGACCCCGCGCGCCGGGCAAGACGCGGCGGCCGTCCGCCTGCCTACTGCCGCGCGCCGCCCCCGGCCGTCGCGCCGATGGCCCCCATTTCCAGCAGCGCCAGCATCAGCTCGGCCCGCGCCTGCGGCGTTTCGGCCTCCAACAGGGCCTGCTTCTCGCGCGGCTCGAACGGGCAGGCCATGGCCAGCGATGTGATCAGCGGGCGCGTCTCCACCTCGCGCATGATGTCCCAGTTGAAGGACAGGCCGTGCCCGGCGGCGAACGGCTTCAGCGCGGCGAACAGCTTGTCGCGGTTGATGTCGACGGGCGCCGTGTCGTCCAGGTCGCGCGGATACGGCGCATAGTCCGCCCGCACGCGGCGATAGCCCCGGGTCAGCGGCAGTTCCTCGCCCAGGCGGCACCGGTTCAGGCCCAGCAGGGTGATCAACAGGCGGCCGTCCGGCGTTTCCTCGAACGAGATGATCCGGCCCAGGCAGCCCACGTCGTACAGAGCCGGAGTCGCCTCCTGCGTTTCCGCCTCGTCGCCGCGCGGTTGCACCATGGCCATCAGACGGCCGGCGGCCAGCGCGTCCTCCACCATGCTGAGGTAGCGCGGCTCGAAGATGTTGAGCGGCAACCGCCCGCCGGGCAGGAGCAGGGCGCCGGTCAGGGGAAACACAGGCACCGTGTCCGGCAGTTCGTCGAACCGGGGCTGGAACGTCCGCACCATGCCGTGGGGTCTTTCGTGAAGGGGTCAGGCGTGAAGGGGTCAGGCGTGAAGGGGTCAGGCAAAAATCAGCGCCGACAGGCGGCGCCGGCCCTTGGCGGCCACCGGATGACCGGGACCCAGGGCCTCGAAGATCTTCAACAGGCGCTGACGCGCCGCGTCCTCGTTCCAGGCCCGGTCGCGGCGGAACAGCTCTAGCAGTTCATCGACCGCTTCCTCGGTGCGGTCGGCGGCATAGAGCGCGTTGGCCAGGTCATAGCGCGCCTGGTGGTCGTCGGGGTCGGCCTCGACCCGTGCCTTCAGGTCGGTCACCGGTCCGGCGCTCTCCTGGGACAGCTCCAGCTTGGTCTTGGCCGCGGCGATGTCCGGATCCGCCAGCAGTTCGGCGGGCAACTGGGCGAGGATCTGGGCCGCGTCGCCGGACTGGCCGTTGCCGACCAGGGCGCGCAGATAGCCGGCGATCGCTTTCGTGTTGCCCTGGTCGGCTTGCAGGACCTGCTGGTACAGCCCCAGGGCGCCCTCGAAGTCGCCGCCGTCCATCGCTTCGCGCGCCTGCTCCAGCAGGGCGTCGACGGTATTGGTCGCGCCGTGGGTCAGGGTCTTCAGGAACTGTTTGATCTGGCTTTCCGGCAACGCACCGGCGAAGGCATCGATCGGCCGGCCCTGGCGGAAGCCGTACACCGTGGGAACCGACTGGACGCGCAGCTGCGCCGCCAGTTGCTGGTTCTCGTCGACGTTGATCTTGACCATGCGTACGGCGCCGCCCATCTGCCGCACCAGCTTCTCCAGCATCGGGCCGAGGGTCTTGCACGGGCCGCACCAGGGCGCCCAGAAGTCCACCACCACCGGAACGTGGTTCGACGCCTCGATGACGTCGGCCATGAAGCTTTCGGTGGTGCCGTCCTTAATGAGATCGCCGCCGGCCGCGGGGGCCGCGGTGCCGACGGTGGTGCTCTCGCCATCCAGAATCAGTGCCATGGTGCGTCCCGTTTTTTTGTGTGTCTTGCCCGTGTTGGTGTCTTAGTGGTGTTTGGTATCTTGGTGGTGTCCGGGCCGGTTGGCGGGGGCGATGCGGAGCGATACCGCGCCCGGCAGCGGCCGAAGACGTGATCCTGCGCCCATACTTGGTCGGGACGGGGGCGCGAGGCAAGTGGTCTCGGCCCCGGCCCGCGCCGGCGGGATGGGTGCGCCGGCTGGGTGTGCAGGGGGCGGCGCGAGCAGCGGCGCGGGCGGCGGCGCAGGACCCCGACGCGGGTCGAAAATTCCCTGTTGCATTGGGCGGCCAGCCGAGTATAGTCGCGCACCTCGACGGGCACGGCCCGTCCCCGGTCGCGTTTCGTGGGGGCCGGCGGGCGGCGTGTCCGACCCAGGATGCGGGCGTAGCTCAGGGGTAGAGCACAACCTTGCCAAGGTTGGGGTCGTGAGTTCGAATCTCATCGCCCGCTCCAGTTTTTCCGAAGCAAAATCAAGACTTTGCAGGGCGCCCCAAAGACCCAACAGGGGGCGCCCTTTTTCGTGCGCGAAACCCGGGGAAGCATGGGGGAAGCAGGCGGGGGGATGTTTTGGCGGACCTCTGAGCCGATCCGTGCCGTCGGATGCCTGAATTTCAGACCCCGTCCTGGCATATTGGTACCGTCGCCTCACCCGCCTTGGGGATGGTCCTGGTTAACCTATGGCCCACCAAACTCTATGAGGTCTCCGGTATCGTGCTCGTAGCCGGATCGACATCCACGGCCTCCCCGGCCATGCGCAACCGCGCCGCGACAGGGATCGCCGCGAAGAAGGCGGCGTAGTCGGCGTGGCCCCCTGCTTCCGCATCGTCATGCAGCAGCGGCGACGGCCACAGCCAGACACCGCGTCGGTCGAACAAAACCACCCTTTGCGTGAACGCCTGCGGTGTGCCAGTCTCGGTCACCCAAGCCGCGCGCAGGCGTCCTTGCCAGGGCGGTAGCACCAGTATGCCGTCCCGGCGCCGCAGCCACAGGTGTCCGGCCGGCAGCAGCAGGGCGCCGATACGCGAAGGCTTCGGCATGGGCGCGGACTCCATATCCGGGGGCTCCCGATATCCCGATCCCCATCATATGCGTCCATGAGGGAGTCAGAAACGGTCACACATGTTCGCCTTCCGTTCCACGCCGTCACCAGGACCCCACCGCGATGCGCCATGAAAATGGCGAGACCCTGCTGACCCTGGCCCTGGACATGCAGGCGGCGCGTTCCGGCGTCACCCTGCGCCAGATCCAGGATCGATTCGGCGTCGCCCGCCGCACCGCCATGCGCATGAAGGACGCGGTGTTGCGCGTCTTTCCCCAGGCCGTCGAGACCGAGGGTGAGGACCGTCAGAAACGTTGGCACATCCCGCCGGGCACGCTGGACCGGCTGGTGTCCGTGCCGGCCGACGACCTCGCCGTGCTGGAATCCGCCGTCCGCCTGATGGAGGACCAGAACCGCACGGTGGAGGCCGCCACACTGGCGGCGTTGGCGGCCAAGCTGAAGGCTCTCATGCCTATCGCGCACGCACGCCGGGTCGAGCCGGACCTGGAAGCCCTCCTGGAGGCCGAAGGGCTGGCCTGCCGCCCGGGACCGCGCCCTTACCTGAACCCAGAGATCGTGACCACCCTGCGCGAGGCACTGAAAGCCGGGGTCGCCGTGCGCCTGACCTACGGTTCGCGCCGCGATCCGACGCCGACGGCGCGCATCGTGCATCCCTATGGTGTGCTGCACGGTCACCGGCATTATCTGGTCGGCCGCCAGAGCGAGCCGGCGGTCGAGGGCGTGCGGACCTTCAGCTTGCCGCGCATCGCGGCCATCGAGCCGCTGGACCAGCCGGCCGAACGCGATCCTGACTTCGACCTGGGCGCATTCGCGCGCCGGGCCTTCGGGGTGTTCCAGGAAGACCCCGTTGATGTGGTGTGGCGGTTCGCCCCTGAGGCCGCCGCCGAAGCCAAGGCCTTCGTCTTCCACCCGGACCAGACGCTGGAGGATCAGCCGGACGGATCCCTGATCGTTCGCTTCCGCGCCGGCGGCCTGCTGGAGATGGCTTGGCACCTGTACACCTGGGGCGATGCGGTGGTGGTGCTTTCGCCGCCCGAATTGGCCGACATGGCCCATCCCCACCGCCGAAGCTGGAAGGCGCTGCCGTAACCCGGAGTGACCGGTTTGGGCACCCCGGATACGGCAGAATGCCGCTCGGTCCAGACTTGTCCATCCGGAACGTTCGGCCGACACCGTTCGCGCGATCTCGATCCGATGTCGACAAGACCCGAGCCAGGGCACTCCCGTCGTGCTGAAGAGAGAGGTTGATCGTGAACAAGACGTCATCACCCATCGCGCACCTGCGCGCCTCGGACAGGGCCACCCACGGCCTGACCGATCACCTCAAGGGTACGGCAGACCGGGCCGCCGCTTTCGCCGCCGCGTTCGGCGCCGGGGATATGGCGCGCTTGGCGGGGCTGTGGCACGACCTGGGCAAGTATGCCGCCGACTTTCAAGCGATGATCCGGGCCGCCGACACGCACGCGCATCTGGAGGGCCAGAGCGCACCGTCCGGGCGGCGTCGAGTCGATCATTCCACCGCCGGCGCGCAGTGGGCGGTGGAGATGGAACAGCTCGGTCCGTATGTCGGGCGCCTGTTGGCCTACGTCATCGCCGGTCACCATGCCGGCCTGGCCGACTGGAACGCGGCCGGCGGCCGGCGCGGGCTCGATGAACGCCTGTCGGATCGCCGCCATCTGGAGGCGATGCGCGCCGCCGCGCCACCTGGCGATATTCTGAACCAGACGGCGTCTCTCTCGACGCCTGCGGACGTCGATGCCGCGCTTTGGATCCGGATGCTGGCATCGGCCCTGTTCGATGCCGACTTCCTGGACACCGAAGAATTCTTTGATGATGCGCGGGCCGGTGCGCGCGCCGGTTGGCCGGAGCTGACCGCCCTCAAGGCGCGCCTGGACGCTTATATGTCAGGGTTCGATGGCGCGAGCGGACGGGTCAACGCCGTGCGAGCCGAGGTGCTGGCCGCCTGCCGCGCCCGGGCCACTGATCCGCCGGGGCTGTTCTCACTCACCGTGCCGACCGGCGGCGGCAAGACCCTGTCCGGCCTGACCTTCGCCCTCGACCACGCCCTTGCGAACGGTCTGCGGCGGGTGATCCATGCCGCGCCCTTTACCAGCATCATCGATCAGACGGCTAACGATTTCCGCAAGGCCTTCGGCAATCTGGACGGTGTGTTGGAGCACCACAGCAACCTGGACCCGGACGACGTCTCGCCCCGGGCGCGACTGGCGTCGGAGAACTGGGACGCGCCCGTGGTTGTCACCACCACTGTCCAGTTGTTCGAGTCCCTGTGCGCCAGCCGCACCTCGCGGGTCCGCAAGCTGCACAACATCGCCGGCTCCGTGGTCGTCCTGGACGAAGCGCAGGCGCTGCCGGCGCACCTGTTGAAGCCGATCACCATGATGATCGACCAGTTGCGCCATTTTGGCGCCACGGTGGTGCTTTGCACGGCCACCCAGCCGGCGCTGGGCGCGGTGTTCCCGGATCTGCCGACGCCGACCGAGATCGCCCCCGACCCGCCGCGCCTGTTCGCGGTGCTGGAACGGGTGCGGATGGAGGTGCGCCCGAACGTTACGTCGTGGGACGATCTGGCGGCGGAGATCGCGGAGGAACGCCAAGCGCTGGCCATCGTCAACACCCGTGCCGATGCGCGTGCCTTGCATGAGCGGCTGCCGGCCGGAACGATCCACCTGTCCACTTGGCAGTGCGCGGCCCATCGCGCGGGGCTGCTCGACGCCGTGTGTCAGCGCCTGAAGGACGGCAAGCCGATCCATGTGGTCAGCACCTCCCTGATCGAGGCCGGGGTCAACCTCGATTTCCCGGCGGTGTTCCGGGCCATGGCCGGGCTCGACAGCCTCGCCCAGGCGGCCGGGCGCTGCAATCGGGAAGGGAAGCTGGACGGGCTCGGCCGCTTCGTCGTTTTCAGGCCCGAAACGCGACCCCCGAAGGGGCATCTCGGACAGGCGGCGGCGGCGGCGGAGCCGATCCTGCGCGAGCAAGGTTCCGCGGCCCTGAATCCCGAGGCGTTCCAGTGCTTTTTCCAGGACTTGTACTTCGCCAAGGGGGAGGCCCTGGACGATCCGGGCATCTGCAAGCTTCTGCGGATGGGCAAACAGCGACGCGAGGGCGACCCCCTGGCGTTCCAATTCCGATCCGCCGCCGAGGCCTTCCGGATGATCGAGGACGGTCAGACTCCCGTCCTCGTGCCCTTCGGAGACGGCAGGGACCTGATCGAGACCCTGCGCCGCGACGGGCCGTCGCGCGACCTGCTGCGTCGGCTACAACGCTTCACCGTGCCGGTCACCCGTCAGGCGCATCAAGCCCTTTCGGACGCCGGTGCTTTGGCCGAGGTGGAGGGCCTGATCGTGCTGGAACGCGCGGATTTCTACGACGCCGAGGTCGGCCTGCGGTTCGAGGGTGACGCGGCACTCATCCATTAGGCACGCACGTGAAGGAGGCAACATGCCGAACGAATCAGGACATTCGGCCCCTCTCAGTCTCAGGGTCCGTGGGCGGAACGCCTGCTTTTCACGCCCGGAGATGAAGACCGAGCGGGTCAGCTACGACGTCATCACGCCGTCGGCGGCGCGGGGCGTCCTGGAGGCCATCCTTTGGAAGCCGCAGATGCGCTGGATCGTCGAGGGTATCGACGTGCTGGCCCCCATCGCCCGCGAGACCGTGCGCCGCAACGAGGTGGGGCACCGCGCCTCGCTGGCCAACGTCCGCAAGGTCATGGGCGGCGGCACGGCGGCACTGGGTATCGATACGGTGGCCGACCGACAACAGCGCGCGGCGATCCTGCTGAAGAACGTGGATTACGTGATCCACGCCCGCATCGACCTGACGCCCCGGGCCGGCGCCGGGGACAGCCTTCAGAAGTACCACGAGATGTTCCGCCGCCGCGCCGCCGCCGGGCAGTGCTTCCACCGCCCCTATCTGGGCACGCGCGAGTTCGCCGCCGACTTCGAGCCGGTGGACGAGGCCACGCCCGCGCCCATCCCCGAGACCCGGGATCTGGGCTGGATGCTGCTCGACATCGACCACGCGGGGCCGACGCCCACGCCCCTGTTCTTCGAGGCGAAACTGGAGAACGGCCGCATGACCGTGCCGCGCCCCGACGCGCCGGAGGTGATGCGATGATCCTGCAAGCCCTGACCGCCTATTACGACCGTCTGCTGGCCGAGGGCGCCAAAGGTGCCATACAGCCATTCGGCTTCCAACAAGCCGAGATCCGTTGGATCGTCGAGCTTCACCCGGATGGCCGCTACCGGACCTTGATCGCCACCGGCGACGGCAAGCGGGGCGCCCCATTTGTGGTCCCCTTCAGAGTGTCTCGAACGTCTGATCAAATCGTTCCGAATGCTCTTTGGGACAATCCCGAGTACGTCTTCGGCATCCCGCGCGACGGCGCTAAGGCCAAGCAGGCCGCCAAGGTGCCGGTGCGTCACGCCGCGTTCCTGGAGCGCCTGCGCGCGCTGGCCGAGACGGTGGGTGACGACGACGGCCTCGACGCCGTGCGCGCCTTCCTGGAGGCGGGCGACTTTTCAGATCTCACCGCCAACCCACGGTGGGCGGAGGTCACGGCGGCCAACGCCAACGTCTCCTTCAAGCTCGCCGGCGAGGCCCGATTGGTGTGCGAGCGCCCCGCCGTGCGCGAGGCCATCGCCGCCCTGGCCGAAGCAGAGGGCGAGAGCGACACCGAAGTTCGATGCTTGGTCACGGGGCACCGCGAGTTCTTGGCTAGGCTACACCCTGCTATTTATGGAATGGGGACAGCCCAGTCCATGGGAGTTCGACTTGTTTCGTTCAAAGAAGATGCGTTTACGTCGCATGGCTGGACGCAAGGGCTGAATGCCCCTGTCGGACGACATACTGCCGACGCCTATGTCAAGGCTTTGGAGCAACTCCTCCGCCGAGACAACCACACCCACCATCATGTCGAGGGCGAGGTCACGTTTGTCTTCTGGGCCGCCGAGACAACACCTCTGGAAGCCGACATCCCCATGGTGTTCTGGCCCCCGGCGGTCCAGACGGAAGCCGACGGCAGCGCGGTTCGCGCCGCCCTGACCAGCGCCCGGCGCGGCGGTCGCCCGCCGGCCTTCGACGACCCGACGCCGTATTACGTGCTCGCCCTGGCCCCCAACGCGGCGCGGCTGGCCGTGCGGCTGTGGCACGAGGGTACGGTGGGCGACCTGCTGGAGCGGTTCGCCCAACACTTCGAGGACCTGACCGTCGACGGCTTCGACGGTCCGTCCGAAACCCCGGGCCTGCGGCGGTTGCTCGCTGCCGCATCTAAGGACAATGACATTGATAATCTTCGTCCGAAAAGACTGCGCCCGGCCCTCGCCGCCGAAATGATGACCGCGATCCTCAAGGGAACGCCCTATCCGGCAACCCTGCTGGCACGCGTTGTCGAGCGTTGCCGCGCGGAGCAGGGAAAACGTGACCCGCGCTCTGGGGAGCGCCGCCAGTCCGTCACGCGCGTGCGGGCCGCGCTCATCAAGGCATCCCTCAACCGCCGCACCCGCCTGTCCGACATGCCCGCAAAGGAGATCACCGTGAGCCTCGATCCCGAAAACACCAACCCCGGCTACCTGCTGGGTCGCCTGTTCGCTGTGCTGGAGGACGTGCAATACCAGTCTGTCAGGGCAAGGGGGTCCGATGCGTCCATCAACGCCACGATTCGGGACCGGTACTTCTCAGCCGTCATGACCGCGCCGCGTTCCGTGGTCAGGGACCTCATGAAGCTGCGCGACGCGCATCTCAAGAAACTGCGCCATAGCAAGCCGGGGTTTGTTCGGAAGCGGGAAAAGGAGTTCGACTCCATTCTCGACAAAATACCGGCGAACGACGGCTTCCCAGCCACCCTGACGCTTGAAGACCAGGGGCGCTACATCCTCGGCTATCACCACCAAAGGGCAGCGCTCTGGCCAGCGAAAGACGCCCTGCCCGAGGACGCCCTTTCCGACCCCCACGACGACACCGAAGAGACGGAGGCCTGAGCCATGACCACCCCCATCCAGAACCGCCATGACTTCGTGCTGCTGTTTGACGTCAAGGACGGCAACCCCAACGGCGACCCGGACGCCGGCAACCTGCCGCGCGTTGATCCCGAGACCGGCCACGGCCTGGTCACCGACGTGGCCCTGAAGCGCAAGGTGCGCAACTACGTCGGCATCAAGCATGAGGACGCACCGCCCAACGCCATCTACGTTCGCGAGGGCTCGGTGCTCCAGATCCAGCGGGCCGACGCCTACAAGGGGCTGAAGGAAGGCGAGAAGGCCTCCGAGGAAACCGCCCGTCGCTTCATGTGCGAGAACTTCTTCGACGTGCGCGCTTTCGGCGCCGTGATGTCGACCAAGAAGTTCAACGCCGGCCAGGTGCGCGGACCCGTGCAGATGACCTTCGCCCGCTCGGAAAACCGGGTGCTGCCGGTCGATCACACCATCACCCGTGTCGCCCGCGAGACCGAGGCCCGCGCGGCCGAGGGTGGCCGCACCGAAATGGGCGGCAAGGCCACCGTCGCCTATGGCCTGTACCGGGCGCACGGCTTCGTCTCGCCGCATCTGGCCGACGGCGCGAACGGGACCGGCTTTTCCGACGGCGACCTGTCGCTGCTGTGGGAGGCCCTGGGCACCATGTTCGACTTCGACCGCTCCGCCGCCCGGGGCTTGATGGCCACCCGCCGGCTGATTGTCTTCCGGCATGACGGCAGGCTGGGCAACGCCCCGGCCCACAAGCTGTTCGAGCGGATCACGGTCGAGCAGAACGACCCGAAGGAGACCCCAAGGGCTTTCACCGATTTCACCGTCACCCTCGACCGCGCCGACCTGCCCGCCGGGATCGAGGTGCTGGAGTTGGTGTAGCCGAGGCCCGGCCGGTGTACGCCGAGGATGCCCTGGTCCCGCTCTCGGCCCTGCAACACTTCGTGGTGTGTCCGCGCCAGTGCGCGCTGATCCACCTGGAGCAGGCCTGGGTCGAGAGCGCCCTGACCGCCGAGGGGCGCGCCGCGCATGAGCGCGTGGACAAGGCCGGCGTGGCGGCCCGCGACGGTGTTCGCCGCGCCACCGGCGTGCCCTTGCGTTCGTTTGCCCTCGGGCTCGTTGGCCGGGCTGACGTCGTGGAGTTCCACCCGGCGCCGTCCGGCGGGCCGGCGGTTCCGTTTCCGGTGGAGCACAAGCGGGGCCGACCCAAGCGCGGCGACGAGGATCGGGTGCAACTGTGCGCACAGGCGCTCTGCCTGGAGGAGATACTTGGCCGCCCCGTGCCCGCCGGCGCCCTGTTCTACGGCGAGCGGCGGCGGCGCACCGACGTGATGTTCGACGACACCTTGCGTCGGCGCACCATTGAAGTCGCCGCCGCTGTCCACGCTCTGTTCGAAACCGGCGTCACCCCGCCACCGCCCGACGTGGCGCCATGCAAGGCCTGTTCCCTGCTGCCGATCTGCCGTCCCGACGCCGTTCGCCGGCCGACGCGCGGCGGCGGCGGGGCGGTGGCCGCCTGGGTGGCGCGGCGGCTGGCGGACCCAGACCCCAAGGAGGACGCCGACCCATGAAGCGCCTTCTGAACACTTTGTTCATTGCCACCGAGGGGGCCTACGTCGCGAAAGAGGGGGAAAGCCTGGCGGTCAGGATTGATGACCGGCCGCCGACCCGCATTCCCATCGCCGGCCTGGAAAGCGTGGTCTGCCTGGGGCGCGTGTCCCACAGCCCCCACGCCCTGGCGCACTGCGCCGAGAACGGCGTGGCCCTGACCCACCTGACCGCGTCCGGCCGCTTCCTGGCCCGGCTGGAGGGCGCCACCTCCGGCAGTGTGCTCGTGCGTCGGACCCAATACCGCAAGGCCGACGATCCCGTGGCCTCGGCCGATCTGGCCCGCGCCTTCCTGACCGGCAAGATCGCCAACGCCCGGCTCGTGATGCGGCGCGCCGCGCGGGAGGCCTCCGGCAAGGCGAACGCGCCACACCTGACAGAGGCCGTAGAGCGCCTGGACGGGCTGTTGGGGCGGTTGCCGCGCGAAACCACGGTTGACGCGCTCCGTGGCCTGGAAGGCGAGGCCGCGCGGACCTACTGGGCGGCCTTTCCCGCCCTGCTTGGCGGCGGCGATCAGGGGCTGTCCTTCACTGGGCGCACCCGGCGTCCACCGCTGGATCCCGTGAACGCTCTGCTGTCGTTCCTGTACACGCTGCTTGCCCATGACATCCGCGCGGCGTTGGAGGCCACGGGACTGGATTCTCAGGTCGGATACCTGCACCGCGACCGGCCCGGTCGCCCCGGTCTCGCGCTGGACATGATGGAGGAATTTCGCACGGTCCTCGCCGACCGCCTGGCACTGACCCTGGTCAACCGTGGCCAGGTTCGCAAGGAGGGCTTCCGAACCGAGGAGGGCGGCGCCGTCACCATGACCGACGCCACCCGGCGCACCGTGATCGAGGCCTGGCAGGAGCGGAAACGCGACGAGCGGCGTCACCCTTACCTGGACGAAGTGGTTCCCATCGGCCTGTTTTGGCATCTCCAGGCGCTGTTGTTCAAACGCCACCTGCGCGGCGACCTGGATGGCTATCCGCCCTGCCTGTGGCGCTGAGGTGATTGATTGAACCCACGCGCGGAAAGGGACCGGAATGCTGGTGGTGGTAAGCTACGACGTGGAAACGACGGATCCGGCCGGCCGCCGCCGTTTGCGGCGCATTGCCAGGGCGTGTCAGGATCACGGCCAGCGGGTGCAGTTTTCGGTGTTCGAGTGCGAGATCACCCCGGCGGCATGGGTCGCCCTGCGCCAACGGCTCATCGACGAAATGGATACCGAGCGGGACAGCCTGCGGGTCTATTTCCTGGGGGCGGACGGGAAACGCAAGATCGAGCATATTGGCGGACGCCGACCGCTTGACCTTGATGGTCCCCTCCTTCTGTGACGCCGCTGGTGGCCGATCCGTTTGAGGGCGCGCGGACCCCAAGCGGACGTCGGAACCCCGGGAGGTTCGCGCCAACGCCAAGTCGTTGTGATCTTTGACAGTGTGAAGGATGAGGACCCGTGCGGATGGTCCGTCGCCACGACACAAGAGCGGGTTGGCGTCGGATATGCGCTTTTCTTATCTGCGGCAACGGGTTACAGAGACGGAGTCGCCCCCCGCGCGGGGGCGCGGATTGAAACGCGCTCCCCACCGGTGGGGGAAAGACGATTTGTGTCGCCCCCCGCGCGGGGGCGCGGATTGAAACTATACCGCCGCGCACTCGCTGTACGAGGACCTGGGTCGCCCCCCGCGCGGGGGCGCGGATTGAAACTGGCTGGTGATGCCCAGGCCATCGGGTCGGGCCAGGTCGCCCCCCGCGCGGGGGCGCGGATTGAAACAGTCCACCATCGCCCGCCAGCAGCGCGGGGACGCGTCGCCCCCCGCGCGGGGGCGCGGATTGAAACAGCGTGCCGGGGCCGATGGCTCGGGCGGTGCCCCAGTCGCCCCCCGCGCGGGGGCGCGGATTGAAACTCCCGCACGCGCGCGGGCGTCATCTACTCCCGGCGGGTCGCCCCCCGCGCGGGGGCGCGGATTGAAACAGGCCGCCGAAGACACCGGCCAGGACGGCAAGGGCGTCGCCCCCCGCGCGGGGGCGCGGATTGAAACTGGCTGGTGATGCCCAGGCCATCGGGTCGGGCCGTCGCCCCCCGCGCGGGGGCGCGGATTGAAACGCGATGATCAGCAACATGGACCGGCGCCAGATCACGTCGCCCCCCGCGCGGGGGCGCGGATTGAAACAAGCCCATCGCGCGCGAACTGGGCCTGACCAAGGTCGCCCCCCGCGCGGGGGCGCGGATTGAAACATCGGCACGCCACGCGGGGTGAACCAGTTCCACGTCGCCCCCCGCGCGGGGGCGCGGATTGAAACCTGTGCGACTGGCAGGCGGCCAACGACACGGTGTGTCGCCCCCCGCGCGGGGGCGCGGATTGAAACGTTGGATTTGCTACCGAGGCCGTAACTGACGCTGGTCGCCCCCCGCGCGGGGGCGCGGATTGAAACTCGGCGCAAGCCAAGGTGTCTACGCCAGCCATCGGGTCGCCCCCCGCGCGGGGGCGCGGATTGAAACGAGAGCGCCGCCGAGCATTATGCCTTGCATGGCCGTCGCCCCCCGCGCGGGGGCGCGGATTGAAACTCCTCGACCGCCATGACTGTCGACCGGGCCATGAGTCGCCCCCCGCGCGGGGGCGCGGATTGAAACCTTCAGCCTGCCCTCAAGGTCCGCGTCACCTTCGTCGCCCCCCGCGCGGGGGCGCGGATTGAAACTCCCTCTCGGTTCGTGGCGCCCCGGCCGAAGCCGGTCGCCCCCCGCGCGGGGGCGCGGATTGAAACAGCCGACCAAGAGCCGCACCGAGCAGATCACCGACGTCGCCCCCCGCGCGGGGGCGCGGATTGAAACGTATGGAGAGACTATCGACGTTCCCATAGTCGCGGGTCGCCCCCCGCGCGGGGGCGCGGATTGAAACATATATTCCTGGACGCGATCCGCCTGGGCCTGTCGATGTCGCCCCCCGCGCGGGGGCGCGGATTGAAACGAAGCAAAGCTGGCCGACCTGCGCGGGAAGGCTAGTCGCCCCCCGCGCGGGGGCGCGGATTGAAACGACACCCTCATGGGCTATGTGCGCGTGGGTTGTGGTCGCCCCCCGCGCGGGGGCGCGGATTGAAACAGTTGGTTTGACCACGAAATCGCCGACATCCGTGTCGCCCCCCGCGCGGGGGCGCGGATTGAAACATCGTAGTCGAGATCAGCGTAGCAACCGGGGCAGGTCGCCCCCCGCGCGGGGGCGCGGATTGAAACCCGCTGTCCTGGCCGCGAACCCTGGGCTGTCCGCGTCGCCCCCCGCGCGGGGGCGCGGATTGAAACATCCCTTTCGATGACCCGTTCGCGCCTCCAGCCGACGTCGCCCCCCGCGCGGGGGCGCGGATTGAAACACAAGGAACGCACGCCGAGTTTCACCGTGATCCCGTCGCCCCCCGCGCGGGGGCGCGGATTGAAACTCGCCGCTGTCGCTGATCTGCTGGAAATCGCCTTGTCGCCCCCCGCGCGGGGGCGCGGATTGAAACCGGATCACCCGGGATGCCCTCATCCCCCCGCGATCAATTCCGCCATGGCTCTCAATCCGATGGCCTCCACATCGTCCGCAATCGGGTAGCTCTCTTCGCCGGCCGTGACCACGAACGCGCGGGCCGGGTTCAGGTCATCCCGGGCATTGTGGAAGCCCTTGGTGGGCTTGGCCGAGAGCCCGTGCTTGATCTCCATGGCCCACAGGCCACCCTTGCCGGGCATCTCCAGCAGCAGGTCGATTTCGGCGCCGGCGGCGGTGCGGTAGAAGCTGGCCCGGGTTCGGGGCGGGGCGACCGCCAACAGGGTTTCGATGACGAAGCCTTCCCAACTCGGCCCCACAACCGGATGCCCGGCGATATCGTTGTAGTCCTCCAGGCCAAGCAGGGCGTGGACCAAGCCGCTGTCCCGGACATAGACCTTGGGTGATTTGGTGAGGCGCTTGCCGACGTTGGCGTGGAAGGGTGTCAAACGGCGAACCAGAAGGAGGTCCGCCAGCAGGTCGATATAGCTGGTCACCGTGGGCGCGGTGATCGACAACCCCGAGGCCAGTCGCGACGCGTTGAGCAGGCCCCCTTGGTTATGGGCCAGCATGGTCCAGAGCCGCTCAAGGGTCTCGGCCGGGATGCGGCGGCCGAACTGCGGCACGTCGCGTTCAAGGTATGTGCGGATGAAGTCCTGCCGAAACGCCAAGCTGTCGCCATCGCTGGTGGCAAGAAAGCTGTCCGGAAAACCGCCCCGCACCCACAGCCTGCGCAGGGCGTCGCCATCGGGGGCTGCCTCCAACACATCGAACGGGTTCAACGCGACGTACTCGATCCGCCCCGCGAGGCTCTCCCCGGACTGCCGCAGCAGGTCCATGGAGGCCGATCCGAGGATGAGAAACCGTCCGGTGCGGTTGCCCGTCCGCCGGCCCTTGTCGATCAGGCCCCGCAGCTCCTGGAACACCTCCGGCACGCGGTGGATCTCGTCGAGGATGACGAGCCGGTCCTCGTAGGCCGAGAGGAACAAGGCCGGGTCGGCGAGTTTGTCCCGGTCCGCTCGCGATTCCAGATCGAGATAGAGGGCATCGGTTCCGTCGGCGATGTCCTGGGCCAGGGTGGTCTTGCCGACCTGACGTGGCCCGATCAGGGCGACGGCGGCCTGTCGGGTCAGGGCCTGCTGGACGGTCTGGAAGGCTCGGCGCGTGATCATCCTCGCATATTAAAAAGCAGGCTTTCGGATTGCAATGATAGTCTGTCGGATTGGTGTCCTTGAAAATTCAAGACGGACTCTTGGATTTGCGAGGATCCTGTCGCGCTGTGACGCCTGGGGTCCGGGTCGCGTCCATCAGACGGCTGTGGCTCCACAGCCATGGCAAGCCACGGGATAGGACGTGTCCGGTCCTGCCGGACCGCACTTTGGCGCACTGTGCCGCCTGAAACGTCTCGACCCTTCGGGGTCCGAGCCCCCACGCGCCCCTCATGCCCGCTGCGGAGGCTCCGCCAGACCCCTCCCCTTTTTCTTTGGTTTCTCAGGGTGTTGAGGGAAAGACCCTCCAGGGTAAGAGGGCGGCCCTCCTGGGCAGTGTAACTTGAGGTCTGTAAAATCGGCCGGGCGGCGGCCGGGTCAGCCCACCCGCGAGGGGTTGCCTCGCGCGTGGACGCCCCACATTCCGGTGTTTCCTCGACCAAAAGGAGACCGGAATGCGCGAACGCCCTGTTACCATCATGGACACGCTCTTGGAACCGCTGATCAAAACCGGACCGGACGGCATGGCCAGGGTGTTCACCGCCCTGTTCGAACTGGCCATGCGGACCGAGCGCGATCAGCACATCGGCGCCGGCCGGTACGAACGCAAAGACGACCGCCAGGGCTATGCCAACGGCGACAAGCCCAAGGCGGTCGACACGCCGGCCGGGACGCTGACCGTCCAGGTCCCCAAGACGCGCGGGCACGAAGAGCCCTTCTATCCCCAGTCCCTGGAGCGCGGCCGGCGCAGTTCACGCGCCGTCATGCTGGCCATTGCCCAGATGTACGTGCAGGGGGTCTCCACCCGCGACGCCGCCAAGGTCATGAAGGAGTTCGGGCTGGACAGCCTGTCCTCGACCCAGGTCAGCCGCGCCGCCGCCCTGCTGGACGATGAGCTCGATGCCTGGCGGAGGCGGCAACTCGAACCGGTCACCTACCTGTTCCTCGACGCCCGCTATGAAAAGGTCCGGGACAACGGCGTGGTCCGTGATGCCGCCATCCTGTCCGCCGTGAGCATCACCCCGAACGGGCGCCGCCGCGTGCTGGGCGTCTCCTGCGCCCTGTCCGAGGCCGAGGTCCATTGGCGCGACTTCCTCAACGACCTTGTCAGCCGGGGGCTGCGCGGGGTGACGGTCGTCGTCAGCGACGACCACCCCGGCCTGCGCGCCGCCCGCAAGGCGGTCCTCGGCGGTGCCACATGGCAGCGCTGCCAGTTCCATCTGGCCCAGAACGCCATCCATCACGCCCCCACCCTGGCCATCCGCAAGCGCATCGGCGCCGGATGCGCACCGCCAATCCGATCGAACGTGCCATCCAGCAGGAGATCAAGCGCCGCACCCGCAAGGTGCGCGTCTTCCCCAACGAGGATGCCCTGCTGCGACTGGTTGTCGGCGTCATAGTCCGTCCAGTCCATCGCCACCCGGATGCTCTTGCGCTCGCCGACCCGCTGGGGCACCCGGCGCGCAAAGCTGTCCCAGACGTCGATGCCATCATTGGACAGCAGCCGGTCCACCGGCTTGATCGCGTGTTTCGTGACTCGACCCCGGGCTTGCGCCAGGGACTGTCCGATCACGCCCACGGCCAGCGAGGCGCCCTCCATGACGCCCAGCGTCGCCCCCGCCAGAGAGTTCACCCGTTTGGCGTGAATCGTCCCGCTATGCACCTCGTCAATAAACGCCCGAATGTCGTCCAGCTTGCGTTCAACGCGGCTGTCCGTGCCATGCATCGTGACCCCTCTCAAACCAAACCCAGCATATTGTGTGCTCCGCAGAGATGGGGCCTAAATATCGTTAGTCAACAATGTGGGGACTCCTGAGCTCCGCCACCCCTTTCAACCGATACAACGCCTCCAGCGCCTCGCGTGGGGTGAGGTCGTCCGGATTGATGTCGGCCAAGGCGGTCTCAAGGGGCGACGGGCCGGCGGGGGACGGCGGCGGCGCCGGCCGCTGTGTGGCGGCGGCGAACAGCGGCAGGTCCTCGATCAGGCGGGCCGGGCTGGGCGTGCCCTCGGTGCCGCGTTCCAGGCGTTTCAGCACGTCATCCGCCCGGTCCAGCACCGGCCCCGGCAGCCCGGCCAGCCGGGCCACATGGATGCCGTAGGAGCGGTCGGCCACGCCCGGCGCCACCTCGTGCAGGAAGACGATGCCGTCGTTCCACTCGCGCACCCGCATGGTGTGGCACGACAGCCCGTCGAGCCGCCCGGCCAGCGCCGTCAGTTCGTGATAGTGCGTGGCGAACAGCGCCCGGCACCGATTGACGTCGTGCAGGTGTTCCAGCGTCGCCCAGGCGATGGCCAGGCCGTCATAGGTCGCCGTGCCGCGTCCGATCTCGTCCAGGATCACCAGCGACCGCGCGGTGGCCTGATTGAGGATGGCCGCCGTCTCGACCATTTCCACCATGAACGTCGAACGCCCGCGCGCCAGATCGTCGGCGGCCCCCACGCGGCTGAACAGGCGGTCCACCACGCCCACGTGCGCCGCCTCCGCCGGCACGAACGCGCCCATCTGCGCCAGGAGGACGATCAGCGCGTTCTGGCGCAGGAAGGTGGACTTGCCGGCCATGTTGGGGCCGGTCACCAGCCACAGCCGCGCGCCCTCCCCCAGGTCGCAGGCGTTGCCGACGAAGCCGCCCGACTGCTCGGCCTCAAGGGCGGCCTCGACCACCGGGTGACGGCCGCCCAGCACGGCGAACGAGAGTGAGTCGTCCACCTGCGGACGCACGTACCGCCGCGCCTCGGCCAGCTCCGCCAGCCCGGCCAGCGCGTCCAGCGCCGCCAGTGCCCGCCCGGCCAGGGCGATGGGATCGGCGCGGGCCACCACCTCGGCCACCAGGTCGGCGAACAACTCCTGTTCCAGCGCCAAGGCCTTGTCGCCGGCGCCGCGCAGTTTGTTCTCCAGGTCCGACAGCTCAACCGTGGTGAAGCGCGCCGCGTTGGCCATGGTCTGTCGGTGGATGTAGCCCGAGTCCGGCGCCATCAGCCGGTCGGCGTGGCGCGAGGGCACCTCGACGAAATAGCCGATGACGTTGTTGTGCTTGATCTTCAGGGCGGCGATGCCGGTCTCCTCGCACAGGCGCGCCTGAAGGGCGGCAATGTGGCGCCGGCTTTCGTCGCGGAGCGCGCGCACCTCGTCCAGACCGGCGTGATAGCCGGGGGCGATGAAACCACCGTCCCGCGCCAGCAGCGGCGGGTCCACGTCCAGCGCCCGCGCCAGCCGGTCCACCAGTGTGGCGTGGTCGCCCAGATCGCGGGTGTGCTGGGCCAGCAGGTCCGGCACCAGCCCGCGCAGGCCCTCGTCGAGACCGCCGCGCAGGCCGGGCGCCTCGGCAAGGGCATCCCGCAGCATGGCCAGATCACGCGGCCCGCCCCGGCCCAGGGTCAGGCGGGACAGCGCCCGTTCCACGTCCGGCACCCGGCGCAGGCGCTCGCGCAGGGCCTCGCGCGGCCCCGGCGCGTCCACCAGCGCCGCCACCGCGTCCAGCCGCGCCCCGATGGCCGCCGGATCGGTCAGGGGGGCGGCCAACCAGCGTTCCAACAGCCGCGCCCCGGCCCCGGTCACGGTTCGGTCGATCACGGAGAGCAGCGAGCCCCGGCGCTCGCCGGCCAGGGTGCGGGTCAGTTCCAGGTTGCGCCGGGTGGCGGCGTCGATCTCCAGATGGGCGCCGTCCCCGACGTGGCGTGGCGGGTCCAGGCGCGGCAGCCGACCCTTTTGCGTCGCTTCGACGTAGTCCACCAACGCCCCGGCCGCCGCCAATTCAGGCCGGCCGAAAGCGCCGAAGGCGTCCAGCGCCGCCACTGAGAACACCTCCTTCAGGCGTCGCTCGCCGCCCTGGGAGGTGAACCGCGCCGCCGGCAGCGGCGACAGGGCGCGCTTCCACTCGCCCCACACCTCGTACAGGTCGGGGCGTTCCAGCAGGCGGTCGGGGACAAGGATCTCGCCGGGGGTCAGTTCCGCCAGGGCGGCGCCCAGCCGGCGGGCGTCCACCGGGCGCACGGCGAAGGCCCCGGTCGAGATCTCCACCCAGGCCAGGGCCAGCCCGCCGCCGGCCTCGGCCACGCAGGCCAGATAGTTGTGCCCGCGCGGGTCCAGCAGGCCGTCCTCGGTGATGGTGCCGGGGGTGACGACGCGGATCACGTCGCGCTTTACCACCGATTTGGCGCCGCGTTTCTTGGCCTCGGCCGGGTCCTCCATCTGTTCGCAGATGGCGACCTTGCGGCCGGTGCGGATCAGCTTGGACAGGTAGGCCTCGTGCGAGTGCACCGGCACGCCGCACATGGGGATGTCGTCGCCCTGGTGCTTGCCGCGCTTGGTCAGGGCGATGTTGAGGATCTCGGCGGCGTCGACGGCATCGTCAAAGAACAGCTCGTAGAAATCGCCCATGCGGTAGAACAGCAGGCAATCCGCGTGCGCCGCCTTGATCTCCAGGTACTGGGCCATCATGGGTGTCGTGGCGTCGGGCGCTGGGGCGGGCTGCGGGTCGGTCATGGGCCACTCTGCGGGGCAACGGGGTGGAGAGACGGCGCGGGCGGGCCGGCACAGTCTAGACGTCTGGCCGGGATGGGTCATGCCCGCAAAATCCGTCCTTGATAACCATATAAAGATATCTTTATATTCCGATCCAACCGGCCCGGGCTGCGGTCCGGCGTGCCGTTCTGTCCTCCTCATCCCGTAACCGGAGACCCCGATGACGTTCACCGACTACAAGGTCAAGGACCTCGAACTGGCCGCCTGGGGCCGCAAGGAAATCAATATCGCCGAGACCGAGATGCCCGGCCTGATGGCCACGCGCGAGGAATACGGCCCGTCCAAGCCGCTGAAGGGGGCCCGCATCGCCGGCTGTCTGCACATGACCATCCAGACGGCGGTGCTGATCGAGACCCTGACCGCGCTCGGCGCCGAGGTGCGCTGGTCCTCGTGCAACATCTTCTCCACCCAGGACCACGCCGCCGCCGCCATCGCCGCCGCCGGCATCCCCGTGTTCGCCTGGAAGGGCATGAACGAAGAGGAGTTCTGGTGGGCCATCGACCAGACCATCTTCGGCCCCGACGACTGGCGCCCGAACATGATCCTGGATGACGGCGGCGACCTGACGCTGGTCATGCACGAGAAGTACGCCGATCTGATGAAAGACGTGAAGGGCATCTCGGAAGAGACCACCACCGGTGTGCACCGTCTCTATGAGATGGCCAAGAAGGGCACGCTGCTGGCCCCCGCCATCAACGTCAACGACAGCGTCACCAAGTCCAAGTTCGACAACAAGTACGGCTGCCGCGAGAGCTTGGTGGACGGCGTGCGCCGCGCCACCGACGTCATGATGGCCGGCAAGATCGCGGTCGTGGCCGGCTTCGGCGACGTCGGCAAGGGCTCGGCCGAATCGCTGCGCAACGCCGGCTGCCGCGTCGTCGTCACCGAGGCGGACCCCATCTGCGCCCTGCAGGCGGCCATGGAGGGCTACGAGGTCACCACCATGGACAAGGCCGCCCCGCGCGGCGACATCTTCGTGACCGCGACCGGCAACATCGACGTCATCACCATCGATCACATGCGGGCGATGAAGGACCGGGCCATCGTCTGCAACATCGGTCACTTCGACAACGAGATCCAGGTCGAGGCTCTGCGCAACTGCAAGTGGGACAACATCAAGCCGCAGGTCGACGAGATCGAGTTCCCCGACGGCAAGCGCATCATCCTGCTGGCCGAGGGCCGGCTGGTGAACCTGGGCTGTGCGACCGGCCATCCCAGCTTCGTCATGAGCGCCTCCTTCACCAACCAGGTGCTGGCGCAGATCGAACTGTGGAACCACGCCGACAAGTACGAGCGGCAGGTCTACGTGCTGCCCAAGCACCTCGACGAGAAGGTGGCCACCCTGCATCTGCGAAAACTCGACGTGGACCTGGAGGTGCTGTCGCCGGAGCAGGCGGCCTATATCGGCGTGACCCCGCAGGGGCCGTTCAAGCCGGATACGTACCGGTACTAGGAATCATTCGGGGGCGCGCGCAAGGGTGCGTGAAGGTCCCGAACGCGTCTTGACAGGACCGGAGCCGGGATGTCTATTCCGGCTCCGGTTTGATTTTGAGGCCCTGCCGGCCGGACTCCGTGGCCGGCGCGGCCGTCGTCCTGTCAGGGAGACTCGTCCATGCGCATCACCGCCGTTGCCTTCGCCGCCGGCCTGTTGCTCGGCCCCGGAATCGTCCTGGCCGAGTCCCATCAGCCTGTCGTGACCGTCCACAAGTCACCCACCTGCGGGTGTTGTGGCAACTGGGCAGAGCACATGCGGGACAACGGGTTCACGGTGGTCGAGAAGGACACCGAGGGGATGCCCCAGGTGAAGGCGCTGGCCGGCGTGCCGGGCGACCTCGCGTCCTGTCACACGGCGGTCGTCGATGGCTACATCATCGAGGGCCATGTGCCGGCCGCCGACGTGCGGCGCCTGCTCAACGAGGCCCCCGACGCCGCCGGCTTGGCCGTGCCGGGGATGCCGCCCAGCTCGCCGGGCATGGACGTGCCGGGCTACGACACGCCTTACGAGACCCTGCTGTTCACCGACGATGGGCAGACTAAGGTGTTTTCGCGGCACTGATACCTCCCAAAATCGGACCTTTCTTCTTTCGGGACCGGCGTCGGCATTGCCCAGTCGTCCCATTTGATGCGCCGCTGGTGTCGCGCGGCGGAAAAGCAATCGACTCCGGGGCGGCTCCGGGGTATGCCCGACCGCGAAACAGCGTTGTGTCTCGCTACACCGAGAACTACAGTGCCTGTCGCCTGCATGCTGCCAAAGGAAATGCTCGTGCCGGACATGGACTCCCTTCAGAAATTGATCCGGTCGGTGGCCGCCGAACGGCTTGAGGGCGTCGACGTTCTTGAAACCCAGGTGGAGCGGGCGGCGGGCGAGGATGGGGATCCGATCCTGCTGGTCAATGTCATTTACGATGATGCCAAGGGGCGCCCCCCTGTGGCAGTGACCATCCCGTTCCTGCGCCATCTTGTGACGGCGTTGACCGAGGAGGCCGACGAAGAGGCGTTTCCCGTCGTCTCCTACGTCGCGGTGTCGGAAGTGTCGCAGCTTGACCCCGATCCCGATCAGGAGGGGACAGAGGATGCGGGGCTATGAATCCGGACGATTTCATTGCCGCCGCGCGCGAGCTTGTTCCGCAGGGCAAGGGCAGCCCGAGACAAGTGTTCTTACGGCGGGCCGTGAGCACGATCTACTATGCCTTGTTTCATTGTCTTGCTCGGAACGCCGCCGACCTTCTGGTCGGCGGTCCCGGTGCCGTGAAGCATGGCGCCGCATGGACCAGAGCCTACCGGGCGCTGGATCACGGCCGGGCGAAAAACATCCATAAAGAACCTGCAATCCGCCTGTTGCCAACGGATATTCAAGACTTCGCCTTAAATTTGGCCGACTTTCAGCAGAAGCGCCATGCTGCTGATTATGATCCAAGCAAGCGTTTCATCAAAGCGAGTGTTCTTCAGGATATTGATGCTGCCGAAGACCTCATCCGTCGGTTCAATTCCGCGTCGGTGATGGATCGCCGAGCCTTCGTGGCATTCGTTTGTTTTCCGCAAAGGCAATAGCCAGCAGTGATGGTTGGTGCATACCGCGCCGCCGCTCCCCCCATTGATCCGTCCCCGCCGATCCGGCATGGTCCGCCGCTCGTTCCCGCCGACCGCACGGACATCATGACCGAGACCACGCCGCGCCCTCTTCCCAAGGTTCCCGAGATTCCCGCCGACCTGCCCATCCCGCAGCCGCCGCCCGGGGCGACCAAGCGGGCCAAGGCGCTTATGATCCAGGGCACCAGTTCGGACGTGGGCAAGAGCCTGCTGGTGGCCGGGCTGTGCCGCGCGTATCAGCGGCGCGGGCTGGCCGTGCGCCCGTTCAAGGCGCAGAACATGAGCAACAACGCCGCCGTGGCGGTCGACAGCGACGCGCCGCCCAACCCGGACGGCACGTATCCGCACGGTGAGATCGGCCGCGCCCAGGCCCTTCAGGCGCGCGCCTGTAAGGTGGCGCCGTCGATCGACATGAACCCGGTGCTGCTGAAGCCGCAAACCGAGATCGGCGCCCAGGTGGTGCTGCGCGGCCGGGTGCTGGGCAACTGCCCGGCCCGGGTCTATCACCAGATGCGCCATGCCCTGATGCCGGCCGTGCTTGGGAGTCTCGAAAAGCTGCGCGCCGACGCCGACCTGATCATCGTCGAGGGCGCGGGCTCCGGCGCCGAGGTGTACCTGCGCGACTCCGACATCACCAACATGCGGCTGGCCGAAATGGCCGACCTGCCGGTGGTGTTCCTGTCCGACATCGACCGGGGCGGCACCATGGGCGCGTTGGTCGGCACCCACGCCCTGCTGCGGCCGGAGGACAATGCGCGCGTGCGCGGGTATCTGATCAACAAGTTCCGGGGCGACTTCACCATCTTCGAACCCGCCTGCGAGACCATCACCGAGCGCACAGGCTGGCCTTTTCTGGGTGTGGTGCGCTGGTTCGAGAACGGATCGCGCCTGCCGGCCGAGGATTCGCTGGCGCTGGAACGCCCGGCCGAGCCCGGCGCCGGCGATCTGCGCATCGCCGTGCCGCGCCTGTCGCGCATCGCCAACTTCGACGACATCGACCCGCTGGCCGCCGAGCCCGGGGTGTCCGTCTCCTGGGTGCAGCCGGGCTCGCCCATTCCAAAGGACACCGACGTGGTGATCCTGCCCGGGTCGAAGGCGACGCGCAGCGATCTGGACGTGATGCGCCGCGAGGGCTGGGACATCGACATCCTGGCCCACGCGAGGCAGGGCGGCCAGGTGGTGGGCCTGTGCGCCGGCTTCCAGATGCTGGGGCGGGTGGTGCGGGATCCGCAAGGCCTGGAGGGACCGGCGGGCGAAACGCCGGGGCTCGGCCTGCTGGACATCGAAACCGAGATCGGCGGCGACAAGCGCCTCATCGATCTGGCCATGCATGACGCCGTCAGCGGCTGCCCGGTCAGCGGTTACGAGATGCACATGGGCCGCACCACCGGCCCCGGACTGGCACGGCCGTGGCTACGGCTGAGCGAGACGCCGAACGGCCCGGTGCGGGACGAGGGCGCGGTGTCCGCCGACGGCTGCGCCATGGGCGCCTATGTGCACGGGCTGTTCGGCGGCGATGCCTTCCGCGCCCACTGGCTGGCCCGCATGGGCGGCGAGGCGGTGCGGCTGAACTACGAACGCCGCGTCGAGGAAACCCTCGACGAGCTCGCCGCCCACGTCGAGGCCAACCTGGACCTGGACGCGCTGTTGGCGCTGGCGATGTAGGCGGCACCCGCTTCGCTCGTGGGGGCTTACCCCTCTCCCCCCACACGCATCATGGTCGCCTGCATCAGGGCGACGGCTTTTTCGGCGCCGTCGTTCGCCTGGGCGGTCACGGTGGACTGCACCACCACGATCTGCCGCCCGGCGCGCAGCACCTGCCCCCGCGCGTAAAACCGCGCCCCCACGGCCGGGGCCAGCAGGTTGTGCTTGAACTCGATGCTGAGCACGTTGCTGTCCGCCGGCATGAGGGTATAGGCGGCATACCCGGCGGCGCTGTCGGCCAGGGCGGCAGTGACGCCGGCGTGCAGGAACCCGTTCTGCTGGGTCAGGTCGGCCCGGTACGGCATCTCCAGCGTGACCGCCCCAGGCGCCACGTCGGCCACACTGACCCCTAGCGTGGTCATGAACGCCTGTTGCGCGAAACTGTCGCGGATGCGCTGGACAAAATTGGGGCATCCGGGCGAGAAGGTGGGGGCCGGGGCGGGCTCGGTCATCGGCTGGGGTCCTCGGCTGCGGCGGAAGAATTATACGCCAGCGTATGGAACGGCGCTCGGGCCGTCAAGGCGCGGCGCGAGTCGGGAGACGGGCTCCTGCGGGAAGCGAAGACACAGCGCAACGCGTGGCTGGAGGCGGCGTTCGCCATGCTGGCGGAGGGCGGCGTCGACCATGTCCGCGTCGAGCCGCTGGCGCGGCGCCTGCGCGTGACCAAGGGCGGGTTCTACTGGCATTTCAAGGACCGGGCGGAGCTGTTGGCGACGATGCTCGGGCACTGGCGCGACGGCCGCGTGGCGGTGATCGCCCGCCATGTGATGCCGGAGGCGGGCGAGGACGCCGAGGCGGTGCTGCGGCGGCTGTTGGCGCGCTACCTCGACCACCCGAATCCGCGCGGCGTGGCCATCGAGATGGCGGTGCGCGACTGGGCGCGCCACGACGCGACCGCCGCCGCGGCGGTGGCCGAGGTCGACCGCGCGCGCCTGGCCCACGTCGCCCCCCTGTTCGAGGCGCTCGGGGCGACGGCGGGCGAGGCGCGGGCGCGGGCGCGCCTGTTCTATGCCTATGTGTTCGGCCAGAACCTGCTGACCCCAGGCCACGACGACCCGGCCGAGGCCGCGCGCGTCTCGGAGCGGATCACGACCATCCTGCTCGGCCGCCGGGGCATGGCGTGACGGCGCACGCTGACGATGCCTCTTCCCACCTCGCGCCATCCGGGCTACGGTCTGCGGCGTGACGACTTGGCTTGCACAGCGGACGGACCCACCATGCCCCTTGGCTTTTCTTTGAAAGGACGCCGCGTCGGCGCGGACCAGTTCGGTAACGTCTATTTCCAGGAACGCGGCCGGCCGAAGTACCGGCGCCCGAAACGCTGGGTGGTCTACAAGGGCAGCCCGGAGCCGTCGAAGGTGCCAGCCGAATGGCACGCCTGGCTGCACCACACCGTCGAGGCGCCGCTGGAGACCGTGGCCCGGCCCTGGGTCAAAGAGCATGTGCCCAACCTGTCGGGCACGCCGGAGGCCTACGTGCCCTCGGGCGACGAGCGACGCGGCGGTCAGCGGCGCCCGGCCACCGGCGACTACGAGGCGTGGACGCCCGGCGGCTGAACGGAAAAGGACGGGAGAGGCATTCGTGACCACCGAGGCCAGACGCGAGATGATGGTCGGCATGGCCGTCCTGGCGGCGGCGGCCCTGGTGTTCGCCTACAGCTCGTCGGGGATCGGCGACCGCGCCGGCGGACCGCTCGGCGCCGACGGCTCCTATGAACTGACGGCCCGGTTCGGCCAGGCCGACGGGATCGCCCCGGGCACCCCGGTGCGCCTGGCCGGGATGCCGGTGGGCGAGGTGGTCGGCATGGACCTGGACCCCTACTACCGCGCCGTGGTGACCTTCCGGATCGCGGATACCGTCGAACTGCCGATCGACTCCGCCGCCATGATCAACACCGACGGCCTGATGGGCGGCAAGTTCGTCGAACTGGAACCCGGCGGCGCGCTGGACACGCTGGCGCCCGGCGACAGCTTTGACTACACGCAGGATTCGGTGATCATCGAGGACCTGCTGGCCAAGATCGTGGCCCGCGCCAAGCAGGAACGCGGCCTGGACCCGTCCGAGCCGGTCGGGTATTGAGGCCGGAACGGGGCGGCGGCTCGGGCAACACGCTGGGGCCACGGGGCAAGACGCAAAGGACGCACCGACCATGACCCGCAATCCCCTCGAAACCATCATGGGGGCGTTGGTTCTGCTGGTCGCCGCCGTGTTCCTGGTGTTCGCCTACACCACGGCTGACCTGCGCCAGGTCAAGGGATATCCGATCCACGCCAGCTTCACCAAGGTCGGCGGGCTGTCGGTCGGCGGCGAGGTGCGGCTGGCGGGCATCCAGGTGGGATCGGTGACGGGCCAGCGCCTGGATCAGGAGACATTCGAGGCGGTGGTCGATATGACCGTGCTCGAAAGTGTGCAACTCCCCAGCGACACGCGCGCCGTCATCACCAGCGACGGGCTGCTGGGCGGCAGCTACGTCAAGCTGGTCCCGGGATCGTCGGACGAGATGCTGGCCGCCGGGGACTCCCTGGCCCGCACGCAGGACTACCAGTCCCTGGAGGATCTGGTGGGCGAGATCATCTTCCTGGCCACCCAGCCGGCCGGGTCCGGCGGATAGCGGCCGGTTCCGGCGCGCGGACAAGCGGGGGGGGAACCCATGCGCCAACTGCTTCGTGTCGTGGCGCTGGCGCTCGCGGCGGCGGCGGGCGCGCCCACCCCGGCGTTGGCCCAGTCGCCGGACAGCGCGCTGCCCTATGGCGGCGCCGAGATGCTTCGCTTCCAGGCGCCGGCGGGCTGGGGCGTGGTGCACACGGATGAGGGCGAGGCCCTGCGCGTGCTGCACATGATGCCCGAGGGCCAGCAGCCGGGCGACTGGCGCGACATGATCACCGTCCAGGTGCTGAAGACGACCGCGCCGCCGACGCTGGCGGCGCTGCACGCCCGGGCCGTCGCCTCCTACGAGGCCGATTGCGAGCAGAAGCTGGGCGGCGCCCCGCAGTACGGCGACACCAACGGATTCGAAACCGCCTTCTGGACTCTGGGGTGCAGCCGCAACCGGCGCACCGGCCATGGGGAAACGGCGTTCTTCAAGGCCGTGCGCGGGCTGGAGGGGGTCTACGTCATGCAACGCGCTTGGCGCGTGGCACCGTTCGACCCGGCGGCCGGTCCCGGTATCTCGCCAGAGGACCAGCGCCTCGCGGTCAGCGTGTTGCAGGGGGCGACGGTGTGCATCCCCGACAGCCGCGCCCACCCCTGCCCGTGATCCCACCGGCACCCGGAGGATCACCGGGCGCCCGCACCGCGCCTTGACCCGCGCCCGGCGGCAGACTAACCAGGGGGCCATTCGACCCTGTCGCCCAGGACGGCCCGTTCGATCCATGCCCACCCTGACCCTCCAGCGCGATCTGCCCTTTCCCCGCCCGGCAGTGTACCGGGCCATCGCCGACATCGCGCGCTATCCGGAGTTCATGCCGGGCTTCAAGCACGTGCGGACCGAAGGATGGGATGGCGATGCGCTGCGGGTGCGTCAGACCGTCGGCGCCGGCGGGATCACGACCACCTTCCTGAGTCGGGCCACGTTCGCGCCGCCGGAGCGGATCGACATCGTCTCCCACGACCCGCCGTTTCGCGAACTGCGCCAGACGTGGCGGTTCGAGGATCGCGACGGCGGCCGCACCCGCCTTCATCTGGTGGCTGAATACGCCCTGGCGGACCGTTTGGCGGGCGCCGTCTTCAACCGGGTGTTCCCCGGCCTGCTGCGCGCCGGCATGACCGCCGTCGGGCGGCGGGTGGCCAAACTGCGGCGTCAGGGCGCCCCCGAGGACATGGCCCTCATTCCGGAAAGGGAGAGCACTTGACCGCATCCGGGCCCCCTCCCGTCGACGGCGCGCCGGCGGCGGACGCTCACCAGGCGCCGTCCCGACGCGCGGCCGAGGACCATCCTCAGGAGCCCCGCCGCATCCGCGCCATGTTCGACGTGGTCGCGCCCCGCTATGACCTGCTCAACGACCTGATGAGCGGCGGCGTCCACCGCCTGTGGAAGCGCCGCCTGCGGCGCATGGCCGGGCGTCCGCGCGGGCGCGGCTTGGCGCTCGACCTGGCCGGCGGCACTGGGGACATCGCCGCCCAGTTGGCCGCCGGTGGGTGGGCCGTGGTCGTCTGCGACCCCTCGGAAGGGATGATGGCCAAGGGCCGGGACCGCCGCGCCGGGCCGCGTATGCGATGGGTCGGAGGCGATGCCGAGTCCCTGCCGTTCGCGGACGGGACCTTTGATCTGGTGACCATCGGCTTCGGGCTGCGCAACGTCCTCGACCGGGAGCGGGCGCTGGCCGAGATGGCGCGCGTGCTGGCGCCCGGCGGCCGGATGCTGTGCCTGGAATTCTCGCGCCCGGCGCCGCTGATCGCGCCGGCTTACGGGCTTTGGCAGACGCACGGGATTCCGCGCCTGGGCGCGGCGGTGTCCGGCCAGCCGGAGGCCTATCGCTATCTCGTGGACTCGATTCGCGCCTTCCCCGACCAGACGACCCTGGTCGCCTGGATGCAGCGCGCGGGATTTGTCGACGTGTCCTATCGCAACCTCTTTTTCGGCATCGCCGCCATCCACGGTGGCACGCGGTCGGTGGAGGCGTCGTGAGCGACCGGCCCCCGCCCGAGATTGGCGACGCCCCAGCCGCCGCTCGTCCGTCCTGGCCGGTGGTGGTCTGGCACGCCATCCGGCCGCACACCCTGCCGCTGTCCCTGTCGCCGGTGGTGGCCGGGACGGTGCTGGCCTGGGTGGCGAGCGGCGTTGCCCGGCTTGATGTGTTCCTGGCGGCGGCGTTGTCGGCGCTGGCCATCCAGATCGGCACCAATCTGCACAACGATGCCGCCGATACCCTCAACCACACCGACGACGACAGCCGGCTGGGGCCGGTGCGGGTGACCGAGCGCGGCTGGATGACCGCCGGGCAGGTCATGCGGGCGGCGCACTTGGCGTTTGCCGTCTCGGTCCTGTGCGGTGCGTGGCTGGTGGTGCTGGGCGGCTGGCCGATCGCCGCCATCGGGCTGGTGTCGGTCCTGGCCGGGTATGCCTATTCGGCCGGACCGTGGCCGATCTCGCGCGGGCCGTGGGGCGAGCTGCTGGTGATCCTGTTCTTCGGCCTTATCGCCGTCGGCGGGGTGGTGTATCTGCACACGGGCACCGTCGGCTGGCCCGCGGTCGTGATGGGGCTGATCGTGGGGCTGCCAGCGGCGGCGGTCCTGGTGGTCAACAACACGCGCGACCGGGTGAGCGATGCCCGCGCCGGGCGGCGCACCCTGGCCATCCTGATCGGCCGGGCGCGCGCCGTGGACCTGCACGGCCTGTTGCTCGGGGCGGCCCTGTTGGGGCTGGGCGGGCTGGCGCTGCTGGCCCCCGCCTTCACCGGCGCCCTGCTCGGCCTGGTTTGCCTCCCCCTGGTCTGGAGGGTGTGGCGCGGCTTGCGGGACGCCGAGTCCTCGGCCGACTACAACGCGGCCCTGGCCCGGACCGGACGGGTGCAGGTGGCCATCGTGCTGACGAGTTCGATCGGGCTGCTGGCCTTCTAAGGCGGGCGGGCCGCCGATCGAGAGGGAGGGACGTCCGCGATGATTGAGATCCTGCTGCCGCTGGGGCTGGGATTCATCATGTTCTCGATCGGCCTGGGGCTGCGCGTGAACGACTTCACGCGCGTCATCCGGCAGCCTCTGGCGCTGGGTGCCGGACTGATCAACCAGCTCGTTCTGCTGCCGCTGGTCGGCGCCGGCTTGGTGCTGCTGTACGCTAACGAGCCGACCTATACGGCCGTGTTCGCGCTGGGCATCATGGCGCTGGCCGCCTGCCCGGGCGGCATCACCTCGAACCTGCTGACGGTGCTGGGTGGCGGCAGCGCGGCTCTGTCGGTGTCCATGACCGCCATTTCCAGTCTGGTCGGGATCATCAGCGTGCCGCTCATCCTGGGCCTGAGCCAGGGGCTGCTGCTGGGCGAGGCGGAGGCCGTGGCGCTCCCGCTCGGTCAGATCCTGGGCGGCGTGTTCGGCGTGACCGGCGTACCGATTGCCCTGGGGATGCTGCTCAACCATCTCTTCCCGCAGACCAGCGAGGCGGTGCGCCCGTCCTGCCGTGGCTTGGCCACGGGCATTTTCGCGGTCATCGTGATCGGCGCTTTCGTCGGCCAGCGCGAGACGATGGTGGCCCATTTCCTGGATATCGGACCGTACGTGCTGGCGCTGAACGTCGGCACCATGGCGCTGGGTCTGATCAGCGCGCGCCTGTTGCGGCTGGATCTGGCCGACACCGTGGCCATCGCCATGGAGGGCGGGTTGCAGAACGTGGCGCTGGCCATCTTCATCGCCACCACGCTGCTGGGACTGCCGGAGATGGTGGTGCCGGCGATCCTGTACGCGCTGATGATGAACCTGAGCGCCGCCGCGCTGATCGCCTGGTCGCGCGCCGTGGCGCGGCGCCGGGTCCGGGCGGGGCTTATGATTTAGGGGGAGCCCCGTCGACCCGATCCAGCAGGTCGTGCAGGTGGCCGTCGCGAATCCCCAGGTCGTCAAGGTGCGCGACCGCGTTGGCGAGGTAGTCCCGGGACGTGCCGCGCGGGCCGATGCCCTGGCGGATCAGGCGGATGCGTTCGGTCTGCGGCAAGTGTCCGGCATACTGGCGGTGGGCGGGATCGGCGACGAAGGTGTGGCACAACAGGCGCCGGCCGTCGTCCAGCGTGACCGGGACCCGGCGGGGAATGTAGGCATAGGTGATCATCTCGCGCTCGTGCAGATAGGCCCGCACGTCGGGCCAGTCCTCCGGCGCCACGCAATAGGCGATGCCCCGGCACGATCCGCGCCCGCGCAGGCCCAGCACCAGGCCCGGCTGGTCCGGCGTGCCGCGATAGCGCAGCGAAAGAATGCACATGTCGCGGTGATAGCCGCGCACCAGTGCCGGCCGGCGATCGCGGTGCGGGAAACCGGGATGCCACATCAGCGAGCCGTACCCGAACACCCAGCGCTCGCCGGGCTCCGGCTCATGGCCCCACGACGGCGGACCCGTCCGGCGGTCCGGGTCTGGCGGTGTCGGCGCTGGCCCGTCTTCGTCCATGGAGTCCCCTCCTTGCTCCCCGTTGGCGGCGGCCGATTCATGTCGGTCCCGTGACCGTGCAGGCGGACGGTGGCGCGGCGGGGGTGGCTTTGTCTATAGTTTAACCTGTCGCGTGGCATGGTCCCGGGGTGTCACGATCCGCCCTAACTGTTTGGTTTAGGGCAGATTCACGTGAACAATCTGAAACACGAGGTGATTCAGATTGTTCACGATCCGCCCTGTGTCCCTTGGTTCCGAGGTTCCGCCATGGCCCGTGCTCCGTCTCGCAAACCCGCCGCGAACACATCCGAGACGTCACAGGACGACGCCGCGCCATCCGCCCGCCCGCAGAAGAAGAAGGCAGGCGCGAGCCGCCCCCGCAAGAGGCGGGCGCGCCTGCGGATGCCATCGGCCGTGGGGTGGCTGGTGCTGGCCGCCCTGCTGGCCCTGGGGTACATCGGCTACTGGGCGTTCGTCGGCATGACGTTCCGGCAGGCGATCGCCGCCACCATCGCCGCCCAAAGCGCCCAGGGCCTGACCATCACGCACGGCCCGGCGAAGCTGGAGGGGTTTCCCCTGCGCATCAAGGCCATCCTGAGCGAGGTCTCGGCCGTGGCCGACCCGGCGCGCGGCGGCTGGACGTGGCGCACCGATCAAGTCGTCCTGTCGGTCTCGCCGATGCAGCCGCGCGTCACCCGCATCGAACTGGACAGCGCGCCGCACCGGATCACCCTTCCAGGCGGCCCGGTTTCGCGAACCCTGTTCGCGCGCGCCGACGAAGCGGCCATCGACGTGGCTGTTCGGGGCAGTGGCGTCGTGCAAGAGCTGACCGCCGACGTCTCGAACCTGCGGGTCGAGTCCGCCAGCGCCGGCGGCGTCTCGACGCTGGAGCGCCTGGCGTTCGACTATGCGCATTCGCCGCTCTGGGACCCGGGACCGCGTGATGTGACGGAAGAGGTGTCGCTAACACTGCGCAACCTTTCGCTCGCCCCGGACGCCGGCGTTCCGTTGGGATCGGTGATCGAGGAGGTGCGCGTCGAGGCCGTGGCCCTGGGGCCGATCCCCCACGACCGCTCGCTGGACCAAGCCCTGGCCGCGTGGCGCAAGCAGGACGGTCGGGTGCGTCTCGACCAGCTGTCGGTCGTGTGGCCGCCGTTGCGGCTGCAGGCGGCGGGATGGCTCGGCCTGGACGTGGCGTTGCAGCCGGAAGGCGCCCTGAACGCGCGCATCGAGGGGTTCACGGCGGCGATCGACTCGTTGCACGACCAACGCGTCTTGCGCGGGCGCGACGCGACGATGGCCAAGGTCCTGCTGGGCGGCATGGCGCGTCCCGGGCCGGACGGGATCCCGCGTCTGGAGGTGCCCCTGGTGGTGCGCGCTCAGGCCCTGTGGGCCGGCCCCGTGAAGGTGATGGCGCTGCCGCGAATGCCGTGGGGTCCGCCGCCCGGGTCGCTGGGCGCCGAGGGCGTCCGGCCGGGCTTCGAGATCGACCGCGAGGGCAAGATCCGGACGGAGCAGTAGGGCCGACGGCGCCGGGAATTGACCGTCCCACACGGCCCACCGTCACGGCGCGCCGGCCGCCACCGGCTTGTCGGGCCAGCCGCACAGGTCGGCGATCCCGCACCCCGCACAGCCCGGCTTGCGCGCCTTGCACACATAGCGGCCGTGCAGGATCAGCCAGTGGTGGGCGTGGCGGCGGTAAGCGTCGGGCGTGACCCCCTCCAACGCGTCCTCGACCGCGCCCACGGTCCGGCCCGGCGCCAGCCCGGTGCGGTTGGCGACGCGGAAGATGTGCGTGTCGACCGCGATGGTCGGCATCCCGAAGGCGACGTTCAGCACCACGTTGGCGGTCTTGCGCCCCACCCCGGGCAGCGCCTCCAGCGCGTCGCGGTCGGCCGGCACCTGCCCGCCGTGCTGCTCGACCAGGGCCTTTGACAAGGCGATGACGTTCTTGGCCTTGGAGTTGAACAGGCCGATGGTGCGGATGTGCGCCTTCAGCCCGTCCTCGCCCAGGGCGAGCATCTTGTCGGGCGTGTCGGCCACCGGGAACAGGGCGGCGGTGGCCTTGTTCACCCCCTTGTCGGTGGCCTGGGCCGACAGCACCACGGCCACCAGCAGAGTGTATGGATTGATGTAGTCCAACTCGCTGCGCGGCTCCGGCAACGCGGCGGCCAGGCGGGCGTACAGCGCCTCGACGGCCTCGGGCGGCAGCGGCGGCGCCGAGGGCGGCGGCGTTTCGGGCGAGGGTGGTGGCGCGTTCTCGATCGGGCTCATGGCCGCGCAGCCTACACCGCCGGCCGGCCGACGCAAAGCGGCGCGCCGGGACGTTGACGAGGGGCCGGCGCCGCCCCATCCTTGTGCCGCTTTGGCCCACCGTCGCCCCGACGCACGGTGGGCGGTGTTTCGGTAATCACGCCCGGGCCGCCGTCCGGGCGCAGGAGAGGATCGATGCGACGTCAAAACGAAAATCCGGCTTTCGATCCGGCGTACCTGGGCGCGTCCGGCCGCTATCCCAGCAAACACGTGGAGATCCTGTGGAACCGCGCCGACAATTTCCTGGTGCGCGATGTCGAGGTGGCCCTGGTCGCGCCCGGCACGGAGGAAGACCGCGACACATGGGACCGTTACATCGCCTGGCGCAAGCACTGGGCCGGCCACCTCGGCACCACCGACGAGGACTGGGTCGATCCGGGCGGCATGACCCCGACGCAGGTGTTCGGCACCCTGCTCAACAGCGGCTTCGTCGACACTCTGGAACTGCAGGTGGCGCTGCGCGAATTCTCGGCCATCGAGGAATGCGCATGGGCGCGGGAAATGCTGGAGGGCTTTCCGGTCGAGGAGGACGCGCCCGACTGGGCGTGACCGCGTCGCCGCCGGCCTCCCACCGCCGGGCCGCCGAGCCTCGAGCGTTTGCCCGTGACCGGCGCACCCGGCGATGACGCATCGCGACCTGCCCATTGAGGCCGCCCTACCCGACCTGCGGGCCGCCCTGGCCGACGGACCAAACGCCGTCCTCGTGGCGCCGCCGGGCGCCGGCAAGACGACGCGGGTGCCGCTGGCGCTGCTGGACGCGCCGTGGCTGGCCGGCCGGCGCCTCGTCATGCTGGAGCCGCGCCGCGTGGCCGCCCGCGCCGCCGCCCGTTTCATGGCCGAGTCCCTGGGCGAGGCCCTCGGCGGCACGGTCGGCTACCGCGTCCGGCTGGACAGCACCGTCGGGCCGCGCACCCGCATCGAGGTGGTGACCGAAGGCATTCTCACCCGCCAGATCCAGGAGGATCCGACGCTGGAGGGCGTCGGCGCTGTCATTCTCGATGAGGTCCACGAACGCTCACTGAATGGCGACCTGGCGCTGGCCCTGGCCCTGGACGCGCAGGAAGCCCTGCGCCCGGACCTGCGCCTGCTGGTGATGTCGGCGACGCTCGACGCCGCGCCGATCGCCGCCCTGATGGGCGACGCGCCGGTGATCGAAAGCGCCGGCCGGCTGCATCCGGTGACCGTGCATCACCACCCGGCGCCGGCGCCGGGCCTGGACGGCCTGACGACGGCGGTGCGCGACCGGGTGCGAGCCGTGCTGGCGGCGGAGGACGCGGGCGACGTGCTCGTCTTCCTGCCGGGGATGCGCGAGATCAGCCGTGTCGCGGCGGCCCTGGGCGATCCGCCGGGGGTGGCCGTCCTGCCCCTGCACGGCAGCCTGCCCGCCGAGCGCCAGGACGCCGCGCTACGCCCCGATCCCGCCGGCCAGCGCAAGGTGGTGCTGGCCACCACCATCGCCGAAACCAGCCTGACCATCGCGGGCGTGCGGGTGGTGGTGGACGCGGGGCTCGCCCGCGTGCCCCGGTTCGACCCGGGCAGCGGCCTGACCCGGCTGGAGACCGCGCGCATCTCCCAGGCGTCGGCCGACCAGCGCGCCGGCCGCGCCGGCCGGCTGGGACCGGGCGTGTGCCACCGGCTGTGGCCGAAAGCGGCGCACGGCGCCCTGGTGCCCTTCACCCCGCCCGAGATCAGCGAGGCCGATCTGGCGCCGCTGGCACTGGAGTTGGCCGTCTGGGGCGTGAGCGACCCGGCGGCGCTGCGCTGGCTGGACCCGCCGCCGGCCGGCGCCTGGGCGGCGGGGCGGGAGGTGTTGCGCGCGCTGGGGGCGCTGGACGCGGCCGGGAGCGCTACCCCGCACGGGCGGGCGCTGGCGCGGCTGCCGCTGCACCCCCGGCTGGCGCACATGGTGGCCGAGGGGCGGGCGCGCGGCCTGGGCGGGCTGGCGGCCGACATCGCCGCCCTGTTGTCGGAGCGCGACGTGCTCCCAGCCGGCCGCGGCGATGCGGACCTGCGCCACCGGCTCGACGCGCTGCGCGCCGGCGGGTCCGGCCCGGTGCGCGGCGTGAGGGAGGCAGGACGCCAGGTCCGCCGGCTGGCCGGGATCAAGGGCGACGACGGGCCGCCGGCCGAGACCGACGCGGGGGCCTTGCTGGCGCTGGCCTATCCCGACCGCATCGGCCGCGCTCGGGGCGACGGCGGGCGGTTCGTGCTGTCCGGCGGGCGCGGCGTCGTGCTGGACGCGGCCGATCCGCTGGCCTCGGCCGACTGGCTGGCGGTGGCGGACATCGCCGACCGCGCCGGGGCCGAGGGGCGGGTGCGGCTGGCCGCCCCGCTCGACTCGGACGACGTGACGGCCGGCCGGATCGCACCCCTGGAGACCCGCGACGTCATTGCCTGGGCGCCGCGCGAGCAGGCGGTGCTGGCCCGTCGCCGGGTCATGCTGGGGGCGTTGGTGGTCAAGGACGCGCCGCTGCCCGATCCCGATCCGGACGCCGTCACGGCGGCGCTGCTGGAGGGCGTGCGCGGCCTCGGCCTGGACGCGCTGCCCTGGACGCCGGGCGTGCGACGCTGGCGGGCGCGGGTCATGTTCCTGCGCCATGTGGACGGCCCCGGGGACGACGGCGGCGCCGGCTGGCCTGACCTGTCGGACGCCGCCCTGCTGGAGTCGCTGGAGGTGTGGCTGGCGCCGTTCGTGGGGGGGATGACGCGGCGCGCCCATCTGGACCGCGTGGACCTGATGGCGGCGCTGTCCAGCCTGCTGCCGTGGGACAAGGCCCGCGAGTTGGACGCCCGCGCCCCCACCCACTGGACCGTGCCGACGGGATCGCGGCTGGCGCTGGACTACGACGACCCGGAGGGACCGGCGCTGGACGTGCGCGTGCAGGAGCTGTTCGGGCTCGAGTCGCACCCCACCCTGGCCGGCGGCCGCGTGCCGGTGGTGCTGCGGCTGCTGTCGCCGGCGCGCCGGCCGCTGCAGATCACCCGCGACCTGCCCGGTTTCTGGCGCGGCGCCTGGGCCGAGGTGCGCAAGGAGATGAAGGGCCGCTACCCCAAGCACCCCTGGCCCGAGGACCCGCTGGCGGCGCCGGCGACGCGGGGGACGAACGGGTAGGGGGTGGTAAGGATTTCCGGAACTTCTGCGATCCGGACTTCCACGGTCCGCTCGTTTTTTTGTTTTGCGCATGCCAGGAGACATGATATCGTTGTAGCCAAATATGGCTTGGGCAATGCATATGACATCGCCCCGGTGATGATCTTGCAGACCTACTCCACTGATAACTCAGAATTATGTCGTCTATTATTGATGCGCTTGGCCACCGCGACATCGC
>NZ_CAKZOT010000056.1 GCF_937138205.1 uncultured Rhodospira sp. | reverse complement strand
GACACGCGTGGAGAGGCAACAGGCCAAGCCCGTCGTGATCCGTCAACCCGGCACGACTCTTTTTTGGCGGATGTGCTCGCGACCGCCCATCCGAACGCCACGGTCGCTGGGGACCGAATGGGACGGTACCGTGTGCCCGCACCGTTTGGTTCGTGTTGACCGGCTCGTCCGATTGCGCGAAACTTGATCGTGCAATTTCTAAAGTCCCGAGCTTGTCGCCGCCGGACAATCAGTCCGGCGTGTCGGTATATTGGACCGGGTGGTCATGGCCGTGGTTTGCGGCGACCACACCCCGTCCGGCGCCGATACGGGCGGGACCAACGAGGCAGAGCATGTCCACGCTAGACTGGAGCCGCCTCAGGGTGCTGGTGATCGACGATAACGCCTTCTTCCGGAAGGTGGTGCGGACGGTGCTGTCGGCCGCCGGTGTCACACACATCGTCGAGGCCGTCTCCGCCGAGGATGCGCTGGACCGGTTCTGGGCCGAGGACCAAATCGACCTGATCTTGCTTGATTACGTGATGGGGCCCACCGACGGCCTCACCCTGACGCGCATGATCCGCCGCTCGCCGCACAGCGCCAACACCCTGGTTCCCATCATCATGGTCTCCGGCCACCTGAATCCGACGGACGTGCAGTTGGCCCTGAACGCGGGCGTGAACGCCGTCGTCGGCAAGCCGATCAGCGCCCGCGACCTGTTGAAGGCCATCAAGCGCACCCTGACCGAACCGGTCGCGTTCATTCGCTCAAACACCTATTTCGGACCCGACCACCGCCGCCGGGGCGGCGGTGACGTGCCGGTTTCCGATGACGGCACGCCGGTCGTCATCGACGTGCGGGAAGAGTAATCGGACGACCGACACGGGGAGTCACCACCCAGCCGCCGCTGGCCAGGGCAATGACAAGCCACCCTCGCCCCGCCGCCTCGGCGGCCAGATCGGCCGGCAACGGTGCGCGGAATCCCTCCGGATGGTCCGGCAGGTCGCCGCCCTCGGACCAGAACCGCATCTCCGCCGTCAGGGCGGCGTCATCCAGGCGCCGCGCCACCCGACTTCGCCACACCTCCGCCAGGCGCTGCATCCCATCGCCGCCCAGCCGCCGGGTCAGCCCCGCCGCCTCCAGCGCATCCCTGAACTTGGGCCAGCTCTCGGCGGACTCGAGCAAGTCCATGGCCTGACGGATCGCCTCCAGCGCCCCGCCGGCACCGGCCCGTTGCGGCGCCACGTCGTCGGTCATCGGCCCCCGACTCCTTTGCTTGTCCCGATCCTCACCCTTTAATGCGACAGCAGAACCGGAATGGTCGCATGATCGAGGATATACCGCGTCACACCCCCCAAGATGAGCTGGCGCAGGCGGCTGTGCGTATACGCGCCCATCACGAGCAGGTCGGCGGCCCGCTGGTCGCACTGGGTCAACAGGGTCTTGCCGACCTCGTCGCCATGGTGGCCGCGCACGTCGTAGATCTGGGCCGCCACCCCGTGCCAGGCGAGGTGGCGCGCCAGATCGCCGGCCCCGCTGGCCGCGCCGGCTTCGGCCCCGGCCAGAATGGCCACCGTCTTGGCCCGCTCAAGGAAGGGCATGGCGCCCTGCACCGCCCGCGCGGCCTCGGGCGATCCGTTCCAGGCGATGGCCACGGTCCCGCCGATGCTGGACGGTGTTTCCGGTGGCGCCACCAGCACCGGCCTGCCGGTCTCCATCAGCGCCGCGTTCAGGGTGACCATGGACGGCAGGTCGCTGTCCGCCCGCGGCCGACCGGTCACGATCAGGTCAGTGACCCGCCCCTGCGCCGCCACTTCCTCGGCCTCGCCGCCGTCACGCAGCATCCACTCGCCCGTCACCGCATCGAGGGGCGGCGGCCCGTCGCGGAGCGACACGCCCCGCGCCTGCACGACGGCATCGAACGCCGCCCGCATCGCCTCCGCGCGTGCCTGGCCGTCCCGCTCGGCGGCGGCCATCATCTCCTCGACCAGGGCGCCGGCCATCGCCTCGCCCACGTAGGGCACGGCGCTGGCCGGGTCGGGCCGGACGTGCAGAACGGTGACGTGGGCACCGAGCCCCTGCCCAACCAGGAATGCGGTCTCCATCGCCGGCGTGGCGCTGTCGGCACTGCCCGCGATGGCCAGGATGGTCTTGATGCCAGGCATGGTGCATCCTCCCCGGGACCCGGATGATCCCCCCGCGACTGTGGGGGCCGTCCGTCCACTATGAAACCGACGGCCGGCACGAAAAAGTGATTTTCGTCGGCGCGGCCCGCGTGAGGCTTCGTGCCGTGTTTTTCCCCGCGGGGGGTTGCATCATCGGGTCTGAGTCTTCAGGTTCGAGGAAAGGCACTGGTTGGCGCACCATGGCGCCGGCCGTGATACGCGTCCTTGACCCCCAGCGCTCCCCTGCTTATGGCCCACCCCAGACATGCCGTCCGCAAAGGACCTGGACAGGGATGCCCCGTTCGGGGCTGGAGCCGACCAACGACCTCGCCAATCGGACTCATGAGCCGCTGGGTAAAGCGATCCGCAAGCCCCCATCTCACCACAGAATAGGGAGGGTCTCGTGACGACCGTCACCTTGACCAAGGACAATCTGGAAGACGTCATCCGCCCCGACAACATGGTCGTTCTGGACTTCTGGGCCGACTGGTGCGAGCCGTGCAAGAGCTTCGGCCCCACATTCGAGAAGGTCAGCGACGACCACCCCGACGTGACCTTCGCCAAGGTCGACGTCGAGGCGGAAATGGAACTGGCCCAGAGCTTCGGCGTGCGGTCGATCCCGACGGTGGCCATCCTGCGCGACCGCGTGGTGCTGTTCAATCAGGCCGGCGCCCTGCAGGAAAGCGACCTGGACAGCGTCGTCAGCCAGGGCAAGGGCGTCGACATGGCGGCGGTGCACGAGGAAATCGCCCGCCAGCAGGCCACGGGCGCGCCGGACGGCGCCGCCTGATCACGGCCGCCGCGCCGGCGCTCGCGGGCGCGGTTTTCCCTTGCGGGTCCGGGCGCGTTCGGGCAGTGCTGCCGGCGCGTCGGACCAACAGGGCGGGGAACTGACATGACCGGGCGTGTGCTGATCGTCGCCGGATCCGATTCCGGCGGCGGTGCCGGGATTCAAGCGGACATCAAGGCCGTGACCGCGCTGGGTGGATACGCGGCGACGGCGATCACGGCCCTGACCGCCCAGAACACGCTGGGCGTGTTTGGGGTGTATCCGGTCCCCGTCGACTTCATCGTCCGACAGATCACCCTGGTCCTGGATGACATCGGCGCCGATGCCCTGAAGACCGGCATGATGGGCACGCCAGAGGTGATCGAGGCCGTCGCCGACACCCTGGCACGGTCCGGACAAGACATTCCCTTGGTCGTCGACCCGGTGATGGTGGCCAAGGGCGGTCATCCCTTGCTCGACCCCTCGGCCGAAGCGGCCCTGCGCACCGCGCTGGTGCCCCTGGCCACACTATTGACCCCCAACGTGCCCGAGGCCGAGGTGCTGAGCGGCCGGCGGATCGCCTCTGTTGACGAGATGGAGGCCGCCGGCCGTGAACTGCTGGCACTGGGCCCCCACGCCGTGTTGATGAAGGGTGGCCACCTGCCCGGCGACACCGTCACTGACCTGCTGGTCACCCCGCAGTCGGTGCATCGCTTCGACGCGCCCCGGATCGACTCCACCGCCACCCACGGCACCGGGTGCACGCTGGCTTCGGCTATCGCGTGCGGTCTGGCCCAGGGACATCCCATGGATAAGGCGATTGCCCGCGCCCGCGCCTATGTCCGGCGTGCCATGGAAACGGCGCCCGGCCTGGGCCAGGGGCACGGACCGATGAACCACGCCCATACGGTCGCCCCGTTCGACGCTTGAGACCGGCCGTTGCCGTCCGCTGTCAGCGGACACTGGGCGCGTGCCCCGGCACGCCACCCCGCCACCGCGCCCCCGTCTCTCCACACGATTTACAGCGGTCCCTGCTGAATTCAATAGCACTCCGTGCGGCTTTCCGCAACAAGTGCGAGCTATCGGCGAGAATCGGGGCGACCAAAAATCACCTTAACGTGCAAACGCCCGGGATTCACTAATTTTAAAGAAAACCGCCGCAAAGTACCGATTATGTGACGTCGTCAGGATGACTCTCTGACTTTTGGTTGGCTTCACAGCACTGAATAATTATGCTTACTTTCCCATGCGGCCATTAAGGTGATTGCCTAAAATATCACCGAAAGCGAACAATCCCGCGATCCTTGCGCAACCCACGCGCATCTAAAGAGAGACTTCTTAACGAGGGGGCAAGTTATGCTGAGGGCCATCAACAATCTTTCGGTGGTTTGGAAAATCGGCATGATCGCCGGCTTGGCGCTGGCCATTCTGGCGGGAACGATCGGCATATCGGCAACGAACTTGCTGCAGGTCAAGAGCAACACAAGTCAGCTCGTGAACCAGAACATTAAGGAGCTGAATTGGATCTCCGAGATTAAAGAGGATATTACAGAAACACACCTTCATCTCTACGAACTGATTTCACTTGCCGCAGCCAATGTTGCTCAAGATGAAAAAGACGCTGCAGAGGCGCGAATTGATACGGACATCGAGAAAACACTCGCATCTTTCGAGCGTGGCCGGGCTGTCTTTGAAGGAAACCCGGAGGTCCAAGAAGAACTGGATGAGCTTCGCGCGTTGCTCGACCATTATATCAACTACCAGGGCAATCTCCGCCAGATGCTCAAGGTGGTTCTGAGCTCCGCCGTCTCCCTCATGTTCACCGCCGAGGCCGACTACCAGAAGATCAAGGAGATCCTCGACCAGCGCGAAGCCGCGATCAAGGCCCAGACCGTCGACAGCGGCAACGCGACCATCGCTCGTATCGACGCCAGCCTCGCCTGGGTCGCCGGCATCGCCATCGGCGGCCTGGCGCTCATGGGGCTGATCACGCTGTGGGTCATCAGCCTGGTGGCCCGGCCGATTCGCGGCATGACGCAGGCGATGACCGAACTGGCCGGCGGCAACCGGTCCATCGACATCCCGGCCCTGGGCCGCAAGGACGAAGTGGGCGGCATGGCGACGGCGTTGGTGACCTTCAAGGAGAACGCCGAAAAGGTCGACCAGCTGGCGCGCGAGCAGGAGGAAACGCGCCAGAAGTCGGAAGCGGAGCGGCGGCAGCAAACGCTCTCCATGGCCGACACCCTGGAGCGGGACGTGCAGTCCATCGTCACCGAGGTCCGCAAGGCCGCCCTGGGGATGCGCGAGATCGCCGAGGCCATGGCTCAGACGGCGGACGAGACCAACCAGAAATCGACCACCGTGGCGGCCAGTTCCCTCGAGGCCTCCCACAGCGTGGAAGCGGTCTCCGAAGCGGCCGACCGCCTGGCGACCGCGAATCAGGCCATCAATCAGCGCGTCGAGGACAGCGCCGACGTGGCCCAGAAAGCGGTGGACCAGGCCAGGAAGACCGACCAGACGGTGCAGGGTTTGTCCGCCGCCAGCGAGAAAATCGGCGACGTCGTGGCCCTGATCAACACCATCGCCTCACAGACCAACTTGCTCGCGCTCAATGCCACCATCGAGGCGGCCCGCGCTGGCGACGCCGGCAAGGGGTTCGCCGTCGTCGCCTCGGAAGTGAAGTCCCTGGCCGGCCAGACGGCCCGCGCCACGGACGAGATCGGCGCCGAAATCGACAACATCAAGTCCGTCACCAGTCAGGCCGTCGCCGAGATCCAGTCCATCAGCCAGATCATCGCCCAGATCAGCGACTACCTGCAGGGCATCGTCGGCGCCGTCCAGGACCAGGTCGCGGCCACGGAAGAGATCAGTTCCAGCGGCGAACAGGCCGCCAACGGCACGCGCGAGGTCAGTCGCGATATCGACGACGTCAAGGTGGCGGCCGGGAAGACCGGCGAAGCCTCGCAAAAGGTCGAGGAGACCGCCAGCCACCTCGTTGCGGAGTTCGACCGCCTGAACGCCACCGTCTCGGAGTTGATCGCCCGGATGCGCAGCGCCTGACCGGCCGCGCGATCCGTGGCATCGGAGTCCGGCCACAGGCGCACCGGGACCGCGCCGCGTGGCCGTTGGGGCCGGAGGGGCCGCGACGCCCCACCGACCGGAGAAGCCAACCCGTCCCAACGTCTGTCCCTGATTGAGGAGGGAAAAGAGCCATGACCCACGCTGTATCGACCCTGTTCGCCCGTGTCGCCGCCCTCGCTGGTGTGATCCTGTTCGGCGCCACCCTTGCCGCCGCCCCCGCCTCCGCCTATGACCGGGCCACCGAGGCCGACGTCGTGGCCATGATGGAAAAAGCCATCGCCCACTACGACGCCGTGGGCCGCGAGCAAGCGATGGCGGACTTCAACGACCTCGACGGCGAGTTCGTCGACGGCGATCTCTATGTCATCATCTGCACCCTGGACCACATCTACAAGACGCACGCCCACAACCCCGTGCTGATCGACAACGATATTCTGGTCGATATTCAGGACGTGAACGGTGATTTCCCGGTGCGCATGATCGTCCAGAGCGCCAAGGACAACCCCGAAGGCGGCTGGGTCGAGTATACCTGGGTGAACCCGGCCAACGACCAGCAGGAGGTCAAGAAGGTGTACGTCGTGCAGCACGACGGCGATGCCTTCGCCATCGGCTACTACCTGGCGAACTAGCCCAGAACCGGACCGGCGCGCCATGGCCGAGTCCGGATCATTGCCCCGTGCCAGCCCGGCGGACGACACGCACGCGTCCGCCGGGCGTTTTCGTGCGCGGCCGCCCGCCTGGAAGCACCGGCGCGAATCAGACGCCGCCGGAATGCGGTGCACACGGTCCAGGACCCAATCCACCGCGTCGCCAGCCAAACCCGCGCTCTCCGCGTCCATCTTAGAATTGCCTAAAATACCCGACGGCTCGCCGTTTTCCCTTGCCTCCCTGTCGGGACATTGTTTCAGTGACGACCTCGGGTGACGGACTCAGATACTGAAACCTGACACAAATCGTCGGCGAACGTGGTTTGTCGTCCGGCGTTGCAGGGGGACGCTGGTGCAATAGCAAGCCCCGGCAAGACGTGCGCACGACCCTGAACAGCGCGGACGCGCGGGTTCACAACACGGCGTGGAGCATACTCACGTGGGAGGTAGGAACAATGTCCAACAATTCGGGTAGCAACGGGGACGCGTACTGGAGGGCCAACATCACCCTCATTACCGTCAGTCTTATCATTTGGTTCGTGGTGTCTTACGGATTCGGAATCCTGCTTCATGACGATTTGAACGCTATCGAGTTCGGCGGCTTCAGGCTTGGCTTCTGGTTCGCGCAACAAGGTGCCATCTACGTCTTTCTGATCCTGATCGCGGTCTATGCCATTCGCATGAATGCCCTGGATCGCAAGCACGGCGTCGACGAGCAGTGACAGGGGGGATCGAGGGATGGATTTGCAGACGCTGACCTACATTGTCGTGGGTCTCAGTTTCGCGCTGTACATTGGCATCGCCATCTGGTCGAAGGCCAGCAGCACGGGGGAATTCTACGTCGCCGGCAAGGGTGTCCACCCGGTGGCCAACGGCATGGCCACGGCGGCCGACTGGATGAGTGCGGCTTCGTTCATTTCCATGGCCGGCCTGATCGCCTTTCTGGGCTATGGTGGCTCGGTCTATCTCATGGGCTGGACCGGCGGCTACGTGCTGCTGGCCATGCTGCTGGCGCCGTACCTGCGGAAGTACGGCAAGTTCACGGTGCCGGAATTCATCGGCGACCGGTACTACTCCAAGACGGCGCGCCTGGTGGCCGTGGTCTGCCTGATCTTCATTTCGTTCACCTACGTCGCGGGCCAGATGCGCGGTGTCGGCATCGTGTTCTCGCGATTCCTTGAGGTTGACCTGATCACCGGCCTCGTGGTCGGCATGGGCATCGTGTTCGTTTACGCGGTGCTCGGCGGCATGAAGGGCATCACGTACACGCAGGTGGCGCAGTACGTCGTGCTGATCATCGCCTATACGGTGCCGGCGGTGTTCATCGCCTTCAACCTGACCGGCAACCCGATCCCGCAGATCGCGTTCGGCTCCGTCATCACGGCGGCGGACTCGCCACACCAGGGGGAATACCTGCTCCACGCCTTGAACGATATCGTCACCGATCTCGGGTTCATCGAGTATACCGACGGTGGCAAGAGCATCATCGACATGTTCGCCATCACGCTGGCCTTGATGGTCGGAACCGCAGGCCTGCCCCACGTGATCGTGCGGTTCTTCACCGTGCCGCGCGTGCGCGACGCCCGTTCCTCGGCCGGTTTCGCGCTGCTGTTCATTGCCCTGCTGTACACGGTGGCGCCGTCGGTCGGTGCCATGGCCCGCTACAACCTGACCACCACCGTGCAGACCGGCGAGGTCGGCAGCCCCGACGGCAACCTGGCCTACGAGAACCGGCCGGCCTGGATGGAGCGTTGGGAAGCCACCGGCCTGCTGTCGTTCGAGGACAAAAACAACGACGGCCGCATCCAGTACTACAACGACAAGAGCACGAAACCAGGGTTCCTGCCCCAGGCCGAGGAATGGGGCTGGGAGGGCAACGAGCTCCAGGTCGACCGCGATATCATGGTCCTGGCCAACCCGGAGATCGCCCGCCTGCCCAACTGGGTCATCGCCCTGGTGGCCGCTGGCGGTATCGCCGCCGCCTTGTCAACGGCGGCCGGCCTGCTGCTGGTGATCTCCTCAGGCATCTCGCATGACCTGCTCAAGGGGACAATAACGCCAGGAATATCCGAGAAGAGCGAACTGTTGGCCGGCCGCATCGCCATCGCGGTGGCGATCCTCGTCGCCGGCTATCTGGGGTACAACCCACCAGGCTTCGTGGCACAGGTTGTGGCGTTCGCCTTCGGTCTGGCGGCGTCGTCGCTGTTCCCGGTGATCCTGATGGGCATCTTCTGGAAGAAGATGAACCGCGAGGGTGCCATCGCCGGCATGTTGACCGGGCTGGTGTTCACCATGGGCTACATCATCCTTTACAAGGGCGTGTTCATTGAGCCCGTGATCGCCAACACGCCGGACAACTGGCTGTTCGGCATCTCGCCCGAGGGCATCGGCGCCGTCGGCATGGTGCTGAACTTCCTCGTCGCCTTCCTGGTCTCGAAGATGACGGCGGCACCGCCCGACCACATCCAGCATCTGGTCGAGGACATCCGCACCCCGCGCGCCACTGCGGCCGCGGAATAAGACCTGTCCGACCGCCGGGGACCACACGGTCCCCGGCCCCGGTCCCCTGCACTGCGCGAGCCCCAGTCCATCGGGGCTCGCGCTTCTCTTTCGGCTCATCCAAGGGCATTCTGGTCGGCACCGTATGCACCGTGCCCCGGAAGCTAGGCGAGAGACCCCCATGGACGTGGAACTGATCGAAATCCGCGACTTCATCGCGGCCCATCACCCGTATGACATGCTGCCGACCGAGGCGCTCGACACCGTCGCCACCCACCTCGAATCCCGCTACGTCCGCAAGGGCCGCCACCTGATCAATCCCGGGGACACGGTCGGGCACGTGTACATTGTGCGAACCGGCGCCCTGGAAACACGCGATCCCTCCAACGAATTGTTGGCCCGAACCGGCGAAGGCGAAACCGTCGGCGCCATCACCCTTCTGCGCGGCGGCCCGGCCCTGAACACCATCCTGGCCATTGAGGACAGCCTTCTGTACGCGCTGCCAGCCGAGACGTTCCACGATCTGCGCAAGCGCCACAAACAGTTCGCCTACTTCTTCCAACCGCTGGGCGGCGAGCGGCTGCGCACCGGCCGCGCCGTCTCGAACCGGGGACATGGCCGCCTGGACCTGATGGCCGTCCACCTGGGCGACATGCTGCGCCGCGCCCCCGTGACCATCGAGCCGGAGGCCACCATTCAGGCCGCCGGCGAGCGCATGTCGAAAGAGGCCGTCTCGTGCCTGCTGGTCACCCGCGACGACAAGGCCATCGGCATCATCACCGACCGTGATCTGCGCAACCGCGTGGTGGCCAAGGCCCTGCCGTATGACACGCCTGTCTCGTCGGTCATGACGCCGGATCCCCTGCACCTGACCGCCGACGACTACCTGTTCGACGCCATGCTGATGATGTCGCGCCACAACATCCGCCACCTGCCGGTGCTGCGGAACGGCGCCCTGGCCGGCGTGATCACCACCACCAACCTGGTGCAGGCACAGAACACGTCCGCCGTCTACCTCGTTGGTGAGTTGTACAAACGCGACACGCCCGAGGGGATGCGCGACTCGCTGGCGATGGTGCCGGAGTTGATCCTGCAACTGGTCGAGACCGGCGCCTCGGCCCACACCATCGGCCACATGATCTCGACGCTGTCCGACGCCGCCACGGTGCGCCTGATGGCCCTGGCCGAGCAGCGCCTGGGGCCGCCGCCGGTGCCGTTCGTCTGGCTCGCCGCCGGCAGCCAGGGCCGGCACGAGCAGACCGCGCGGTCGGACCAGGACAATTGCCTGGTGCTTGACGACTCGTACGATCCCGACAAGCACGGCGAGTACTTCCGCGCCTTCACCCGGACCGTCTGCGACGGCCTGAACATCTGCGGCTATGTGTATTGCCCGGGCGAGGTGATGGCCATGACCGACCAGTGGCGCCAACCGCTCAAGGTCTGGACGTCGTACTTCTCGAAATGGATCGACCAGCCGGACCCGAAGGCCCTGATGCACGCCTCGGTCTTTTTCGACATGCGGCCGATCTTCGGCAATCACGCCCTGTTCCAGAACCTGCGCTCCTTTGTCCTGAAGAAGACGCAAGGCAAGAAGATCTTCCTGGCCTACCTGGCCGCCAACGCGCTCAGCCGCCAGCCCCCGCTGGGCTTCTTCCGCAACCTGGTTCTGACTCGCGGCGGCGAGCACGCCAACACGCTCGACCTCAAGCACCGGGGCATCGTGCCCATCGTCGATCTGGCGCGCGTCTATGCGCTGGATGCCGGGGCGGAGGCCGTCAACACCCTGGACCGGCTGGAGCTGGCGCGCGAGAAGGGCAGCGTGTCAAAGGACGGCGCCGCCGACCTGCGCGACGCCTGGGATTTCATCAGCACCATGCGGCTGCGCCACCAGGCCCTGCACATCAGGGAGGGCAAGAAGGCGGACAACTACGTCTCGCCGGAACTGCTGTCCAACTTCGAACGCACCCAACTCAAAGACGCCTTTTCCGTGGTCAAGACCATGCAGGGCGCCCTGGCCACGGCCTATCAGACCGGACGACTTTAGCACCCAGCGGCGGAGCCAGCCCCGACCATGCTCAGGCATCTTTTGGGATTCGACGTGATCCGTCGCACGTTTTGGCTGCGCGGCAAGCCGGGTCCGATGAAGGACTACTACGCCGTCGATTACGCCACCCTCGACACGCCGTGGCACGACGTCGAGTTCCTGGCCATTGACCTGGAGACCACCGGCCTCGATCCGACGCAACACGAGATCCTGAGCGTCGGCTACGCGCCCATCCGTGCGGGTGGGGTGCTGTTGGGCGAGGCCCGGCACATGCTGGTGCGCCCGACGCGGCCGATCCCCGAGGAGACGGCGGTGATCCACGGCCTGCTGGACGACCACATGGAGTCCGCGCCGCCGCTGGAGGCCGTGCTGCCCGAGGTGCTGCGCGCGCTGCGGGGCCGCGTTCCTCTCGCCCATTTCGCCACCGTCGAGCGGCGCTTTCTCAGCTTCGCCTGCAAGCGCGTGTATGGGCAGCCGATGGTCGTGCCCTATGTGGATACGCTCCGCCTGGAACAGCGCACGCTCGAACGGCGCCAGCAGGCGGTGGTCCAGGGCAGCCTGCGCCTGCACGCGGCCCGCGAGCGCTACGGCCTGCCGCGCTACAAGGCGCACAACGCCATGATGGACGCCATCGCCGCCGGCGAGCTGTTCCTGGCCCAGGTCGCGTATATGGACACCAAGGCGCCGCCGCGATTGGATGAGGTGTGTTCCGGCTGACGCCGCCGCCCAAGGACGCCATTGCCGGGACGCGGGCGTCGGCCTATGTAGAGACGATTGGGACAGAGGGGTCACGGTCATGCCCCGCATCCGGAACCATACGACTTGCCGGCGCCGCCCCCGCCCGTCCCGCCGTGGACCCAGGCAGGCCGGGGTGGCCATCGTCAGCCGGGGGCTGGCGGTGGTCGGCCTCCTGATCGTCGCCGCCTGTGCCTCCCCGGCCAGCGGCCCAACCCCCTATACGCCCGCCACCAACGACTCCGATTATGGCTACAGCGGCCAGGAGATCGCGCCCGACCGCGTGCGCCTGACCTTCGCCGGCAACAAGAACACCCCGCGCGAGACGGTCGAACTGGGCCTGCTGCGGCGCGCCGCCGAGGTCACGGTGCACCGCGGATACGACCATTTCATCGTCGTCAACAGCGACACCGAACGGTTCACGTCCGTCCGCCCGGCAAGCCCGCGCTTCTCCTTCTCCTATGGCTATGGGTGGGGCTGGCACCGCCGCCACAGCTTCGGCCGGTTCGGCTGGTACCATCCCTGGTATGGCCCGTGGTACAGCCCCTGGCATGACCCGTTCCATGACCGGGTGCCAACACGCACCAGCCGCCGCTACACCGCCACCGCCATCATCGCCCTGCGCCACGGCCCGCCGCCGCCGGACAATCCGCAGGCCTACGACGCGCGGGCCGTGCTTGGCAGCCTTGCGCCGCCCCAGGCGCCACCGCCACCGAGCCCCTGAGCCCGTGTCCGCCCCTTGCCCGCCTCCCTGCCCCGCCCTATAACCCGCAGCATGGAAGCAACGGGCGTTCCGTTCCGGAAGATGCACGGCCTGGGCAACGATTTCGTGGTCGTTGACGCCCGGACGCGACCGCTTGCCCTGACGCCGGCACAGGCGCGGCGCATCGCCGACCGCCGCGAGGGCGTCGGCTGCGACCAGATCATCACCATCGAGCCGCCGCGCCCCGACCACCCGGGCAGCGCCGCCTTCATGGCCATCCACAACGCCGACGGCGGAGTCGTCGAGGCCTGCGGCAACGCCACCCGTTGCGTCGCCCGCCTGCTGATGGACGAGGCCGGGGTCGATCACGTCATCATCGGCACCCTGGCCGGCCCGGTGCGCGCCGACCGCGCCGACGGCCACCACGTGCGCGCCGACATGGGACCGGCCACCACCGACCCGGCCGTCCTCGCCCTCAACCGGCCGGTGGACACGCATCACGTCGACCTGCACCAGCCGCCCTTCACCGACACGGTTGCGGTGTCGGTCGGCAATCCCCACGTGGTCGCCGTCGTGCCCGACGCCGAGGCGATCGACCTGCGCGGCATCGGCCCGATCATCGAGCATCACGACCTGTTTCCCGACCGCGTGAACGCCGAGGTCGTCACGGTCCGCCGGGACGGGTACCTGCGCATGAGAGTGTGGGAGCGTGGCGCCGGCATCACCCGCGCCTGCGGCACCGGCGCCTGCGCCGTGGTGGTGGCGGCGGTCACGCGCGGCCTGATCCCGCGCGCGCCGACTCGGGTTCTGCTGGACGGCGGCCCGCTGCTCATCGACTGGCGCGCCGGGGACGACCACGTGCTGATGACCGGCCCGGCGGCCACCGCCTTCACCGGCATCCTGGACGAAAGCCTGCTGTCATGAGCGCCCCAGGCCCCCAGCAAGCCCCCCAGCAAGCTCCCCGGCAAGGCCCCCAGGTGGTGACCTTCGGCTGCCGGCTGAATGGTTACGAAAGCGAGGTCATGCGCGACCACGCCCGCGCGGCCGGGCTGGAGGGGGCCATCATCGTCAACACCTGCGCCGTCACCAAGGAGGCCGAACGCCAGGCCCGCCAGGCCATCCGCAAACTGCGGCGGGAGAACCCGGCGGCGCGGCTGATTGTCACCGGCTGCGCGGCGCAGCTCGATCCCGCGCGGTTCGCCGCCATGCCCGAGGTCGACCGGGTGCTCGGCAACACCGAGAAGCTGAAGGCCGAAAGCTACCGTGAAGCGGCCGGCGACCTGCTGGTCACCGACATCATGGCGGCGCGCGAGACCGCCGGCCACCTGCTGGCCGGATTCGAGAGCCGGACCCGGGCCTATCTCCAGATCCAACAGGGCTGCGATCACCGCTGCACGTTCTGCATCATCCCCTACGCGCGCGGCCCCAACCGCTCGGTGCCGCTGGGCCGGCTGGTCGAACAGGTGCGCACGCTGGTCGAGGCCGGCACCCGGGAAGTGGTGCTGAGCGGCGTGGACATCACGTCGTATGGGGCCGACCTTCCGGGCCGCCCGACCCTGGGCGAGACGGTGCGGCGGCTGCTCGCGCTGGTGCCGGACCTGCCCCGGCTGCGGCTGTCGTCGCTCGATCCGGCGGCGATGGACGGCGACCTGTTGCGTCTGGTGGCCGAGGAACCGCGCCTGCTGCCCCACCTGCACCTGTCCGTGCAGGCCGGCGACGACCTGATCCTGAAGCGCATGAAGCGGCGCCACCTGCGTCGCGATGTCGTGGATCTGGCCGCCCGGCTGCGGGACCTGCGCCCAGGGCTGGCGCTGGGGGCGGACCTGATCGCCGGCTTTCCCACCGAGACCGAGGAACAGGCCGCGCGGACGCTGGCGTTGGTCGACGAGGCCGACTTGAGCCACCTGCACGTGTTCCCCTACTCGGCCCGACCCGGCACGCCAGCGGCACGGATGCCGGCGGTTCCGGGGGATGTGGCCAAGGCCCGCGCGGCGGCGCTGCGGGCGGCCGGCGCGCGCCGCATGGCGGCTCGGCTGGCGCGGCGCGTGGGTGGCCTGGCCGACGTGCTGGTGGAAACGCCCGGCTTCGGCCACAGCGAGGACTACCTGCCGGTCGATCTGCCGCCCGGGCTTGACGCCGCCCCGGGCTCCGTGGTTCGGGTGCGCTTGTCCGGCATCCACGGCGACCGCCTGACCGCGACCACAGACGAAAGGATGTCCGCGTGATCTGGGGCTTCGGCAAGAAGAAGAAGGAACAGCAAGAGCGCGAGGAGGAAGAGCGCCGGATCCGCGAGGAAGACGAGGCCCGCGCCCGGGCTCGCGAGGAACGCGCCCGCGCCGAGGCGGAGCGGCAGGCCCGCGAGGAGGCAGACCGCCGGGCGCGCGAGGAGGCCGAGGCCCGCGCCCGGGACGAGGCCGAAGCTCGCGCTCGCGCCGAGGCGGAACGGCGCGCCCAGGCGGAGGCCGACGCCCGCGCGGAGGAAGAGGCCCACGCCCAGGCCGAGGCCGCCGCGCGCGAGGCGGAAGCCCAGGCCCTCGCCGAGGCCATGTTCGGCGGGATGATCCCGCGTCCGGACGAGGAGCCTGAACAAAAGGCCCGCGAGGAAGAGGAACGCCGCCAACGCGAGGAAGAGGCCGCGCGTCTCGCCCGCGAGGAAGAAGAGCGCCGCCAGCGCGAGGAGGCTGAACGCCTCGCCCGCGAGGAAGAAGAGCGCCGCCAGCGCGAGGAAGCGGACCGTCTCGCCCGCGAGGAAGAGGAGCGCCGCCAGCGAGAAGAGGCCGAGCGGCTCGCCCGCGAGGAGGAAGAGCGTCGCCAGCGCGAGGAAGCCGAGCGGCTCGCCCGCGAGGAGGAAGAGCGTCGCCAGCGCGAGGAAGCGGACCGTCTAGCCCGCGAGGAAGAGGAGCGCCGCCAGCGCGAGGAGGCCGAACGTCTCCGCCGTGAGGAAGAAGAACGCCGCCGGCGCGAGGAAGCGGAACGTCTCGCCCGCGAGGAAGAGGAGCGCCGCGAGCGCGAGGAGGCCGCGCGTCTCGCCCGCGAGGAAGAGGAGCGCCGCCAGCGAGAAGAGGCCGAGCGGCTCGCCCGCGAGGAGGAAGAGCGTCGCCAGCGCGAGGA
>NZ_CAKZOT010000055.1 GCF_937138205.1 uncultured Rhodospira sp. | reverse complement strand
GGCTGCGAACAGGACCATGACTCGTCATTGCGAACCCTCGTCGCAAGACGAGGGTGAAGCAATCCAGGGCGTAGTGCACCAGTATTCGCCCTGGATTGCTTCGTCGCTTCGCTCCTCGCAATGACGAGCATAAGTGAAGATATGTGAATCGGATAGCCGTTTACGGGGAGGGTTGGGGAGGGGTTCTGTCCATTCCCGTCGACTCGCGCGGACCACGCCGGAGCCGTGTGAATACCATAGGGCCACGGGCCGGGCATGTAAGACCGTCTAGTCCCCGACCACGTTCTTGACCTGGACCACCTCGTTGGCGATGGCCTCACGCACGGCGGCAAGGGCTTGCTCCAGTTCCTCGATGCGTTCGCGCATGAAGCGCATCTCGTCGATCTCGGCCTTGGTCGGGGGGGCCGTGCCACCGGCCGCCGCGAGTGCCGACGCCACGTAGCGCGCGCGCAGGTTGGCGACTCGGCGGGCCAGATCCAGCACCTCGCCCGGGTCCACATCGCCGATATACTTGCTGACGGCGGCCTTGGTCTGCTCTTCCAGCACGTGGGCGAGGTGGCGGTTGAACTGCTTGGTGGTCAGGGGGCCTTTGGGCAGGGGCTCGATTTGCGGCTGGTAGATCTCGCGCGGCTGCGCGGCGTCGGCGCGACGGGCCTCGCGCAGCTTGCTCAGGTCGGCGAAATTGCTGACGGACATGGCGGGACTCTCCTGCAACGAACCGACCGCGAGCCTATCCGCGATTCTTTAAGCAACCGTTGCGCCGGCGCCGGTGGCGCGGGGCGCCCCCGTGGCCGTGGCCGCGTTCCGTGCATTGCAATGATACGCGCCCGGCCCCATGTTGCCAACGCACGCGGAGCGCTGACGACTCCGGTCCCGACCCTGTAACGGATTTCCGATTGGCTCCATGGACACCGCCACGACCTCCGCGTCCCTCGGCGACTCCGCCGAGGCGACTGACCTGTCTCTCGGCTTCGGCCTTTCCTTCACCGATCTGTACGACAAGGCCGGGCTGGCGAAGGTGGATGGCGCCTTCCTCAGCGCCCTGACCGAGGGCGACCCGGGCTTGGCCAAGCGCCTGACGGAGGCCCGTGCGGTGCCGGGCGCGCTGGATCGCAAGGCCGAATCGGCGCTGATCCTGGACCTCGCCCCGCATCTCCAGGACTTTCTCGGCGATCTCTTTGGCATCGGCGCCGAAATTCGCGCCAAGGCGGCGGAGGACGACGCGCTCGCGGTCGTGTTCGCCTGCAAGCGCCTGTTCGTGCAGCGCCTCGCGTTCAAGAAGATCAAGCCGGAGGCGGCGGCCGACCTGGACGGCGCGGCGCTGGAGCGGGAGCTTGCCGAGGCGCTGGGCGGGCCGGTGACCGAGCCCCTGTTCGCCGAACGGGTCATGGCCTGGATGGAGGACGAGGCCGCCAATGCCGAGTCGCTGGACCTGGCGATGCGCTTCGCCGCCTGGGCCGGGCTGACCGACGCCGGGCTGGCCCGCTTTCCCGACGGCGTGATGTTCCGCCAGCCGAAGAAGCACGATCCGCAGGCGCTGATCCCGTTGGAGACGGACGACCGCGCCGCCGTGCCGTGCCAGCGCCTGCCGTCACACGCCCTGCGCCGGCGCGAGGGCTTTGGCCTGACCGATGCCGGCGCCGACACCGTGCACGGGCTGAACGAGGCGCACTACTGCATCTTCTGCCACCACCAGGGCAACGACAGTTGCTCGACCGGCCTGAAGGACCGCAAGACCGGCGCCGTGCAGACCAACGCGCTCGGCCGCGAGATGCTCGGCTGTCCGCTGGACGAGAAGATCAGCGAGTTCAACGAGGCCCGGACCACGGGACTCTTCGTTGGCGCCCTGGGCGTCATCGCCATCGACAACCCGCTGTGCGCCGGCACCGGGCACCGCATCTGCAACGACTGCATGGTCGCCTGCATCTATCAGAAGCAGAAGCGCGACCCGGTGAACATCCCGCAGTCAGAGACACGAGCACTCAAGGACGTGCTGGCGCTGCCCTGGGGGTTCGAGGTCTACAGCCTGCTGACGCGCTGGAACCCACTTAATATCCGCAGGCCCCTGCCGTGCCCGGACACCGGCAAGCGGGTGCTGGTGGTGGGTCTGGGGCCGGCCGGGTACTCGGTCGCCCACCATCTGATGAACGACGGCCATGATGTCGTGGGCATCGACGGCCTGAAGATCGAGCCGATGGACCCGGCCGTCTCGGGCGTGGACGCGCTGGGGACCCGGGTGCCGTTCCGGCCCATCCGCGACATCGACTCCTTGCGCGAACCGCTGGACCAGCGCGTCATGGGCGGGTTCGGCGGCGTGGCCGAATACGGCATTACCGTGCGCTGGGACAAGAACTTCCTGACCGTGATCCGCCTGTTGCTGGAACGCCGCGCCGAATTCGCCATGGTCGGCGGCGTGCGGTTCGGCGGCACCATCACGCCCGACGATGCGTTCGCCATGGGCTTCGACCACGTCGCGCTGTGCATGGGCGCCGGCAAGCCCACTCTGGTGCCGATGGAAAACGGCCTGGCACGCGGCGTGCGGCAGGCGTCGGACTTCCTGATGGGCCTGCAACTGACCGGCGCGGCCAAGCCCGACAGCGTCGCAAACCTGCAGGTTCGGCTGCCGGTGGTGGTGATCGGCGGTGGCCTGACCGCCGTGGACGCCGCCACCGAGGCGCTGGCGTACTACCCGGTCCAGGTGGAGAAAATGCTGGCCCGCTACGAGGCCCTGGCCGCAGAGAAGGGCGAGGAGGCCGTGCGCGCCGGCTGGAGTGTCGAGGACCGGGCCATCCTGGACGAGTTCCTGGCCCACGGCCGCGCCATCCGCGCGGAACGAGAGTCTGCCGCCGCCGAGGGCCGCGCGCCCCGCATCCGCGAACTGCTGCAGGACTGGGGCGGCTCGACCCTGGTCTATCGGCGCCGCCTGACCGACTCCCCCGCGTATCGCAACAACCACGAAGAGGTCGAAAAGGCCCTGGAGGAGGGCATTTCGGTGGCCGAGCTGTGGGTGCCGGCCAAGGTCGAGTTGGACGGCTACGGCCACGCCGAAGGGCTGCTGGTCAACCACCAGGAGACCGGGGAGCGGCGGACCATCCCGGCGCGGACCGTCATCGTCGCCGCCGGAACGGTGCCCAATACCACGCTGGCGCGCGAGCTGCCGGGCCACTTCGCCCTCGACGGCAAATTCTTCCAGGCGGTGGACGAGACCGGCGCCCCTGTCTCGCCCGAACGCCGCGCCAAACCCGCCCAGGCCGACGTGTTGATGGCGGTGAACGACGACGGCACCTCCATGAGTTTCCTGGGCGACCTGCACCCGTCGTTCGCCGGCAACGTGGTCACCGCCTTCGCGTCGGCCTTCCGCGCCTACCCGGTCATCAGTCGCGTTTTGGCGCGCCGGCCGGTCACGACGCCCGAGCCGCGCGAGACCCTGTTCGCACGCCTGAACGACCAGCTTCGTCCGGTGGTGCACGCGGTCACGCGCCTGACGCCGACCATCGTCGAGGTGACCGTGCGGGCACCCCTGGCCGCCGAGGGCTTCCACCCCGGCCAGTTCTATCGGTTGCAGAACTTCGAGCGCCTGGCGCCGCACGCCAACGGCACCCTTCTGGCGATGGAGGGCCTGGCCCTGACCGGTGCCTGGGTGGACCGCGAGGCCGGGCTGTTGTCCATGATCGTGCTGGAGATGGGCGGCTCGTCCGACCTGTGCGCCCTGTTGAAGCCGGGCGAACCGGTGGTGGCCATGGGGCCGACCGGCACCCCGACCGAGATCCCCTCGGGCGAGACGGTCTTGCTGGCCGGCGGCGGCCTGGGCAACGCCGTGTTGTTCTCCATCGGCAAGGCGTTGCGGGCGGCCGGTTCGCGCGTGCTGTACTTCGCCGGCTACCGGCATATGCATGACCGCTTCAAGGTGCCCGAGATCCACGAGGCCGCCGACGTCGTCGTCTGGTGCAGCGACGAGGGACCGGGCTTCACACCCGACCGGCCGGACGACAAGGCGTTCGTCGGCAACATCGTGCAGGGAATGCTGGCCTATGCCACGGGCGGGCTGGGCGAGACGGCCGTTCCCATGACCGAGGTCGACCGCATCATCGCCATCGGCTCCGACCGCATGATGCAGGCCGTGGGACAGGCCCGCCATGACGTGCTGGCGCCCCACCTCAAGCGGAAGACGGTCGGCATCGGCTCCATCAACAGCCCGATGCAATGCATGATGAAGGAAATCTGCGCCCAGTGCCTGCAGCCGCAGACCGATCCGGTGACGGGCGAGCAGAAAGTGGTCTTCACCTGCTTCAACCAGGACCTGGACCTGGACGCGGTGGACTTCCAGGCCCTGCACGAGCGCCTGGGCCAGAACACGGCGCAAGAGAAGCTGACCAAGGCATGGGTCGAACACTGCCTGCGGTCGATGGCGGACTGAGGCAGGGAAAGACCTCATGCAGGCATTGGACGACTCCGCCCTTTGGGCGCTGCTGCGCGAGGATGCGCCGTACGGCGACCTGACCACGCGGGCGCTGGACCTCGGCGACCGGCCGGCCCGCATGAGCTTTGCCGCGCGCGGGCCGATGGTCGTGTGCGGGGTGGAGGAGGCGGCGCGGCTGTTGCATCTGGTGGGCGCCACGGCCCGGCCCGACTGTGCCAGCGGCGCGGCGCTGGGGGCCGGCGCGCCCATCCTGTCCGCCGAGGGGTCGGCCGAGGCGCTGCTGCTGGCCTGGAAGGTGGCGCAGATGCTGGTCGAGTGGCCCTCCGGCGTGGCCACGGCCGCCCGTGCCATGGTCGAGGCGGCCCGCTCTGCCCGCCCCGACGCCATCGTCGCCTGCACCCGCAAGGCCATTCCCGGCACCCGCGCCCTGTCTGCCAAGGCCGTCCTGGCCGGCGGCGCCGTCCTGCACCGCACCGGACTGTCGGACACCGTGCTGCTGTTCCCGGAACACCGGGCCGTGGGCGGTGGGGCCGAGGCCCTGGGCGGGCAGATCCGCACGCTGAAACACGCCTGCCCGGAACGCGCCGTCGTGGTCGAGGTCAAGACGGTCGAGGAGGCGTTGGCCGCCGCCCGCCACGGTGCCGACGTGCTGCAACTGGAGAAATTTCCGCCGGACGATGTGGCCGACGTGGCGGCGCGCCTGCCGGCGGGCGCCGCCGTCTGCATCGCCGCCGCCGGGGGCATTCACCCCGGCAACGCCGGGGACTACGCCCGCGCCGGCGCCCGCGTGCTGGTCACCTCGGCGCCCTACTATGCCAAGCCGGCCGACGTCGGCGTGACCGTCACGCCGGCATAGGCAGGTCCAGCGCCGCCCACAGTTCCCGCCACTCGCGGGGCGACAGGCCGCTGTCGGCCTGGGTGACGGGCTCGCCGGCCAGGGCCTTGCGCACCACGGCCAGGGCCGGGCGCGACAGGTGCATCCCGCCCATGCGGTAGTCCATGAACGCCTCGTGGATCACCGGCACCCAGCGGGCCATCAGATCCAGCATGATCTCGGCATAGACCCGAATCTCGAACTGGGCGTGGCTGTCCGCGCGCAGCGACAGGAAGTGCATCAGGTTGTGCAGGTCGATCTTCCAGTACCACTGCGTATAGGTGTTCAGCGTCAGGTTCATGCGCGCCAGCTCGCGCGCCAGACCCAGCCGGGAGTCGTCGCCCGTGCCCAGCATGTGCTCGTAGTCGGCATGGCAGCGCATGGCGTCGCCGCGCAGGATGTCCAGCACCTCCGCCGCCTCGGCCCCTTCCAGCACCGCGCCGCGCCCCTGCCGGTTGTCGCTGGACTGCGCCGCCAGATGCTCCGGCGCCGGGATGTAGAACTCCCGGTCCATCACCGAATAGCGCGCCGAGTACTCGTTGACGTTGGCGGTGCGGTGGCGGATCCACTGCCGGGCGACAAAGATCGGCAATTTGACGTGAAACTTGATCTCGCACATCTCGAACGGCGTGGTGTGGCGGTGGCGCATGAGATAGCGGATCAGGCCCCGATCCTCGCGCACCTGCTTGGTGCCGCGCCCGTAGGAGACGCGCGCCGCCTGCACCACGGCGCCGTCGTCGCCCATGTAGTCCACCACGCGGATGAACCCATGGTCGAGCACCGGAAACGGCAGGTGCAGGATCTCCTCCATCGCCGCGACCGTGGCCCGGCGGGTCTCGCCGGTCTGGGCGCGCAGGGCCTCGATGTCGGCCTGCATGGTGGGGTCGAGACGGCTGGGGTCGGGCTGGACAGGCTCGGACATGGGCAGGGACTCGGGCAGGAGGGCGGAAGCGGCGCACCTTAGCCGGGCGGGCCGGGCAGGCCAAGCCACGCGTGCTGACCCCGGCGCCGGCTCGTGCTATGCCGGGACCATGGCCGATCACGATTCCCTCTACCATCGCCTGTTCTCGCATCCGCTGATGGTCGAGCACTTGGTGCGCGACGCCGTGCCGGACGCCATGGCCGCGGGCGTCGATTTCGCCCGCATGGAGCGGGTGGTGGCGAAGTTCCACGACCGCGCCGGCCAGCGGCGCGACGGCGATGTCATCTGGCGGCTGCCGACCCGGGAAGGGGTGGACGTCTATCTGTACCTCTTGTTGGAGTTCCAATCCCGGAACGACTGGTGGATGGCGGTGCGCGCCCAGGTCTACGAGGGGCTGTTGTGGCAGCACCTGATCGCGGAACGCTCCCTGAAGGCCGGCGATCCGCTGCCGCCGGTGCTGCTGGTGGTGCTGCACAACGGGACCGACCGCTGGTCCGCCCCCACCGACACGGCGGATCTGGTCGGGCTTCCGGCCGAGTCGCCACTATGGCCTTGGCAGCCGCGAATCCGCTATCATGTCATCGATATGGGGCGGCTGCCCGGCGACGACTTGGCGCGGCGGGACACCCTGACGGCCCTGCTGTTCCGCCTGGAGCAACAGCCCGATCCGGATGAGCTCGCCGCCCTGGTGGACGAGGTGGTGGGGTGGTTCCGTCGCCATCCGGCGGTTCAGGACTTGATGCGTCTGTTCGCCGAACTGGTGCGTCAGGCCCTCGCCGGGATCGAGCCACGGGTGGCAATGCCCGACGATCTGTTGGAGGCAAGGACGATGCTGGCAACGCTGGGTCAGGATTGGAAGCGGCGATGGCGCGCGGAAGGAAAGGCCGAAGGCAAGGCGGAGACCCTTATTCGAATGGCCGAGCGCCGCTTCGGACCGCTGTCCTCAGCCTTGCGAGCACGGGTTCTTAGCGCCGACGAAGCCTCGCTGGACGCCTGGATCGACCGGCTTCTGGATGGGGCCGATCTGGACACGGTTTTCGGCCTGCATTGAGCGCGCGGTGCATGTGACCTGCCCATCTGTCGACGGACGGACGTAAGCAATGCTGGCAACGCTGGCCGAGGACTGGAAACGCCAATGGCGCGCGGAAGGAAAGGCCGAGGCTTTGGTCCGAGTCGCCGAGCACGCCTTCGGGCCGCTGTCCTCAGACTTGCGGGCACGAGTGTTCGGCGCCGATGAAGCCACGCTGGACGCTTGGTTCGACCGGCTTCTGGACGGCGCCGATCTGGACACGGTTTTTGGCCCGTCTCACTGAGGCCGTCCCGACAGCCTCACCGCCAGCGGCGCCAGAAGGACGATCAGCAGGATCCGCGCGATGTGGTGTGTCGAGACGAACGCCACGTCCACCCCCAGCGCCAGCGACACCAGGCTCATCTCCACCACTCCGCCAGGCGCGTAGGCCAGGATCAACTCGCGGGGCGGCAGCGATGTGACCAGCGACAACGCCCCGGCGAAGGCCACCGTGATCCCCAGCAGCACGGCGGTCGAGCCGATGCTGGCCAGGAACACCCGCGCCACCGCCCGCGCGGGCACGCCGGAGAAGCGCGCGCCGATGCCCGATCCGACCACCACCTGGGCCGCCGCCACCGCCAGGGCCGGCGGGTGGGACGCGGTCCAGCCAAGCCCGTGCACCAGCGCGCTTAGCGCCATCGGCCCGATCAGCATCCCCGCCGGGATGTTCAGGGCGCGGGCGCCGAGCACGCCGATCACCCCGCACCCCACCAGCCACCCGGCGTCGATCAGAGCAATGCCGTCCCATGCCGCGCCGATGCCGGCGGCCCCGCCGTCCGGCCGCTCGTACCCGGCCAGCAGCGCGAAAGCCGCCGGCACCGTGAACACCACCAACAGGATGCGGATCCCGTGACTCAGCGCGATGACGCGGTCATCACCGCCCAGCGCGCCACCCATCAGGATCATCTGGTTGAGCCCGCCCGGCGCCGCCGAGAACCAGGCCGTGACGGGGTCATAGCCGACGACCCGGCGCAGCCACGCGGCCACCACCAGCGTCGAGACCAGCACATACGCCAGGAGGCCGCACAGGCTGGGCCACCAGTGCACCATCTGGTCGAGCATCTCCGTGTGAAACGCACTGCCCAGCATGACGCCCAGAACGCCGATCATGCCAACCCGGAGCGGGCCGGCGACATCCAGCCGCCCGCCCGCCACCGCGACCGCCGTGGTCGCGGTGATGGCCCCCAGCATCCACGGCAGCGGCAGCCCAAGCGCCGCGAACACGCCGCCCCCGCCGGCGCCGAGTCCGAGCGTCACCGCCCAGGCGCCCCAGGGCCGGCTCCGACGGGACCCATCCTCGGCATTCATGGCATGAACTGTTCGTTCAGGATGCGCTCTTCCAAGTTGTGCTCGGGATCGAACAGCATGGTCAGGCTGGCGTCGTGGTTCTCGCGCACCTGCACCGAGACGACGTCGCGGACCTCGGTGTAGTCGGCCACGGCGCTGACCGGGCGCTTGGCGTGCTCCAGCACGTCCACCGTCACGGTGGCAACGCTGGGCAGGATGGCGCCGCGCCAGCGGCGCGGGCGGAAAGCGCTGATCGGCGTGACCGCCATCACGTTGGAGCCCATGGGCAGAATGGGACCGTAGGCGGAGGCGTTGTAGGCGGTCGAGCCGGCGGCCGTGCAGACCAGCACGCCGTCGCAGATCATCTCCGGCAGGCGCACCCGGCCATCCACGCTGACACGCAGCTTGGCGGCCTGACGGGTCTCGCGCAGCATGGAGACCTCATTGATCGCCAGCGCCTCCTCGATGGCGCCGGTGGCCGTGCGGGCGATCATGGCCAGCGGCTTGACGGTGACGGGCTGCGCCGCGCGCAGACGCTCCATCAGGCCGTGAATGCGGAACTGGTTCATCAGGAACCCGACCGAGCCCTGGTTCATGCCGAAGATCGGCGCATCCAGGTGCATGTGCCGGTGCAACGTCTCCAGCATGAAGCCGTCGCCGCCCAGGGCAACGATGACGTCGGCGTGTGCCGGATCGGTGTGACCGTACTTCTTGCGCAGCAGGTCACCGGCCGCGCGGCTGGCGTCCGTGTCGGCGTTGAGCACGCTGACCGTTTCGATGTCCATGGGGCGACCTCGCGCGACCGGGGGGCCGGGCCACTAAACGGCACCATGCCCCCGCGTGTCCAGCGTGGGGATGCGACACAACGCGTCGGCCGGGGATCAGTCCTTTGTCACGATCGGCAGGGCGCGAACCGACCCGCCGCGCGGGTCAAATAGGACACGATCCGCCCTAGGGTCACGCAAACCGCGCCAGTTTCCCGGGCATGGCCAAGGATCTCCAAATCCGTGGCCCGTTGTAGCCCGAGCTCCGAAACATGGTCGACCACCCAACCGAACTGACGCAGGTTCCTTGCGGCCGAGACCGGGAGCCCCTGGTCCAGGAGCAGCATCATGCCGCGTCGCGACCTATTACAAGATCGTCAAGGTTGCGCGCAGCCCAAATCAGGGCTTGGCGGATGTCATCGGGTTCGAGATCCGGGTATTCGGCCATCAGGTCGGCCCAGTCCGGATAAACGGCAAGGCCCTGAAGAACCCGCCGCACGGTCAGGCGGCTGCTGCGAATGCAGGGCTGCCCATTCATGACGGCCGGATCGACCGTGATACGATCAAGGGTCATGGGACCGGTCCTCCGCGACAGTGTATGCCCCCCTCCGTCACACCGCCCGGCCCTGCATCAGCCGAGGAGTGCCGCCGACAACGGCGGTCGTGCCCATGGCGGCTTGCATGAAGAACCGCTTGAGCGGTCCCATGCGGTCGACCGCCGCCAGGCCAGCGGTGCGGGCCAGTCGCAGCGGCGCGATGTCGTTGGAGAACAGCCGCACGATGCCGTCGGTGACCCCCAGCATGAGCAGGTTGTCGGCCTGCCGCAGCCGCGCGTAGCGGCGCAGGATGTCCGGCATCCCGGGGTCCAGGCCCAGGCGGTGGGCCTGGACTAGGGTTTCGACCAGCACGGCCACATCGCGCAGGCCGTAATTCATGCCCTGCCCGGCCACCGGGTGCATTCCGTGTGCCGCGTCTCCCACCAGGGCCAGCCGGGTGTCGGTGTAGCGGTCGGCGAACTGCAGAGACAGCGGATAGGAAAACCGGGGTCCGACGATGCGCGCCTCGCCGAAATAGTCGCCGAAACGGGCCATGAACTCGGCCATGAACCGGTCTTCGGGCAGCGCCATCAGGTCCGGGATCCAGTCGCGCCGCTCGCTCCAGACGATGGACGAGCGGTTGCCGGTCAGCGGCAGCGAGGCGAACGGCCCGCCCGGCAGGAAGTGCTCGATGGCCACGCCGTCGTGCGGCAGCTCGTGTTCCACCGTCAGGACGATGGCGCCCTGATTGTAGTCCCATCCGGTCGTCTGGATGCCGGCGGCGACGCGGGTGGGCGAGGAGCGCCCGTCCGCCGCCACGGCCAGGCGGGCGCGCACCCGGCGGCCGTCGGCCAGCCGCGCCTCGACCCCGCTGGCCTCGCGCGCCAGATCGGCGACCGTCACAGGGGCCAACAGCGTGGCGTGGTCCAGTTCGCCCAGGCGCGCCTGGATGGCACGGCGGGTGACCTGGTTCTCGGCCATGTAGCCCATGGGCTCGGGGCCGGCCTCGTCCCGGTGGTAGTGCATGAACAGCGGGGCATTGGAATCGGCGATGCGGATGTCCTCGATGGGCTGGCAGGCGTCGCCCATGTGCCGCCAGATGCCGAGCCCGTCCAGCACCTTCTGGCATCCCAGGGCGATGGCCGAGGCGCGCCCGTCATAGGCGTTGGTCATCCAACTGGCGGGGTCCTCGCGCTCGGCCACCAGCACCGTCATGCCGTGCTGGGCCAGCCCGCAGGCCAGCGTGCCGCCCACGAGCCCGCCGCCGATGACCAGGACATCGGCGGTCAGGACGCTGTCCGTGGCCTGCGATGTTTCCGCGCGCACCGTTTTCGCCATCCGTGGTCCCTTCCGTCCAAATACCGTGGGCGAGCCGGGTCCGGGCGGGGGCCGGGAGCCTCAGGATGGACCGGCGGGGCAGGCCGTGTTGGCCACCTCGGCGACCCATTCCAGCATCACCCGTCCGACCGCCTTGCGGGTGTTGGGAATGCGGATGCCTTTCGGCTCGAACCCCCGCACCGGCTCGCGTGTCAGGCTGACATAATACACATAGTCAAGATCGCCCGCGATCCCATGGGAGAACTCCAGCCTGGGAAACGGATCGCCCTGCGCCGGGGTTCGGGCGCCGAAGGTCATGGCGAAGCCCTTGGTGTCCGGCGCCAGGATCAAGGGGGCGAGTTGGGCGTGGCGGCCGTTGTAACACACGGCGCGGCGCTCCAACTCGCGGGTCAGGTCTTCGGGCTCGATCCCGTGCTCGTAGAAATCGGCGAACAGGTCATTGATGACGGTCGCCCGGCCGGCCACCCGGCCCACGTCGTCGCCGGGTTCCAGGTTGCGGGCCAGGGGCCGGTTCGCCGCTTGGTCGGCGGCGGACTTGTCCAGGGCCTCCACCTTGGTGATCGGCAATCCGCCCGAGACCGGGTCGTCCGATGTGTCGCTCTTGTCGAATTCCACGAACAGGGCGATGGCCGCGGCCACGCCGACCAGCACGATGATGGCGCCAAGGCAGCCCAGGGCTGCCTTGCCGCTGTCTTCGTCGTCGGACAGGACCGGGGTGGCGGTCTTTTTTTTCGCCATGGCTCCCTCTCGGCGCACGGACCGGGACACACCCCCCTGCTCCAGGCCCGCGCCGCCCCTTCGCGGACCTGCCGGCTCCGTGCCAGTTCCCGGTCCGGATATTCGCGCAAGTCCCGGCGGCGGGCAAGGGTAGGGGACCCAGGTGACACCGAAGGGTCACGGTTCAGCCCCCATGACGTGGGAGCCCGTCGGATCGTTGGACAGCGCGGGCGCCGCCCTATCGTCGTCGCGGCATTAACCTTGCAAATCCGGCATAACGTGCCAGAATTGCAAGGATGATACCGCGCCGATTGACAGAACCGCTGCTTGCCCGCCTGGACCAGTTTCCGGCCGTGGCCCTGCTTGGCCCCCGGCAGGTCGGCAAGACGACGCTGGCCGAGTGGGTCGCCGGGCGGCGGGAGAGCGTCTATCTCGATCTGGAGTCTCCGCCGGATCGCGAGAAGCTCGCCGACCCCGTCTATTACCTCTCCGGCCATGCCGACAAACTCGTCATCCTCGACGAGGTCCAGCGCATACCGGAGTTGTTCCAGGCGTTGCGCGGCCTGATCGACAAGGGACGGCGACAGGGCCGCAAGGCCGGGCAGTTCCTGCTGCTCGGCTCCGCTTCCATGGACCTGCTGCGTCAATCCGGGGAGAGTCTGGCCGGGCGCATCGCCTATGTGGACCTCAACCCGCTCGACGTGCTGGAGGTCGATCCGGCGGAGCGCGAGCGGTTGTGGGTGCGCGGCGGGTTTCCGGACAGCTTTCTCGCCGACAGCGACGAGTCCAGCATGGTCTGGCGCGAGGCTTTCGTCCGCACCTATCTGCAACGCGACATCCCCGAACTCGGCCCGCGCATTCCGGCGGAGACGCTGCGGCGGTTCTGGACCATGCTTGCCCACGACCAGGGCGGCTTGCTGAACGCCGCGCATCTCGGCCGGGGGCTGGCCGTCGACGGCAAGACCGTCGGACGGTATCTCGACCTGTTGGTTGACCTGTTGCTGGTGCGCCGCCTGCCGCCGTTCCATGCCAATGTCGGCAAGCGGCTGGTCCGCTCGCCGAAGGTCTATGTCCGGGATTCCGGCGTCGTCCACAGGCTGCTCGGCCTCGGCGAGCGCGATGCCGTGCTCGGCCATCCGGTGGCGGGCGGAAGCTGGGAAGGCTTCGTCACTGAAAACCTTCTGGGCGCGGCGCCGGAGGGTACGCAGGCGAGTTTCTACCGCACCGCCGCCGGGGCGGAGATCGACCTCGTGCTCGACCTGCCCGGCGGACAGCGGTGGGCCGTCGAGATCAAGCGCGGCCTGACCCCGAAGCTGGATCGCGGCTTCCACCACGCCTGCGAAGACCTGAAACCCGACCGCTCGTTCATCGTCTATTCCGGCGACGAGGCGTATCTGAAATCCGGCGACATCACCGTCACCGGTCTGCGCGGTCTGTGCGAGCGTCTGCGAGCGTAGCGCGAAGGCGGGCGCGACCGGCGCGCCAAATCCATACTTGCTCCCGGGTCGAAACCTCTGTATCCTTCACATATGGATGTAGGGAACTCCCCTAGCCTATTGAAACAAAAGAATTCTCGCGATGTGCTGTGACGTCCGGCCGGGGCCGGGACAGGAGGGAGCGCAACCATGAGCCGGAGCGCCGCCGGAGTCCAACGGACCCCGTTCCTGCCGCCGGCCGCGGCCCTCGGATTGATCCGGTTGGGGCGGCGCGTGCTGGGCCTCGGCCTGCTCACGGTCACGCTCGCGCTGGCCGCCGCGCTGCTAAGCTACCATCCAACGGATGCGTCCTGGAACATCGCCAGCACCCTTGGGCCGCGCAACGTCATGGGCGTGCCTGGGGCTTTGATCGCGGACGGGATGCTGCAAGTCGTCGGCCTGGCGGCGGTGCTGCCGTGCCTGGGCGGGGGCGTGCTGGCCCTGCGCCTGCTGACCGGGGATCCCGTCGCGGTGCGCGCGACGCCGCCCCTGGCCCTGCTGGCGGCGGTTCCGCTGCTGGCGATGGCGCTGGCCGCGCTGGCGCCGGCGGCCCCGTTTCCATCCTGGGCCGGCCCGGGCGGTGCCCTGGGGACGGCGGCCCATGCCTGGAGCCAGCATGGGCTGAGCGGCGTGGCACCGCCCGGCCACTGGGACCTGGTGCCGGGCGCGGGCGCCCTGGTGCTGGGCGTGTGGCTGACGATCGTCGCCCTGGGGATGCGCTGGCGCCATGTCCTCGCCGCGCGGAATGGACTGGTCGCCAGCGCGCGGGTGATCGCTGCCGTTGGCGGTGCGGTGGCCCGCGTCGTGCTCGCCGTCGCGCGCCATACCCGCGCGGCACCGACCGAACGCGCGGAACCCACCCTGGCGGAGCCGACAGTGGCCGGGCCGCGGCCGGCCGCGACCGTACGCGAGCCGGCCGCCGAGGCGCGGCCGTCCGGCCCGGTGCGCCGGGCGGTGGTGGAAGCACCGCCGCGCCAGCCCGCCGCCCGCGCCGCGCGGGAGACGCTGCGCGCCCGGCAGGGCAGTCTGTTCGACGACGCGGACGATGCCACCACCGGCGGCGCGGCCCTGCCGCCGCTCGACCTGCTGTCGGCCCCGCGCACCACCGAGGCGCAGCGCCGGATCAACGAAGAGGCCCTGACCAACAACGCCCGCCTGCTGGAAGGCGTGCTCGGCGACTTCGGCATCAAGGGCGAAATCGTGAAGGTGCGCCCCGGCCCGGTGGTGACGCTGTATGAACTGGAGCCGGCGCCGGGCATCAAGACCGCGCGCATCATCGGTCTGGCGGACGACATCGCCCGCGCCATGAGCGCCGTGTCGGTGCGCATCGCCGTCATCCCGGGCAAGAGCGTCATCGGCATCGAACTGCCCAACGCCCGGCGCCAAGGCGTGAACCTGCGCGAGATGCTGGCCAGCGAGGCGTTCACCAGCGGAGATTTGACGCTGACCCTGGCCCTGGGGCGGGACATCGGCGGCGGACCGGTGTTCGTCGATCTGGCGCGGATGCCGCACCTGCTGATCGCCGGCACCACGGGGTCCGGCAAGTCGGTGTCGGTCAACGCCATGATCATGTCGCTGCTCTACCGCCTGACGCCGGAGCGCTGCCGCCTGATCCTGATCGACCCGAAGATGCTGGAGCTGTCGGCCTACGACGACATCCCGCACCTGCTGACGCCCGTCGTGACCGATCCCGGCAAGGCCGTGGTGGCGTTGAAATGGGCGGTCAAGGAGATGGAGGACCGCTACCGCGCCATGAGCCAACTCGGGGTGCGCAACATCCGGGGCTTCAACCAGAAGGTCGAGAAGGCGCTGGCCGAGGGCGGCCAGGTGACGCGCACGGTGCAGACCGGCTTCGACCCGGAGACCGGCGAGCCGGTCTACGAGCAGCAGGACATGGATCTTCAGCCGCTGCCGCACATCGTCATCGTCGTCGACGAGATGGCGGATTTGATGCTGGTGGCCGGCAAGGAGGTCGAAGCGGCCATCCAGCGTCTGGCGCAGATGGCCCGCGCCGCCGGCCTGCACCTGATCATGGCGACGCAGCGACCCTCGGTCGACGTCATCACCGGCACCATCAAGGCCAACTTCCCCACCCGCGTCAGTTTCCAGGTCACCAGCAAGATCGACAGCCGCACCGTGCTCGGCGAGCAGGGCGCGGAACAGCTTCTGGGCCAGGGCGACATGCTCTACATGGCGGCCGGCGGGCGCATCACCCGGCTGCACGGGCCGTTCGTCTCCGACGAGGAGGTGGAGCGTGTCTGCGACTTCATGCGCGGCCAGGGCTGCCCGGCGTATGTCGACTCCGTCACCCTCGACGAGGAGGACGACGGCCCCAGCGATGCCTCCGCGCTGGCCGAGACGTCCGACCCGCTGTTCGACCGCGCCGTGGAACTGGTGGCGCGCGAGCGCAAGGCGTCGACCAGCTTCGTGCAGCGCCATTTGCAGATCGGCTACAACCGCGCCGCGCGGATGATCGACCTGATGGAGAAGGAGGGCATGGTCAGCCGCGCCAACCACGTGGGCAAGCGCGAGGTGTTGCTTCCGGAGGCCGCCGAATAGGCGGCCGACCCGTTTGATAAGGGCCGCCGAATAGGCGGCCGACCCGTTAGATAAGGGCCGCCGAGGTGGCGGCCGACCCGTTTCAAGGTTTGTCCCGGCCGGCCCACCATCCAACCGGCCGGGATAGGCCTCGCCGCCGGTCCTGGATGCCTCCGGGGACCGGCGGTCTTTTTTTGCGGCCCCACTGACGGCGCCGAATCCCTCCACCACATGCCCGGTTGCGGGCACGCCGTCGTCACTTGTAGACAGGCCCGTCCATCACGCCCCGGTGTTTCGCGCCGGCGCCCGCCCCCTGGTCCGTGGCGGGCCCGCGCGCCAACACGGCGTGCGCCTATCACCGAACAGAGGGTCAACCACCATGGATGCCTTGTCGGAATTCTTGGGAAGCGTCAGTTCCATCGTCTGGGGTCCCATCATGCTGGTTCTGTTGTTGGGAACCGGCTTGTACCTGACGCTGGGCCTGGGTCTTCTGCCGCAACGCAAGCTCGGGTACGGCTTCCGGCTGATGCTCGGCGGCCGCAAGGTCGAGGAGGGTCACAAGGGCGAAATCACGCCGTTCCAGGCGTTGACCACGGCCCTGTCCGCGACCATCGGCACCGGTAATATCGCCGGCGTGGCCACGGCCATCTTCCTGGGCGGCCCGGGGGCCGTGTTCTGGATGTGGATCACGGCGCTGGTGGGCATGGCCACCAAGTACGCCGAGGCGGTGCTGGCGGTGCGCTACCGCGAGGTCGACGCCAATGGGCGCTATGTCGGCGGCCCCATGTACTACATCCGCAACGGCCTGGGCTGGGGCTGGCTGGGCTGGCTGTTTGCCCTGTTCGCCACCGTCGCCGCCTTCGGCATCGGCAACACCGTGCAGTCCAACTCGGTGGCCAAGGCCCTGGAAGGCACGTTCGAGGTTCCGACCATCATCACCGGCCTGGTGCTGGCGGCCTTGACGTTCCTGGTCATCATCGGCGGCGTGAAGCGCATCGGCCGCGTGGCCGAACACCTTGTGCCGCTGATGGCGATTCTCTACGTCGTCGGGGCGCTGGTGATCCTCGCCTTTAACGCGGCCGACGTGCCGGGCGCCCTCGGCCTGATCTTCACCGATGCCTTCACCGGCACGGCGGCGGCCGGCGGCTTCGCCGGGGCGGGCGTGCTGGCGGCCATTCGCTTTGGCGTCGCGCGGGGCGTGTTCTCCAACGAGGCCGGCCTCGGCAGCGCCCCGATCGCCCACGCGGCGGCCAAGACGAATGACCCGGTCCGCCAGGGGTGCGTCGCCATGCTGGGCACGTTCATCGACACCATCGTCGTCTGTACGATGACCGCCCTGGTGATCATCACCACCGGCGCCTGGACCAGCGGCGAGACCGGCGCCGAGTTGTCGGCCCTGGCCTTTGACACCGGCCTGCCGGGCGGCGACATGATCGTCACCCTGGGCTTGGTCGTGTTCGCCTTCACCACCGTCCTGGGGTGGGCCTATTACGGCGAGCGCGCGGCCGAGTACATCTTCGGAACCCAGGTGATCCTGCCGTTCCGCGTGCTGTGGGTGCTGGCGCTGGTGGCCGGAGCCGTGGGCAACCTGGGCCTGATCTGGACCGTGGCCGACATCATGAACGCGCTCATGGCGATTCCGAACCTGATCGCGCTGATCGCGCTCAGCGGGACCGTGTTCGCCATCAGCCGGGCTTACTTCAAGGCCCAGAAGGGGTAGGGCGGCCTCAGGCGACCGGCGGCGGGGGACGATCCTACCCGCCGCCGGTGCCCGCGCCGTCTGGGACGCCGGACCGCTGGACGCCGCTAGGCAAACCTGCATGATCCTCTTATGGTGCCAGGATCATCGGTATGGAAAGGCAACATGGACCCCTTCGTCGAACGCCACGGACCGTGTACGGTCGTCGTCCGTGAGCGCTCTCTTCCGGACGGTCGCCCGGTGCTGCTGTTCGAGTCGTCCGGGACGTGCAACTCCTCGGACTTCGGTGTGTGCCTGGAGAGGATCGGGCAGCGCCGCGCCTTCACGCCCGAGTTGCTGACGATCCTCGACATCCGGCATGTCCAACGCGAGGCGGACGCCGACGGCCTGTTTCAGCAGGCCCGGATCTTCGCCCGGGCGCGCGTTCGGCGCCTGGTGGTGGCCTACATCTCCGACACGGAGTCCACGGCGGCCATTGCCCCCATGGTCCGAGACGTTTTCGGGCGGGCCGGCGTGTCGGCCGAGATCCACATGTGCCGAAGCCTCGAAGATGCCCTGGACTGGATGACGGCCCTGGGGCCAGCCGGCGACAGTGCCCGCGATGCGAGGTGATCCGGGTTCGGTGTCGGACAGCTCGCATCGCGACGCCTCGCCCCCGCGCCCGCGCGCGACAGGCCACGAGGCCAGGGGACATCATGCCTCTGTTCGGGTGTCCTCGCGGTCCTGCATGAGCAGGCCGAAGAGGAGCAAGGTGGCAAAGATCGTGATGAAGCTGATGGCCGAGAGCAGGTAGAACCCGAACCCGAGGGCCAGACCGATTCCGCCCGCGGCCCAGATGCTGGCGCCCGTCGCCGTTCCGACGACATGATCGTCGCCTCGGCGGAGGATGGCGCCGGCCCCCAGAAAGCCGATGCCGGTCAGAACGCCTTCGATGATCCGCATGAAGTCCAGGCGGATCGTGCCCTCGGAATCCGCGTAGTCGGCGTAGACCTCCTGCGCCATGATCGCCACGACACAGGAGACAACGGCGACGATCACAAAGGCGCGAAAGTCCATCGGCTTGCCCTTGCGGTACCGCTCAAGCCCCAGGAACAGGCCGAACACAGCCGCCAGCAGCACGCGGACCCACACCTCGACAATGCTGACGGTGCGATAGCCGTTCAGGGCGTTCATGATCTCTTCCATGGACGGAGTCCTCCGGCCGGGGAGCCCGGTGCGGCTTTGTGGTCGCCGGCAAGGCGCGCCGCCGAGTGATTGCTGTCGCCTCAACGCATGACGTCCCGGGCGGGTTCCGCCCGCGCGGGCCCGCCGGCGTCTCCATGGTCCATCAGCGGTGGACCCCATCCAATGCGGGATCAGTCGTCGCGCAGGCGCACCCACACGGGGGTATGATCCGACGCCTTCGGCGCGCCGCGCGGAGCGCGGTCGACGCCGGCGTCGTCCAGCCGGTCGGCGGCCAGCGGCGACAGCAGCAGGTGGTCGATGCGCAGGCCGTTGTCCTTCTGCCAGGCGCCGCCCTGGTAGTCCCAGTAGGTGTACACGCCCGGCCGGGGATGACGCACGGCGATGGCGTCCGCGTAGCCCAGATGCAGCAGCGCCCGGAACCGCTCGCGGCTCTCCGACCGGCACAGAGCGTCGTCGCGCCAGCCCGCCGGGTCATAGACATCGCCGTCGGTGGGGCAGACGTTGTAGTCGCCGCCGAGGATCACCGGTTCGTCCAGCCGCACCAGGCCCGCCGCGTGCGCGCGCAGGCGCTCCATCCATGTCAGCTTGTAGGGAAACTTCGGCGAATCGCTCGGATTGCCGTTCGGGAGATAGATCGAGGCGACGCGCAGCGTGCCGCCGACCACGGCCTCGATGTAGCGCGCCTGCTCGTCCTCACCGTCTTCGGGCCGGTTGGGCAGGCCCCGGGTCACGTCCTCCAGGCCGAGGCGCGACAGGATGGCCACGCCGTTGTAGCTTTTCTGGCCGTGCACGGCGCAGGCATAGCCCGCGTCTTCGATGGCCTCGGCCGGAAAGCCGTCGTCGACGGTCTTGATCTCCTGCAGCAGCACGACGTCCGGACGGGCGCCGCGCAGCCAGTCCAGCACGGCCGGCAAGCGGGCCTTGATCGAATTGACGTTCCAGGTGGCGATGGTTGGCATCCGCGCCCACATGAAAAGAAATGGTGGTTTGCGACCCCGGTCACACTGGACCGGGCCGGATTGTGCCATCATCGGGGGGCCGAGACGCTGGTGCAAGGGGAGTCCCATGGGCCATCAGGAGTTCGCGACGACGGCGCGCGCCCGCCGCCACCGGCCGGGAAAACGGTTTGTCTGTGCCCTGGTGCTGGGGCTTTCCGTGGCGGTCCTTGCCGTGCGGCCGGCCCAGGCCATCCCCTGCCCCGGCGAGGACGCTCCGGTGCGGGTGGAGCTCACCACGCGTTTCGACACGGCGCGCGTGGACCACTCCCGCGGCCGCGACGCCATCAACGCGATGTTCGCTGAACAGCGCGGCAAGGCTACCATCCCGCAGAATGGTGGCGCGGTCGGCCTGACCGTCACCAGATCCGGGTTCTCGTTCAGCACGCGCACCGAGATCTTCCGGCGCCGCGACGGCGCGCTGTGCGTCTACCTGCGCGGCGTCGAGGCGGCCATGAACCAGGTCGACACGGTCGTCTACATCGCGCGGGAGTATCCGAAAGGATCGTGCAATTACCGCGCGATCTACGAGCACGAGAAGATGCACGTCGGCGTGTACTATTTCACCCAGAAGGACTACGCGCCGCGCGTCGAGCGGGAGCTGGAACGGCTGGTGCGCTATGTGAACCCTCGCGTGGTTCGCAACAGGGCCGAAGCCCGCGAGGTCCACGTCGAGATGATCAACGAGGGGGTCGCCCATGTCCTGGAGGACATGGAGGCCGAGCGGCGGCGGCGCAACGCGGCCCTCGACACGCCGGAGAACTACGCTCGCGAGCGGGCCAAGTGCCCCAGTTGGTAAGGACGTAAGGACGCCAGGGCAATCGGGTGAACGATGCCGGTGTGAGCGAAAAGCTGCATGAGCGGCTTCTTCGAGAGCAGAGCGCGCAAATCGTCATTGCGAAGAGCGCGGCGACGAAGCAATCCAGAGCGGATATTTGCGTTTTGCGCTCTGTATTGCTTGCTTTGTGGATGCTCCACCCTCTTATGGCGACGCGGGTTCGCAATAACGAATCTCGTTTCCACCAGGACTGAGGTCACCGGCTTGGCAAGAAAGGAAGTGTAGAATATGGGAGGTCTCGGGGCGCCCATCCATCTCAGCCATTGATCTGTTCGCGCTCGGGCGAGAATTCGTCCATCATCGCGTTCAGGCGCGCCACCGCCGCCTTCGGCCCCTCGGGCCAGGCCCACACGCCGGAACTGACGGCCAGGAAGTCCGTCCCGGCTTCGATCAGCGGCCGCGCGTTGTCCGGCGTGATGCCACCGATGGCCACCACCGGCACCACCATCGCCTCCGCCCACCAGCGCAACAGGTCGATGTCGGCCCGCGTCTTGGCCTGCTTGGTGTCGGTGGGAAAGAAGGCGCCGAAGGCCACATAGTCGGCGCCGTTCTCGCCCGCGTCCATTGCCAGATGGCGGGAGGCGTGACAGGTCACACCCACCACGCGATCGGCGCCAACGATGCGCCGGGCTTCGGCCAGCGGTGTGTCCTCTTGGCCCACGTGCACGCCGTCGCAGCCGGTGAGCAGCGCCAGATCGGGCCGATCGTTCATCAGCACGGCCACGTCGCGCGCCTGGGCAAGCGGCACCAGCTCGTCGGCGACGCGGCGGATGGTCTCGTCCTCGGCCTCCTTCAGACGCAGTTGCAGGCAGGCCACGTCGCCACCGTCCAGGGCCTCTTCGAGCGTGGCGGCAAACGCCGTGAGGTCGTCGATCACGGGCGGGGTGATCAGGTACAGGCGGCAGCGGTCGCGCGGGTCACGGGGGGGCATGGCGGTCCTTCGGGCCGTTTGACGAAACCGGGAGCCTAACGCCGCGCGCCGGACCTGTGTAGTGCCCGACGCACCCCGTGCGTTCGGACGGGTTGCGTTCGGACCGGCGGCGGATATGGTGGCCGCCCTTGCGCGAAAGGCTCCCGCCATGTCCGATGCTCCGTCCCCCGATCTCGATCCCGCCCGGCCGCCGCATCCCCGCGTGCGCCTGCGGCCCAAGCACGCCACTCGCCTGCGGCGCGGCCACCCGTGGGTGTACTCCAACGAAGTGGCGATGACCCCCGAGGCCAAGGCGCTGCCGCCTGGCACCGTGGTCACTGTCCTGGACGCTGGCGACGAGGCTCTGGCGACAGCCCTGTTCAACCCGCATTCGCTGATCGCCCTGCGGGTGGTGGCGCCGGACCCGGACGTGCCGGTGGACGCGGCCCTGATCGGCACGCGCCTTGGCCGCGCCCTGCGGCTGCGTGAGACCCTGGTGGCCGACCCGTTCTATCGCCTGGTCCACGCCGAGGCCGACGGCCTGCCGGGGCTGGTGGTGGACCGCTTCGGTGACCGTCTGGTCGTGCAGGCCAACAGCGCCGGCATGGACCGGTTGTTGCCGCAGGTTCTGGACGGGCTCGACGCTCTGGTCCGCCCGGCCGGGATCGTCATTCGCGACGATACGGCGGCGCGCGGCCTGGAGGGTCTGCCCAATACCGGCCATCGGCTGCACGGCACCGCGCCGGACGGCCCGGTCGCGGTGGTCGAGCGCGGCGTGACCTACCTGGCCGATCTGATCGGCGGGCAGAAGACCGGCTGGTTCCATGACCAGCGCGACAACCGCGCCATGGTCGCCGCCCTGTCGCGCGGGCGGACGGTGCTGGACGTCTTCAGCCACGCCGGCGGGTTCGGGCTGGCCTGCGCCGTGGCGGGCGCTGCCCAGGTGCTGTGCGTGGACACGGCCGCGCACGCCCTGGCCCTGGCCACCGAGGCGGCGGCGCGCAATGGCGTGGGGGATCGCGTCGGCACCGAGCGTGCCGACGCCTTCGACGCGCTGGAGGCGCTCGCCCGCGACGGCCGCCGGTTCGACGTCGTGGTGTGCGATCCGCCGAGTTTCGTCAAGGCCCGCAAGGACCTGGAGTCCGGCGCGCGGGGCTACCGCAAGATGGCGCGGCTGGCGGCGGCCGTCGTCGCGCCCGAGGGCTTTCTGTTCGCCGCCTCGTGCTCGCACAACATGCCGGCCGACCGGTTCCTGGACGAGGTGGCGCGCGGCCTCGCCCAGGCCGGGCGGAGTGCGCGCGTGCTGGCCCGGACCGAGGCCGCGCCGGACCACCCGCTGCATCCCCTGTTGCCGGATTCGGCGTACCTCAAGGGGCTCCTGTTGGCGCTGGACTGAGAGGCGGCGCGGTCAGCCGCCCGTGCCGTCGTAGACGTCCATCTGTCCGCGCACCTGACCGCCTTCCTCGATGATGATGGCGGCGTAGCGCACCGAGCCCTCGATACGGCCGCCGTCGCGCACGATCAGGCGGCGCTTGACGATCAGGTTGCCCTCGAAGCGGCCGGAGATGTCGGCCTCCTCGATCGAGGCGGTGCCCTTGAACAGGCCGCTGGCCGTCACCTCGATGGCCTCGGCGTCGTTCAGGTCGGCCTCGACGGTGCCCTCGACCACCAGCCGATCGCAGGCGCTGATCTGGCCGTTGAGCTGGATGCCGCTGCCGACGATCAGGTTCTTGGGGTCGCCGCCGGCGGCGCGCGGGGCGCCGCCCGGCCGCGTCGGTGGCGTCAGCGTCTGCGGCTCGCCGCTGTCGGCGGCGGGCGCCTTGGGCTGCTCGCGGCTGTGCACCGGCGGCTCCGGGCGGAACGCGCCGGTCTGCGGCTTCACCGGCATTCCGGGCTGGAACTTCGGCGACGTCACCTGGGTCGGCTCCTGCGGCTGAAAGCCGCCCTTGCCGTCGCTTGCCTCGGCCCGTTCACCGTCGCCCGGGCCACCCTGTCCGCCGCTCGGCTGGCGGCCCTGCGGGGTATTGCCGAAAAATGCCATGGGGGGAGTCCCTCGTGCTGGAAGTGCTGATCGGGTGCGACAACACGCGGGCCGGGCGCAAGCCTTGCGGACCGCCTGCCGCACACCGCCTGCCGCGACCGCCAGATTACGCGGAGCCGGGGTCACCCCGCAACGCCTGGACGATGTGCACCATGAAGGCCGTGGCCACGACCGGCGCGAGCAGGTTGGCGACCGGCACCAGCATCAGGCCGGCGACGACCACACCGGCGAGCATGATCCGCCAGCGGTGCTGTCGGCGTTCCCCGGTGAGCCGCGAACGGTCGAGGCGGCGGGCCGCCACCAGTTCGTGATACTCCCGCCCCAGCAGGTAGCCGTTCAGCAGCAGGTAGATCGCCAGATTGAACGCCGGTAGAAAGATATAGAGAGGCAGGGCGAGCACGTTCAACCCCACCGCAACCAAGGCGAAGGAGAGGGCGCCGGCGATGCTTTCACCGATCGGCACTTCGCGCGCCGCCGGCAATTTCGGGTAGTGCCGACGCTCGACCGCCTCGGCCACCCGTTCCAGGAACAGGCCCACAAAGGCGGTTACCACGGCCGGGAAGAACACCAGGGCCACGACGAACGCCGCCAGGCCGCCGGCCACATCGATGACCGTGTCGAGCCACGGGGGGTCGACCACGTCGACGGCGCCCAGCCCGAACCACAGGCCGGCGACCAGCAGGAGGTAGATGGCGACGGTCAGAGCCAGGCTCAGCATGATGGGGTCGCGGACCCGTGGGTCGCCGAGCTGTTCAACCGATTTGACGAAAGCGCCAATCATGGCGAGCGGGTCCTCCGGATCGGGGGGGACTGTGGCGGTCGCGGGCGCGCGGCCGGCGCGGAGGAGCCTACGCGGATGACAGATCGGCGAAAAGGTCGCGCGCGAACCATCGCGCGGCCGGAGTCGGCCCGCCGAAGCCCCGCTAAGCCCTTATGTTCGCTAAGGAAATAGTAACGTTTTGCGCCTTTCGAATGACATAGTCTGCGCCGTCTGATGCGAACCGTGCCATGCCCCGTCCGCATGTTCGCCATTCCTCATTCGCATGAGCGGAAATTATTGTTGCGGAGCGGGAGGCCGCTGAGTTAAAAAATTACCCAACGGAAACGCTCGGGGTGCGCTCAAGCGCGCTGCGGGTCCAGGGGCTAGGGCCTATCTCGTTCGGTCACATGGCACCGAGCCGGAACCAGGGCCTAATGTGAAACGTTGATGACACAGGTGGTCACGACTCAGGCGGCTCGCCAGCCCCTGGCCACTGTTCAGGAGGACGCGTACCGTGCTCTATCACATCCATGAAATGAACCATCATGCGATGACGCCGATGCGGATGATGGCCCAGGCCGTCAACATGCTGGCGACCAACCCGCTGCTGCCGACCAGCCACACCGGTCTGGGTCGCACGGTGGCCGCCGGCACCGACGTGTTCGAGCGCATCACCCGCAAGTACCCGAAGCCGGAGTTCGGCCTGTCCGAGACCGTCGTCGACGGCCATCTGGTCAACGTGCGCGAGCGGGTGGTGGAGCACAAGCCCTTCTGCAACCTGATCCACTTCGAACGCGACCTGCCCGAGGAGCGCGACGACCCGGCGGTGCTGGTGGTGGCGGCCCTGTCCGGCCACTACGCCACGCTGATGCGCGGCACCGTGCAGGCGCTGCTGCCCGAGCACGAGGTCTACATCACCGACTGGACCAACGCCCGCGACGTCGCCCTGTGGCACGGCGAGTTCGACATGGAGGCGTACGTCCAGTACCTGATCGAGTTCATGGACATCCTGGGGCCGGACACCTCCATGCTGGCCGTCTGCCAGCCGGGCGTGCCGGTGCTGTGCGCCAACGCGCTGATGTCCGAGGACAACAACCCGAACCGCCCCTTTGCCATGGTGCTGATGGGCAGCCCCATCGACACGCGCATCAACAAGACGGCGGTGAATCTGTTCGCCGAGAGCAAGGACATGTCCTGGTTCCGGCGCCGCTTCATCCAGACCGTGCCGCCGCCGTACATGGGGGCGGGCCGATCGGTCTATCCGGGCTTCCTGCAGCTTGGCGGGTTCATGGCCATGAACGTCGAGCGGCACATGGATGCCCACCGCGACTACTTCAACCACCTGATCGAGGGCGACGGCGATTCGGCCGCCGCGCACCGCAAGTTCTATGACGAGTATCTCTCGGTCATGGACATGCCCGGGGCGTTCTACCTGGAGACCATCGAGAGGGTGTTCAAGGAACACCACCTGCCGGAAGGCCGCATGATGATCGGCGACCAGCTGGTGCGGCCGGAGGCCATCACGGACATCGGCCTGCTGACGGTCGAGGGCGAGAAGGACGACATCACCGGCCTGGGCCAGACCGAGGCGGCGCACGACATGTTGACCGGCCTGTCGCGCAAGCACCGGGATCACATGGTCTGCCCGGGCGTCGGTCACTACGGCATCTTCAACGGTCGGCGCTGGCGCGAGATGATCCTGCCGCGCGTGGCCAACTTCATCCGGCACCAACGGGCGATGCGCGGCTTCGGCCCGAAGACCCGCGCCAACGCCTTCGATTCGGAAATCACGACTCTGGCGGAGGCGCGCGGCCTGGGCCAGATGGAAGCAGCACCCACGCCGGCTCCGGCGAACGCCAATGGCAAGCGCGCCAAAAAGGCCGTCGCGGCCGCCGACAGCGATGCGCGCCCGTCGCGCGCCGGCGGCGCCTCCTCCAAGCGCCACGGCACCGAGACGCGGGCGACGGAGACCGTCGGGGCGCACTGATCCGGCGGCACGGCACACGATTGACGCAGCAACCGGGCGGGAGCGCGACTCCCGCCCGGTTTGTTGTCAGGGCAGGTTGGGGCGGACTGCAGGCGTTCGGCGCGCGCCGGGGCCAGGGCAATCGGGTGAACTACGCCTGCGAGAGCCGTTGTCCGCATGAGCGGATGATTCGTGAGCAGAACACGCAGTTCGTCATTGCGAGGAACGAAGTGACGAAGCAATCCAGGGCGAAAGACGCAGATATCCGCTCTGGATTGCTTCGTCGATACGCTCCTCGCAATGACAAAAGGAAGTAAAAACGTGTGAATCAGACGGAACAATCATAGGCACCCCCATGCGTTTGACCTGCTCCTCCACCGGTGAAGGCCCACTTCTGGTGATCCTGCACGGCCTGTTCGGGTCCGGGCGCAACTGGGGGGCCATCGCCGGCCGCCTCGCTCCCTTGGGCTGGCGCGTCATCACCCCCGACCTGCGCAACCACGGCGGCTCGCCCTGGGACGACGCCATGGACTATGCCGCCATGGCCGGCGACGTGCGCGCGTTGCTGGACGAAGAGGGGGGTGGGCAGCCGGCCGTGCTCGTCGGCCACAGCATGGGTGGCAAGGCGGCCATGCGGCTGGCGCTGGAAAGCCCGGAGCGGGTGCGGGCGCTGGCCGTGGTCGACGTGGCCCCGGTGGCGTACCGGCGCGGCCTGGAGGGCTACGCCAAAACCATGCTCGACGTGCCTCTGGACGCCGTGCGCCGGCGCGCCGATGCCGACGCGGCGCTGGCCGAGGCGATCCCGGAGCCGGGGATCCGTGCCTTTCTGCTGCAGAACCTTGAATTGCCCGGGCCGGAGGGTGGCCCAGCGCGATGGCGCCTGAACCTGCGTGCGCTGATCGACGGCATGGCGGACATCACCGGGTGGCCGGAGCCCCCCGCCGGCGCGCGGTATGACGGCCCGGCGCTGGTTCTGTCCGGCGGCGCGTCGGACTACGTGCGGGCGGAGCACCACGAGGCCATCCGCAGCCTGTTCCCCGCCGCCCGGTTCGAGGTCGTCGAGGGGGCCGGCCACTGGGTCCATGCCGAGGCGCCCGGGGCGACGATCGACATCCTGTCTGGTTTCCTCGGGTCGCTGCCGCTATCGTCCTGACGGCGGGCGGTGCCTCGCTCGCACACACCCGTCAGTCCCACACACCCGTCAGAAGGACCCATCCCGTGTTCGGACTCGAGATCGGCCTGTTCGGCCTCATTTTCCTGATCATCGTGCTGTGGGCGGCGATGCACGTCCTGGGCAGCACGGCCAGCCCGCTGCCAAAGGCGCTGTGGCTGGTCGCGCTTCTGTTCCTGCCGGTGCTCGGCCTGATCGTCTGGTTCTTTTTCGGACCGCGCGCCGCCCGGAAACAATAGGTCCCCTCACCCCTCGTCGGGAGGCGTCTCTTCCAGGGCCGCTTCCTCCAGCCAGACCGCACCCTCCGGCAGGCGGGGGTCCCCGTCCGACAGCAACGGCGCCGTCGCGGCCGGAGACCGCTCCTGGTTGGCGACGGCGGCGCGGCGCGACTGCACATACAGGCTGCGCACGGCCGCATAGAAGTCGATCGAGGTCTCGCGCAGCGATTCCATTTGCTGGCCGCGACCGCCCAGCTGACTGGACGCATTGGCGTAGGTGTGGATGTTGGCCATGCGCTCGCCGGTCGGCCCGGCCAGCCAGAACAACGGGTTGGTCACCATGTCCACGGCCCGGCCGACGCCGTCGCGCGGATTGCCCGGGCCGAACAGCGGATAGACCATGTACGGTCCGTCGCCCACGCCCCACACGCCCAGGGTCTGGCCGAAATCCTCCTCATGCGGCGGCAGGCCCATGCCGGCGGCGGTGTCCCAGAAGCCCAGGCCGCCGGCCGTGGAGTTGATGGCGAAGCGCTGGGTGGTCACCCAGGCGCGGTCCACCTCGCCCTGCAGCAGGTCGTTGACCAGGATCACCGGCGTCGACAGGTTGTGCAGGAAGTTGTCGACGTTTTCCTTGCGCTCATCGGGCAGCACGCCGTACGGCGCGATCACCGGCTGCAACAGGGTGTAGATCAGCGTGTTCAGGTCGAACACGAAGCGGTTCCAGTCCTCCATCGGATCGGGAACCAGGGTATCGTCGGCGGCCTCCGGATTGTCGATGTCCGGCGCGGACTGCGCCAGGGACGCCAACTGCGAGCCGGGCGCCGAGGTGACGGCAGGCGGATCGGCGGCCTGTGCGGTCTCACTTCGTGGCCCTGTGGCGCAGGCCGACAGGCACAGCGCGGCCACGCCCGCCGCCAGGAGAGATCGGCGCCAGGGGCGGCCGGAATGAGTCTGGACCTCGTTCTTCGTCATGTTCGCCTCGCCGCCGATGTCCATTCTGGTCCGTCCCCCCGTTCAGAACGCCATGCTCGTGACCGCCATGCTCGTGTCCGGCCTCGCAGCCACGCCGCCACCGCCCCGGCTCGCGCGGCGGTTCCAGCCATGCAATCCTACCCCGGCCTGCCCGGCGGTGCGAGCGTGATTGCACCTTGCACCGCGCGAAAACCAGCGTCTCGCGGCTTGAGGGCAACACCAAGGGCTGGGCCGGCGCACGCCGGACAGATAGGCCTCTTGGTGATACCCGGCCGGTGGTTTGGGCGCAACAGGGGGGACCGGCGCACAGCGGATAGCAGAGCGAAACGGCCGGTTTTCCTGGGCGAACGTGGCCGCTCGGCAACAGGTGAAGGGAATCCATTGCAGCATTGCGGTTTTTGCCCGCATTGCGCCGAGACGGCGCGAAAACAGGTTGCAGTTGGTCACAAAGACGACACACTCTGCGCCAGAGCGGTGTCAGGCTGGATTGACCCTCGGCGTCGGCGCGGAGGCACGGACCGGTCGCATCGCTGGGTCTGGCCAACATCTCAACCAGGGGGGAAAGGACCAATGGAGATGCGTGATCGTCGCCCGATGCTGGCGGGGCTGGCGCTTGGCGTGGTGACGGGCCTGGCGGCGTCGCAGGCGGCCGCCTCCGGCTTCCAGCTCAAGGAACAAAGCGCCGAGGGCCTGGGCAACGCCTTCGCCGGCTCCACCGCCAAGGCGTACGATCCCAGCACCGCGTTCTTCAACCCGGCCGGCATGACCCGCCTGTCGGGCACCACGGCCGAGATGACCGGCGCCTACATCATGCCGCAGGCGAATTTCAGCGGCAGCGCCACCACAACGCTGGGCACCCCGGTCGGCGGCACCCTGAGCGGCGACGCGGCCATGGACAGCTTCGTGCCGTCGATGTACGGCGTCTACAGCCTGACCGACAGGGCGCGGCTGGGCATTGCCATCAACGTGCCGTTCGGCATGGCGACCTCGTATGATACGGCCTGGGTCGGCCGCTATCAGGCGCTGGATTCGCACCTGCACGCCACGAGCATCATGCCCAGCGCCGCCTACCGCGTGACCGATGGCCTGTCGCTCAGCGCCGCGCCGGTGCTCCAGTACACGTCCGTCAAGCTGACCACCGCCATAAACAACATGGGCCTGTTGCCGTACGACGGGCGCCAGAAGCTGACCGCCGAACACATGGGCTTCGGTTTCAACGTGGCCGCGATGTACGAGTTCAGCGAGACCTCGCGCATCGGCATCAACTACCGCTCGCGCGTGCATCATCCGTTCGAGGGCGAGTCCAAATACAACAACGTTCACCCGATCCTGGCCGCGCGCGGCGGGCTGGTGGACAGCGACGCCACCGCCGAGTTGACCACGCCCGACGTGCTCAGCGTCGGGGCCTATCACGAGTTTACGCCGCAATGGGCCGTGGTGGCCGACGTGGCCTGGACCAACTGGTCGCTGTTCGACGAACTGCGGGTGGACGCCGAGACCGGCGCCGACAGCCTGACGGAAGAGAACTGGCACGACACCGTGTTCGCCTCGATCGGCGCCATCTACCGTCCGGACGAGAACTGGTCGTTCCGCGCCGGCTTCGCCTACGACATGTCGCCGATCCCCGACGAGCACCGCACCGCCCGCATCCCGGGCGAGGACCGCTACTGGCTGTCCGGCGGCATTTCTTATGCCTACGAGGACTGGTTCAAGGTCGACTTCGGCTACACCCACATCTTCGTCAACGATGCCAGCATCAACGAAACGACGGGGCAGGGCACCCTGGTGGGCGAGTACGAGAACAGCATCGATATCCTGACCATCGGCGGTCGGATCAAGTTCTAATACCGTCCCCTTGCGGGGACATCCGTGCCCGGGTTGCGGACGGGGCCTGTCGCCCCGTCCGTGGCCATTCCCATGAGGAACGATCAGTTCTCTCCGCCGGTCATGTTGGGCGGCGTGGCCTGCGCGGCGCGCACCGACCGCAGGTCCCCGCCGTCGCCCGCCGCGCCCTCCGTCAGTTCCAGCGCCAGCACCCGTTGCGGCTTCTCGTGCGGCATGACGAGCCCGAACCGCGCCGCCGGCTCGAATCCGAACACCGCGTAGTAGGCCGGATCGCCGACCAGGATCACGAGGTCGTGGCCCTGACGCCCCGCCTCGAACAGGCCCCGGCGCATCAACGCCTTGCCGATGCCCAGGCGCGACAATTCGGGTTCGACGGCGATGGGACCCAGCAGCAGCGCGGGACGACCCGGCTCCCCCACCAGGACGGGCCAGAAGCGCAGGGTGCCGAGCACGGTGCCGTCCGGCCGGTCGGCCACGTGCGACAGCGCGGCCACCGGGGCGACCCCCTCGCGGTAGGCATAGGACCGCTTCTGCCACCGATCGGGCCCAAAGGCGCGGTCCAAAAGGGCTTCGATCGCCGGGGCATCGCCGGGCTCTTCGGGACGGACGGCGTAGGCGACGGGGACCATGGGAGGGGACCTCGGAGACGGAACGGACGCACGGCGGATGTCGCTAGCCGGGGCAGGCCGGCCGATGGGTCAGGATCGTCGTCGTGCGGACGCGGTCCAAGAGGTCATGAAGGCCATGGGATCCGTGTGCGGTAGAGGTGAGCGGGGCGCGCCCGCGGACGCGTCCCGTCCCGCCCGTCTATACCATTCCCCGCAGCCCGCGTGGGGCGCTTTTTTTGCGGGGCGGCACCCTGGAGCGGCCGGTGTGGCCGCCAGGGAACGGGCGCATTCTTACTCCATTTGGGGGATGCGCCGATCGTTCGACTCTGTATACATAAAAGTCCATCCAACGCCGATTCCCGGAGACAGGAGTCGATGCGTGCCGCTGTGGCATGATCTGTGGCGGGCCGCGCCGAGCAAGGCGGGGCCGGCGGTTATTGGGAGATCGGCGCATGGTTGACGCGACGACGGAAACAGGCCTTGACCGCGATGCGGCCGGACCGTCTGATCAAGGTTCTGGCGAAACGCCCAGGGCGTCGGATGGCGCGACCGTCCTGACGCCGCCGCCGCCCGGCGAGACGGCCGTGGTGTTCGTTGACCCGGGCGAGGCCTACACCATCGCGGCCGACCCGGCGGACGTTTCGTTCCGGCAGGACGGCGGATCGCTGGTCGTGACGGTGAACGGGGCGGGAACCCTGGTTCTGAACGACTTCCTGACCTTCGCGGCACCGGACTCGGGCGTGCTGCCTCCAGCCCTGACGCTGGCCGACGGAACGGTCATTGGTGCCGACGTCCTGGTCGCCGACTTTGGCGTTGACTTCAACGACGTGGCGCCGGCCGCCGGCACCCCGGCCGTGGGGGTGCCTGGGGGCATCCCCGCCGATGGCGGCGGCGGCGCCGGGTTCCAGCCCTACGTGGTCGAGCCGATCGACCAGACCACCGATCCGCCGGACCCGCTCGGTCCCCTGGATGTCGCGCTGGACGTGGTCGCCGAGGACTTGGAGGTGGTCGCGGGCGAAGACGAGACGCCGGGGGCCGGGGGCACGCAGTCCGCTGGTCCGGTTGGGGCTGACGATGGAACCGGCGGAGGCGATGGCACGTCCGGCGGCGGTGGAGGAGGTGGCGGCTCCGGCACGGATGGCGGAGGCACCGGCGGCGATGGTGAGCCCGCTGGCGGCGGCTCTGGCGACGGCGGCAGTGGCGGCAGTGGCGGCACGGACACCGGCACGGACACCGGCGGCGATGGCGGCGACTTGGCCGCCGCCGCCGCCGAGGCGAGAACCCCGGAAGGCGGCACGACCCTGACCGGCAACGTGCTCGATGGCGCCGGCGGAGTGGCGCCCGTCACGGTCACCACCTTCACCTACACCGACGAAAGCGGCGTCACGCGGGACGGCGTGTTCGGCGTTCCGCTCGACACCCGCTATGGCACGTTGACCGTCAATACCGACGGGTCCTGGACCTACGTCTCCGATCCGCAAGAGAACCATCTGGGCGTGTCGAGCCTGCCCACCGGCGGCGCTGCGGACGGCCTGCTGGATCCCTTCACCTACACCCTCGCCGACGCGGCCGGTCAGACCGCCTCGGCGACACAGGGCATCCTGGTCACCGACACCGGCCCGGTGGCCGTCGACGACCCCGTGCAATCCGTCGAGGAAGGCGCGGCGGCCCTCTCTGGCGCCGTGCTGGCCAACGACGTCCCGAGCGCCGATGCCCCGAATACCGTCGTTTCCTTCGCCTACACGGATGCGTCCGGTGTCAGCCGGATCGCCGCCGCCGTTGACACGGTCGACACCCTGTATGGCACCCTGACTGTCAACGCCGACGGCACGTGGACCTACACGCCCGCCGAAACCCTGGAGCATTCCGACGGCGAACCGCTGACCGAGGCCTTCACCTACACCGTCACCGACGATGACGGCAGCACCGGCAGCGGCACGCAACTCATACAGGTGACCGACGGCGTGCCCGAAGCGGTCGATGACGCCTCTGTCGTGGTCGAGCCGGGCGACGACCCCGTTGGCGGCACCGTGCGCGACAACGACGCGGACGGTCCGGACCTGCCGGTGGCACTGGTGTCGTTCACGTACACGAACAGCAGCGGCGATGAACAGACGGCGGCCGCCGGCAGTACGGTGGCCACCCGGTTCGGCAGCCTGACGGTTGCCGCTGACGGGACCTGGACCTACACGCCCGATGCCGACGGGACGCAGTCGGGATCGGACGGCTTCACCTACACGCTGCGCGACGCCGACGGCAGCGAGTCGACGGCCACGCAGCCGGTCACGGTGACCTACACGGCGCCTCCGCCGCCGCCGCCCGAGCCGGAGGCCGAGGCGATCGTCGACGAGGATGGCCTTGGGGCCCTGCAGGACTGGCCGTACGATGGCATCGTGGGGGGCTCCGGCGACGTGGCCGGTGAGCCTACCGTCGCCACTGGCATCTTGGTGACCATCGGGGAAGGTCAAACGGTCACCTTTTCCACCGCCGTGGCCCAGGCCCTCAATCGATCCAGTGATCAGCAGGGTGATCCGCCGTTGGCCTGGTCTCCCTACGGGACCAACGGGGTCCAGGCCGAGTACGACGGCGTTCCCGTCCTGACGATCGTCCCGACGACGAATCCGGCTACGCCCGGCGTTGTGGGGTACGAAGTCACCCTGAACGAGCCCGTCTACCATGCGGTCGCCGGCACGGAAGACGACATCACATTCAATGTGCCGTACTCGGTCGTCGACGACGAAACGGGCGAAGTCGTGGGCGGCGGTGCGTTGCCCGTGACCATCGACGACGACTCACCCGTCGCCCAGTCCGTTACCGTCACCAACTGGGGCGGGGACACGAACAGCGCGACGGCGATCGGCTGGTACGAGATCGACCCGGAGACCGGCGACCCACTCAACAACGAAGGCACGATCCTGTGGGTCAATAGCCCGCTTAACGATGGCGGAGTTCTGGAATTCTACGGCCACACGGAGACAATCCAGGGGTACAGCGCGGACGAAATTGGCGTTTTCGTCGTGCCAGATGCCCAGTATCAGCCGGGCATGACCGTCACCGGTTTGACTGGCGTGGCGGGGGCTCGATTGTCGACGGTGCCAGGTGACGCTGAGTCGGTGCCGACGGGCGGGACAGACCTCATCCCCGGCTCGACGACTGGCACCAAACACTACTTCGATGATGACCAAAACGACGGGGACTTCAACGACGTTCAGATCACGGTCAACGATGCCACCGTGGGCGATGAAATGGTGACCGAAGCGAGCATCGCGGACAACGAGGCCTCGGTGACCACCGGCATTTTCGGACCCGTCGACGGTGTCGACTATGGCGCCGACGGGGCGGAGCCGAACGGGTCGTACGACGTTTTCGCGTTTGCCGCCGAGGCGGACATGAGCCTCAACGGCCTGCAGGGGCTGGCCAGCGATGGGACCTACGGCGACGTTTCGCTGGTGCGGGACGGCGACACGGCCTTGCGCGGCGTGGTGAACGAAGGGACGCCGGCTGCCGAGGACATCTTCACCCTGAGCCTGAACGGTGACGATACGTATACCTTCGACTTGCTGCGGGCCGTGCGGCACCCGGACCTGGACGGCGCGCCGAACAACGACGTGGTCGCTTTGAACATCTCCGGCGCCATCCTGACATACGACCATGACGGCGACCCGGTGGCGCTGGACTTCGGTATCCGCATCCAGGACGGCGTGCCGCTGTTGGCATCCAACGATCCCTACGACGTCAATCCCGGCGACAGCGTGCCAATCCTTTTGGCAGACCTTCTCGCCAACGGTGGAAGCCCCGATGGGGTCGATCTGGCAAGCGTGACGGTGACCGACGACGGTGGCAGTGGCACGGTCGGTTACGACCCGGGCACGGGGACCTTCACCTACACCGCGGACAACGCCGGATCGGGCACAACGTCCTTCACCTACCGCGTCGAGGATGCCGACGGCGACACCGCCGAGGGCACGGTGACCATCAACATCCTTTGATACCGGCAGACATTTGCGTTCACTCGTTGACCGGACCCATTTCTTGCCTTTTCCCGGGATCCCTCCGCCCCTTCCAGGGCGTTCGGGGACATTTTATATGATATGAAACAACCACATCTGTCATCCCGAGCGAGCGGAGCGAGCCGAGGGATCTCGGGCATTGGCTTGATGACAGGCCGCTAAGACCGGTCAACCTTTTCGTCTGCTAGAGCAGATCGTGAACACTCTGAATCACCTCGTGTTTCAGAGTGTTCACGTGAATCTGCTCTAAATCAAATAGTTAGGGCGGATTCACGTAACCGGGGCAAAAGTCCGGGCGGTCAGGCCTGGCAGCGCGCCGCGACCAGGT
>NZ_CAKZOT010000054.1 GCF_937138205.1 uncultured Rhodospira sp. | reverse complement strand
GACGGCTGCGAACAGGACCATGACTCGTCATTGCGAACCCTCGTCGCAAGACGAGCTCGTAGGGTGCGTCTGACCGCCGCGAACGCGGCGGGCGACGCACCGCCTCGCGGCCGTCGCGGCCACCTGGTGCGTCGTCGGCGGCGTCGCCGCCTCCAGACGCACCCTACGACGGCTACGACGGCTGCGAACAGGACCATGACTCGTCATTGCGAACTTCGCTCGCGCTGAAGGGCAGCCCCGCCCGGTCAGTACTTGTCCTCGCCGAGCGTCATCACGCCCACGCCGATGGCGACGCCGCCGAAGGTGACGAACAACCCGGCGAACAGCAGCAGCAGGTTCAGTGCCCACTGCTCCGAGTTCAGGGCCAGGGTGCCGAGACCGCCGACATCGGTCCACAGCAGGCCGACGCCGAACACCACGGCCCCCGTCAGGCCGTAGGCGACGTGCCTGGCCACGAAGGCGATGGCGTTGCGTTCGTGCGGTGTCAGGGGCATGGCCGCGTCCTCCCTCGCGCCGGCGCGCACAGCCGCGCCGGCTCACCTCCAGCCTGGGCGCGTCGATCCCGGCCGCGCATTGATCTGGATCCCTTCCATATGGGGCCTGTCCCGCGCGCCGTCACCGCCGGGGCGACGGCCGCGCACGCCAACAGCCGGCCGGCGCCTGCGGTGTGCTTTCTCATGGCTGCGGCGCGTGGACACCGCTATCCTGTTGAAAGGGCTGCCGGGTCCGTGCACGGGCTGGGCGGCGGAGGGGTACGGTGGGCGCCGGGGGGCGCCAGGATCAATGGGCTCGACGGACGGGACCGTCCCGTGACGCGCGCGAACCGCGCGCCACAACGCACCCGTCGGGCCGGCGGAGGGGAAGAGGGCACGACCATGCGGATCAACGAACCCGTCACGAACAAGGAGATCGACTTTCCGCCCGATCGGTGCATCGTCTCGCGCACCGACCTGAAGGGCAAGATCACCTTCGTCAACGACGACTTCGTCACGATTTCCGGGTTCACCCGCGAGGAACTGATCGGCAGGCCGCACAATCTGATCCGGCATCCCGACATGCCGCCGGCCGCCTTCGCCGACATGTGGGCGACGATCCAGCGGGGGCTTCCGTGGGAGGGGCTGGTCAAGAACAGGGCCAAGAACGGCGATCACTACTGGGTGCGCGCCAACGTCACGCCCGAGCTCGAGAACGGCGCCGTGACCGGCTACGTCTCGGTGCGCACCAAGCCCAGCCGGGCGGACGTGGACGCCGCCGGGCGGTTGTACGCGGCCATCAACGCGGGCACGGCGGGGCGGACCATCGTGCGCGAGGGGCAGGTGATCGACGACTCGCTCGTCGGTCGCGTGGTGCGCTGGAGCCGCAGCGTCCGCAACCGCGCGGTGGTCGGGTTCGTCCTGGTGATGGCCGTGATGGCCGCGCAGGTCCTGGCGGTCCTGTCAGCCGCGCCCGGCGGGTCCCTGATGATGGTCTCGACCCTGCTTCTCGCCATGGCGGCGGTGGTCGCCCTGGTGTCCGTGATCGGGGTGTCCGCCGGGATCCGCAAGCCGCTCGACGAGATCCAGGGCCACCTGGATCGGTTCACGGTGCAGGACTTCGACGCCGTGGTCCGTCCGTCGCCCATCCAGGAATTCACCCGCGTCACGTTCCTTCTGAACGCGGTGCGCGCGCATCTGGCCTTCGCGCGGCAGGAGCAGGACGAACTGCAGCGGCAGGCCAAGCGTCAGCGAACGGAGGCGCTGAAGGCCATGGCCGACCATGTCGAAGCGGAATCGCGCGCCGCCGTGGACAAGGTCGCCCAGCACACCGACGCCATGCGCAATGATGCCGCGACCATGGCCACCGGCGCGCAGACGGTCTCGCACAATGCCGCCAGCGTCGCCGCCGCCTCGAACCAGGCCCTGGCCAGCGCCCAGACCGTGGCCGCGGCCGGCGAGGAACTCAACGCCTCGATCGCCGAAATCACGACCCAGGTCACCCGCGCGGCGGATGTCAGCCGCGTCGCCGTCGACCAGGGCGGCAAGACCAGCACGATCCTGGAGACGATGACCAAGGAGGTCGACCAGATCGCCGAGATCGCCGACCTGATCCAGGCCATTGCCTCCAAAACCAACCTGCTTGCGCTGAACGCCAGTATCGAGGCGGCCCGCGCGGGCGACGCCGGCAAGGGCTTCGCCGTGGTCGCCGAGGAGGTCAAGGGCCTCGCCAATCAGACGGCGGCGCTGACCCAGCGGATCACCGAGCAGATCCACGCCGTCAGCGCCGTGACCGGCGAGTCCGTGGAGTCGGTCCGTCAGATGGTGGAGAAGGTGGCGGACATCGATACCGTGGCGGCCTCGATCGCCGAGGCGATGCAGAACCAAGCCGAGGCCACGGCGGAGATCAGCCGAAGCGTCTGCGAGACCTCGGACGCCGCCCAGGAGGTCGCGCGCCAGATCGAGACGGTCTCGGCCGAAGCCCGCAGCACCGAGGAGAAGTCCCAGCAGCTGATGACGGCGTCGGCGGATGTGGCCGCCGCCGTGACGGCCCTGACGTCGGCGGTGGTCGAGGCCGTTCGCACGTCGACCGACGAGACCAACCGGCGCCGGCATGAGCGGATCCGGGTCTCGGCACGGGTGCTGGTGCGCGATACCGGCCGCACCGTGAACGCGCAGCTCCTGGACATATCGGCCGGCGGTGCGCGGCTCGGGGATGTCGGGTCGCTGCGCGTGGGGGCGCGGGTGTCGATCGCGGCGGAAACCTCGTCCGTGTCCTGGGATGGCCGTGTGGTCGACATCACCGAGGGTGGTGTGCATGTCGCCTTCGATCGGGAGTATGACATCGACGTCGCCCAGGTGCGCCGGGCCTCGCTGAGGAGCGTGGCGTAGCGGCCTGGGCGGCCGGCGGGTGTTGGGGGCCGTCTTTGGGGGGCGGTCTTGATCCTGCCAATCCTTTGGGTGATGGCCATCTCCCAAAACCCTTGCATGATTTTGACTGGCGTTGTCGCGCCCGTCCGGATACGGTCTTGCAACGAGGGAAGTGAAACGCTGGCCGCCCTTTCCTGGATCAAAGGGAAAGCAGCCAAACGTCATGGCCGACTCTATCGTCACCTGAGATGCACCTTTTCGTGCGGTGCGTCCCGGTGTCCACGTTTTATTGGGTCGAGATTGCGGTTGGTATCTCACTGCCGCCAAATGTCATGCCGCGATGGGTGGCGTGCCGACAGAAGGGATGTGGCGGAGTCGCTCGGATGGCGAACACTGAAACCCGCACGGAGAGCGATGCGACCAGCTTCAGGACCCTGGTCGACTCCCTCGAGGACGTGGTGGTCGTTGGAGCGACAGACGGCCGAATCCGCCACGTCAACGGCGCCGCCTGTCGGGTGCTCGGGTATGCACCCGAAGCCTGTCGGGCCATGCGGGTGCGCGATCTGCATCCCGACAGCCTTGGGACCGAGGTGGACGCGATCCTCACGGAGACGGTCGCCACCGGCCGGGTCGAGCACGCCTTGCCGCTGATCGCGGCCGACGGTCGCCGGATCCATGCCCGGGGCCGCACCTGGACAGCGGTGTGGGACGCCGAGCCCTGCATCGTCAACCTGTACAGAGACGTGACCGCCTCGGTCGAAGCCGAAACGTGGTTCGAGAGCCTGTTCCGCAACAATCCGGCCCCCATGGCGCTGACGTCCCTGGACGATCGCACCTTCCTGGATGTCAACGATGCCTTCCTGTCCGTCACCGGCTATGCGCGCGATGAGGTGATCGGGCGGACCAGCACCGACCTGAACCTTTTCCTCGATGGCGAAACCCAGGCGGCGGCGGCCAAGCAACTGCGCGCCCGGGGGACCATCGCGGCCACCGAACTGCGCCTGCGCCGCAAGGACGGGCAGATCCTCTCGGGGTTGTTCTACGGGGAGCTCGTCAAGACAAAGGCGCGCACTCTTGCCCTGACCGTCATGGTCGATATCACCGACCGCAGGCTCGCCGAGAACGCGCTGGCGCGGAGTGAGGAACGGCTCCGTCTGGCGCTCGACGCGGCGAATGACGGGATCTGGGATTGGGACATCGTGGCCGGCACGGGCCTGTGGAATGCCCGCTGCTATACGATGCTCGGCTATGAGGAAAACGCCTTTCCGGTGACCTTCCAGGCCTGGGTCGACCTGATGCACCCGGAGGATCGCGGGCCGGCGGCGGAGGCGATCGAACACAGCCTGAGGGCCGGCGAGTCCTTCGCGACGGAATTTCGGTTGCAGCGCCAGGACGGCACATGGCTGTGGGTGCTGGGGCGGGGCCGGCCGGTGGCCTGGACCGAGGCCGGCGAGCCGACGCGCATGGTGGGCACGAACACGGACATCGATGACCGGAAACGCCTGGAACAGTCGCTGATCCAGGCGCGCAACGAGGCCGAGGCGGCGAACCGGGCCAAGTCCGAGTTCCTGGCCAACATGAGCCATGAGCTGCGAACGCCACTCAACTCGATTATCGGATTCTCCTCGACCTTGCTGGAGCCTGCCCTGGCCGATCCTTCCGGGGCGCGCACGCCGGAGTACCTGCGGTTCATCAAGGGCGCCGGCGAGCACCTGCTCGACCTGATCAACGATGTCCTGGATCTGTCCGCCATCGAAGCCGACCAGGTCGTGCTGGTCGAAGGACCGATGGATGTCCGCGAGGTCTGCGACGCCTGCCTGACCATGGCGCGTCCCCTGGCGGACCGAGGGGGCGTGGCCGTCTCCGTCGACATTCCCGAGGCCACGCCGATGCTGCGCGCGGACGGCCGTCGCGTGCGCCAGATCCTCGCCAACCTGGTCTCCAACGCGGTGAAGTTCACGCGGGCCGGCGGAACCGTCAGCGTGTCGAGCCGCCTGGAGGATGACGGCGGCCTGTCGCTCGTGGTGACCGATACCGGCGTCGGTATCGAGCCTTCGGCGCTGGACGCGCTGATGACGCCCTTCGGGCAGGCCGAACCCGCGTATGTCCGTCGCACCGGTGGGGTGGGCCTTGGCCTGCCCCTGACCGCCCGTCTGATGGAGCTTCACGGCGGGACCCTGACCCTGGACAGCGCTCTGGATCAAGGGACGGCGGCCACGGTGACGTTTCCCGCTTGGCGGGTGCTCACGCCGCGCCCCGGCCGGTAGGCAGCCCAGCCGCCGTCCTGGTGAAGGCCCGGGAGAACAGACTTGCTCTTGCCGGTGCTGCGGCGCATCTATATTTCTTACTGCACCGCACAGTCATCGGCGGCGCGCGGCTCTGGCGCCGTCCGCCCAGCCGGCGGACGCCACCACGACCGCCACCGACGCCGCCTCTTCATCGACAGGGACCAGCGATCATGCACGACATCATCCGTCAGCTCGACGCCAAGCGAACCCAGGCGCGCCTGGGCGGCGGCCAGCGGCGCATCGACGCGCAGCACGGCCGGGGCAAGCTGACCGCGCGCGAACGCATCGACCTGCTGCTCGATCCGGACTCCTTCGAGGAGTGGGACATGTTCGTCGAGCACCGCTGCACGCAGTTCGGCATGGACGAGACGCGGGTGCCCGGCGACGGCGTGGTGACGGGAAGCGGCACGATCAACGGCCGGCTGGTGTTCGTGTTCAGCCAGGATTTCACGGTGTTCGGCGGCTCGCTGTCGATGGCGCACGCCGAAAAGATCTGCAAGATCATGGACAAGGCGATCCAGGTCGGCGCGCCGGTCATCGGCATCAACGATTCGGGCGGTGCCCGCATCCAGGAGGGCGTGGACAGCCTGGCCGGCTATGCCGACGTTTTCATGCGCAACGTGATGGGCTCCGGGGTCGTGCCGCAGATCTCCATGATCATGGGGCCGTGCGCGGGTGGCGCGGTGTACTCGCCGGCCATGACGGACTTCATCTTCATGGTCGAGGATTCCTCGAACATGTTCGTCACCGGCCCGGAGGTGGTGAAGACCGTCACCCACGAGGAGGTCACGTCCGAGGAACTGGGCGGGGCGCTGACCCACACCGGCAAGTCCGGCGTGGCCGACCTGTCCTTCGCCAACGATGTCGAGGCGCTGCTGGGCCTGCGCCGGTTCATGGACTTCCTGCCGGGCAGCAATCGCGACGAACCGCCGGTCAAGCCGACCGAGGATCCGTTCGACCGTCAGGAAATGTCCCTGGATACCCTGATCCCGGACAACCCGAACAAGCCATACGACATGAAGGAACTGATCGAGAAGGTCGTGGACGAGCACGACTTTTTCGAGATCGCGCCGCGCTACGCCCAGAACATCATCACCGGCTTCGCCCGCATGGAGGGGCGCACGGTGGGCATCGTCGCCAACCAGCCGATGGTGCTGGCCGGGTGCCTGGACATTGACAGCGCGCGCAAGGGCGGGCGATTCGTGCGCTTCTGCGATGCCTTCAACATCCCCATCATCACGTTCGTGGATGTGCCCGGCTTCCTGCCGGGCGTGTCGCAGGAATACGGCGGCATCATCAAGCACGGCGCCAAGCTGCTGTACGCCTATGCCGAGGCGACGGTGCCCAAGATCACGGTGATCACCCGCAAGGCGTACGGCGGGGCCTATGTGGTGATGGCGTCGAAGCACCTGCGCGGCGACATCAGCTACGCCTGGCCGTCGGCCGAGATCGCGGTGATGGGACCGAAGGGCGCGGTGGAGATCATCTTCCGCAAGGACCTGGATGATCCGGAGAAGATCGCCCAGCGCACCGAGGAATACCGCAGCCACTTCGCCAACCCGTTCGTGGCCGGCGCGCGCGGCTTCATCGATGACGTCATCATGCCGCACAACACCCGCAAACGGGTGTGCAAGGGCCTCGCCCTGCTGCGGGGCAAGGACGTGAAGAACCCCTGGCGCAAGCACGGCAATATTCCGTTGTAAGGGGGGGCAGGAGTCTGAATGGCGCGACGCCCGATGATTCATTTCACCACAGAGACACAAAGGACACAGAGCGGCCCGCGCCCGGCCGTGGCGGTCGGACTCGGCTGTGAGGATGGAACCGGGGATCTCATGGTGCGGTCGTTGCCGGGGCATGATGTCCCGGCGATGGGATGCCGCTCGCTCTGTGATCTCCGTGTCTCTGTGGTGCCTCTCACGGCCTCTGCGGAAGACTGCACCACAGAGACACGAAGGACACAGAGCGGCCTGCGCCCAGCCGGGGCGGTCGGACTCGGCCGTGAGGGTCGTACCTGGGATCTTGGGGTGCGGGCGTCGCAGGGTCATGATGTCCCGGCGATGGAAGGCCGCTCGCTCTGTGATCTCTGTGTCTCCGTGGTGAATTCTCGGTCTCTCGCGGAAACGTCCACCACAGAGACACAAAGGACACAGAGCGGCCCGCGTCCGGACGGGGCGGTCGGACTCAGCCGTGAGGGTCGTACCTGGGATCTTGGGGTGCGGGCGTCGCAGGGTCATGATGTCCCGGCGATGGAAGGCCGCTCGCTCTGTGATCTCTGTGTCTCCGTGGTGAATTCTCGGGGCCTCGCGGAAAAGACCACCACAGAGACACAAAGGACACAGAGCGGCCCGCGCCCAGCCGGGGCGAGCGGACGCGGCCGTGAGGATGGAACAGGGGATCTCATGGTGCGGTCGTTGCCGGGTCATGATGTCCCGGCGATGGGATGCCGCTCGCTCTGTGATCTCTGTGTCTCCGTGGTGAATCCTCGGTCCCTCGCGAAAAAGACCACCACAGAGACACAAAGGACACAGAGCGGCCCGCGCCCAGCCGGGGCGAGCGGACGCGGCCGTGAGGATGGAACAGGGGATCTCATGGTGCGGTCGTTGCCGGGTCATGATGTCCCGGCGATGGGATGCCGCTCGCTCTGTGATCTCTGTGTCTCCGTGGTGAATTCTCGGTCCCTCGCGGAAAAGACCACCACAGAGACACAAAGGACACAGAGCGGCCAGCACCCGGCCGTGGCGGTCGGATCCTGCCTTGAGGATGGACCCGGGGATCTCATGGTGCGGTCGTTGCCGGGGCATGATGTCCCGGCGATGGAAAGCCGCGCGCTCTGTGATCTCTGTGTCTCCGTGGTGAATTCTCGGTCCCTCGCGGAAAAGACCACCACAGAGACACAAAGGACACAGAGCGGCCCGCCCCCCGACGGGGCGGTCGGACGCGGCCGTGAGAGTGGGCTCAAGAATGATCTGGGATTTTCACGGTCGCCGTCGGCATCACAAGGCCAGCCGAGCAATGCCGTCGCGAATGAGATGGACGTTGAAGTTGATGAGCAGTCCAAGCCGTTGATCCATCAACTTCATGTACGTCAGAAGCTGGGCTTTGTGCACCTTCGCGATGGATTCGACCGCCTTGAGTTCCACGATCAACCGGTTCCCGACAAACAAATCGACCCGGAACCCGGTTTCCAGGCGCAGGCCATCATACCGGACGGGAACCTCAAGTTGGCGGACATAGGGCACACGCCGCTTGTCGAGTTCGTACGCGAGGCAGGTTTCATAAACCCCCTCCATCAGCCCCGGCCCCAGCGTCGAATGGACACGGAAGGCCGCGTCCACCACCTCGCCCGAGAGGTCGTTCAGGTCGGCGTCGATGGGGTCCATGGGCTTTCTCCTGATCGGTTGCGCCAGTACTTCCGCCACCATCAAATCATGAGTCGGCCGCGCGCGCCATGGGCGGATCGCCCACGGCTCGCGGCCTGATCGACCGTTCACCGACCGAGGACCAGGGCACGCCATGTTCAAGACAATCCTGATCGCAAACCGGGGCGAAATCGCCTGCCGCGTCATCAAGACCGCGCGCCGCATGGGAATCCGAACCGTGGCCGTGTACTCCGACGCGGACGCCGATGCCCTGCATACCCAGCTCGCCGACGAGCGCGTGCACATCGGGCCGGCGCCGTCGTCCGAGAGCTATCTGGTGATCGACCGTATCGTGCAGGCGTGCAAGGACACCGGCGCCGAGGCGGTTCACCCCGGCTACGGCTTTCTGTCGGAGAACAAGGCGTTCCAGCGCGCCCTGACCAAGGCCGGCATCGCCTTCATCGGCCCCGACGCCCACGCCATCGAGGCCATGGGCGACAAGATCACCTCCAAGAAGCTGGCACAGGAGGCCGGGGTCAACACCGTGCCCGGCTTCATGGGCATCATCGACGACCCTAAGGAGGCGGTGCGCATCGCCGAGGAGATCGGCTTTCCGGTGATGATCAAGGCCTCGGCCGGTGGTGGCGGCAAGGGGATGCGCGTGGCCCATGACGCCGCCTCAGCCCGCGAGGGGTTCGTCTCCGCCGCCAACGAGGCCCGCTCCAGCTTCGGCGATGATCGCGTGTTCATCGAGAAGTTCATTCAGCAGCCGCGCCACATCGAGATCCAGGTGCTGTCCGACGGTACCAACGCGATCCACATCGGCGAGCGCGAATGCTCCATCCAGCGTCGCCACCAGAAGGTGATCGAGGAGGCGCCGTCCCCCTTCCTGACGGAAGAGGTGCGCGCCGAGATGGGCGCCCAGGCGGTCGCCCTGGCCCAGGCCGTGGGCTACAAGAGCGCCGGCACGGTCGAGTTCATCGTCGACGCCGATCGCAACTTCTATTTCCTGGAGATGAACACCCGCCTTCAGGTCGAACACCCGGTGACGGAGATGGTCACCGGCCTTGACCTGGTGGAATGGATGATCCGCATCGCGGCGGGCGAGCCCCTGACGCTGACCCAGGACGACATCCGCTTCAAGGGCTGGGCGATCGAAAGCCGCATCTACGCCGAGGACCCGTTCCGCAACTTCCTGCCGTCCATCGGCCGCCTGACACGTTTCGTGCCGCCGGCGGAAGAGGACGGCCTGGTGCGCGTCGATACCGGCGTGATGGAAGGCGGCGAGATCAGCATGTTCTACGATCCGATGATCGCCAAGCTGATCGCCTACGGCGGCACGCGCGAACTGGCCATCCGCCACATGCGCCGGGCGCTGGATGCGTTCTACATCCGGGGCGTGTCGCACAACATCCCGTTCCTGGCCTCGGTCATGGGCAAGGAGCGCTTCGTCAAGGGTGAGCTGACCACCAACTTCATCCCCGAGGAGTACCCGGACGGCTTCCATCTCTCCGACCTGCCGCCGGAGGACCCGACCATCCTGGTCGCCGTCGCCGCCTGTGTGCACCGCAAGCACGTCGAGCGCGATGCCCGCATCAGCGGCCAAATGCCGGGCCACGAGAAAGGGGTGCGCGACGAGTGGGTGGTGCGGCTGGGCGACACCAACCACCCGGTCACGGTCACGCTGTTGGAGGACGGCTTCCGCGTCGTCGTGGACAACGAGCCCATGGTGGTCCGCACCGGCTGGCGGCTTGGCCAGTCGTTGTTCACGTGCGAGATCAACGGCCATCCGGAATCGGTGCAGATCGACCGCGAGGGCGTGAGCTACCGGCTGTTCCACGCCGGGGCCAGCGACCGCGCGGTGGTGATGACCGCCGAGGCCGCGCGCTATGCCGCCCTGATGCCGAAGAAGCAGCCGCCGGACCTGTCGAAGTTCCTGCTGTCGCCGATGCCCGGGTTGCTGGTGTCGGTGGCCGTCGAGCCGGGCCAGGAGGTCAAGAGCGGCGAAGCCCTGGCCGTCGTCGAGGCCATGAAGATGGAGAACATCCTGCGCTCCGAGGTCGACGGCACAGTCGCCAAAGTGCACGCCCAGCCGGGCGACAGCCTGTCGGTGGATCAGGTGATCCTGGAATTCGCGTGAGCCCGGCAGGGGGGCAGAGTCTGTTCGGGGTTGGCGCCTAAAGACTGCCCTGCGATCTTCGTGCTCTTTATGCGGGCGCAGAGGCCGGCGATGCTTTCGTTCGAGACCGCGAATTCTTTCGTCGTTTTTGATCGAACTTCACGATGAGTGACGCCCCCGTGTCGGCCGGCGCGGGGGCGCTCGCTCGGCGCGACTGGTCCCCGCTTGCGCCGTCTCCGACCTGAAGAGTCATTTCCCGACAGCCTGTTAGCGACGACCAGGAGGGGGCGGACCGAATCGTCTGACCGCGTCTGTTCGGTTGCCCGAGCCGGTCCGCGTCTGTGACACGGCTCGCTGTCCGCGTCGGCGGACCGCTCCATTGTGCGAGGTAGAACGAATATAAACTGGCCATAAGGCATACCCCGCCGTACCGTCTTGCAGGTCCGGCCGGCGGACCACGTTGCAACCCCTCACAGCACGATCGGAGAGGACATGGACGGCGAAAGCAAATGCCCGGTGACGGGCGGGTCGGGCGGCCACACGGTGGCCGGAACCCGGTCGAACGCGTACTGGTGGCCCAATCAGCTCAATCTGAGCATTCTTCATCAGCATCCGCCCGCGTCCAATCCCATGGACAAGGACTTCAGCTATGCCGAGGCGTTCAAGAGCCTCGACTATGACGCCATGAAGAAGGACCTCCATGCCCTGATGACCGAGTCCCAGGACTGGTGGCCGGCCGACTACGGCCACTACGGCGGCCTGTTCATTCGCATGGCGTGGCACGTCGCCGGCACCTACCGCACGGCCGACGGCCGGGGCGGCGCCGGGACCGGCAACCAGCGTTTCGCACCGGTCAACAGCTGGCCCGATAACGCAAACCTGGACAAGGCGCGGCGCTTGTTGTGGCCCATCAAGCAGAAGTACGGAGACAAGCTCTCCTGGGCCGACCTGTACATCCTGGCCGGCAACGTCGCCCTGGAATCGATGGGCCTCAAGACCTTCGGCTTCGGTGGCGGCCGCGAGGACATCTGGGCGCCCGAGGAGGACATCTACTGGGGCTCCGAGTCCGAATGGCTGGGCGACAACCGCTACAGCGGCGACCGCGAGCTCGAAAACCCCCTCGCCGCCGTGCAGATGGGCCTGATCTACGTCAACCCGGAAGGCCCGAACAGCGAGCCGGATCCGGTCGCCTCGGGCCGCGACATCCGCGAGACCTTCGCCCGCATGGCCATGAACGACGAGGAAACCGTCGCGCTCACCGCCGGCGGCCACACCTTCGGCAAGTGCCACGGCGCGGGTGATGCCGCCCAGGTCGGGCCGGAGCCGGAGGCCGCCGGTCTGGAACAGATGGGCCTGGGCTGGATCTGCGGTCACGGCAGCGGCAAGGGCGACGACACCATCACCAGCGGCCTGGAGGGCGCCTGGACGCCGAACCCGATCAAGTGGGACAATGGCTACTTCGACATGCTGTTCGGCTACGAGTGGGAGTTGACCAAGAGCCCCGCCGGCGCCTGGCAGTGGCAGCCGAAGGACGTCAAGGACGAGGACCTGGCGCCGGCCGCGCACGATCCGTCGAAGCGGGTGCCGACCATGATGACCACCGCCGACATGGCGATGAAGATGGACCCGATCTACGAGCCGATCTCGCGCCGCTTCCACCAGAACCCCGATCAGTTCGCCGACGCCTTCGCCCGCGCGTGGTTCAAGCTGACCCACCGCGACATGGGACCGCGCGCCCGCTATCTCGGCCCCGAGGTGCCGGATGAAGACCTGATCTGGCAGGATCCGGTGCCCGCCGTCGACCACGACCTGATCGACGGGCGGGACATCGCCGACCTGAAGGGCAAGATCCTGGCCTCCGGCCTGTCCATTCCCGAACTGGTCTCGACCGCCTGGGCCTCGGCCTCGACCTTCCGCGGGTCCGACAAGCGGGGCGGGGCCAACGGCGCGCGCCTCCGGCTGGCGCCGCAAAAGGACTGGGAGGTCAACCAGCCCGCGCAGTTGCAGAAGGTGCTGGGCGTTCTGGAGGGCATCCAGTCGGACTTCAACGCCGCCCAGTCCGGCAACAAGAAGGTCTCGCTCGCCGACCTGATCGTCCTCGGCGGCTGCGCGGCGGTCGAGCAGGCGGCCAAGGCGGCCGGCCACACCGTGGAGGTTCCCTTCACACCCGGCCGGACCGACGCCTCGCAGGAGCAGACGGACACCGACTCCTTCGCGGTGCTGGAGCCGGAGGCGGACGGCTTCCGCAACTACGAAAAGGCCAAGTACACCGTCTCGCCCGAGGAATTGCTGATCGACAAGGCGCAACTGCTGACGTTGACGGCGCCGGAGATGACGGTCCTGGTCGGCGGCCTGCGGGTGCTGAACGCGAATTATGTGGGCTCGCCGCACGGCGTGTTCACGACGCGGCCGGAGACGCTGACCACCGACTTCTTCGTCACCCTGACCGACATGGGCATCGCCTGGACGCCCACCACGCCGGACAAGGAGGTGTTCGAGGGTCGTGATCGGGCGACCGGCGAGGTCAAGTGGACCGGCACGCGGGTCGATCTCGTGTTCGGATCGCACTCGCAGTTGCGCGCGCTGGCCGAGGTCTACGCCCAGGCGGACAACGGCGAGAAGTTCGTGCGCGACTTCGTGGCGGCGTGGACCAAGGTGATGAACGCCGACCGCTTCGATCTGGCCTGATCGGGTTGCGAGGCGTCACACGAAGCGGCGGTGGGGTGACCCACCGCCGTCTTCGTGTGCGGGCTCTTCTATATGCCAGCGGTATGCATTTTGCGCTCTGGATACTGTATCCACAAAAAAACGTGTACCGCCCCGCCCGGCTCGCGTTTTATGATGGCGGCGCCACGAACTGCCCGCCGTCCCGCCCATGGTCGCCCGCGTTCATACCGTCGCCTTTTCCGGCATCGAGGTCCTGGACGTGCAGGTGCAGGTCTCGCTGACCGGCGGGCTGCCGGCGTTCACCATCGTCGGCCTGCCCGACAAGGCGGTGGCGGAAAGCCGCGAGCGGGTGAAGTCACTGCCCGTTGGGACTGCTGTCACCGTCGGAAAGCCCGCGCCGTGCGTCAAGGACGTGGTACTGGAGGTCCTGGCCGAGAGCCTCAACCAAGCCCTCGACATCACGGCGCGTGTGTATAAGGGTTACGATGATGACGCTGCCCCGAAACGTCTCATACAAAATGAAATGCTGGTTTCGGCGAATCATTAGATACGGCTCGCACCTCTGTCGGCGCGGCCGACCGATGCGCGGGTCCTCGGCGATTCTTGCAAACGCCTCGTAAAGGTCCGAGACATAACGCCTCGCAACAGTCTCGCCCCAACGCGCCAACGAGGTCTTGAAGATCTCGTCGAGATCCAAAATGGCACGTTCTGTCAGTCGGTACCCGGGCACTCATCAACGCCAGTGCGCTTTGCGCTCTGCATACCGCGCCATGTCGTCCTCGAACCGCCCCGTTGATTCGAAGTGGCGGCCGGCGACGATGTCGTCGTACCCGGCACGAACGCGGCGGCGGACGGACTCGATGTCCTCGTCGGGACATGCGCCAGTTTCACCGTCGTCGGCCTGGAGGCGGTCGCGCAGGAGCGTCAGCGCACGCGTAACGGCCTCCTCCTGGGAGGCTGCTCCGCCATGCGCCAGCACATCGCGCACCAGCGCCTGTTGTTCGGGTGTGAGCGTCTGCGTCATATGTGCACCGTATCACGGTTCGCATGGCCGTGACATCCAGCGCTGAAAGCTGTGTCCACAAAAAACGTGTACCGCCCGGCCCGGCTCGCGCTTTATGATCGGGCCGCCCTGAACTGCCCGTTGTCCCGCCCATGGTCGCCCGCGTTCATACCGTCGCCTTTTCCGGCATCGAGGTCCTGGACGTGCAGGTGCAGGTCTCGCTGACCGGCGGCCTGCCGGCGTTCACCATCGTTGGCCTGCCCGACAAGGCGGTGGCGGAAAGCCGCGAGCGGGTGCGCGCCGCGCTGACCGCCATCGGCCTCGCCCTGCCGCCCAAGCGCATCATCGTCAACCTGGCGCCGGCCGACCTGCAGAAGGAGGGCAGCCACTACGACCTGCCGGTGGCCTGCGGCCTGCTGACGGCCATGGGTGTGCTGCCCGTCGAGGAGATGGACGGCTTCGTCATCCTGGGCGAACTGGGCCTGGACGGGTCCCTGGCCTCGGTGGCCGGCGTGCTGCCGGCGGCGCTGTCGGCGGTGCGCGCGGAAAAGGGCCTGATCTGCCCCGGTCCGCAAGGCGGCGAGGCGGCCTGGGCCGGGGATGTCTCGGTGCTGGCGCCGGGCGGGCTGCTGGAACTCATCAACCACTTCAAGGGCAGCCAGACGCTCGGCCGGCCGCGCCCGGAGGCGCGCGCGGACGATGGTCCGAAGCTGGACCTCGCCGACGTCAAGGGCCAGGAGAGCGCGCGTCGCGCCCTGGAGATCGCCGCCGCCGGCGGTCACAACCTGTTGATGACCGGGCCGCCCGGCGCCGGGAAGTCCATGCTGGCGGCGCGGTTGCCGGGGCTGCTGCCGCCGCTGGCGCCGGACGAGGCGCTGGAGGTGTCCATGATCCACTCGGTCGCCGGGCATCTGAGCGAAGGCCGCCTGATCACCCGGCGGCCGTTCCGCGACCCGCACCACTCGGCCAGTATGCCGGCGCTGGTGGGCGGCGGTCTGCGGGCGCGGCCGGGCGAGATCAGTCTGGCCCACAACGGCGTGCTGTTCCTGGACGAGTTGCCGGAGTTCTCCCGGCCCGCGCTGGAGGCGTTGCGCCAGCCGCTGGAGACCGGACGGGTCAGCATCGCCCGCGCCAACGGCCACGTCACCTATCCGGCGCGGGTGCAGCTTGTGGCGGCCATGAACCCGTGCAAGTGCGGTTATCTCGACGACCCGGCGCTGGCCTGCAACAAGGCGCCCGGCTGCGGCCAGGAGTACCGCAACCGCCTGTCCGGGCCGCTGCTGGACCGCATCGACCTGCATGTGACGGTGCCGCCTGTCGACCCCTTCGCCATGGGCGGGGCGAAGCCGGCGGAACCGACCGCTTCGGTGGCGGCGCGGGTGCGGGCGGCGCGCGAGGCGCAGATGGAGCGCGCCAACGGCAAGGGCACGCGGGTCAACGCCCTGCTCGCCGGCGAGGCCCTGGAACGCATCGCCGGCCCCGACGGTCCCGGCCGCGACCTGATGGCCGAGGCGGCGGAGCGCCTGCGCCTCTCCGCGCGGGCCTATCACCGCCTGCTGCGCGTGGCGCGCACCCTGGCCGACCTGGACGGTCGCGACGGGGTGGGGCGGGTGCACGTGGCCGAGGCGCTCAGCTATCGGCAGATCAACCTGGCCGGCGCCGGTTCGACCGCCGTGGAGGAGACGGGCGGCCGACGGCGGGGACGGGGATGAGGCCGGACGAAAGGGCGCCGGGCATTTGATAGGCGGCGCGGCCGGGCACGGCTTCCCCTTTGCATCGGCGGGCCGGGCGGTTAGAACGGACCGCCGGACCGGACAGTGCGGTCCGATGGCCCGTATCCGAGGGGGAGCCCGCCGCGATGAGCGACACGACCAAGTACCTGCTGACCGAAGACCGCCTGCCCAAGGCCTGGTACAACCTGGCCGCCGACCTGCCCGGTCCGGTGCCGCCGCCGATCCATCCCGGCACCGGCCAGCCGATGGGGCCGGGCGATCTGGCGCCGCTGTTCCCCATGGGCGTGCTGGAGCAGGAGGTCAGTCAGGAGCGCTGGATCGACATCCCCGAACCGGTGCGCGAGGTCTATCGCCTGTGGCGGCCGTCGCCCCTGGTCCGCGCGCGGCGCCTGGAAAAGGCCCTGGATACGCCGGCCAAGATCTTCTTCAAGTACGAGGGCGTCAGCCCGGCCGGCAGCCACAAGCCCAATACCGCCGTCGCCCAGGCGTTTTATAACCAACAGGAAGGTGTCACCAAGCTGTCGACCGAGACCGGCGCCGGGCAGTGGGGCAGCTCGCTTGCGTTCGCGGGCAGCCTGTTCGGCGTGACGGTCGAAGTCTACATGGTGCGCATCTCGTACAACCAGAAGCCCTACCGCCGGGCGCTGATGGAGACCTACGGCGCCACCTGCATCCCCAGCCCGTCGCCGAACACGGCGGCCGGCCGCGCCATCCTGGAGCAGAACCCGGACTCGAACGGCTCGCTGGGCATCGCCATCTCCGAGGCGGTCGAGATCGCCGCCACGCGCGACGATACCAAGTACGCCCTGGGCAGTGTGCTCAATCACGTCTGCCTGCACCAGACGGTGATCGGCGAGGAGGCCATGCTGCAGATGGAGATGGCCGACGCCGAGCCGGACATCGTCATCGGCTGCGTCGGCGGCGGCTCCAACTTCGCCGGGCTGGCCTTCCCGTACATGCGCGAGAAGATCAAGGGCAAGGCGATCCGTTGCATCGGTGTGGAGCCGACCTCGTGCCCGACCCTGACCAAGGGGGCGATGGCCTACGACTTCGGCGACACCGGCAAGTTGACCCCGCTGATGAAGATGCACACCCTGGGCTCCGGCTTCATGCCGCCCGGGACGCACGCTGGCGGCCTGCGCTATCACGGCATGGCGCCGATGGTCAGCGCGGCGATGGAGCACGGCCTGATGGAGGCACGGGCCTACCAGCAGACCGAATGCTTCGCCGCCGCCGTGCAGTTCGCCCGCCACGAGGGCATCGTGCCGGCGCCGGAATCGTCGCACGCGGTCAAGGCCACGGTCGACGAGGCGCTGCGCTGCAAGGCCGAGGGCAAGGCCGAGACCATCCTGTTCAACCTGTCCGGGCACGGCCACTTCGACATGCAGGCGTACACCGACTACTTCGCCGGCAAGATGACCGATACGCCGTTCGACGACGCCGCATTGCAGGCCTCGCTGGCGGAGTTGCCCAAGGTGGCGGTCTGACGATCGGAGCGGGCGGCCGACATGGCTCAACCGCAGGGTCAGCCCCGATGAGCGCCTCAGCGGATGACCACGCCGCGGCCCTGGCCGAGGCTCGGCACGCCCTCGACCGGAACGACCCGGGCCGGGCCGAGACCCTGGCCCGGGCCGTCCTGGACGCGGCGCCCGAAACGGCGGTCGCGTATCATCTGTTGGGGCAGGCGTTGTTGCGTCAGGGCCGCGCGGCCGAGGCCGTCCCGGCGTTTCGCGCCGCGCTCCGCCTGGAACCCGACACCGTGCCGCACCAGCGCGCCCTGGCCCAGGCGCTGGAGGCCAGTGGTGATCATCATGCGGCCTACGAGGCCTATCACGCCCTGTTGATCGGGGACCCCGGCGACGTGCGTGCACGGTGGACCGGCGGCCGCCTGCTGCCCCGCGTCTACCGCACCACGGCCGAGCTCCCGATGTGGCGCGAGCGGTTCACGGCTGGGCTGGGAATGCTCGCCGCAACCCCGCTTGACACACCGGAGCAGGCGGCGCGGGCGCTGCAGGGCATCGGGCTCGGCACCAACTTCATGCTCTCCTACCAGGGCGAGGACGACCGCGCGCTTCAGGCCCTGTGGGGACGCTTCGTTCACCGGGCCGTGGCCGTGCGGCGCCCCGACCTGGTGACGCCCTGTCCGCCGCCGCGCCCGCCCGACGGCCGCAGGCTGCGCGTCGGCTATGTCTCCGAGCACTTCTGGTCGCACACCATCGCGCTTCTGTTCGGACACTGGGTGATCCAGCAGGACCGCGAGCGGTTCGAGGTCTACACCTACGCGGTGGGGGGCAAGCGTGATGCCTCCACCGAGACCTTTGCCCGGCGGTCCGACGTGTTCCGGGACCTGCGCGCGGACTCGATTGTGGCCGCCGCCGGCCGCATCCGCGAGGACGCGCCCGACGTCGTTGTCTTCCCCGACCTTGGCATGACGCCGCGCAGTTTTGTTCTGGCCGCCTGCCGGCTGGCGCCGCTGCAGTGTGTCTCGTGGGGTCATCCGGTCACCACCGGCCTGCCGACGGTCGACGTCATGTTGACGTCGGCGGCGATGGAGCCGGGAGGGGCCGAGGCACACTACACCGAACGCCTCGTGCCTCTGCCCCGGCTGGGCATATACTATGTGCCAAACGAGCGACAGGACGGCCGGCGGGCGGCCTTTGGGCTGCCGGCGGACGTCCCCGTCTACCTGTGCTGCCAGGCACTGCAGAAGTACCTGCCGGATCAGGATGACCTGTTCGCCCGCATCGCCAAGGCCGTGCCGGACGCCCGGTTCGTCTTCATCCAGCATCAGACGGCGCTCGCGGCCAATGAGAGTTTCCGCGCGCGGCTGGCGGCGGCGTTTGCCGCGCGGGACCTCGACCCCGAACGGTCGCTGGTCTTTCTGCCCTGGCAGCCGTGGGAGGACTTCCTGCGTTTGTGCGGCGTCTGTGACGTGTTCCTGGACTCGATCGGCTGGTCCGGCGGCAACACGACCCTGGAGGCGCTGGCCCAGGGGATCGTGCCCGTCACCCTGCCGGGGCGGTTCATGCGCGGCCGCCACACCATGGCCATGCTGCGCATGATGGAGATGGACTCGCTGATCGCCCGGGACACGGATGACTACGTAACGATCGCCGCCCGCCTGGGGCGTGACCCGCACGAGCGCGACCACATGCGCGCATTGGTGCGGGAGCGCCGCGACCGCCTGTACAAAGACACAGAGGCCGTTCGGGCGCTGGAGGCGGTCTATGTGCGCGAGATCGCTGCCTTGGCCGCGTCGTCGTCTACGGCGGCGGTGTGATTGGGCGGCGACACACAGGCTTTACAACGCGGCACCAAAGGCGCTAGAACCGCCGTCCTGTTCGGCACGGCGGGCCCGCACGGCCCAGCCGTCGCTCGCCTGCGGAGGGGTGCCGGAGTGGTCGAACGGGCCGGTCTCGAAAACCGGAGTACGGGCAACCGTACCGTGGGTTCGAATCCCACCCCCTCCGCCAGATGCTTGTTCGCCGCTGACCGTGGGCGAACGTAAGCCTCCCAAAAACCGCAGAAACCCGGGGCCTTCGGACCCCGGGTTTTCCGTGTGCGGCCGTGCTTGACCGCCGGAGGCCGGTGCCGGATGATGGGTGCGTTGATGGGCGGGCGAGGCGGCGCCCTGCCGTACCCATCAACCCATCATCCCGCGACCAAGGGGCCGCCCGCCATGCCGAAGAGGGCCAAGGGGCTCACCGCTCGCCAGGTGCAGACGCTGATGGAGCCGGGCCTGTACGCCGACGGCGAGGGCCTGTACCTGCAAATCACCAAAACCGGCGGGAAGACGTGGATCTATCGATTCAGTCTCGCGGGCCGCCGTCGCGACATGGGGCTCGGTCCCGCGTCCGTGCTGCGCCTGGCGGAGGCCCGCGAACGCGCCCGCGAGGCCCGCGCGCTGGTGGCCGCTGGCACGGACCCCATCGAGGCTCGCCGCGCGCTACCCATCAACGCGGGGCCGGCCGTACCCACATTCGGCGCGGCGCGTGTGGAATACGTCGAGGCGAAGCGCGCCGGCTGGCGTAATGACAAGCACGCGGCTCAGTGGAGTGCCACCCTGGCCACATACGCGGACCCGGTGATCGGCGAAATGCCCGTTGACGCCGTGACGACCGAGCAGGTCCTGCAGTGCCTGACGCCGATCTGGACGTCGAAGCCTGAGACGGCATCCCGGGTGCGCGGACGGATCGAATCGGTCCTGGACTATGCGAAGGCGCGCGGTTGGCGTGACGGGGAAAACCCTGCGCGGTGGAAAGGCCACCTGGCCCTGACCCTGCCGGCCAAGAGCAAGGTGCGGCGCGTCGAAGGCCACGCATCGCTGCCCTACCGCGACATGCCCGCCCTGTGGCCGCACATCCAGGCCGCCGACGGCATGGGCGCCCGCGCCCTGGAATTTGCCATACTGACCGCTGGCCGGACGGGTGAAGTGCTGGGGGCGCGCTGGGATGAAATCGACCTGGCCGCCGAGACCTGGACCATACCGGGCGAGAGGATGAAGGCCGGCGCCGAACACCGGGTGCCCCTGTCCGCGCCCGCGCTGGCGCTGCTGCGCAAGATGGCGGCCGTGCGGATCTGTCCGCATGTGTTCCCCGGCCAAAAGGCCGGCCGGCCGCTGAGCAACATGGCGATGAAGATGACGCTGAAGCGCATGGGCCGGGAGGACATCACGCCGCACGGATTCCGGTCCACATTCCGGACCTGGGCCGCCGAGCAGACCAGCACGCCGCATGAAGTATGCGAAGCCGCGCTGGCGCACACACAGGGCAACAAGGTGGTGGCCGCATATCAGCGCGGAGACCTGCTCGACAGGCGGCGTCTTTTGATGGACACTTGGGCCGCCTATGTGACGTCGGCCGATCACGGTGATACGGTCGTCTCCATGGTTCGACCGGGGTCGTAAAAAAGCCTCGCCGCACGCGACCGTGCGCGACTCTGAGGTTGACACGGGACCCCCTGCCAGATATTGACAGACTCGGCTCTGGAATTGCGCCCACGGCGCGCCGTCGAGTCGACGGCCAGACCCCATCACCCCGCCGGAGATCCGCCGCGCGGGTTTTTTTGTGCGCGCGGCGCAGTCCCCGTGCATCCCATCACAGTATCCACGTCACCACGACGCCCAGACCCCAAGGTCTCGGGCGTTTTTTTATGCGGAGATCAAAAAATGCAAAAGACGAACTGCGAGGCCGTCGTGGCCGATACCATGCTCCCGGCCATCGTGACCATGGAGCCGATCATGGTCAGTATTCCCGCCGCCATGCAACTACTCGGCGTGGGCAAGACCACCGTCTATGAGTTCATCGAGGCCGGGCATCTCGATGCCCGCAAGGTCGGGACGCGGACCCTGGTGGTGGTGGAGTCCATGCGGCGCCTGACCGCCTCCCTGCCCCCGGCCCGGGTCGGGTCGGCCCCCGCCGATAGCGCGGCGTGAGGGGCGGAGTCCATGACCGCCGGCCGCCCGTGGTACAAACGGTATGGTGGCGATTTCATCGCAGGCACGATGGAGTTGTCACTGGAGGAGAAGGGCGCGTACAGTATAGTCCTAGACCTGCTGTATGACCGCGCCCACCCCATCCCAGATGACCCCCAATACATCGCCAGAGTATGCGGCTGTTCGACGCGCCGCTGGAAGATCATACGCGACAGACTATTGGTCGCGGACAAACTCTATATTACTGACGACGGCGAGCACCTAAGTAATAGGCGGTTCGACCGTGAAAGCCCCCCGAGCCAAAAAACGGGAGAAAAACGCCGGAAAAACGGCGCGAAAGGCGGAGAAAAATCCGCTGAAAAAAGACCGAAACGCAACGAAAACAACGACATAGCCGGCGAGGGGCTTGAAGCAGGCCAGAGTCCAGAGTCCAGAGTCCATATAGAGAGAGAGTCGTATAGCAGCAGCCATAGTGCTGATGACGCGCGCGAGGCTGCTGCCGCTGCTGCGCCGGACGAGGCGGTCGTGCCGAGTCCACCGGTGCGCTCTGACATCGCCGCCGTCGTGCCCCCGCCTCGCCCGGAGATCGTGGCCGCCGTCGCGCTCCTCACTGCGGCCCGGGCCGGCCTCACCGAGGGAGGGTGCCCCTACGCCAACCTACCTGATGACCTCGACATCGCCCACGCCCGCCAGTGGCTCGCCTTGGGCGCCGATGCCGATACTGCGCGCATCGTCGCCGCCAGAATCGGCGCCCGCCGCGCCGCCGCCGGCGAGGGTCCGCCGGCCAGGCTGCGATACCTGACCCGCGCCATCGTCGAGTCCCTCGCCGCCCCCGTCACCCCCACCCCAGCAGGAGGACCGTCCCATGCCGCACGACCTGCCCGCCACGACCGCCACACCGCCAGGACTGCCGAGTGCCTGGATGCCATCTATGGATGCGGCAAGGCTCGAATCCTGGCGGCCGGCGGAGGATCCGCCGGTGGATCGTGACACATGCCTCGCCGTCGCCGCCGAGGTGGACGCGGCCCTGACGCCGGCCGCCGCCGGGGCGGCCGAGATCGAGGCCGGGCGCATCGTCGCCGCGCTCGGGCTGCCGCATGGGGTCGAGCCGCGCGCGTACGGCGCGACACTGGTGGAGGCGCTGGCCGATCTGCCGGCCGACCTGCTGGCGCTGGCCGGCCGGCGGGTGCGGCTCGGGTGCCGGTACCCGCCGCGCCCGGCGGAGGTGGTGGCGACCGTGGCCGATGAGAGGATGCGCCGCGTGGTCATCGCTGGCCGGGCGCGCCTCGCGGCGCGGAAGGCGGAGGGCGGGCGATGACCGCGACCGAATACTCGCTGCCGCTGCCGACGCCAGAGGAGGCGCGCGCGGTGATCGAGGAGGCCGAGGCAGCCGGTGTTGAGCTGCGTGTCCGCGACGGCCGCTTGGTCATCGTGTCGGCGACACCGGTCACCGGGATGCTGTACGCGCGATTGCGGGTCTACGCGCGGGGCATCATCCCGCTGATCGAGGCGGCGTCCGGGGTGCCCGACCACGCTGAGCCGGACCCGGCGCCCGACCACGCGCCCACCGGCGCGGCCGAAATGCCAGAGGCGTGGCGGGAGGGGCTGGACCGCGTTGCCACCATGGCGCCGCCCGTGGGGTTCAGCCCATCGCGATGGGGGCAGGTCCAGGCCGACGCCGCGGCGCTGGCGTCCGCCTGGGGACCGGCGCTGTCGGGCTTGGGCTGGACAACGCTGGACGTCTTTGGCGCCTGCCCCCGGGCACCCGCCGCACGGTACGACCGCGCCGGCCTTCTGCTGCTACTCAACGGGGCGCGCCTTGTCGCGGTGACGGACGACACGGCAACCGTGCAGACGGGGACCGGCGCTCGGTTGACGGTGCGTCGGCGGCCGATGGACGGCGCGATACCGCTCTGGGACCTCGGTGCGGTCAGCGCGGACCCGCCCGAGTGACGCCTTGCGGGCCGGTCGCGCCAGGGTCCTTCCGGGGGGCGCCGCCCGCGGGTCTGCTCCGGCCCCGGCGGCGACCTAGCGCCTGCCCAGAATTTAGGCTAAACTGGCCTTGGTCGCCCACCAAATAGGCAATCAAGATGGCGGGCGAAGTCCCTGAATTTGAGAGCAAATCGCAGTTTGCCGAGCGCGTCGGTCTGTCCAGGGGCAGGATCACGCAACTGGTGAAGCGCGGCTTGCCTCTGTGCCCCGATGGCAAGCAGGTTGCCGTTGCCGCCGCCCTGGACTGGATGAGCCGCACCTTGGACCCGGCGCAAGTCCGGGCGCAACGCCGATCCGGCCCGGCGCCGTCCGTGCCCGAGGGGGGAACGAATCGTTCACCCCTGCCCGACACCCCGCCCGCTAACGTCGCGGATCCCGACACCGCCATCCCGGACGGCGACTATCTGGAGGCCAAGCGCGTCCACGAATGGACCAAGGCCCGCCGCGCGGCGCTGGAATACGACCGCGCCCGAGGCCGGCTGATCGACGCCGAGCTGGTGGACCGGGAGCAATTCGCGCGCGGCCGGGCCGAGCGGGATAGCTGGCAGTCTTGGGTTCATCGCATTGCGCCGATCCTGGCCGCCGAGTTGCAGGCCGATGAACACGCCGTGTTTGTCGCGCTTCAGAGAGAGGTTGACGACCACCTGGAATGGCTGGCCGACACGCCGCTGGAAACCCTGGGGGCCGGCAATGAGTCGCGTTGATGCCGCTCGCCGCGATGGTCTCCGACCTGCACCGCGCCTGACAGTCTCGGAATGGGCGGACCAGCACCGCCGCTTGCCGGCGACGGCCGCCGAACCAGGCCGGTGGCGCACCGACCGGACGCCGTACCTGCGCAGCATCATGGATTGCCTGAGCCCGTCCGACCCGACCGAGCGGATTATTTTCATCAAGGGCGCGCAAGTCGGCGGAACCGAGGCCGGCTTGAATTGGGTTGCGTATGCCATCCACCACGCACCCGGCCTCATGATGCTGGTGCAACCGTCTCTTGACATGGCCAAGCGGAATACCGTCACGCGCCTTGACCCGATGATCGCCGCGACCCCGGCCTTGCGTGACCTTGTCGTGGCGCCGCGAAGCCGCGAGGCCGGCAATAGTATGTTCCGCAAGGCCTTCCCTGCCGGCGAACTGATCCTGACGGGCGCCAATTCCGCCGCGTCCCTGCGCTCTACGCCGGCCCGGTATCTGTTTCTTGACGAGGTGGACGGCTTCCCCGGTGACGCGGACGGCGAAGGCGATCCCGTTGACCTGGCCGTGCAGCGCACCGCGACGTTCCGAGGGCGGCGCAAAATCCTGATGGTGTCCACACCGACGCTGAAAGGGCTGTCGCGCATCGAGGCCGCCTATCTGGAATCGGACCAGCGCATTTTCGAGGTGCCGTGCGATCACTGCGGCGCGTTCAACCCGATTACCTGGGCCGACATCCGCTGGCCTGATCGGCGCCGTGACCAAGCCTATTTTGCCTGCCCGTCATGCGGTGGCGTGCACGAGGAACACCGCAAGCCGGCCTTGCTCGCTGCTGGCAAATGGACGGCGACCGCCGAAGGCGACGGCAAGACCGCCGGTTTCCACCTGTCCGGCCTCTATTCACCCTGGGCCACCTGGGCCGAAATCGCGTTGGAGCATGAGCGCGTCAAGAAAGACCCGACGCGCCTGCAGGTGTGGACGAACACCCGCCTTGGCGAGACGTGGGAGGATGTAGCAGGCGAGCCGATGGGCGATTCCGCGTTGATGGAGCGCGCCGAGCCGATGCCCACGGGTGATGGCATGGTGCCCGATGGTGTGCTGGTGCTGACGTGCGGTGTGGACGTGCAGCCCGACCGGCTGGAATGCACCCTGATCGGCTGGGGTGCCGCCGAAGAGGCATGGGTCATGGAGCATGTGGTTCTGGCAGGTGACCCGAACACGCCGGCCTTGTGGGCGACACTCGACGAACACCTGGGCCGCACCTTCCAACACCCGACGCAAGACGTTGCACCGCTGCCGATCCGCGCCGTTGCCATCGACTCCGGCGGGGCGAACACGCTGGCCGTCTACGATTATTGCCGCACCCGGCAACCGGCCCGGCGCTGGGCCATCAAGGGCGTGAGCCGGACAGGCGCGCCGCTCTGGCCCCGGCGACCGTCAAAGAACAACAAGGGCAAGGTGCCGCTCTATATCGTCAATGTGGACGCCGGCAAAGACGCGCTGGCCGCCCGCCTGCGCATCAGCGAGGCCGGGCCAGGGTGCATCCATTTTGCCGACACGTTGACCGAGGAATACTTCAAGCAGTTGACGGCGGAGCGGGTCCGCACCCGGTACAGCCGAGGCCGGCCCGTGCGCGAATGGTATCTGCCGGGAGGGCGCAACGAGGCCCTGGACACCTTTGTATATGCGCACGCGGCGCTTGAGGGATTGAAGGCGTCTGGCCTCAGTCTGGAGCGCGAGGCCGCTGCAATGCGGTCTGCGATGCCGCGCCGTCCAGGCGATGACGGTGCATCGAGGCCGGCGCCGAGGAAGGCGCCAGTCGTCCGTTCCGCATGGGTTTCTGGTTGACCACGGATTAGGCAACGGCCTATTATGTGGGCAACTATGCCGGGGGTTTGCCTATTGTTTCAGCAGATTAGGCGACTGTTCGCGCCCGCCAGCGCCCGTACACGCACACGTTCCCTCGACGCCGCCGCGCGCGGCCGGCGCTGGGACGGGGCGCCTGTCGTGTCTCGCTCACTGACTGGTGAGATTGCGGGCCAGGGCCGCACCGTGGCCGCCCGAGCGGCGCATGTCTGCCGCAACAACGCGCACGCCGCCGCTGCTGTCGGCGCGCTGGTCGCCAACATCGTTGGTCCAGGCATCAAGCCGAGTTCGCAGCACCCGGACCCGTCCGTGCGCGAGCGCATCCACGAACTGTGGTCGGAATGGGTGGACCGCGCCGACTTCGACGGCATGGGCGACTTCTACGCGCTTCAGGCGATGGCTTGTCGACAAATGGTTGAGGCCGGCGAGTCCTTCTGTCACATCTTCCACGATCCCGCCGCGCCGGGCTTGATGCGTCTCCGGCTGATTCATCCCGATCAAGTTCCATACGAATTTCCGCTGATCGGCCCGGCCGCGCGTGTGCGCGCTGGCGTCGAACTGGACGACCTGGGCCGGGTTGCTGCCTACCACGTCTTGCCGCGTCGGCCGGACGATCCGCGTGCACCCTTCGACAAGGCGTTCACGCCGATCCGCATCCCGGCCGATGACGTGGCGCACCTGTTTCATGCGATGGAGCCGGGCCAGCTTCGCGGGTTGTCGTGGTTCGCTCCCGTCCTGCTGAAGTTGCACGATTTGGACCAGCACGCCGACGCCGCGCTGGTCAGGGCCAAGGTTAGCGCGCTGGTCATGGGCGCCCTGACGGATGCCGAGGGCAACGCCGCCGGCCTCAGCGGAGACCGCGACGGCAACACCCTGACCGCCGGCATGGAGCCGGGCACGATCCTGAACTTGCCGCCCGGAACCAATCTGGAATGGTTCGACCCGCGCCCGGACACCGCGTTCGCGGATTTCACCCGTTCGCACTTGCGCGCCGTCGCTGCTGGCCTTGGTATCCCTTACGAGATGCTTACCGGCGACTTGAGCGGCGTGAACTACAGCAGCATCCGCGCCGGCATGGTCGAGTTTCGGCGCAAGCTGGAGCACTGGCAACACAATGTGGTCGCGTTCCGCTTCTGCCGGCCCGTGTTCGACCGCTTCATCGAAGCCGCCGCCGTGGCCGGTCTGCTGCCCGGGTACGCCGACGATCCCGCGCCGTTCCATCGTGTCGAATGGCTGCCGCCGAAGCTCGATTGGGTGGACCCCAAGAAGGACGCGGAGGCCGAAATCATCGCCATCACTGCCGGCCTCAAGTCGCGTACTCAGGCCGTGACGGAACGCGGATACGACCCCGAGCGGCTTGACGCTGAGATCGCTGCCGAACGCGCCCGCGAGGCCCGCCTGGGGCTGTCGTTCGGCACCACCACCAGCACCGCGCCGGAGCCCGCCACCAATGACGCATGACATGCATACCCGCGCCCTGGGCCGGGCCAGCACCCTGGACCGCGAGGCCCGCACCGTCGGCGCTGTCGCCCTGTCCGGGCCTGCCCCGGCTGTTCGGCCGGCGCCCGCACCCGACGGCACGCGGAGTCGGTGGATCGAAGAGCTTGATGCCGGCGGCGCCGACCTGAGCCGGTTCGTCGAGGGGCCGGCCCTGTTGGGGCATCGCAACGCTTGGGATGCCTCTGTCGGGTCTGTGGCGTCGGCCCGCGTCGAGGGGGACCGGATCATTTGCACGGTGCGTTTCGACGGGTCCGACGAAGCCACACGCCTGATCGACAAGATCGAGGCCGGATCCGTTCGGGGCGTGTCGCTTGGTTACAGCGTCGAGACCTGGACCAGGGCCGGCGCCCGTGACGGGGTGCCCGTCTACCGCGCGACGAAATGGACGCCGCGCGAACTGTCTTTTGCCCCGCTGGGAGTGGACCCCGGCGCAACCGTCCGATCACAGGAGATCACTATGGACGATCAGACCATCGCGCCGGCTGACAACCCGGCGCCCGAGACCACCGCCGACCCCGGCACGGCCATGAACCGCGCCGACGTGAACCGCGAAATCCGCTCCATTGGCCGTCTGGCCGGCATGGATCAGGGCAGCATTGACGCGCTGATCGACAACAACGCCACGGCCGACGATGCCCGCCGGGCCGCGTTCGAAGCCATGGCGAAGCGTTCCGCGCCTGTGGACAACCGCCCGGCTCGCGTCGAAGGCGGGGCTGACTACACCGACCCGGATCTGATCCGCCGCAGCATGGCCGATGCCCTGGCCGCGAACATGACGCCGCTGTGCAAGGCCGAGGGGCAGGCGACTCAGTATCGGTCCTATCGTCCGTTGGACATGGTCGCCGAGTTGCTGTCCGCTCGTGGCGAGCGCGTCAACCGCTTCGACCGCGAGGCCCTGTTGACCCGCGCCTTGGGCGCGCATTCGTCCAGCGATTTTCCGTCGCTGCTGGCCGACGCTGCCAACAAGTCGCTGCTGGCCCAGTACACCGCCGCCGCCCCGGCCTATCGCAGCATCGCGGCCCGCCGGTCTTTCAGCGACTTCAAGGCGCACAAGTTCCTCCGCGTCGGGGATTTCCCCACCTTCCATGAGGTCGAGGAAGGCGGAGAAACCCGATACGGCACGATTTCCGAAAACAAGGAAACGGTCACCGCGACCGAGTACGCAACCGGGATCGTGATCGGCCGTCGCGCCCTGCTGAACGATGACCTGAGCGCGCTTTCCGACTTTTCAGGGCTGATCGCCACGCGCACCGCCGCCTTCGAGGACGCGACTGTCTTTGCGCTGCTGGCGACCGATGGCCCGACCCTGAGCGACGGTGTGACGATGTTCAGCACCGCCGCGACGCGCAGCAACAAGGCATCGTCGGCCGCCGCCATCGGTGTGGATGCTGTCGGGCTGGGCGTGAAGGCCTTGCGCGGCATGACCGGGCTTGATGGCCTGCCGATCAACGTTCAGCCGCGCTATCTGGTCTGCGGGATCGGGTCGGAGGTGAAAGCGCGGCAATTGCTGGCCACAATCACGCCGGCCCAGGCGTCCAACGTGAACCCCTGGTCCGGGGCGTTCGAACTGGTGGTGAGCCCGCATGTGAGTAGTAACCGCTGGCACATTGCCGCCGATCCGGCCCAGGTGCCGTGCGTGGTCTATGGCTACGTCAACGGCGCCGATGGGCCGCAAATCAGTACCGAGGTTGATTTTGATACTCGCGCCGTGAAGGTCCGCGCCGGCCTGGATTTCGGGTGTGGCGTCATTGACTGGCGCGGCTGGTACCTGAACACCGGAGCATAATTTCATGGCGACGCAAGAGGAACTGATCGCCCGTCGGGACGCGCTCCAAGTTGCGATTGACTCCGGGATCCGCGAAGTCACGAACCCGGATGGCAAAAGCATTGTCTACCGCTCGCAGCGGGACATGCTGGATGCCTTGGCGCGTCTCAATGAGCGGATCGGTTCTTCTTCGCGCGTCTCCAAGATCGTGATTTCCTCGACGAAAGGACTTTGACCCATGGCCACGAACTTCTTGCAACAGGGCGACATTGTGACCGTCGCTGCCCCGTCCGGAGGCGTCTCTTCCGGTGACCTGGTGATTGTCGGCGCCATCGCTGGCGTTGCGCTCACCGACGCCGACGCCACCAAGGACGTGAACCTTCAGACGCGCGGGGTCTTCACCCTGCCGAAATTGTCCACCGAAGTCATCGCCCAAGGCGCGGCCGTGTCGTGGGATATCGACCCGGGCCAGGTGGTGCTTCCCGACTCGGGGCACTATCCCGTCGGAACCGCCGTCACCGCCGCCGGAAACGGCGACACCACGGTTGCGGTGCGCTTGGACGGCGTGGCGACCGCTGCCGCCGCGTAGGGGAGGGTGTCATGGGCCGTCCGAGTGGCGCTTCACGCGAACTTGGCCGCGTTTCTCCGGTTGAGGGAACGTTCACCGCGCCCGGCACCAGCGCGTCGGTCGAACTTCATGGCGATTTCAACGTGACGCTGGGGGGCGTGTTCGGTGCCCGTGTCCGCCTGGAACGGACCTTCGACGGTGGGGCGACCTGGCATCGCGTGTTGGCCCCCGCCCGGACGACCGCGGGCGATCATCACCATTGGTCCAGTCCAATTTCAGTGGTGCTGAATGAACCGGAGCAAGGCGTTGAATACAGACTTGTGTGCGCTTCTTACGCGAATGGCCCCGTGATCTATAGGTTGTCGCAGTGATCAGATTGGCGTGGGGGTGGTGGCCCACGCCAAGGCCGCCGGGCGACGGCGCTTATCTCCGGCAAATCGCCCAAAGTGCGGGCCGGCCCGTCTTGCTTCCCCCGGTAGAGCGGGCCGGCCCCACCCCCTTTCCGAGAGGACCCCATGGCCAGGACGAGTCGCCACACCGCAACCATCGAAATCGACGCGCGCGGCGCCATCACCGCATTGAATGGGCTCGAGGCACGCCTGGGCTCTTCCGAGCGCGCGACGCTGAATCTCATTCGACGCACGACGGGCCTCGATCAAGCGTATCGCCAGCAGGGCGCCAGCCAGCGCGAAACCATTCGCATCACCTCGCAGCATCAAAAGCAGCTGGAGCGCTTTACACGGCAACACGATCCCCTGTTGCGCGCGAAGGAACAACTGGCGCGCCACGAGCGGTTGTACAGCCAGGCTGTGCGGCATGGTGCGCATAACATCGATCGTTATACGACCGCCCTCCAGCGCCACCGTGAATCCGTTCGCCGCCTGTCGCAGCAACACGACGAGGCCGGCCGCGCGGCGGGCCGCGCGCGCGGGGGGGTCGATGCGTTCGGGGGCGCGCTCGCTCGGCTTCCGGGGCCGATTGAGAGCGTTGCACGGTCCCTGGGACCGGTGGGCATCGCCCTCGGCGTCGTCACCGTGGGCGCGGGCCTGGCGGCGTCGGCGATCGCCAGGGCTGGCGACGAATATACTGCGAGCGTGGGCAAGTTGAACGCATCCATCGGCGACATGACCCGCGCCAAGGAAGTCTATGAGGATCTGTACCAAACCGCGTTGACGACAGGTGTCGAACTCGCCGCGTCGGCTGGGCAATTCACGCGGTTCAAGATCGCGGCGGCGCAAATCGGCGCGACGGACAAGGAAGTCGCGCAATTGGTCGAGACTGTGCAGAAACTTGGCGTCGCGGGCGGCACGTCTGTTCAGGAAATCACGGCCGCGAGTATTCAGTTGGGCCAGGGTCTCGCGTCTGGCCGCCTTCAGGGCGATGAACTGCGATCGATCATGGAGAATATGCCGGTTCTCGCGCAGGCATTGGCCGCCGAACTCGGCGTGACAACAGGCGAGCTGCGCGCGATGGGCGCGGCGGGCGAGTTGACCGGGGAACGCGTGTTCCAGGCCCTGTCGCGCGCGGCCGGCAAAGCCGACGAAATGTTTGACAGAATGCCAATGACGATCGAGCGTGCGTCCTACACGCTTGACACAGCCTGGGATAGATTTCTCGCTAAACTCGACGAAGGGCTCGGGTTGTCTCAGGGCATCGCCGCCGCGCTTCACGACGCGGCGCTGTGGCTGGATCGCGCGACGGCCGGCATGGCGAAGACGACGGAAAATGCGATTGCCGACATTGACAGACAAATCGCGGATTTGAAGGCCGGAACGGCGGGTGGCGTGTTCGGCACCGGTGTCAACCTCTTCGGGGGTTCTTCCGTGTCCTTTGGCGCCAACGCGGAGGAAATTGCCCGGCTGGAGAAGCAGCGACGTCTCTACGAGATGATCGCCGACGATGTCGAGCGGTTCGGCCAGAAATCTGAAGAAATGGCGAAGAAAAAGGCCGAGGAAACAGCCCGGCAACGCGAGAATACGGAAGCGCTCGCGGCCTTCGAGCAACTTCAAACCGACCTCATGACCCCCATCGAGCGGGCAAATCAGAAGTACGCGGAGCGCATGGACCTTCTCGACCGCGCCGCCGCCGCCGGCGCCGACGCGGCGGCGATCGCGAAGCTACAGGCTGCCGTCGATCGGGAACTCGCCGAGGCGCTGGCGAAGACGGGCGACGCGGCGGACCACGCGAAGCGCAGCATGAAGGCTCTACAGGACGCCGAGCGCGCTCGGGCGAGGGGCATCGACGCCGCTGTTAGCCTGGTGAGTAAATGGTCGGATCGCGGGCGAACGGACGTCGAAGCGTATCGGGACGAGGTCGAGTCCCTGAACCACGCCATGCGGCTTCTGCGCGCCGAGGGCATCGAGCCCACGGTGGAGGCGCAGCGGCGCATCACCGTTGCGCTGCGGGACGCGGACCCCGCGTTTCAGGCGATGCAGCGGGCGAGCGAACAGGCATTCTCGAAGATGGCCGGCCCCGCCGTCGAGTTCACGACCGACGCCACCGAGTTGGACGATCCCGAAATGACCGCCGACCTGCAGGAGTTCACGCGATGAGCGTTGCGAATTTCCACTTGACAGAAGATGAAATCTTCGTCGTCTCCGACACTGTCGCCTACATCGGCCCGGCGCCCGTGGCGTTCACCCGCAAGGTGTGGGTGTGCCCGCATTTGCACATGGCCGCGACCACGCGCGGCGCGACGTGGGCGGGGGGGGCCGTCGACGCCCTGGTGCGGGCGGCCGACTCGCAGGATGCGGCGATCCAAGCGGTCACCGCGTTTTTGCAGGACTACGAGCCCCCGGACAGTTATGCATGGGGCGGAACGGCCGAGGCGACCCTGTTCCGATGGGCGCCCGAGGGGCCACGGGTGGTGCGTGTGACCCGCCACGAGGATGGCTCGGTGGACCAATACACTTATGGTCCCGGCGTCTATCTGGCGCCGACGCTGGGCAAGCGCGATTTCCTGCCCCGCTTCACGCCGGAGCAGTGGCGGAAGCTGTGCGTCGTCCAGCAGAAGCACGCTCGTAAGTGGATGAGCGCGCTTTTCGTCGGGGGCGACATGGAGGCCACCGTCATCCGGGCGGACGGGATCGTCCAGGGCAGCCTGGGGCCGTATCCTGACCGCGCCGCGACCGAGGCCGAAATTCGCGCCTATCATGACGAGCGTGGGCTGGACTTCGACCCGCCCGCGCCGTTGCCGCCGTTGGACGTCCCGGCCGATGCGCTGGATCTGGTGGCCGCGTGATGCAGCACCTGGCCGGCATTGACGAAGACACCGCGCGGTCTATCGAGGTCGGCCGGCGGAAGGTGGCCGAGTTCCGCGAGGCCCATCGCGCCCGCATCGAGGAGAATCGTCGACGCCTGCGCGAGAGGGTCGACGAACACCTGGCCGGGCTCCTGGCGCAGGGCGCGCCCCGGAATCAACGCAAAACCTTTGAGCGAAAGGCTGTCTGGCAGATAGAGAAGGTGTTGCGTCGCGAGGATCGGCGGGTCACGCGCCGCCTTGACGAGCTTGCCCGAGACCTTGACGCCGGGCGACTTCCCCGGTTGGACAGTGACGACATCGAAACGGACCTGGAAGGACTCACGACATGAACACCACCACGAACCCCATCCGACCCGCCGACGCCACCCTGGGGGCGCCACACTCGACGGTCGAAATTCTGGACGACATCGCGGCAAAGCATCCCAACAAAGCCAAGGTCGCGCGCGCCTTGCGCGATGACCTGATTCAGGCCTGGGCCACGCTCGATGCCTGCGCCGCCAGCGACCCGGGCGCCCAAGACGACGCCCGCGCGGATCTGAATGATTCGATGGCGGCGGCGGGAATCTTCATCGACCGCCACCTACGGTGGATGGCGCGGCAGTTGGCAAAGCACGGCGATGCCGCCGGCGGCGCGGCCATTCTCGACCATCTGCGCCAGGTCGCGGCGGAGGCTGAGCCGGACGCGGACGGCGACCGGCGCGCCACGTTGACGATCGACGAACAAACCTTCGACACCGTGGCCGCAGCAGCGGCGGCCCAGGGGATCCCGGTCACGCACCGGGTTGCGTGACCGAGGCCGCGCAGGGGGTTGCTATCTCAGCAACCCCTTGTTTTCATTGTTCCCCCGTTTGGGTGATCAACGAAATCAAAGGCTTAGCAGTTCCCCAGAACGGGCGAATTGGCAGGCACCCGCCGCCCCGCCGGCCCGCGCCTGCGGCGGGCTTGCTATGGCGCGTCGGTTGGGATACAGTGAGATACACCGTATCCCACGAGAGGGCGCGCCGATGCCAGCCACCCCCGCATGTTCCGTCCGCGCCGATCATCGGCACCATCCGCTTATCCGGCGGATCGCTGCCGCGCTGCGAGGCGACCCTGCCGTTGCGGACCGCCTCGCCGCCGTCCTGGACGATACGGGCGCGATACAGGCTGAGATACAGGCGCCCGCCCTGGGCCGCCTGGATGCTGTCGAGACGGCGATTGCGGATATGGCCCGCCGGCTGGCCGTGGTCGAGGGTGCCGCCGTGGACGATGCTGACCCTGCTACGGAAGACGCCCGGCCGCGGTCTGTTCGGCTGCATGAAGCGCTCAACGACAACGCCGACCACACTATGGTGTTCGAGCTGAGCCAAGCGGTAACGGCCGACCTGACGGCAAAGCGGATCACCGCAAAACAAGCCGACGAAATGACCAAGACTGCGAACCGCCACGCAAAGGCGCTGGAGCGGGGGTTGAAGAACCGGCTTGAAGCGGCGCGCAATCAGGAACCGCCACCAGACACCGACCCGGTAGCGACGGCGCAAGCCTGTCTGGACTCGCCCGTGATCTTCCAGCCGCGCGACAAGAAGTTTCTGCGTGGGATCGTTGATGCTGGCGAACTGCCGGCCGGCAAGGAGCGGCACCTTGCCACGCTGAAGAAGCAGGCCGACCAAGCAAGCGCCCGGGTGTCGGGCTGAGATACAGCGTATCGCGCCGTATCGCTACCGCCGCAACCGCACACCCGGCCCGCCGCCGTTGGCGTCAATGAACTCGACGCCGGCCGACTCCAGCGCGGAGCGGATGGCCGCGAGGGTGCTGTCATAAGCCGACACCGCGCCGGGCTTCGCTTCAAGCCGCTTCACGGTGGGCAGTGACACGCCAGACCGTTCGGCAAGATCGCGCTGTTCCCAGCGAACCAGCATCCGCGCCGCCCGCATCTGTTCGCTGGTGAACATAGATGATGCCTCAGGTATTGACTTTCGTTCTGCGGAAGATGATACTCCAGGCATCGCCCTAGGGCAAGCCCGCGTTGCGCGGCTGCCGGACGGGCGCCCGGGCCGGTGCTGGAACCACCGACCGAGGCACACCAAGGGAGGCCCGCCATGAACCTGTATCACCTGCGAGACATCACGACCGACCAAGCCATCGGCGCCGTGGTGGCCGCGCACGACATCGACGTGGCCAACGAGGCACACGCCCGCAACGCCTATGTGGCGTCCATCGACGGGGCCGACGCATCGGCGGAGCCGGGGTTCTATCCGGCGCCCGAGGCCGAGCCCACCGCAGCCTGATACCCGAGCGGCCGGGGAGGTGCTGGCACACCTGCCTCGGCCCGATCACCACCCCGAACCTGACAAGGGGACAAAAGCGATGACCGAGACCACGAATACCACGGCACCCGAGGCGGAACGTGTCAACGACTTTGAGACAGTCGGATTGGGAGATTAAGCTCTGTTG
>NZ_CAKZOT010000053.1 GCF_937138205.1 uncultured Rhodospira sp. | reverse complement strand
CTGTGAAGTCAGTCAGTTAGGCTCTTATCGAATCCCATCCCCTAGGGGACGCCAATTAAATCAATGACTTAGCAGCCGCCTCCGGGCGGCTGTTGTCGTTTGTATGGGCTTTTGTACGAGCTTGGGAGGGAGCTGGAGACACCAAAACGCCCGCCGGCCAGGAGATCGCGATCAAGGATCTCGCCCGAATGATGGCGGACATCACCGGGTACCTGGGCCGGATCGTCTGGGATACCAGCAAGCCCGGTGGAACGCCGCGCAAGGTCATGGACAACGGCACCATTCGCGCACTGGGCTGGCGGCCGCAAACGGATCTGCGGGCCGGGCTCGAAACCCTGTACACGTGGTTTCTTCGGACGAATGCGACTGGGTAAGTGCGCCTGTGCCAAAGCGCGGGACACGTCCCCATTGACCGGCCCCTGCCGGGCGAACCAGCCCCTGTCGGCTGATTTGGTGCGGTCGAGAAGACTCGAACTTCCACCCCGTTTCCGGGACAGCGACCTCAACGCTGCGCGTCTACCAATTCCGCCACGACCGCACATCGTGGTGAGCCCCGGCGCGGGATCATCCAGGGAGGCACGCAGTACCAGAAAGCCGCCCGTTCATCAAGGGCGCAAGCCCGGCCTTTTCCGCGACAGGGCGGAATTGTCCGGACCGGCGGCTTCGACATCACTGGTCGGACCGCTCGGACCGTGAGGTTGAGTTCGGGGCTCGGATATGGGCCTTTCTCCCCGCTCCATTCCCCGTTAGACTGCGGGCCACGCGTGACGCGGGGTCGTCGGGGTTCGCGGCGTCGGGCCGCCCCTCAACGGGGCAGCGGTTCAACTGGCCCCGGGGTCCAACGGCGATCTCGCCGCGTCTTGGCACGCACCCTCCGGACGGTCGTGCGCCTCCAACCCTTGGGCAACAAGGCGCACGGCCGTATCAATCAGGGCGACCGCCCGCCCCGCCCCTTTTCAGCGGGTCCCACGAGCGGCCGCCGAACCAAACATGACCATATGAAACGGGGAGATGATCCATGTCTGAAGGACGTGTTGCGCTTGTGACCGGCGGAACCCGCGGCATCGGCGCCCAGATCAGCATCGAGTTGAAAGAGGCCGGGTATCGCGTGGCCGCGAACTACGGCGGCAACGATGCCGCCGCGCAGAAATTCAACGAGGAAACCGGCATCCCGGTCTACAAGTTCGATGTCGCGAACTTCGACGCCGTCAAGGCGGCCGTCGAGCAGATCACGTCGGATATCGGCCCCATCGAGGTCCTGGTGAACAACGCCGGCATCACGCGGGACAGCACGCTGCACCGCATGACCGCCGATCAGTGGAATGCCGTGATCCAGACCAACCTGACCTCGGCCTTCAACACCACCCGCAACGTCATTGACGGGATGCGGGAACGCGGGTTCGGCCGCATCGTCAACGTCACGTCGATGAACGGCCAGTGCGGCCAGATCGGTCAGGCCAACTACGCCGCCGCCAAGTCGGGCATGAAGGGCTTCACCAAGTCGGTGGCGCTTGAGGGCGCGAGCAAGAACATCACCGTGAACAACGTCTCCCCGGGCTACACCGACACGGAAATGGTGCGCGCCGTTCCGGCCAACGTCCTTGAGAAGATCGTCGCCGGCATTCCCGTCAAACGCCTGGGCTCGGTGCATGACATCGCCCGCGCGGTGCTGTTCCTGGCCGCCGACGAGGCGGGCTTCATCACCGGCTCCACACTGTCCGTGAACGGCGGCCAGCATATGTACTGATGCGATATCCCGGCCGTCTCGCCTCCCGGCACGACCGCCTGCCCCTTTCGGGGGACGGGTGGTCGTGTCCCGGTCGCGGGCCGTCACGGGACGATCTCGGTCAGAACGGGCAACGGCCGCAGCATACGGTGGCCGTTGTCTTTTTTGTCGCGATTCTCCGGTAAAAATGTAAGGCTCTTCGCGGATTCTGGTAAGCTTGGGGCTTGGACTCTCGCGATGCCTGTGCGGTGATATGATGGGGCCAAAAGGTCGGAACCGGTTGCTCAGCCGGCGACACCATTCCTGGCAAGAGAGTCCCGGCCAGAGTCTCTGGTCGCGTTGGGGGATGCGCAAGGCCGCAACCTGTGCGGTTTTGTCCGCCCTTCCGATGGGCACGGCAGCCGCGCAAGACAGGCTCGGACCCGCCGGTCAGAGGATCGCCGAGGATCTTTCCATGGCGTCGCTTTCGGAGCCGCTGGTGCTCGCCGTGGCGGGGCTCTTGGCGGTGTGTCTCCTGCTGGCCCTGATGCTCTGGCGCCAGACGCGGCGCCGCCGGCTCGCCGAACAGGAGGTCGACAGCCTGGCGGGCCAGGTCGGAACCTTGCGCGAGGCGCTCGGGGCCGGGCGGGACGGTTATTTCCTGTGGTTTCACCAGACGAACGAGGCCGTCTGTTCACGGCGTCTTTCGGTTCTCCTGGGGCTCCCTGCCGGGATGGCATCGGCGATCGGCGACGTTGTCGCCGAGGTGGCGGACGACGCGCGGCCGGCCCTGGATCAGGCGATCGAACGGTTGCGCCATGACGGCACCCCGTTCACGCTCGCCGTCGCCTATGGTCCCGCGCGTCGGCGACTCGAGTTCAAGGGCACGCGGGTCTTCAACACGGACGACCACAGATCCCTCGCCGATGTGCTCTGGGTGCGCGACGTCACGGACGACGGTCGTGCCGTGGATCGGTTGAGCAGCGAGACAACACACCTTCGCACGATCTCGGAACGCCTGCGGGCCACCCTGGATGCCCTGCCCTGCCCGGTCTGGGTGCGTGACGACGATCTGAGCATTGTGTTGTGCAATGAAAGCTATGCCCGCGCGGTCGAGGCGGCCAACAGCACCGCCGCCGTTGAACAGGGGCTCGACCTGGCGAGCGGCGAAACCGGCCGGGAACTGCGCGCCCTGGCCGCCCGCAGCCGAGCGGCGGGCGTCCCGCTGTCGGACCGGTTCCATCTGGTGATCGAGGGCACCCGGCGCCTGATGGAGGTGACGGAAGCCCTGTTCCGCGAACCCGCCGAGGACGGGACCGACCGCCTGACCGTCGGTATCGCCCGCGACATTTCGACCCAGGAGGACCTGGAAAACCGCCTCGCCGGCGAACAGGCGAACCAGGCCGTGGTCCTGGAACACCTTTCGACGGCCATCGCCATTTTCGGACCGGCCACCCGGCTGACGTACCACAATCCGGCGTTCGCCCGCCTATGGCACCTGGACGGCGCCTGGCTGCGCGAGACCCAGCCCTCCTACGGTGACCTGCTGGACGTGCTGCGCGACCGCCGCGCGCTGCCCGAGGTCGCCGACTATCCCGCGTTCAAGGCGGCCGAAGTGGACCGGTTCACGTCCCTGATCGAACCGATGGAGGATCTGGTCCATCTGCCTGATGGCAAGGCCCTGCGCCGCGTGATCGCGCCGCAGCCCCTTGGCGGCCTGCTGCTGACGTACGAGGACGTCACCGACAAGCTGACCCTGGAGCGCTCCTTCAACACGCTCTCGGCCGTGCAGCGCGAAACCCTGGACCACCTGCACGAGGCCGTGGGCGTGTTCGGCGCCGATGGACGCCTGAAGCTGGCCAACCCGGCGTTCGCCACGTTGTGGGGCGAGACCGCCGCCAGCATCGAGGCCCCACCGCAGATTTCGGAGTTCCTGGACCTGTTGCGCGACCGCTTCGCCGACGAGTCCGGGTGGCGCCACCATCGCTTCGCGGTCCTGACGCCGCCGTCGCAGCGGACCCCGCACCGGGGGCGCGTATCGCTCGTCGGCGGACCGGTGCTGGACTACGCCTGCGTCCCGCTCCCGGATGGCGGCGTTCTGCTCAGCTACAACGACGTCTCCGATACGGCCCGGGTCGAGAGAGCGTTGCGCGAGCGGGCGCAAAGCCTCAGCGAAGCCAGTATGCTGCGGGCCGACTTCATCGCCAGCCTGTCCTATGAACTGCGCACGCCGATGACCACCATCACCGGCTTTTCCGAGATGCTGTGCGCCGAGTACCATGGGCAACTGAACGCACAGCAGTTCGAGTACGCCCAGTCCATCGCCGAAACCGCGCGTGAGCTTGTCCTGATCCTCAACGATATCGCCGACCTTGTGACGATCGAGGCAGGGCGCTCGGCCCTTGACGTCGATGCCTTCGATTTCCAGGCGGCCGTCAAGGCGGTGGTCGCCCAGTGCCGCGAAGCCACACGGCGCCGCGCGGTGGCCATCGACCTGGCGTGTCAGGAAGACATTGGCTGGATGGTGGGCGATGAGGAGCGTATCAAACGCATCCTGTTCCATCTCGTCAACGGTGCGATCAAGGTCAGCCCGGCCGGCACCACGGTCGGAATCGCGGTCGAACGGCTTCCGGACGCAGCCGGTGACGAGACGGTCGCCCTGACGGTCTCCGACGAGAGTGGCGAGTCGGCGGGCCGCACCCTGTCGACAGGATCGGAGACGTTGTCGGGCGGCAACCTCGCCATGCTTCTGGTGCGCCGATTCGCCGAAATGCACGGCGGATCGATCGTCATGACCGCCAAACCGGGGATCGGCACATCCGTGACCTGCCACCTGCCGTCCGGTCGCATCGCCCCGAACGGCGCCCTCGCTTCGTCCTCGGAAGCCTCACCCGGCCCGCGCGGAGAGACGTTTGACCGTATCATCTGAGCCCGATCCGACGTCGCCGGACCATCCGACCCGGGTGGCGTTCTTCCTCTTCGCCGCGATGCCCGTGTTGGCGTCCATTGTGGCCGGAGTGTTTGCGTCCACCCTGCTGGTCGCGTCCGCCGTCGGGGGACTGTGGATGGCTTGGCGCCAGAGGGCTTTCGGCACCCTGGCCGCCATTGGCGGCCTGGCGCTGCTGGCCGGGCTCGTCTCGACGCTCGGAAACGACACGGTCACCGAGCTTGTTTTGTTCTCGGCGTCCATCGTCGGCGCGGTCGTCTGCCTGCGCCTTGCACGGTGTGTGACGGCGGCGGACAGGGCGCGGGCGGCCACCGTGTTCGTCGCCTGCACCATTGCACTTCCCGTGATCGTGCTTGCGCACGGGCTCATCCGGCACCCGGACCTGATCCCACCGTGGTCCTTGACGCCGGACCTGCTGGCCAAGCACACGTTCGTCGCCATGACCCTGGTCATTCCGGCCACCTATCTGCTGTGGCGATCGCGCCAGCGGGCGCTTGCGGTCCTGTTCCTGGCCTTCATGGCGGTGATGGCCGTGGGCAGCGCGTCCTCCACGGCCACTCTTGCCTTCTTCCTCAGCCTGGCGACCCTGGTCCTGGCCCGGATTCGGCCGGCCCTTGGCGTGGCCGTGTTGGTCGGCGTCCTGGTGGCCCCGCTGGTGGCCTCCGTGGCCATCCAGGTCGCCGGGATCACGGACTGGTCGACCATCGGCCTGCGCATGAGCTGGACCTACCGCCTGGAACTGTGGCAACGCGCGTTGGTCCTGTTCCAAGAGGCGCCGCTGTTCGGGCACGGCCTGGACAGCTACGCCGACATCGCGCCGCACCTGGACCTCGGCCCCTTGGATCTTCACCTGGGCCGGTTTCATCCGCATTCGGTGCTGATGCAGCTCCTGGCCGAGGGCGGATTGACGGCCGTGGCCGCGTTCGGCCTGCTGGTGCGCCTGATCATCGATCGCCCCCGGTTGACCAACCGCGACCAGTGGGCGGTGCGGCTCGCCGCCCTGGCCGCCGCGTTCACGCCGCCGGCGATCGGCGTGAACCTGTGGTCCGACTACACGTTCGCGCTGGTCCTGTATCCCTGGCTGGCGTGCGCCTTGTTCCTGGACCACCCCGACGAAGCCCGGCCGCTCCGTCATACGGGTGGGCGCCGCAGCCCGTAAACGAGGGCTTCGTAATCGGGCTCCGTCTCGGGCGTGAGGATCCCATGTCGCACGGCGAAGTCCAGAATAACCAGAGGCACGTTGAACTTGAAGTCGTCTGTGTCGCGGACGGTTTCCAGCACCTTCAACACAGGCCACAGCATGAACGCGGCGATCTCGCCGTCGGTATTGCGCGGTTCGAAATCTGGCGGCAGATCAAGGTCATAAACGAACAGAGCGTCCCGCTTCAGGCCGACATCGGTTTCCAGGCCGTACGACACGAACCCGGCCGACGTCGCGCGCGCGGCCATCTCCGGGCCGATTCCGGCTTCCTCCTCGCATTCCATGCGTAGGGTTTCGCGCGGGGCCAGACCCGACGGCCGCCCGCCGGCCACCAGGTTATCCAGCTTGCCGGGCGCGACCGTCCGGTCCGTCGCCCGGCGCGCCACCCAAAGCTGGAGTCCGTCCGCGCCGTTGACAAAGCCGTTCAGATGAACGCCCACCGTGCGAATGCCGAACACCGGCGCGTGGGCACGATCCACGTCGAACAACGCCGGGCCTGTCAGGTGCGGAGAGACGGGATACCGCTCCCCCCTGGGGGGCGGAACCGCGCCCTCCTCCACCAGCACCGCCATCACCTCGTCAATGGCCCGGGTCCGCTCCTCCGGCGTTGCCAGGACGGATCGCACCGCCACACCGAAGGCGCCGACCTCGAACACCGACCCGAACCGGGCCAGCCGCTCGGCCACGCCGTGCCGGACCCAGCCGGTTTCCTGCCCGCCGACGAACAGCGGCCGGAACCCGCTCAGGTCGTGCCGGTTCAGACCCCGAATATGGTCAAGGTAGCTCACGCGCAATGTCCTCCATCTGGTCGCGATCCGTCAGGCGCTCCGGAAGCGTAGGACAGGAGCGCCCCTCCGTGCTACAGTCGTTGCACGAGTTGGGTTTCGCGTCCGTCGTGCCCTCGACCGGTGGGATCACCGTGTTCGCGCCACGACACCACAAGTGTACGAGGCATCGTGAGACACACCGATACCCCCGAGAGCGGGGACAGTGTTATGCCCAGCGTCGCCACCTTCGGCGTGGCGTCGGTTCTGAGCCTGGGCTGGATCCTGATGATCCGCGACTACATCCAGAGCGGTCCCGGCTGGGACGGCCTGATGTCCGGGCCCCCGACCGACGTGGCGCTGTTCCTGGCGGCCACCACCGCGCCCTTGGCCGCGATCTGGCTGGCGGCGGTGTTCCTGCTCGTCAGCCTGGCGATGACGCGGACCCATCGGGCCGTGCGCGCGATTCAGCGGCAGGCGTTGAGAACGTCAGGCGAGATCGAGGCCCTGGTGCGCACCAGTATCGAGATGCAGGAGCAGGCGCGCCGGCAGTCCTTCCTGAATGGGGTCGAACTGACGTTGAAGGACCTCAACAGCCAGGCCGGGATGCTCACCGGTCGGCTGGGTGTGCTGAGCACCGAGGAAACCGAGTACCTGTGGGCGCTCAACGCGGCGGGCGATCCGTGGGCCTTCTGCCACGCCCTGCTGGAACGGTCGGAGGTCGACGAGACGTTCGTCGACCTGCTGGCCGAGCGGATCGCCGCCGACGATGTTGCCTCGGCGGGGCTGCAACGCTTCCTGCGCCGCTATGAGCGGCTGCTGGCCCTGGCCAGGGACTGCGACGCCGACAAGCTGGTACGCGAGGTGCTGGAGGACGGCCCGCTCGATCGGCTGTATATCCTGTTCCGGGCGGTGTCCGACTACGTCCAGTCCATGGTCGCCCCACCGGCGTCCGTCGGCGACGGGCCGGACGGACGGCCGCCGGATGATGGGTTCGCCGGGTATCGGCCCGCGCCGGATCAGCCCGGCCCAGACGAGGATTGGCGGGATCCGGCCAGCCGCACGGCAAGGGATGCCGCCGGCCCACCGCTCTCCACGCCGGCATGGGGTGCCGCGTACCGCCGCGACGCGGCCTCATTCGATGACCGACCGTTCGGCTTTCCGATTCTCGGCTCCACGCCTGGGCTGGCGCGTCTGGTCACGGTCCTTCGGACCCACTTGGTTCGCGGCGGCAGACACGGGGGGCGCGCGGTCGAGGCCTCGCACCGTCCGCGCGGCTGATGCGTTTCCGGTCCGCGACAATCGGGCAAGCCAATCCTTGAATTGACAGGTGTTTGCGTGACGCTGTTCGAGACCATGAAGCGGTCGCTTTTCGGTGAGACTCCTCAGCGAGCGGCCAGACAGCCGGCCCGGCCCAAGGGTGGCCGATCCACCCAGCCGCGGCCGAACCGCCAGCCGGAGCCCCTCAGCCCGGAACGCGCCGCGTTGCTGGCCGAGGCGATCCGAATCCATCGCGCCAAACGGGCGCTGCTTGAGGACCTTGCGGACGAGGACCGGTTCCTGCTGCGGATCATGGCGCACCAGATCCTGGGCGACGGCGGCGACAAGCCCCCCGACGAAACCACGCCGGCGAATGCTCCCGCAACGCCGCGAACGTCGCCACCCCCCAGGGACCCCGGAACCCGAACCGACCTGAAGGCCTGATCCATCCGGGCGTTTGGTCTATTGACGCGCCGGCCCGCCGATCACAAGGTAAGCGCCTGTTGAGGGGGGTCCTTTTATGGAAGCGTTGCGAGCCGCCATGAGCAATCTTGACGATGCTGAAACCCTCAAGCACGAGCTCCTGGGGCTGTTCGAAAGAATCCAGACCATTCGCCGGGAAATCGCCTCGATCCGCCGCCCGGGCGACCCCAAGGACCGGTTCGCGACCATGTCGGACGAACTCGACGCCATCGTCGAGGCGACTGAAACGGCGACCAACGGCATCATGGAAAGCGCCGAGGCCATCGACTCAATCGTCCTGTCCCTGCGCCCCGAGATCACCGACCCGGACGTGGCCGCCCGCCTGGATCCTGTCCCGGACCACATCGGCCGGATCTTCGAGGCCTGCAGTTTCCAGGACATCACCGGCCAACGCATCACCAAGGTTGTCAAGACCCTCCAGTACATTGAAGAACGAGTGAACAACCTGATCCAGGCCTGGGGCGAGGACGCCCTGGCCACGGTCGACGCCCGTGACGAAAACGAGACCATGGCCCCGGACGATGAACGGCGCCTGCTGCATGGGCCGCAGTTGCAGGGCGAGGGTGTCAGCCAGTCCGATGTGGACGCGATGCTGGAGGGGCGCCCGCCGGACCCGTCAAGCCAGCCCGGGCCGGATCAACAGGCCAGCCCGCGCTCGAAGGACACGGACACCCGCGAATCCGGTGGAACCAAACCCGCGCAGTCTCCGCCTTCCGACGACAAGGCGACCAAAAAAGACGACAAGGGCGGCAAGGACGACAAAGACGGGCCGTCCGGTGGCATGGGTCAGGGCGACATCGACAAGCTGTTCGGGTGAGTGCGGCACTGGGACGGTCGATGTAATCCTTGACGGATCGGGCCGTTCTGGCTAGACACCACCCCTCCAAACGACAACCGTGACCCCCCTGTTGAAAAGGATCTGGCCATGGCCCGACGTTGCGCCGTGACGGGCAAGGGCGTGCTGACTGGCAACAACGTCAGCCACTCCAACATCAAGAGCAAACGCCGCTTCCTTCCAAACCTTCAGGTGACGTCGCTGATGAGCGAGTCCCTGAACCGGACGGTCCGTGTGCGCCTGTCGACGCACGGGCTGCGGACGATCGAACACATGGGCGGGATCGATGCGTTCCTGATGAGCACGGCGGACGCGAAGCTCGCCCCGGAACTGCGGAAGATCAAGCGCTTGGTGGTGAAGGCGGCCGAGGCCAAGGCCGCCGCCTGACGGTCGGCCGGCGTTGGCGCCGGCCTCGGAATATCCTTGCATTCCCTCCGGTTTGGTTTTTACCTGACACGTGACCATGGTGGCCGGGCACGACGCCCGGTCACGGACTCTGTGCTTGTGAGTGGGTGCTGTCATGATCTTCGGGCTGGACCCTTATGTCTTTTATGCCCTCGCCGCCGTCACGATGGTCATTTTTATGCTGTTGTTGTTCACGCTGTTCCGGCTGATGGAATCGATGTCCCGGATCTCCCTGAGTGTTTCGGACCGGACATCCGATCTTCCGGCTACGCCGGACCAACCGGCGAACGACGAGTAGCATCGCACCGGTCCCGCGCCATCCCCACCGCCCGACACCGTTCGGCGTGGCGCGGGTGTTATCCCGCGCATCCGCCCCGCTGCCGCGCGGCCGGCTGGTGCAGCGTGATGCAATGGATATTGCCACCGCCCAGGGCAATCGTCGCGCCCTCGGGCAGCATGACCACGTCGTGGTAGGGAAACGCCTCGCCGACCACCGCCCGCGCCGCGTCATCCGTCTCCAGACCGAACCCCGGCATGACGACGCCGCCGTCGGCGATGTAGGCGTTGACGTAGGATCGCGCCACGGGCCGGCCGTCAGTGCCCCGGGTTCCCTCGACATAGGGCACGGGAATGATCTCCAACTGGCGGCCCAGGGCATCCACCGACTCCAGGAGCACCCGTTCATTCTCCCGCAGGCGCGTGTTGTCCGGGTGAGCGGTGTCGCGCGGCGGTTCGACCATCATCACCACCCCGGGGCGCACGAATCCGGCCACGGTGTCCACGTGCCCATCTGTGTCATGGTCGTCCGACAGCCCGTGCGGCAGCCAGATCACCGTCTCGACCCGCAACAGGTCCATGAGGTGACGCTCGATGGCCGCCCGATCCAGCCCCGGAGTCCGGTTGGGGTTCAAAAGGCACGATTCGGTCACCAGCAGGGTGCCTTCCCCGTCGCCGCAGATCGCCCCACCCTCCAGGACAAGCGGCGCCCTGAGCGCGGGCGCGCCGATCCGCGCGGCGATCGCCCCGGCCAGGGCATCGTCGGCGTCGGTCCGCGCGGAGCGCCCTCCCCAGCCGTTGAACACCCAGTCGATGGCAACGCTGGCGCCGTCGTCGTCGACCAGCAGCGTCGGGCCGGTGTCGCGCACCCAGGAGTCGTCGATCGGCTGCGCCCAGACCTCGATGTCTTCGCCGCAGCGACGGCCCGCGTCCGCCTCATCATCGGGATGCGCCACCATGGTCACCGGCTCGAACGCCCGGATCGCCTGGGCCACGGCGGCATAGGCATCGCGGGCAGCGTCCAGGTGGGATCCCCACAGGGCGGCATTGCCGCGCGGCCAGCACATCCAGCATCGGTCGTGCGGTTCGAACTCCCCGGGAAGCCGGAAGCCGTCGAGGCCCAAGACCCCTGATTCTGGCGATGTCATCGCTGGCCTCGCTTTGAGTGCCCGGCCTGGACTGTTCAGGCCCAGTCCCGCTGTCGGGCCGTCACGCCGCCGAGGTGGATGCCGACGCTGTCAGGTCGTCACGCCGCCCCACCGCGCGATCATAGGCCTCGATCAGCAGCCGCGTCACCCGCCCCGGCGTGAAGGTGTCGGTGCCAATCTGCCCGACCGGCGTCACCTCGGCGGCCGTGCCGGTCAGGAACACCTCCTCCGCTTGGGCCATCTCCTCCGGCATGATGGGCCGCTCAACGACCTCGATCCCGGCCTCTGTCGCCAGCCCGATGACCGTGCGCCGGGTGATGCCATCAAGGAAGCAGTCCGGCACCGGCGTATGCAGCTTGCCGTCCGGCATCAGGAAGAAGATGTTGGCGCCGGTGGCCTCGGCGACCCGGCCGCGCCAGTCGAGCATCAAGGCATCGTGGAAGCCCTCCTGCTCCGCCTTGTGCTTGGACAGCGTGCAGATCATGTACAGGCCGGCGGCCTTGGCATGAACCGGGGCCGAGCGCGGGTCCGGCCGGCGCCAGTCGGAGATCGCCAGCCTGATCCCGGCCATGCGGGCTTCCGGCGAGAAGTAGGAGGGCCACTCCCAGGCGGCGATGGCCAGGTTGATGCGGTTTTTCTGCGCCGAGACCCCCATCATCTCCGAGCCGCGCCAGGCGAGCGGCCGCACATACCCGTCGGTGATTCCGTTGGCCTTCAAAACCACATCATGGGCGGCATTGATTTCCGCGACGGAATACGGGATTTGGAATCCCATCAACCGGGCCGACTCGTGCAGCCGTTCGGTATGCTCGGTCAGCTTGAAGACCGCCCCGTTGTAGACCCGTTCGCCTTCGAACACCGAAGAGGCATAATGCAGACCATGGGTCAGCACATGCACCTTGGCCTCGCGCCAGTCCACCAACTCACCGTTGAACCAGATGGTGCCGTCGCGATCATCAAAGGGACTCGTCGCCATGGTCTCTCGCCTCCCGGAGATGGAATCTGTCCTCAAAAGACCCTGAACCGGTAACATCGTTAGGACAATATGTCAACAAACCTGACTTATATTTCCCCATGCAGCCTGCGCATGGCAGCGCTGCCCGCTCCCGGCGCAGGCAAGGACCGCGTTCGATGACCGACACGAAACCCGGCGCCAACCCGCTGTTCCTGCGCGACGAGGAGCTTCGCCAGGCCATCGAGCTGCTGTTCTTCGCCTATCGGGACTTCACGTCCGAGGCCGACGCCATGCTGGCCCGTCACGGCTTCGGCCGGGCGCATCATCGCGTGATCTACTTCGTCGGCCGCCATCCCATGATCTCGGTCAGCGCCCTGCTGGATACCCTGCGCATCACCAAGCAGAGCCTCTCCCGGGTGCTGAGCCAGCTCATTCGCGACGGGTTCATTGTCCAGCATCGTGGCACGTCCGATCGGCGCCAGCGCTTGCTCGAACTGACCGAAAAGGGGATCGAGATCGAACGGCAACTGACCGAGGCCCAGCGCCAACGCATCGCTCGCGCCTATCGCGAGGCCGGCGGCGAGGCCGTGCATGGGTTCCGGGCCGTGCTGCTGGGCATCATGGATCCGCCGGACCGTGGTCGGTTCACAGGGAAGGGCTCGCCATGACCGCCGACCTAGACCGGCCGGACCCGGCGCACAGCCCCCATGTTCTGGTGGTGGATGACGATGAGCGCCTGCGGGCCTTGCTGACCCGGTATCTATCGGACAACGGATTCGTGGTGACCGCCGCCGATGGCCCCGCCGAGGCGAGGGCGCACCTGACCGCCCTGGCCTTTGACATCCTGGTGGTGGACGTGATGATGCCGGGCGAGGATGGCCTGTCCCTGACGCGGTCGCTGCGCGAGACGAGCAGCGTGCCGATCCTCATGCTGACCGCCATGGGCGACCCGGATGCGCGGATCCGGGGGCTGGAGGCCGGGGCCGACGACTACCTGCCGAAACCGTTCGAGCCGCGCGAGCTGGTCCTGCGCATCAACAGTATCCTCCGCCGCCTGGCCGAGCAACCTGCCGTTACGACAACGGTCGCAGAACCACCGCCCCTCCTGCGCTTCGGGCCGATGGTGCTCGACTTGCGCCGGCAATCCCTGAGTCGCGATGGAGAGCCGGTCCACCTGACCACGACGGAACTCCAGTTGCTCATGGTCCTGGCCGAACGGCCCGGCGAGGTCATATCGCGCGACGACCTCGCCGACTTGACGGGCACAGGCGCCAATCCCCGGGGAGTCGATGTGCAGGTCACCCGTCTGCGCCGCAAGCTTGAGCAGGATCCGCGCGTGCCCCGGTATCTTCACACCGTGCGTGGCCGCGGGTATCTGCTTCGGCCGGACTGAGCCCGGCACGCCTGCCCGGCCGCCGGGTCCGCCCACTCCTCACACAGAGGCCCGCCCGCCATGCTCCCGTTCCGTCCGTTCCGGCTGCTCAAGCGCCTGGTGCCCCGGGACATCCTGGGGCGCTCTCTGCTGATCATCGTGATCCCGCTTCTGATCCTGCAGATCATCACCGCCTACGTTTTTTTCGATCGTCACTGGGACATCGTGGCCCGCCGCCTCAACAACGCGGTCGCCTCGGAAATCGGGCTGGTCGTGCGCCTGATCCGGGACTATCCCGGCGAGGAGATGCAGGAATGGGCCTTCAGCGTCGCCCGCATCACGCAGGGCCTCGTCTTCCGGTTCACGCCCGCCGGGCAGTTGCCCGACATTCCGGCCATGCGGAGCGATCCGATCGAACGCGCGCTGCGCCAGCGCATGGGCGGCTACATCCCCTACCCGTTCGTCATCGACGGTCGGCCGGGCGACCACATGCTGACGGTGCACATCCAAAGGCCCGATGGTCTCCTGTCGGTGGACGTGTGGAAGGAACGCCTGTTCACCGAATCGATTTTCCTGTTCGTGTTCTGGATGGCCAGTTCGTCCATCGTGCTGTTCGGGGTCGCCGCCATTTTCATGCGCAACCAGGTCCGGCCTCTGTTGCGACTGGCCCGCGCGGCCGACGCCTTCGGCAAGGGCCGCGAGGCCCCGAACCTGCGCATCACCGGCGCCACCGAGGTCCGGCAAGCGGCCCGCGCCTTCATCGCCATGCGCGACCGCATCCGCCGCCAGATCGACCAGCGCACCGCCATGCTGGCAGGCGTGTCGCACGACCTGCGCACGCCGCTCACCCGCATGAAGCTGCAACTGGCCATGCTGGATGGCGTGGAGGGCATTGACGATCTGCGCGCCGACGTCGCCGAGATGGAGCGGATGGTCGACGCCTACCTCGATTTCGCGCGCGGCGCCGGCACCGAGACCGCGCACCCCACTGACCTGGGGGCGGTCCTCCAACAGGTCGTGGAGCGATATCGCCGATCCGGCGGTGAGATCACACTGACGGTGCCGAAGTCCATCACGCTGCCTCTGAAACAGCAGGCGTTCGAGCGGTGCGTCGGCAACATCGTCGGCAATGCCGTGCGCCATGGCGGCCGCGTGGACGTCCAGGCGGTTCTGCGCGGCGAGCGCGCCGAGGTGATCGTGGACGACGACGGCCCGGGCATCCCCGCCGATCAGCGGGAAACCGTCTTCAAGGCATTCCAGCGGCTGGAGAGCTCACGCAATCTGAAAACGGGGGGCATGGGGCTGGGGCTGACGATCGCGCGCGACCTGGTGCGCGGCATGGGGGGCGACATCGCCCTGCTGGACAGCCCCCTGGGAGGGCTGCGGGTGCGTCTGACCCTGCCGCTATGACACCAGGCGCGCCCGCCGCGCCCGTTTGTGCCGGTACATGTCCTCGTCGGCGCGAACCAAGGCCTCCTCGACCGCCAGGCCCGGCTCCAGCACGCAGATGCCACAGGAGACGGACAACGGCTGCGCTCCGTCGGGCAGCGCCACGCTGCGGCGGGACACCCCGTGCTGAATGCGGGCGCGGACCTGCTCGGCGCCGGCCCGCCCCATGTCCATCAACACGACGCCGAATTCGTCGCCGCCCAGTCGACCGACCAGATCGGACGCGCGGGTACACTCGATCAGGGTCTCGGCCACCTGCCGGATGGCCGCGTCGCCGGCCGCGTGGCCGCCCCGATCGTTGATCGGCTTCAGGCCGTCCAGGTCCAACATCAGCAGTGCGAGATCCTGGGCCTGCCGGTCGGCATAGGCGACCATGCGGTCCAGTTCGCGGAAAAAGGATCGCCGGTTGCGCAGGGGCACCAGCGGATCGGCGTCCGCCAGGGTTTCCGCCTGGGTCAGACGGGCGCGCAGGGCCTCCCGGTCGTCATGGAGCCGACGGACCTCATCCGCCAGCAGCTTGAGCACCCCGCGCACCGCCGGCGTCATGTCAGACTCGGGGATGCCCGGAAACAGAGAAATCGGAAAAGACTGAACCATGGCGGGCCTCGCCGTGACGCACGCGGGCTCCGCCGCCTGACCAACGGGGTAGTCCCCTACCAAGGGAGTAGGGAAGGGCGTTCGACAGGTGGTCTGCATGGGCGGTCACCCCCTCCACGTTGACTGCACGCGGTTGTCATACCGAGGGGCAGGTTAACAGCGCGTAAGGCCGCGGTAAAGGGAAAAGTTAAAGTCGCGTATGAAGCTTTTTACCGTACCGCCTTGAAAGGCTTGCCAATACAGGATGGGGCGTTCAAGCGGATGCGCGCGCGGTCGCGGGAAATCAGCACCAGCACCACGATGGTCGCCAAGTACGGCAGCATCGACAGGATGTGCGACGACACCGCCAACCCCGCCCCCTGGGCGTGAAGCTGGACGATGGTCACGCCGCCGAACAGGTAGGCGCCCAACAGCACCCGGCCCGGCTTCCAGGTGGCGAAGACCACCAGCGCCAGCGCGATCCAGCCGCGCCCGGCGGTCATGCTCTCCACCCACATGGGCGTGTACGCGAGCGACAAATACGCCCCGCCCAGCCCCGCCATGGCGCCGCCGAACAGCACGCACAGCAGGCGGATCACGAGCACCGGATAGCCGAGCGCATGGGCCGCGTCGTGATTCTCGCCGATGGCCCGGATCACCAGTCCGGCCCGGGTGCGGTACAGGACCCAGCTCACGGCGGCGGTCAGGGCCAGCGAGGCATAGACCAGCGGGTCCTGGGCGAACAGCACCGGGCCGACCAGCGGCAGCTCGAACAGGCCCGGGATGTGGACCGGCCCCAGGCCGCTGATGGGGATACCGATGAAGTCCTTGCCGATAAAGGCGGACAGCCCGACACCGACGATGGTCAGGGCGAGCCCGGTCGCCACCTGGTTGGACATCAGGCCGAGGGTCAGGGTGCCGAAGATCAGGGCCATCGTCATCCCGGCCAGCAGCGCCACCAGCAGGGCCAGCGCCAGACTGCCCGTGGCCACCGCCGTGGCGAACGCGGCCACGGCGCCGACCAGCATCATTCCTTCGACGCCCAGATTCAGCACGCCGGACTTCTCGGCCACGAGTTCGCCCACCGCCGCCAGCGTCAGCGGCGTCGCGGCCCGGATCATGGCCACCAGCAGCGCGACGAGGCCGTCAAGTCCTTCCATCTCAGGCCCCTCCCCGCGCCGGGTTCACGCGGCGGCCGAACCGGATACGATGGTGGATCAACACGTCCGAGGCCAGCAGGAAGAACAGCGTCAGCCCCTGGAACACCCCAGTCACCGCGCGCGGAAGGCCGAGTTCAATCTGCAGGGTGTCGCCGCCCAGGTAGGTCAACGCCATGAACAGGCCGGCCAGCAGAATGCCCACGGGATGCAGTCGGCCGAGAAAGGCGACAATGATGGCCGTGAATCCGTAGCCGGGTGAGATCTGGGGATGCAACTGGCCGATGGGGCCGGCGACCTCGACCATGCCGGCCAGCCCGGCCAGTCCGCCGCCGCACATCAACCCCAGCCAGATCACGCGAGTCTGGCTGAACCCGGCATAGCCGCCGGCGCGCGGCGCCAGCCCGATCACCGTCACCTGAAAGCCGATGAAGGCGCGCATCAGCAGGACCCACACGGCGGCGACGGCGGCCAGCGCGAACAGCGCGCCCGCGTGCAGGCGCGTCCCCTCCACCAGGGCCGGCAGCAGCGCCGAGGGACCGAACAGCGCCGATTCCGGAAAGTTGAAACCACCCGGATCGCGCCACGGCCCATGCACCAGGTATCCCAGCAGCAACTCGGCGACGTAGGTCAGCATCAGACTGACCAGGATCTCGTTGGCGTTGAACCGCGTCCGCAGCAGGGCCGGGATGGCCGCCCAGGCCATGCCGCCGAGTATGCCGGCCACCACCATCGCCGGCAGCAGCCACGGAACGGACGCCTCGCCCGCCCACAGGGCGAGCCCGCCGGCGAAGATGGCGCCCAGGATGAGTTGCCCCTCGGCGCCGATGTTCCACACATTGCCCCGGAACCCGACCGCCAGCCCCAGGGCGCACAGCACCAGCGGGGTGGCCTTCACCACCAACTCTGCCCATCCGAACGCCGTGGTCAGCGGGGCCACGAAAAACGCCCACAGGGCTCGCACCGGGTCCTGACCCAGGGCCGCGAACAGAATCAGGCCAGCCAGCATGGTCAGGCCCGCCGCCACCAGCGGCGTCAGGTAGACCATGACGCGGGACCGCTCCGGACGCGCCTCCAGTCTAGGCCACATGCGCCGGCCCTCCCCCCGCCTGGGCGACCTTGCCGTCGTCGAACAGGCCCCCCATCAGCACGCCGATGTCCTCGGCCGTCACGGTGTGGGTCGGCCGGCTCTCCGACACGCGGCCGCTGGCGATCACGGCGATCCGATCCGACAGGGTGTAGAGCTCATCAAGGTCCTGCGAGATCACCAGGATCGCCGCGCCCTGGTCGCGCAGGTCCACCAGCGCCTGGTGGATCGCGGCGGCGGAGCCCGCGTCCACGCCCCAGGTCGGGTGGGCCGCCACCAGCACGCGGGGTTGCTGCAGGATTTCCCGGCCGATGATGAACTTTTGCAGGTTGCCGCCCGACAGGCTTCGGGCCTCGGCACCATGGCCGCGCGCGATCACGTTGAAGGTTTCCATGACCCGTCCGGCGAAGTGCCGTGCCCGGCCGTGGCGCACCAGGCCGCGCCGCACCAGGCCGCCGTGCCGGTAGGCCGACAGAAGGGCGTTGTCGGCCAGGGTCAGGTCCGGGACGGCCCCCTGCCCCAACCGCTCCTCCGGCACCACGGCGAGCCCCAGGTCGCGGCGCGCGCGCGGCCCGAGAAGCCCCGCCGCCGTCCCGCCGATCCGGATGGTGTCCGGTCGCGACACCCGGCGTTCCCCGGACAGCGCCCGCATCAAAGCGTTCTGGCCGTTGCCCGCGACACCCGCCAGCCCCAGGATCTCGCCCCCCCGCACCGCCAACGACACGTCCCGCAGGTCGGTGCCGCGCGGATCGTCGCGGTCCAGGTCCAGGCCGGCCACCTCCAGCAGGGGGCCGACGCCATCCTCCTCGGTTCGCCGGCGTTCCGTCAGGTCCGGTGGCTCGACGCCGATCATCAGGCGCGCCAGCGACCGCGCACTTTCCTGCCGGGGGTCCACGGTGGCCACCAGCCGGCCGCCGCGCAGCACCGACGCGCGGTCGCACACCCGGCGGATTTCATCCAGCTTGTGGGAGATGTACAGGATCGAACAGCCCTCGTCGCGCAGCCGGCGCAGCACGTCGAACAGGGCCAAGGCCTCGTTCGGCGCCAGCACCGAGGTCGGCTCGTCGAGGATGATCAGCTTCGGTGCCCCGAGCAGGCAGCGGATGATCTCGACGCGCTGGCGCTCGCCCACGGACAGCTCATGGACATGGCGGTCCGGCTGGATGGCCAGCCCGTAGCCGTCGGAGACCGCGCGCACGCGCGTTGACAGGGCCTCGACCGTCTCGCGCGTCTCCAGGCCGAGGGCCACGTTCTCGGCGACGGTCAGGGATTCGAACAGGGCGAAGTGCTGGAACACCATGCCGATTCCCAGCCGCCGGGCCTCCCCCGGGCTGCCGATGCGAACCGGGCGCCCCTCCCACAGGATCGTGCCGGCGTCGGCCGCCAAAACCCCGTGGACGATTTTCATCAGTGTCGATTTGCCGGCCCCGTTCTCGCCCAACAGGGCATGGATCTCGCCCGCGCGGACGGCAAGGTCGACGCCATCATTGACCACGACCCCGGGGAAGCGTTTGCAGATCCCGCGCAACTCCAGACGCGGCGGGGCGGGATCCGGCGGGCTGGGGACGGGAGTCGCCATGGTCTGCCTGTTCTGATGTCGCGGCGCACCGCGCGCCGGCAGGCTGAGGGGCCACGGGCCGGGCCGGACGCGACTCGTCCCTGTCCGCCGTCAGGCAAGGGCGTGGTAAGTGCCGCGGAAATGGATCAGGGGCTGGGCCGCGTCCACAACGGCCGTGTTAGTGACCGCGCCGACGATGATGTCATGATCCCCGCCGGGCAAGACCGCGTGCGTGTCGCATTCGATGTGGGCGAGGCTGTCCGCGATCACCGGCGCGCCATTGGCGCCGGGCGCATGGTCCACGGTGTCGAATCGGTCGTCGCGCTTTTGGGCAAACCGGACCGAGATCTCGCGTTGCGCCTCGCTCAACACGTTGACGACAAAAGGACCCTGCCGGAAGGCGTCAAGCCCCACCGTCCGGTGGCCGAGACAGATGAGGACCAGGGGTGGCTCCAGGGAAAGCGAACAGAACGCGCTGACGGTCAGGCCCACCGGGCTTCCCTCCGCGGTCCGGGCCGTGACCACCGTCACCCCGGAGGCGAAGCAACCCATGGTTTTTTTGAATGCCTCAAGATCTACTTTCATGTGCGGCGCCTTCCCTTCGGTGGCCTTTCGGGGGTGATACTCCATCACGCCGGAGGCGCCAATGTCTGATTTCCTTTGGATACGCCGCGATGTTCAGATTATGTCAAGCTTCTCGGGGGATCATCCCTCGGGCATTTCGGGAATGTCCGCCATAGGATTCGCCCGCAAGCCGGCAAGGCGCTATGATCGTCAGCCATGGCGGGTCTGGCCTTGGCTGGCTGCTGAAACAGGATCACGATTCTAAATGCTCGTTATCATCGGCACGATCGTTGCGACCGTCTGTGTGCTCGGGGGTTATGCCCTGCATGGCGGTCATCTCTACGTCCTCTGGCAGCCCTACGAATTCATCATCATTTTCGGCGCCGCGATCGGCGCGTACCTCATCGGCGGCTCCAAGACGCTGCTGTCGAACACGGTCAAGTCAATTGGCCCCATGTTGCGGGGGCCGAAGTACAAAAAGTCGCACTACCTGGAACTTCTGACGCTTCTTTACACACTGTTCCGGCTGGCCAAGACGAAGGGTGACCTTGCCCTGGAAAGCCACGTGGAGAAGCCGGAGGAGAGTTCGATTTTTCAGAAGTTCTCGGGGTTTTCCTCCAACCACCATAACCTTGAGTTTCTGTGCGACTATCTGCGCCTGCTGACGCTCGGCTCGAACAACGCTCACGAATTGGATACCATCATCGACGGCGAGATCGAGGCGCATCACAAGGAAAACCATGACGTCTCCGCGGCGGTTCTCACCATGGCCGACGCCTTGCCCGCGCTCGGTATCGTGGCAGCCGTTCTCGGCGTGATTCACACCATGGGCTCGATCACCGAGCCCCCCGAGGTCCTGGGCAAACTGATCGGCGCCGCCCTTGTCGGCACATTCTCGGGCGTGCTGTTCTCCTATGCGTTCTTCGCGCCGTTCGGCAAGGCCATCGGCGCCGCCTATGACGCCGAAACCGAATACCTGAACTGCATCAAGGCCGCCCTGCTGGCCCACATGCAGGGGTATGCCCCGCAGGTGTCGGTCGAGTTCGCCCGCAAGATTCTGTCGCCGTCCGTCCGCCCGACGTTTGCCGAGGTCGAAGACGCGGTCGCCAATGCGGCGGGCTGAGGCCCCGGGCTCGCGTCGGCATGGCCATCAGTTCACGCTTTGCTAAACAACCGGCCGTAAAGTAGCTTCGGTATCGACGCGGCCGGGCGGCCGCATCCGCAACGAACACACGGGCAAACGACAGCGGCAGGCAATGGCCGAGGAAAAGAGCACCGTCGTCATCAAGCGCATCAAGAAAGGCGGGCACGCCCACCATGGTGGGTCGTGGAAGGTGGCCTATGCCGACTTCGTCACCGCCATGATGGCCTTTTTCCTGTTGCTGTGGCTGCTCAACTCGGTCACGGAAGAACAGTTACACGGTATTTCCAACTATTTCGCCCCGACCGCGGTTTCCGAAAGCACCAGCGGCGCCGGCGGGATGCTGGGCGGCCAGATTGTCGGCCAGGGCGCCAACCAGTCGCAAAGCGCCTCCCCCACCGCGCAGCCGACTCTGCCGCCGCCGACCGTCGGTTTGGGCGGCAACGACTTCACCGACCCGGCCGAGGGGCTGTCGCTGGACGAAACACAACCCGATTTCCCGTCCGGCGAGGACGAGAACATGGGGCCGGGCGAAGGCCCCAGCGAGGACGACGGGCAGGCCGCCGCCGCCGAGGCCGACAAGGCCCAGGCCGAGGCCGCGCAAGAGGCCAGCTTTGACGACGCCGCCCAGGCCCTGCGCCAAGCCATCCAGGCCGTGCCCGACCTGGAACAGTTGCAGGACAGCCTGGTCATCGAGGAAACCGAGGACGGTCTGAAGATCCAGTTGCTGGACCAGGACCGCCTGGCCATGTTCCCGGGCGGCTCCTCGGCCATGTACGAGCACACCCGCCTGCTGTTGAAGCTGGTGGGCCAGGCCATCGGCGGCTTGCCCAACAAGCTCATGATCACCGGCCACACCGACGACGCGCCGTTCACCGACCCGACCGGGTACAGCAACTGGGAACTGTCGGCCGACCGCGCGCTGGCCAGCCGCCGCGTCCTGCTGGCCTCTGGCATCGAACCGAGCCGCATCGACGGCGTGGTCGGCAAGGCCTCGACCGAGCCGCTGATCCCGGGTGACCCGGATGATCCCCGCAACCGCCGGATCGACATCGTCGTGCTCCGCGATGCAGAGCTGTACGACCAAGCGCAGGCGGAAGAGGTGCCGACGCTGCCGAGCATCATCGACCTGCGCCCCGCCAACGACCTTTAGGCGATCCGGTCGATAGCGACGCCGCGCATTGGGGTTGGCGGGCGTCGGCAGGGCCGCCATATTGCCCCAAGCAAATCGGTTCCAGACAACGGCAGTGGGTCCATGGACCAGGCACCGCTCAAGCGTCCGCAGTTCTTCTTCACCACGGCCCCGATGCCGTGCCCGTACCTGGATGGCCGGTTGGAACGCAAGATCGTCACCGACCTGTCCGGGCAGAGCGCCGACGCGGTGCACGATGCCCTGTCACGCGCCGGGTTCCGACGCAGCCATACCATTGCCTACGCCCCCGCCTGCCCTGGATGTCAGGCGTGCCTGCCTGTGCGAATCGTCGTCGACGAGTTCCAGCCGAGGGGCACGCTGCGGCGCGTCGCCAAGGCCAACACCGATCTAGCGGCCACCCTGCGGCCCGCCGTGGCAACGGCCGAGCAGTATCACCTCTTCTCGCGCTACCAGCAGCACCGCCACGGCGAAAGCGACATGGCCCTGATGGGCTTCTTCGACTATCGCTCCATGGTCGAGGACAGCCCCATCGACACCGCCGTCGCCGAGTTCCGCGCCGAGGACGGGTCTCTGCTGGCCGCCTGCCTGCTGGACCGAATGGCCGATGGACTGTCGGCGGTGTATTCGTTCTTCGACCCCGACGCCCCCTCCAAGCGCAGCCTGGGCTCGCAGATGGTGCTGTGGCTGGTGCACCAGGCCCACGCGGAGGGGCTGGACTACGTCTATCTCGGGTACTGGATCGGCGAGTCCCGCAAGATGGCCTACAAGACGCGCTTCCAGCCGCTGGAAGCCTTCGGGCCGGAGGGATGGTATCGCCTGGAGACGTAGCGGCGACGCTGGCTATCGGCTCGGCAAATCGACGTCCAGGATGGTCATGTTGAAGTCGTAGGAGACCTCGCCCTCGTCCGTGTCCTTGTAGAGGGTCCCCAGGAACTCCTTGCCCAGCCACACCTCGACCGGGTCGTTGGGCTTCTTGGGCACGGTCAGCGTAATGCCGTCGTTGCCGAAGACCCGCTGCATATAGGTCTGGACCTGGTTGATTTCCTGGCGATTCACCGCTGCACCCCCATGACTGGTCGAGTCCACCCCCGCCCGGGCGGGACCCGGACATATGTCTTGTGGGGTTGCAACACGGATCGCCCCACCTGGTCAATGCCCGTGGGGCCGGTTGCACCAAGGGCAGGCCTGCCCCGCATCACGCCGCCGGCGGAGCGTTCCACTGTGACCGCCGGATCATCTTCAGCATGGTTTCCACCGTAATCGACGACAGCGTGGCGCGCGTCAGGATGTCGATTTCCTCCATCACCGAGCGCAGGGCCCGCCCCTCGGCTGTGTCGTCGCCAGGCTCGCGGTGAGAGGCGGCGGGCGTGCCCACCGTTTCGAACGCGCCGATGATGTCCAGCAAGGTGACCCGGCGCGCGTTGCCGACGAACCGATAGCCGCCGCCCACGCCCCGTACCGCCTCGACGAGTCCCAGTCGGCCGAGCGTACGCAGCACCTTCGACAAGTGATTGAGCGAAATGCCGTACTTCTCGGCGATCTCTGCGGCCGCCACCTGCCGGTCCGGCTGGGCGGCCAGTTCAAGAATCGCAAACAACGCATGGCGGGTCGCCATTTGCAGGTTCATCCCGCCAACTCCTTCTCAAGCTGAATGAAGGGCCCGCCCACCATGCCCTGGCTGCGAAAAAACGACATGATCAGAAGGGCATCGCGGGCCAGCATGGTGCGGATGGTCTTCACGCCGGCCTGCCGGAACCGCTCGCACAGACCGTCGAACAGCAGACTGCCGACGCCGCGCAGGCGCACGTCCTGCGGCACGCCCAGGGCAAACACCCAGCCGCAGGGTGGAGACCCGAATTCCCAGGCGCGGACCTCGCCAACAATGAAGCCGACGAAGCGGTCCCCATCCGAGGCGACCAGGATGCACCCTTCGGACCCATTGCCGAATCGATCGAAAACCCCGCGCCAGTAGTCCGGCTTCGACATGCCGGTCATCTCCTGGTCCAGCGCGATGATGGCGTCCAGGTCGGCCGGTGTGGCGGGGCGAATGGTCGGGGTCAAAGGAACCGGGACGTCGGACACGTCCGAACCTCCTTGCAAACGTGGCGCGGACAGATTGTTCCGCAAATGAAGCAATACCAGTACCAGAATACCTGTTATGGCGTCCGGTGGCCACCGGGATGAGGGCGAGGTGCGCTCCGGCCCGCGCCCAGGAGCGGCTTTTCGCGTTTCACGGACCCGCCCGGCGCGGCCCACACCAAAAGAGGGGTTGAGCGACCGAACCTTGACAGCACAGAGGCAAGATGTCAAAACGAGCAAAGGCGCACCACTTTGCTGGAATTGCGCCGGAACCTCCGGACACGCGCGGGACAGGTCCCTGCCCGCCTGTCCGTCCGGATGCGATGGAGACCGGAATTCGGCCCTGAACCAACGAGGCCGAACCGGGCCACGGGGAGGAGACACGCACCATGCCGGAGCCTTCGCGCGCGGTGGGGCCGGGACATGACCTAGCCTTTCCAGATGGCTTCAACGCCGCCACGGCTTTCATCGACCGCCACCTGACCGAGGGACGCGGCGACAAGGTCGCCCTTCGCTGGGCGCGCGGCGAGGTCACTTACGCGGGCGTTGCCGCCAACGTGAACCGATGCGCGAACGCCCTGGCCGACTCCGGCCTGGCGCGCGGCGACCGTATCATGATGATCGTCAAGGACTGCCCGGCCTTCTTCTACGTGTTCTGGGGCGCCATCAAGGCGGGTTTCGTGCCCGTTCCGGTCAACACGATGCTGCGGTCGGGCGACTTCGCCTTCATGATCGAGAATTCCGAGTGCGCCGCCCTGGTCTATTCGGTCGAATTCGCCGGCGAGGTCACGCCCGCCCTGGAGGCGGCGCCGCATCGACCGCGTCTGGTGGTCGAGGTGGACGCGGCCGGCGCCTGCTCGCTGTTCGAGGCCGGACCCGACACATTCGAGGCGGTGCCGGCCGGCGAGGACCAGGACTGTTTCTGGCTGTACTCCTCCGGCTCCACCGGGCGCCCCAAGGGGGCGGTGCATCGCCACCGCGACATGGTGGCCACCAGCGAGCTGTACGGCGTGCGCACCCTGGGCATCCGCGAGGACGATGTGTTCTTCTCGGCGGCCAAGCTGTTCTTCGCCTATGGTCTGGGCAACGGCATGACGTTTCCGTTGTGGGTGGGCGGGACGGCGGTCCTGCTGGACACCCGACCGACACCGGACAGCACGTTCGCGACCGTCGAGCAGTACCGCCCGACGCTCTATTTCGGCGTTCCCACACTGTACGCCGCCCAGTTGCAGGCGCTGGACCACGCCAAGCCCGATCTGTCCTCGGTGCGCCTGTGCGTCTCCGCCGGCGAGGCCCTGCCGGCCGACATCTTCCGGCGTTGGAAGCAGCGCACCGGCCTGACGATCCTGGACGGCATCGGCTCCACCGAGGCGCTGCACATCTTCATTTCCAACCGCGAGGACGACGTCAAACCCGGCTCCAGCGGTCGCATCGTGCCGGGGTACGAGGCCCGCATCGTCGACGAGACCGACCGCGAGGTTCCCCAGGGTGAGGCCGGGCGTTTGTTCATCAAGGGGCCCTCCACCGCCCGCCGCTACTGGCGCAATCCCGAAAAGACCGCCGCCACCATGCTGGGTGACTGGCTCAACACCGGCGACACCTACTATCAGGACGAGAACGGCTATCTGTTCTACAGCGGGCGCTCGGACGACATGCTGAAGGTCGGCGGCATCTGGTGTTCGCCGTTCGAGATCGAGGGCGCGTTGATCGAGCACCCGGCGGTGCTGGAGGCCGCCGTTGTTGGTCGTTCGGACGACGCGGGTCTGGTCAAGCCGGAGGCGTGGCTGGTGCTGGCCGATGGCGTCCGCCCGACCGACTCCCTGCGCGAGGCCTTGCAGCAGCACTGCAAGCAGGCCCTGGCGCCCTACAAGTTCCCACGCGACCTTCATTTCATCGATGAACTGCCGAAGACCGCCACCGGCAAGATCCAGCGCTTCCGCCTGCGGCAAGGCCTGGACCCGGCGGTATGATCGACGCGTACATTTATGACGGCCTGCGCACCCCGTTCGGGCGCCACGGTGGCGCCCTGGCCGGGGTGCGGCCCGACGATCTGGCGGCCGGGCTGATCCGCGCCCTGGTGGCGCGTCTGCCGGCGGAGGCCATGTCCCGCATCGAGGACGTGGTGCTCGGCTGCGCCTGTCAGGCCGGCGAGGATGGCCGCAACGTCGGCCGCAACGCCGCCCTGGTCGCCGGCCTGCCGGTGGAGGTGCCGGGCGCCACCGTCAACCGCCTGTGCGGCAGCGGCATGACGGCGGTGGTGGACGCGGCCCGGGCCGTGCGCGTCGGCGAGGGCGACCTGTTTCTGGCCGGCGGGGTGGAGTCCATGACCCGGGCGCCGTTCGTGATGGCCAAGGCCGAAGCACCCTATGCCCGCGACATCCGCATGTTCGACACCACCATCGGCTCGCGCTTCCCCAATCCGGCGCTGGTGGGGCCGCACGGCGACGACACCATGCCCCAGACCGCCGACACCGTGGCCCGGGAGTTGGGGATCAGCCGCGAGGACTGTGACGCTTTCGCGCTGCGGTCCCAGCAGGCCTACGCGCGGGCGCGCGCGGCGGGTGTCTTCGACGACGAGATCCACCCGGTCCCGGTCACGCCACCCGGCCGCAAGGCGCAACCCCGGTCGGTGGACGCCGACGAGCATCCCCGGCCGGAGACCACGGCGGACTCGCTGGCCCGGCTGCGTCCGCTGGCCGACGGCGGCGTGGTGACCGCCGGCAATGCCTCTGGCATCAACGACGGCGCCACCCTGGTGTTGGTCGGCGGCCCGGACATGGCCGACGCGACGGGCATGGCGCCCCTGGCCCGGGTGCGAGCGGCGGCGGTGGCGGGTGTGCCGCCCCGGGTGATGGGACTGGGGCCGGTGCCGGCCTCGGCCAAGGCGCTGGCGCGCGCCGGGCTGCGGCTGGCCGACATGGACCTGATCGAGATCAACGAGGCGTTCGCCGCGCAGGTGCTGGGCTGTTGCCAGCAGATGGGGCTGGCCGCCGACGATCCGCGCCTGAACCCCGACGGCGGCGCCATCGCCATCGGCCATCCGCTGGGGGCGTCGGGCGCCCGGCTGGTGCTGCACGCCGCGCGGGCCTTGCGGCGGCAGGGCGGGCGCCACGCCTTGGTCACCCTGTGCATTGGCGTCGGCCAGGGGATCGCCGTGGTGCTCGAAGCCGCCTGAGCCGGCAGACGGCCCCGTCTTTAATGCGCGTTCCCGCCGGTGCGGATGACGCAGTCCATGACCTCCGGGTCCGACGTCCGCCCGACCGAGAACCCGCACCGCTTGGCCAGGCGCAGCATGGCCTCGTTGTCCGCCAGCACCTGGGCGCCGATTTCCCCCGTGCCGCGCGCCCGGTGATAGCGGACGATCTTGTCCACCAGGATGGTGCCCAGCCCCGTCCCCTTCAGGTCGGAGCGCACCAGGATGGCCAGTTCCCCCCGACGGTTGTCCGGATCGGTGACCGTGCGCACCACGCCCAGGGTTTCCGGCTGCCCATCGGCGGCGCGGGGCCGCGAGGCGATGAAGGACATCTCGCGGTCATAGTCGATCTGGGTCAATCGGGCGAGCTGGTGGTGCTTCAGCTCCCGCACCGCGCCGAAAAAGCGATAGCGCAGGTCCTGCGGCGTGACCCGGGCCACCAGGTCGGCGTGGGCGGGCTCGTCCTCGGGACGGATCGGCCGCAGCGTCACCGTGCTGCCGTCGTACAGGGTGGCCGGCTCTTCCAGGTCGCTGGGATAGGGCATGATGGCGAAGCGCCGGCGGTCGGAGCCGTCCACGGGCGCCACCCGAATACGGGCATCGACCACCAGCACCCCCTGCTCATCGGCGAACAGCGGGTTGATGTCACAGGCCACGATCTCCGGGTTGTCGACGATCAGGTGCGACAGACGCACCAGCGCCTGGGCCAGCGCCTCGCGGTCGGCGGCAGGCCGGAAACCGTGCGCCTCCAGCCGGCGCGAGACGCGCGTGCGGGCGATCATCTGTCGGGCGAGCGGCGGATTGAGCGGCGGCAGGCCGATGACGTGGTCGCGCAGCACCTCTACCGCACGCCCGCCCTCGCCGAACACCAGCACCGGGCCGAACAGCGGGTCGCAGGCGCTGCCCAGCATGAGCTGGCGGGCGTTGGGTCGCAGCGCCATGCGCTGCACGGCGAAGCCCTGGACGCGGGCGTCGGGCCGGTGTTGCCGCACGCGGTGCAAAATGCCCTCGGCGGCGGCGCGCACGGCGGCGCCGTTTTCCAGGTTCAACGCCACCGCGCCCACGTCCCACTTGCGCGGCAAATCGGGCGAGGCCGCCGTCAGGGCCACGGGGAAGCCCATCCGCTCCGCCGCCCGCGCCGCGTCCTCGGCGTCGGTGGCGGGCACGCTGGGCACCGTGGGCACGCCATAGACCGCGAGCAGGGTGCGCGCGGCGGCATCGGTCAACAAGCCGTCGGGATCGGCCAAGCCGTGCTGGACCAGGCGGCGGGCCGCCTCCCTGTCGGGTTGATGGTCGGCGCTATCCGACGGCGGTGTTTCCAGCAGCATGTCCTGGTTGCGGGCATGGTGGACCACATGCCGGAAGCCGCCCACGGCGGCGCGGATGCTGGTGAAGACCGGCAAGCCGGCCTCGGTCAGCACCCGGCGCGCGGGCATGGCGGCGTCGGCGCCGATCCAGCAGGCCAGCACGGGACAGCCATGACGGCGTGTGGCCTCGACCACCGAGCGCGCCGTCGCCATCGCATCGGCCATGGGTGTGGGCACGTGGACCACCAGCACGACGTCCAGGCCCTCGTCCTCGGCCAGCACCGCCAACGCCTCGCCGTACCGCTCCGGCGCCGCCGCCAACCCAAGGTCCACCGCCGAGTCGCCGATGCCGCCGGGAATGGCGATGTCCTCCAGGCGGGCGCGCGTGTCGGGCGACAGGGTGGCCGGGCGCCCCCCGCTGGCGTGGGTGATCTCGTCCCACGCCATGGTGAGCGCGCCTTCGCCGTTGGCCAGCACGGCCAGCCGCTCGCCGCGCAGGGCGCGCGCGCGGGCCAGCGTCTCGGCCCCCTCGAACAGTTCGTCCAGCGAGCCAACGCGCAGCGCGCCGGCCCGGCCGACGGCGGCGTCGAACACGTCGTCGGGCGCGGCCAGGGCCTCCGACAGGAACGGACCGATCTGGCGGTTCAGGTCGTCGCGGCCCGTCTTGACCAGCAGCAGCGGTTTGTTGCGGGCGGCGGCGCGGGCGGCCGGCATGAACTCGCGGCGTTCGGTGATGGACTCGATGAACAGCAGGATGGCGCGGGTCTCGGGATCGTTGGCCAGCACGTCCATCATGTCGGCGAAATCGACGTCCGCCGCCTGACCCAGCGAGACGAAGCACGAAAAGCCGACCCCACGCGGGCGCGCCCAGTCCAGCACCGACACCCCCGGCACGCCCGACTGAGAGACAAAGGCCACGTGTCCGGGCTGTGCCGGCACATGCGCGAAGCTGGCGTTCAGGCGCGCCTGTGGCAGGATCAGGCCCAGGCTGCCGGCGCCGAACACGCGCACGCCGTGGGTCCGGGATGCCTGTCGGATGGCGGCGGGGTCCACATCCAGGGCGACGACAATGGCCCCGGCGGTGCCGCGCGCGCCCAACTGGCCCAGGGTCTCCGGAACCTGCCGGCCGGCGACGCACAGCACCGCCAGATCGGGCGCCACCGGCAGGTCGGCGACGGACCGATAGGCCAGCACGCCGGCGACGGCTTCCTCCCGGGGGTTCACGGGCATGACCGGCCCCGGGAAGTTGCCCTCCAGCAGATTGCGCATGACCACGTTGCCGAACCGTCGGGGCCGCGCCGAGGCACCGATCACCGCCACCGACCGCGGCGCCAGGACACGCGAAAGACCGAGAATGGACATACCGACGACCCCGGAGTGTGGACCCTCCGGGCACAATAGCGGATCCGGCGAGGCTGCAAACCCCGGGCAAAGGCTCCGTGCCGGTGTGCCCTCCTACGCCGCCGCCCGGCCCTGGGCCGCCAGTTTCTCGTAGCGGAAGGCGCCCCACAGCGCGGCGCCGATGGCGCCGGCGTGGATGGCGTCGGGGTGGCTGCGCGCACGCAGGGCCACCTTCTCTTTCTCCAACGCCGCGTTCAACGCCGACATCAGGCCCACATCCAGGCCCAGGCCGCCGGTCATCAGGGCGATGCCGTCCTTGGCGCCGATGGACTTCAGCAGCTTGGCCATGCGCACCGCCATGGACACATGGACGCCGCGCAGGATGCTGCCGGCCGGAATGCCGCGCGAGACCATGTTGATCACGTCGGTCTCGGCCAGCACCGCGCAGATGGAGGAGACCTTCTCGGAGTCCCCCGCCGCCTGCGACAACGGCCCGATCTCGTCCTGGGCGATGCCCAGGTAGCGCGCGATGTTTTCCAGGAACTGGCCGGCGCCGGACGCGCACTGGCTGGTCATCTTGTAGGCCAGCACCTTGCCGGCCCCGTCCACGCGGATGGCGCGGCCGTTCAGCGCGCCGACGTCCATCACGGCGCGGGCCTCGGGGTCGAGGAACACCGCGCCGCGCGCGTGCGTGGTCATGGAATAGAAGTGGCCGGTGGTGAAGGTCAGGCTTTCCGCGTCGCCTGTCGAGGCCACATAGGCCACGTCGTCCCGGCGCAGCCCCTGGGCGTCCAGCAGGCCCTGGAAGCTGTCCTCGGCCAGTTGGAACGGGTCGCGGTTGCGGATGCGCAGCACCTCGCGGCCGAGCCATTCGGTCTCGGCGCCGTTGACCCGGAACAGGACGGTCTTGACGCAGCCCGCGCCGATATCGACGCCGCCGGTGATCAGGTTGCTCATGGTGTGGTCCTCTCGCCCTGTTTCAACTGCTGTTGGCTCTGGCGTCCTTGCGTCGCGGTTCACTCGACAGCTGCCACATTCACACTGTTTTTCCGCTCGTGCGCGGGATTGCCGACCGTTTCGGCCAGGAGCGCCGTCATTGCGAGCCCGCGTCTTCAGATGCGGGCGAAGCAATCCAGAGCGAAAGACGCCCACCGTTGCCCTGGATTGCTTCGTCGCTTCGCTCCTCGCAATGACGGAGCAGGGTTGGCAAAGCCCTTTGAGGAGGAGGACGGGTGGCTGCGCTACTGCGTGACCGCCCGGACGGCGAACGTGGCGCCGCCCAGGGCGCCGGTGTAGATGGAGTCCGGGTCGATGTTGATGGTCACGTCGCCGTAGTTTTCCTTGATGAGCGCGCGCAGTTCCTTGACGGCGGCACCGTTCTTGGCCACGCCGCCGGTGAAGGTGAACTCGTCCTGAACCCCGCCGGCGCGCGACAGGATGGAAATGGCGCGCAGGATGATCGCCCGGTGCAGCCCGGCCAGGATATCCTCGCGCTTCTCGCCCAGGGCCAGACGGTTGCGCAGCTCGGCCCCGGCGAACACGGTGCAGGTGGAGTTGATGCGCACCTGCTTCGTGGCCTTCAGCGCCATCGGGCCGAGTTCATGCAGGCCCATGCTCATCTCGTCGGCGATGTAGCCCAGATAGCGGCCGCACCCGGCGGCGCAACGGTCGTTCATCTGAAAGTTCTCGACAATGCCGTTCGGGTCCACCTGGATGCCCTTGGTGTCCTGACCACCGATGTCCAGCACCGTGCGCGTGCCCGGGAACATCATGTGCGCGCCCAGGCCGTGGCAGAGAATCTCGGAGCGGATGTGTTCCTTGGGGAACGGCAGGCGCACGCGGCCGTAGCCGGTGCCCACCACGTAGGATTCCTCCAGCGGCACGGCCAGCGTGTCCTTGAGCACCTGGGCGACCTCCGGCCCGCCACCGGCCGCACCGGACTTTTCCAACGCCCGCAGGAAGGTGCTTTCCATGGTCGCGGTCGGCTCGCGGTTTTCCACGGCGATGATCGACTTGTCGTAGACGTTGAGGATGAGGTCGAAGGACAGCCCGGCGTCCTTGCAGGCCGCCTCCGCCGCGTGCATGAAGCCACCCCCGGCCAGATCGCGGAAGAAGTCGGACTTGCGCGCCACGCCGGGGGCGAACAGGTCGCCCGAGTCCTCCCGCAGGCGGGTGAACACCGTGGCAATGACCCCCCGGGCCACGGCGCGTACGTCGGCCAGACGCGGCGTTCCGGTGTTCTCCAGGCAGGTTTGTTCGAGATCTTCCAGCTTTTCCAGGTACTGGACGTGGCGGAAGTTCCGCTCGATGTCGGCCAGGATATCGTCAACCTTGCCGGCCAGGGTCGGAAACGCCGACAGGCTGTTTCGGAACAGGGTCAGGCGCGTATCGATCAGCGCCTCCTGCTTGGCGACGGCGGCGGCCGTGTCGTAGTTGGAGCGGGAATTGGTGATCCCCCGCCCCATGACCCGGCAGGTGTCGTCCATCACCACGGCCTTTGTAGTGGTGGAGCCCAGGTCAATCCCGATGAAGCAGCGCATGGGGTGTCGTCCCTCTGATCAGGCGGCTTTGTTGGCGCCGCGGCGCTTCTGGTCGATCATCTGGAAATAGCTTTCCAGCCGGTTCTTGACGTTGGCCGGCGAGAAGTAGCGGGGATCGACCAGATCGGTCTCGATGAAGGCGCCGGGCTTGCCGGTGCGGCGCTCCACCTCGCGCATGATCATCAGCTGCCCGGCGCTGAAGCTGTTACAGCTCTTGATCGAGTTCACCAGCAGGCCGTCGGCCTCGTAGTCCTCGACGTATTGGGCAAGGATGTCGACGCGGCTGGGCAGGTTGCGGTTGGTGTAGCAGCCCAGGCAGTACTCGGCGAGCGAGCGCAGCGGGTCGGCCGGATCGTGGCGGAACCCCAGGTCGTACATGCCGCCGACCTTGGTGTAGCTGGAGGCCACCACCACCGCGCCCTCGTCGGCGAACATCTGCCAGAACTCACGGAAACTGGTCCAGTTGGGCGGCCCCTCGACCACCAGCCGGTATTTCTGGTCGGTCAGAACGCTACCGTCCGGCAACGTCGGCCCCTGACCGGCGTCGAGGCGCGCCTTCACCTCCTGACGAAGGGCGGTGTAGTAGTCCACCGCCTCTTCGGTGCCGCGAAAGGCGGTGAAGATGGGGCCGATGTAGTAGACGCCGCCGAAATAGGCGTCGATGGGCGATGGCTTGTGTTTGCCCGTCTCCAGGCACCAGACCAGATCGTCCTCGGCCTTCGCCGACAGGGCGAGGATTTCGCGCAGCCGGTCGATGTCGAACTTGACGCCGGAGACCTCCTCCAGCCCCGGAATAATGACCTCTTTCAACTGCTTGACCACGTAGTCGATCATGTTCGGCGTGGAATGGCCGTCGCCCTCGTAGGGGACATGCAGCATCAGGGTCGGGCACTTGTACTCGGCGCGCAGCAGTTCGAACCACTTCATGAACGTGTAGCAGCCGGTGTAGGACAACAGCAGCACGTCGGGCTCGGGAAACGGCTTGCCGTTGGGGGCGATGTTGCCGCGCCCCATCATGCCGATGTCGGCCTTGACGTAGGTGCAGACGTCCTCGGAATGGCCGCCCTTCTCCGCCTCCATGATGTAGTCGCCCGACAGGCGGCGCATCCCGTTCTGGATGGCGTTGATCTCCGGCAGGTTGTTGAGGATGCCGAAGCACATCAGCAGTTCGTTCAGGTTGCCGGGCACGAACGTCGAGGAGACCTTGCGTCCGGTTTCATGCGCGGAGGTGATCGCGTCATAGTTCCCGGCGATCATCTCCTTCTGGAGCAGCATGGACGGCTCTTTGACGGCTACGGTCATCGGCTCAGCTCCACAGTTTGATGGAATCGGCGAAGGCACCGGCCTGTTCGCGGATGGGCTGCATCTGGCCGGAGTTCTCGGCGTACTTGAAGCTCATGTTCGGGATGCCGGCGTCGGACAGGCGTCCGCAGATCATCGGCCGGTCGAGCAACGCCGGATCGCAGAAGCTGGGGGCGGCGTAGATCACGCCCTCGGCGCCGGTCTGCTTGACGCGCTCGACGTGGAAGCGGCCCTTGTCCGCCTCGTTCGGCACGTACTTGCACGACGTCTCCACCGAGTGCCGCAGGTAGGCGGTGGACAGCGCCGCAAGGGGGTCGCCGTCGGTGGCCACGTCCTCGGTGATGAAGCGGTTGACCAGGCTGTAGTCGTCCTCGACCACGTAGCAGCCGGCCATCTCGATCGACTTCAGCAGGGCCAGCGGCGGCTGTTCGCAGAACGAGCCGAAGATTGCGACGCGGACGTTGTCCTTGCGCGGCCGGTCCTCGATGTCCAGCGCGGCCAGGTAGTCGGCCAGCAGGGCGTTGTGTTCCTCCACCGGCATCATCAGGCCGGCGCGCATGACGACGTAGACGTCGGCGGCCGGCGCCTTCCACGGTTCCGCCGCGCGGGCGTCGTAGACGGCGCGCACCAGCCGACGGTTCTCGTTGTACAGCGCGATGGAGGCCCGCAACGCCGCGTCGGTGATGTCCCGCCCGGTCAGGCGTTCCAGGTCGGCGCGAAGTTCGCGCAATTCGTGGGTGTAGTACGTCCCGCCGATCTCCGGATCAAAGTTCTGCGGCGTGTCGAAGAACTTGGTCCAGACGTCGGGGAACATCACCTTCCACATGCCCGACAGATTGCGGATCACGTCGCAGACGAACGGGAACAGCAGGCCGTCGACGAAATCCAGGCGACCGGTCACCCCCAGTTCGATGGTCGAGCGCGGAATGCGGCAGATGTAGCTCTGGTAGTAGGCGTCGCCGTGGATGACCTCGATGCGGTCGCCGCCACCGAACAGGCCCAGCGGCAGGCAACCGGCGGCGTGGATCAGTTCCATCGGCACGTACACCGGCAGGAAGCCGACCACCTTGCGGCCGGGCTCGGCGGCCTTCCAGTCGCGCGCCGCCTGAAAACTCAGGTCATCGACGATGGATTCGCAGCGCCGGGCGATGACGCCGGCCTTGGAAACGGGCATGTCCATGGTCAATGGCCCTCCCATGTTGCCGGACGCTTCTCCAGGAAGGCGTTCAGCCCCTCGTTGGCGTCGTGCGTGCGCATCAGCTCGGACAGGTACAGGTCTTCCAGCGCGCCCAGTTTGTCGCGCACCCGCTCCACCAGGCCCAGCCGCGCGGCCTTGACACCCAGGCGCAGCACCGCCGGGCTGTGCCGGGCCGGCCCCTGGTCGAACCACGCCAGGGCGGCGGCCTCGGGGTCGTCGCCGACGTGCTGGGCCAGCCCCAGGCGCGCGGCCTCGGCGCCGTCGATGGAACGGCCGGACAGCAGCAGATCCTCGGCCGCGCCCAGGGGCATTCTCTCGGGCAGCAGACAAGAGGCCGCCGGCGGGAACACGCCGAGTTGGATTTCCGGCTGACCCAGCCGGGTCTCCGGGTGGACGAACAGTATGTGTCCGGCCGTCGCCACCTCCAGCCCGCCGCCCAGGCACTGGCCTCGCGCCGCCACCATCACCGGCAGCGGATAGGCCAGCAGGTCGAGCACCAGCCGGTGCAGGGTGGCCAGCATGGCGGCGACCCGGTCTGGCATGTGCTCCTCGACGCTGGCGCCAAAGCTGAAGTGCGGGCCTTCGTGGTCGATCAGCACACCGCGCAGCATCTGGGCGTCCCGATGCTCCGCCAGTGCTGAGGACAGCGCGCCGATCATGGCGGCGTCGACGATGTTGGCCTTGGGCCGCGACAGCCGCAGACGCAACAGGGCGCCGTCGCGGTCCAGCCAGACCTTGAGGGGGGAAGAGGCCGGCGCGTCGCTCATTTGCCGGCCCTCGCGGCGGGCAGCAGGCTCTCGGTCAACTCCGGCGTCCAGGGCGTGCCCTTGGCCAGCGCCTGACGCAGGCCGACGAAGTCGATCTCGCGGTCGGCCTTGGTGCCCTCGTTGAAGGCCCGGAACCCGGCGCGGGCCTCGGTCATCATATTCAGCGCCAGCCACGCCCGGCTGTTCTCCTTGTTGGCGTTCCAGGCGTTCAGCTTGGGCTTGCGCAGTTCCTCGATGGTCTTGGTGAAGCAGTCGGGGAAGGTCAGCAGGATCTTGGCGCACAGTTCCTCGACCTTCTGGTCCAGCAGGGACAGGTCGATCTCGCCCTTTTTGAGTGTGGCCTTGGCGGCCTCGGCCTCCTCGCCGGTGCGGAACTCGCCGTGGACGATACGGCCGTACTCGTCGGTCCAGCGGTCGGTGATGACCAGCGGGTTGGGCACGAATTTTCCGTCCACCTTCAGCGCCGGGACGATGTCGGTCAGCAGGCCGAGGCGCGCCGCCTTGTGCGCCGACCACGCCTCGCACAACGAGCCGGAGACCATGGCCATCTCGCAGCCGAGCATGACCGGCAGGAAGTCGGTGGACCCGCCGACGGGGGCCGAGCCGTGCTTGGGGCCGGCCTGCCCGAAGCGGGCGAGGTCCTGGGACACCGAGAAGTCGCAGGCCATGCCGATTTCCTGGCCGCCGCCGATGCGCATTCCGTTCACGCGGCAGATCACCGGCTTGTCGCAGCCCAGGATGGCCGAGACCATGTCATTGAACAGGCGGATGTACTGGCGGTACTCCTGCGGATTGCCGGCGTAGTACTCGGCGTATTCCTTGGTGTTGCCGCCGGTGCAGAACGCCTTGTCGCCGGTGGCCGTGAACACCACAGCGACCACGTCCCGCGCGCACGAAGCCTCCCGAAACGCCAGGATGACGCCCTTGACCATGTCGGTGGTGTACGAGTTGTACTGCTTCGGGTTGTCCAGGGTGATCCAGGCGTTGTACAGGCCCGCGACCTCCTTGCCGTCGGGAGTGCGCGCCGGCTTCTTCTCGAAGATCACGCCGGGCCGCACGAAGTCGCGCGTCAGGGTGTGATCGAAAAGCGCGGCCGGAGCGGTGGCCGTGGTGACGGAAGCGGTATCGGCGGTCATGCTCTGCCCTCTTATGATGTGGGGTGTGTCTCGATTGGCCTTTTCGGCGCGCTCAGGGAACCATCACCGCGCGGCGCGCCAGACGATGGGCGTGGGCGTCCTCGATGACGCGGTTGATCTCGGCCAGGGGATGGCGCTCGACGAAGGCGCCCAGTTCGATGCGCCGGTCGAGGATCAGGTCGAGCGCGGCTGGGTACAGGTCCGGCGTGCAGCCCCAGTTGCCGAGGACGCGGGCGTGGAAGGCCATCAGGTTGGACAGCCGCACCTCAACCCGGTCCATGGTGAAGCCGACGATTGCCAGCGTCGCCCCATGCACCAGCAGGGACCAGGCCGTGGTCTGCCCGGCGGCGGTGCCGGAGCATTCGAAGATCGCCCATTCGCGGGACGAGGCGCCCCGTTCCTTGGCGAAGGCGGCGATCTCCTTGCGAAGACCGCGCGGGTCGGCACCCTTGACGTTGATGGTCTTGGCGGCACCGTGGGGGGCGATGGCCTCCAGCTTGGCGTCGTCCACGTCCAGCGCCACCACCACGCCGCCGAACGCGGCGGCGATCTGCGCGCAATAGCCGCCGACGCCGCCGACGCCGATCACCACGCACAGGGTGCCGGGGGTGACCTCGGCCTGTGTCACTGCCTGATAGGGCGTGGTCACCGCGTCGGCGACCACCGAAACGTCGGCCAGGCCGAGGCCGATGGCGGCCAGGCGATCCTCGTCCACGGGACATAGACCATGCGCCGGCACCGTGATATGCGTGGCGAAGCCGCCGTCGATGTCGTTGCCCGGCATCTTCTGGTGCGGGCAGATGGTGCCCTTGCCTCGGCGGCACAGATCACACACCCCACAGGGCATGACGGCGGGGATGATGACCGCGCGTCCTTGCCAGTCCGCGGCGCCCTCGCCGGTGGCGACGACGTGGCCGCTGATCTCGTGGCCCAGAGTCAGGGGCAAGGGATGATTGGTGCGCACGCCGTCATACAGAAAGCCCAGGTCGGTATGACAGACGCCGCAGCCGGCGATTTCCACGACCACCTGCCCGGCGGGCGGATCGGTCACCGCCAACGGGCGCCGTTCGAACGGCTGGCCAAGCGCGGTCATGACCCATTGATGGGCTTCGTTGGACATTCGCTTCTCCCTGCTCGCGTCTTCTGGCGGCTCCTGTTTCCGCTTGGGAAGCCGCTTGGGCCGGGCCGATTCGCGCCGCGAAATGCCCCGACCGTTAATAATGGCATTGACGTACCATAATGCTTCTTACAAAGTCAAGCGGGTTTCGGGCGGCCGGCGCGGCCGTCCTGCCCGCCTCACTCTCAGTTCACGTGGAGACGAATGATGCCGGCCGAGATCGCCTCGTTTCAGTGGGATGACCCCCTGCTTCTGGAAGACGTTCTGACCGAGGACGAGCGCATGGTGCGCGATTCGGCCCGGGCGTACTGCCAGGACAAGCTGATGCCCAGGGTCACCCTGGCGCACCGCCACGAGGTGTTCGACCGCGCCATCATGACCGAGATGGGCGCGCTTGGCTTTCTCGGCCCCACCCTGCCCGAGACCTACGGCTGTGCCGGCGTGTCTTATGTCTGCTACGGCCTGATCGCGCGCGAGGTCGAGCGCGTCGACAGCGGCTACCGCTCAGCCATGAGCGTGCAGTCGTCGCTGGTCATGCACCCCATCCACGCCTACGGCACCGAGGACCAGCGGCGGAAGTACCTGCCCCGGCTGGCCACCGGCGAGTGGGTCGGCTGCTTCGGCCTGACCGAGCCGGACGCCGGCTCCGATCCCGGCAGTCTGCGCACCCGTGCCCGGACCGTGGACGGCGGCTACCTGCTGACCGGCACCAAGACCTGGATCACCAACAGCCCCATCGCCGACGTCTTCGTCGTCTGGGCCAAGACCGACGACGACATCATTCGCGGATTCGTGCTGGAAAAGGGCATGAAGGGCCTGTCGGCGCCCAAGATCGAGGGCAAGTTCAGCCTGCGCGCCTCGCTCACGGGCGAAATCGTCATGGATGAGGTGTTCGTGCCGGCGGAGAACCTTCTGCCCAACGTTCAAAACCTCAAGGGGCCGTTCGGGTGCCTCAACCGGGCGCGGTACGGCATTTCCTGGGGCGCGCTGGGCGCGGCCGAATTCTGCTGGCACGCCGCGCGGCAGTACACGCTCGACCGCAAGCAGTTCGGCCGCCCACTGGCGCAGACGCAGTTGATCCAGAAGAAGCTGACCGACATGCAGACCGAGATCACGCTCGGCCTGCACGCCTGCCTGCGGGTCGGGCGGCTGTTGGACGACGGCCGGATGGCGCCGGAGATGATCAGCCTGGTCAAGCGCAACAGTTGCGGCAAGGCGCTCGACATGGCCCGCGCCGCGCGTGACATGCACGGCGGCAACGGCATCGCCGACGAGTTCCACGTCATCCGCCATGTGCTGAACCTGGAGGCCGTGAACACCTACGAGGGGACTCACGATGTCCACGCCCTGATCCTGGGCCGCGCCCAAACCGGGCTGAACGCGTTTTTCTGAGGCCCCCTCGCCTACCCCAGCGCGCGTTCGACCTCGGGCGGGAACCACGCCACTTCATCAGGGCCGGCGCGCGCGGCCAGGGTCATGCCGGCCCGGGCGGCCGTGTCCAGCGCCAGCGTCGTGGGGGCCGAGATCGTCGCCAGCACCGGCACGCCGACCCGCGCCGCCTTGTGCACCAGTTCGACACTGCACCGGCTGGACATCACGACGAAGCCGTCCGCCGGGTTGAGGTCGGCCCGCACCACCGCGCCGATCAGCTTGTCCAGGGCGTTGTGCCGGCCCACGTCCTCGCGGGCCATCAGGATCGCCCCGTCCGGCCCGCAGAACGCCGCCGCGTGAACCGAGCGGGTGCGCGCGTTCAGCGGCTGGTGGTCGGGCAAGGCGGCGAACGCCCGCGTGATCGCCGCCGGCGTCAACCCAGGCGGTGGGGCGCCAACCCGCGCCGGCTTGGGAACCGCCTGGGCCAGTGTTTCCACGCCGCACAGACCACAGCCGGTGCGCCCCTCCAGCCCGCGCCGTCCGGCCAGCCGATCCGTGTCCGCCTGGTCGGGGTCCACGGCGAGGCACAGTTCCCAGCCCATGTCGAGGCGGGTTGTCTTCGTCAGCAGCAGGGCGTCCGGCGCGGCGATCAGGCCCTCGCCCAGGCAGAACCCAAGCGCGAAGTCCTCCAGGTCGGCCGGCGTCGCCATCATCACCGCGAACGGCGCGGCGTTGATGACCACGGCCACAGGAGTCTCCTCGGCCAGGGTCCAGTCGACCCCGCCGACGGTCCCGTCGGCCCCATGCCGTTGTCCCCGTGCCATGGGCATCGGCCGCCTCCTCTTCCTTGCCCCCACCGTGTTCCTTGGATGCCAGCGTAACGCACTCAGGATCAGGATCGATCGCTTCCGTTTTCCTTTGGCGGCGTCCACCAAAAACGATATCATACGACAAAACCGGCAAACCGGTACGATTATGCGCTATAGCGCGGAGGACACGTCCGATGACGTCGACGCAAGCCCAGGAGGCTCGGCGGGTGCCGACCTTCTGCTACAACTGCGTGGCTGGTCCCGACCTGATGACCGTCAGGGTCGAGAACGGTGTCGCCACCCAAGTGGAGCCGAATTTCGCCGCCAAGGGCATTCACCCGGCGGACGGCCGGGTCTGCGTCAAGGCGTTCGGCCTGGTGCAGAAAACGTACAGCCCGCACCGCGTCCTCACGCCCATGAAGCGGACGAACCCGCGCAAGGGGCGTGACGAGGATCCCGGATTCGTTCCCATCACCTGGGACGAGGCGCTCGACACGATCTGCGGCCGGCTCAAGGCGATTCGCGAAACCGGCTTGACCGACGACGACGGGCTGCCCCGCGTGGCGGCGACCTTCGGTCACGGCGGCACGCCGGCCAGCTACATGGGCACCTTTCCCGGCTTTCTCGCCGCCTGGGGACCGATCGACTACAGCTTCGGCTCCGGCCAGGGCGTGAAGTGCGTCCACTCGGAACACCTTTACGGCGAGTTCTGGCATCGCGGGTTCACCGTCTGCGCCGACACCGTACACACCCGGTTCGTGCTGTCCTTCGGCACCAACGTCGAGGTCTCCGGCGGCCCCTGCGCGGTGGCCCGCCACGCCGACGCCCGGGTGCGCGGCATCAAGCGGGTGCAGGTGGAACCGCACCTGTCGATCACCGCCGCCGCCTCGGCCGAGTGGGTGCCGATCAAACCGAAGACCGACGCCGCGTTCATGCTGGCGCTGGTGCATGTGCTGCTGCACGAGGCGCCGCGCGAGCGGCTCGATCTGGCGTTCCTGCGCGACCGCACCGCCTCGCCCTACCTCGTCGGCCCGCATGGTTACTACCTGCGCGACCCCGACACCGGCAAACCGCTCGTATGGGACACGGCGAGCGCAACGGCGACGCCGCACGACGCGGCGAACCTCACGCCGGCCCTGGAGGGGCGCCACACGGTCGGCCCGGCGATCGAACGCGGTCCCGACGACCAAACATGGCATCACGACTCGACGACGGGCGCCACCGCCTTCACGGTCATGGTCGAGGAAATGCGGCCCTACTCCCCCGAATGGGCGTCCGGCATCTGCGACGTGCCGGCCGCGACCATGCGCCGCCTCGCCAACGAATACCTTGACCACGCCTGCGTCGGCGAGACCATCGAGGTCGACGGCCAGACCTTGCCCTTCCGGCCGGTCGCCGTGACCCTGGGCAAGACGGTCAACAACGGCTGGGGCGCGTTCCCCTGCTGCTGGGCGCGAACCATGCTGGCTACCCTGGTCGGCGCGCTGGAGGTGCCCGGCGGCACCCTGGGGACCACCGTCCGCCTCAACCGCCCGCACGAAAACCGACTGGCCAGCGTGCAGCCCGGCGAGGACGGCTTCATGGTCGCCCGCCTCAACCGCACCGGCCGCAAGACCTGGGAGGCCAAGCCCTCCGGCCGCAATGCGCACAGAACCCTGGTGCCGCTGGTGGGGGGCTCGGCGTGGGGGCAGGCGCTCGGCCCCACTCACCTGGCCTGGATGTTCGTGCGCGAAGCCCCCCAGGACTGGCCGCGCCCAACCTTTCCCGAGGTCTGGTTCACCTACCGAACCAACCCCGCGATCTCGTTCTGGGACACGACCCAGATCGCCGAGACCATCGCCCGGATGCCCTTCGTCGTCTCGTTCGCCTACACGCACGACGAAACCAACCACATGGCCGACATCCTGCTGCCGGACGCCACCGACCTGGAGAGCACGCAGCTCATCCGCATCGGCGGCACGAAGTATGTCGAGCAGCACTGGAACCACCACGGCTTCGCCCTGCGCCAGCCGGCGGTGCCACCGTGCGGCGAGGCGCGCGACCTGTCCTGGATCGCCGGCGAGTTGGCCCGCCGCACCGGCCTGCTGGAGGGCTACAACGCGGCCATCAACCGGGGCGCCGGCGGCGTGCCGCTGACGGGCGACGGCTACGACCATTCCCTCGCCGAGGACGCCGAACACGACGTCGAGGCCATCTGGGACGCCATCTGCAAGGCCGCCTCCGCCGACCTGACCCAGGGGCGGGACGTCAAGGATCTGGCGTGGTTCAAGGATCACGGCTTCCAGGTCGTGCCCTTCCGCCGCCTGGACTGGTACCTGCACCCGACCATGGTGGAGCAGGGATTGCGCTATGAACTGCCGTACCAGGAGCGCCTGTTCCGCGTCGGCAAGGAATTGGGCGCCCGCATGACCGAGGCCGGCCACACCTGGTGGACCGAGCAGGTCAAGGAATACGAGGCGATCCCCCGCTGGCACGACTTTCCGGGCTTCTGGGTCCGGTCCCTGCGGGACGCCGGCGTCGACCCGGAGGACTACCCGTTCTGGGCGGTCTCCACCAAGAGTATGCAGTACTCGGCCGGCAACAACGCCGGCATCCAGCTCATGCACGAGGTGGCGGAGAACGTGCGCGGCACCGGCCGCATCGTGCTCAACGCCGGGACGGCGCGGCGGCTGGGCATCGCCGCCGGCGACCGGGTCGAGGTGCGCTCCCCGGTTGGCACCACCGAGGGCCGGGCCGAACCCGTCGAGGGCATCCGCCCCGACACCGTGGTCATCCCCGGTCAGTTCGGGCACTGGGCCACGCCCTACGCCAAGGACCTGGACTACGCCACGCTGAACACGGTTTCCGCGCTGTCGCTCGCCCTCACCGACTCGACCGGCTCGGGCGCGGACGTGGCGCTGGTGGCCCTGCGCAAGGTGGGAGGCACCCGATGACCCGCTTTGTCATGGTTGCCGACCTGCGCCGCTGCGTCGGCTGTCAAACCTGCACCGCCGCCTGCAAGCACGCCAACGCCACCGTGCCGGGCGTGCAGTGGCGCCGCGTGCTGGACATGGAGGTCGGCCAGTATCCGGACGTTCAGCGACTGTTCGTGCCCACCGGATGCCAACACTGTCAGGCGCCCGCCTGCGTCGAGGTCTGTCCGTCCACGGCCACGCGCAAACGGCCCGACGGGGTGGTGGTCATTGATTACGACATCTGCATTGGCTGCGACTATTGCGCCCTCTCCTGCCCCTACGACGCCCGCTACAAGGTCGACGAGCCGACGTGGGCCTTCGGCGACCAGCCCACCGCGCCGGAGGCCGCCCGCTTCGATAAGAGCAAGCTCGGCGTGACGCAGAAGTGCACCTTCTGCGTCGACCGGATCGATTCGGGGCTCGCCCGGGGCTTGACGCCCGGGGTCGACCCCGAGGCCACGCCGGCCTGTGTCAACGCCTGCATCTCCGGGGCCATGACCTTCGGCGACCTGGATGATCCCGACAGCGCCGTTTCGCGCCTGCTGCGCGAGAACCGCCATTTCCGCATGAACGAGGACGCCGGCACCGGCCCCAGTTTCTTCTACCTTTGGGACAAGGAGGCGGGACCGTGACGGCACCCCCTCGCCTGACCCTCGGCCACCGGCCCCGGCTGCAGCCGTTCTGGGATGTGCGCGCGGCCTGCAACTTCATCGGCGGCGGCACCGGTACCGGGCTGATCATGGTCGCCGCCGGCGCCGCGCTGGTCGGCGGCCCCTGGTGGCCCGCCGCGCTTGTCGGTTTCGCGTGCGTGGCCTTCGGGCTGGGCATGGTGTTCCTGGAGATCGGGCGGCCGTGGCGGGCCATCAACGTGTTCTTCCACCCGCAAACCTCGTGGATGACGCGGGAAAGCGTGCTGGCCATGCCGCTGTTCGGGCTGGGCGCGGCCGCGCTCGGCGCCGGCTTGGTTCTGGGCGCTGACAGCGGCGTTGCCATCGCGGCCCTGGTGCTGGCCGCCCTGATCGCCGCCGGGTTCCTGTACTGTCAGGCCAACATCCTGCGCGCCGTGCGCGGCGTGCCGGCGTGGCGCGAGCCCGCGCTGCGGCCGGCCATGCTCGCCACCGGCCTGGCCGAGGGAGCCGGGCTGTTCCTCGTCGTCGGCGCCCTGGCGTCGCCGACACCGCCCGCCTGGAGCCTCTGGCTCGCCCTGCTGGCCGTGGCGGCGCGAGGGGCGGCGTGGAGTCGCTATCATCGGACCCTGCATCGCGCCGGCGCGCCCGAGGCCAGCCTGAGGGTGCTGGACCGGATGGCGCCCTGGGTCCTGGGGCTCGGTCATGGGCTGCCGGCTGTTCTGCTGGCGATGGCGCTGGCGCTACCGCCGACGATGGGATCGGCCGCGCCATCCGTCATGGCTGGCGTGGCGGGCCTGCTCATCGCCGCCGCCGGTTGGACCGCGAAGCTGCTGCTGATGACCCGCGCGGCGGCCACGCGCGGGTTCACCGTGCCGCATACGCCGGTGCGTGGACGGGGCACGAGCCGGCCCAGTCCGGCCCCGCCCGGCTGGGGCCTCTGACGGCGGCGGGCCGGGACGCACGGTCTGAACACGATCATTCCGCTTGCGCAAATCGGCCTTGTGGTACTAGAAGGCCCCTGAACCAAGAAAGGACATCGCCGGACAGCACCGGCGGTCCGACAGGGAGGACACGACACCATGAAAGAGACCCTGGTCCCGGGTCTGACCACGACGGTCCGGATCGACATCGACACCGCCCGCACCATCGATTTCATGGGCGAGGACGGCCGCGTTTACGCCACGCCCGAGCTGGTGCGCGACATCGAGATGACCACCCGCGACCTGCTGTTGCGGCACGCCGACGCCGGCGAGGATTCGGTCGGCACGCGCGTCGAGGTCGACCACCTCGCCCCCACACTGGCCGGCATGTGGGTGGAGTTGACCGCCACCGTCGCCGAGGTGGACGGCCGCGCCGTGACCTTTGACGTGACGGGTCGGGACGCCGCCGGCGACATCTGCAAGGGCCGCCACGCGCGCTTCGTGGTCGACGTCGAGAAGACCAAGCAGCGCCTGAGGAAGAAGGCCGAAGCGGTGGCCGCCTCAGCGGCATAGAGGCGCCGGGCCGGAGTCCGCTAGGCGACGGTCCCAGACGGAAAGCCCTATCGATGCACGAGATTCGCATCCATGGTCGCGGCGGCCAGGGCGCCGTGCTCGCCTCCACGATCCTGGCCAAGGCCCTGGTCGAGGAAGGCCGCCACGCGGTGGCCATCCCGTCGTTCGGGTTCGAGCGGCGGGGCGCGCCGGTGGCCGCGTTCCTGCGCTGTGCCGACCGGCCGATCCGCGCCATGACCAACATCTATGCGCCGGACATCATCCTGTGCATCGACACCACGGTCGGGCGCGCCGTCGACATCTTCGCCGGCATGAAGCCGGGCGGCACGCTGGTGCAGGCGACCGGGCTGACGGCGGACGAGTTGGACGTGCCACCCTCGGTCGGCCGGGTGGGCGTGTGCGACGCGGTCGGGCTGGCGCAGGCGATCTACGGCCGGCCCATCACCAACACCATCATGCTCGGCGCCTGCGCGCGCGCCACCGGCCTGGTGTCTCTTGAGGCACTCGAGTCGGCGCTCGAACAGGCGAGCTTCCGCGATGCCGGCCTGACGCAGAACATCGAGGCGGCGCGGCGCGGCTTTCACGAGACCACGGTTCAGGATCGCGCTCGGATCGAGGACAACGCCGATGGCACCGCCCAACCCGTCGCCCCTTCGGCCGCCCCACCAGACAACGGCGACCTGTGCCCCGTCGCCACCCGGCTGAGCCCCATGCTGCCGGGGGACTGGCGCGCGCTGCGGCCGGTGGTGGCGCGCGAGAAGTGCGTCAAGTGCGCCGTCTGCTGGACCTATTGCCCGACCCAGTGCGTGGTGGAGCGGCCGGCCTGGTTCGATTTCGACCTGCGCGTCTGCAAGGGCTGTGGCGTCTGCGCCCAGGAATGCCCACAGCGCGCCATCGCCATGATCCCCGAAACGGACGCCCGCCCATGACCCACGTCGCCACCAACGCGCCCCGCGTCATCGTCTGCGACGGCAACCAGGCCGCCGCCTGGGGTGTCGCGCTGGCCAAGCCCGACGTGGTGGCCGTCTACCCCATCACGCCCCAATCCTCGCTGGTCGAGTACGTCTCGCAGTTCATCGCCGACGGCACCCTGACCGCCACCCTGATGAACGTCGAGGGCGAGCACAGCGTGCTTTCGGCCCTGCAGGGCGCCATGCTGGGCGGCGCGCGCACCTACACCGCGACCTCCGGCCCCGGGCTGGCGTTCATGTTCGAGCCCTACATGCGCACGCCCGGCCTGCGCCTGCCCATGGTGATGTCACTGGTGACCCGTGACGGCATCACCCCGCAATGCGTCTGGGGCGGCCAGCAGGACGCCATGACCGTGCGCGATGTCGGCTGGATCCAGATCTATTGCGAGACCGTTCAGGAGGTCCTGGACACCACGCTCATGGCGTTCCGCATCGCCGAGCACCGCGACGTCATGCTGCCCGTCAACGTCTGCCACGACGGCAACTATCTGTCCTATGGCGTCTCCCGCTTGGAAATCCCGGATGCGCGACAGGCGGAGGCGTTCGTCGGCCCCACGGACGTCAACTGGCACACCGCCCTTGATCCGGCGCGGCCGATGGCCGTCGATCCCCTGACCGGCGGCGCCGGCGGCCCCGGACCGGCCCTGTTCGTGCGCTATCGGAAAAGCCTGTGCGCCGGCATGGAGGCGGCCCTGCGGGTGATCAAGGAGGTCCACGCAGACTTCGCAGACCGGTTCGGCCGCCACCATCCGGCCCTGGTCGAGGCCTACCGCCTGGACGACGCCGACCGCGCCCTGGTCACCATCGGCAGCATGACCGGCGCCGCCAAGGACGCCGTGGACGAGGCCCGCGCGGCCGGAACCCGCGTCGGCCTGCTGAAGATCAAGACCGTGCGGCCGTTCCCGGTGGCCGCCGTGGCCGACGCGTTGTCCGGCGTGGAGGCCATCGGCGTCATCGACCGCGCCGTCAGCTTTGGCTGGAACACCGGGCCGATGCACCAGGAGGTCCTGGCGGCCCTCGCGCGCGGGGGCCGCGTCGTGCCGTCGCTGGGCTTCATCGGCGGTCTGGCCGGCGCCGACATCACCGCCGAGCACGTCGCCCGCGCGATCTTCGACGTGGGCCGCCTGCGCGACGGACAGGCCCCGGCGGGGCCGGTCTGGCTCAACGAAACCGACTGACGGGACCGCGCCGCCATGCCCGACACCGATTACCTGATCGTCGGCAGCAGCCACGCCGCCCTGGAGGCGGTGACCGCCATCCGGATGCACGACCACAGCGGATCCGTCACCCTGGTGACGCGCGACCGCCATCCGCCCTACTCGCCCACCATCCTGCCCTATGTGGTCTCGGGGCGGGCCAAGCCGGAGCGGGTCCCGCTGCGCGACAGCGGCTGGTTCGCGGCCCAGGGGGCAACGTTCGTGCGCGAGGACGCCCTGGTCGGCCTTGATCCGGACGCATTCACGGCGCGGTTGGAGTCCGGGGCCATGTGGCGCTACGGCAAGCTGTTGCTGGCCACCGGCGCCCGCCCCGTGGTGCCCGACATTGCCGGGCTGGAGACGGTGCCCCGGCACGTCCTGCGCACCCTCGACGACGCCGTGGCCCTGCGCGAGGCGATCGGCGCGGCGCGGCGGGCGGTGGTTCTGGGCGCCGGGCTGGTGGGGATGCACGCGGCCGAGAACCTGGTGACGGCCGGCCTGGACGTGACCATCGTCGAGCGCGGCGCGCATCCCCTGCCGCTCTACTTCGGCGCCACCGCCGCGGCCATGATCGGTCAGGCCTTCGCCGCCCGGGGCGCGCGCCTGCTGTGCGGTCGCACCGTGGCCTCGGCGCAAGGCGGGGGCGACGGCGCGGTGGCGCTGGCGCTGGACGACGGCGAGACCCTGGCCACCGACCTGCTGGTGGTGGCCGCCGGCGTGGTCCCGGAAACGGGCTATCTGGCCGGCACCGATATCGGACTCGGCGCCGCCGGGGGGATCCTGGTGGACGCCCACATGCGCACCACCCGGCCCGGCATCTGGGCCGCCGGCGACGTCACCGAGGGACCGGCCTTCGGCGGCGGCGTGGCGGTCAGCGGCATCCTGCCGAGCGCGGTGGACCAGGGCCGCATCGCCGGCATGGACATGGCCGGCGACCGGGTGCCGCCCTACGACGGCGCCATTCCCCTCAACACCTACGCGGCCTTCGGTCGCCATGCGGTGTCGGTGGGCGATGCCCTGGCCGAGGGCGACGACCTGGACGTGCACGAGGACGGCGACCCGGAGACCGGCCGCTATCGCCGGCTAGTGCTGCGTGACGGACGGCTGGTGGGCGCGACGGTGATCGGCGAGGCCATCGACGGCGGCATCCTGCGCCAGTTGATCCTGCGCCGCACCGACCTGACGCCGGTCAAGGACGCCTTTCTCGCCGCCCCGCGCGACACCGCACGGGTCCTCATGTCGCGCCTCTGGCGGTAGCGCGGAGACACAGTTCATGGGCCGAAGCTTCGACACCATCCGCTTCCGCGCCGAGGCCTGCGACGCCTGCGGCCAGTGCGTGATCGCCTGCGCCCGCGCCAAGACGGGAACCGACGACACCAGCCGGGCGCGCCTTCAGATCCTGGGCGGCGGCACGGAAGGGGCCGAGCTTGCCCTGTGCCGGCAGTGCACCGATCCGCAGTGCGCCGCCGTCTGCCCGTCGGCCAGCCTGGCCAAGGACCCGGACAGCGGCGTCGTCACCTGGGAGGCCGAAACCTGCGTCGACTGCCTGCTCTGCACCGTCGGCTGCGCCTATGGCGGCATCGCCTCCGACCCTGTCGCTGGTCATGTCGCCAAGTGCGACCTGTGCGACGGCGCCCCCGAGTGCGTGGCCGCGTGCGACCGGGGGGCGCTGGAGCATGTCACCGCTTCGCGCCTGTACAACACACAGCACGAGCGCGAGGACCTGTTCGCGCCGGGCCTGTCGGCCTGCCACGGCTGCAATTCCGAACTGCTGATCCGTCACACCATGCGCCACATCGGCCGCGAGACCGTGGTGGCCGCGCCCCCGGGGTGCATCCCCGGCATGGGCGTGGTGGGCTACAACGGCCAGACGGGCTGCAAGGTGCCGGTGTTCCATCCCCTGTTGACCAACACGGCGGCCATGCTGGCCGGCCTGAAGACGCAGTACGCCCGCGCCGGCCGCGATGTCACCATGGTCGCCCTGGCCGGCGACGGCGGCACCGTCGACGTGGGGTTCCAATCGCTGTCCGGCGCGGCGGCGCGCAACGACCCGATGCTGTTCATCTGCGTGGACAACGAAGGCTACATGAACACCGGAATGCAGGCCTCGGGCTCGACGTCGTACGGCTCGTGGACCTCGACCACACCGGTCGGCGAGCACATGCAGGGCAAGTCCGGCGACGCCAAGAGCCTGCCGATGCTGATGATGATGCACAACGGCGCCTATGTCGCCACCGCCTCCACCGCGTTCCTGGAGGACTACCACGAAAAGCTGGAGAAGGCTTACGCGACCGCACAGCACGGCTTCGCCTACCTGCACGTCTATGCACCGTGCCCCACGGGGTGGCGTTTCCCGGCGGCCCTGACGACCGAGGTCTGTCGCCGTCAGGTGGAGACCAACTTCGTCACGCTATGGGAGTACACCCGCGACGGCGGGCTCCGTTTCACGCGCCCGGTCGAGGGGCGCCGGCCCATCGGCGATTACGTCGAGATGATCGGCAAGTACCGGCATCTCGACCAAACTCATCTTGATGTCATCCAGCACCAGGTCGACGAGAGGGTCGCGTTCCTCCGGCGATTCGCCGCACCCGCCGGCGGATGACATCACAGTCACGCTCAATCGCCGCCCGGACCAAATGATGGCGGCGGATGCGACAAAAAAACGGGAGGGGAAACACCATGAACGTCATCTCGCCGCAGCCCTGGATGCTGCACCCTGACGACGAGACCATGAGCCGCGACGCCCTGGCCGCGCTGCAACTCAACCGCCTGCGTGGCACGCTGACGCGGGCCTATGAGAACGTGCCACATTACCGGCGGGCCTTCGATGCGCGAGGCGTCACGCCGGCGGACCTGACGGATCTGAGCGACCTGCGGCACTTTCCGTTCACCGGTAAAAGCGACCTGCGCGACAACTACCCCTACGGCCTGTTCGCCGTTCCGCGCCGCGAGGTGGTGCGCGTGCACGCCTCCTCCGGCACCACCGGAAAGCCGACCGTGGTCGGTTACACCGCCGGAGACCTCGACTGCTGGGCCGACCTGATGGCCCGGTCGATGGCCACCGCCGGGGTCCGTCCGGACGATGTCGTGCACAATTCCTACGGATACGGCCTGTTCACCGGCGGCCTGGGCGCCCACGCCGGCGCCGAGCGCCTGGGCTGCGCGGTCGTGCCCATGTCGGGCGGCAACACCGAACGCCAGATCAGCCTGATCATGGACCTGGAGGCCACCGCCCTGTGCGCCACGCCCTCCTATGCGCTGAACATGGCCGAGGTGGCGGACAGCATGGGGATCGACCTGCGCCGCTCGCCGCTGCGCATCGGCCTGTTCGGCGCCGAACCGTGGAGCGAGGGTATGCGCGCCCAGCTTGAGGAACGCCTGGGAGTGCGCGCCAACGATGTCTACGGCCTGTCGGAGATCATGGGACCCGGGGTGGCCGTGGAATGCCCCCAGCGGTGTGGGCTGCACGGCTGGGAGGACCACTTCCTGTTCGAGGTGGTCGATCCGGAAACCCTGGAACCGCTGCCGATGGGATCGGCGGGCGAACTGGTCATCACCACGTTGACCAAGGAGGCGCTGCCGATGATCCGCTACCGCACGCGCGACATCACGCGGCTGTCGGATGAGCCCTGCGCCTGTGGCCGGACGCACGTGCGCATCATGCGGGTGACGGGCCGCAACGACGACATGCTGATCATTCGCGGGGTCAACGTCTATCCGTCGCAGATCGAGGCCGTCATGGTCGGCTTCCCCGGCACGACCCCGCACTATCAGTTGATCGTCGACCGTGAAGGCGTGCTCGACACCCTTTCCGTGCAGGTGGAAGCGGCGCCCGACCTAGCCGCGGAGGGTTATTCAAAGGTCGCCGCCGATGTGCGCCATCACATCAAGTCGATGATCGGGGTCACCTGCGGAGTCACCGTCCTGCGGCCCGGCGACGTGCCGCGCTCGCAGGGCAAGGCGGTGCGGGTGCGGGACCTGCGGCGGGCGCCTGACAGACAGGGCCCAGGTTCTCGGGGGGCTCCCGTTTCGAACGCGCCGTGATCCTGGCGCGCCAGAGGGGCACCGCCGAGGCGGGGTCGCGTGCGCGACGGGTCCAAGCGCAAGGGGTCAATCGCATGTTCGTCCCTGTCGCTCCGGTCCAGCAACGTCCAAGTGCCGGCGTTGGCCGAGCCTGGAGAGGCCGGTTGCGCTTCCGGGCGCCGGAGGCGACGCCATGAGCCTGCTGCGCGTGGAGAACCTGAGCATCCAGTTCGGCGGCGTCCGGGCCATCCAGAACCTCGCCTTCACCATCCAGGCCGGCACCATCCATTCGATCATCGGCCCCAACGGCGCCGGCAAGACCACGCTGTTGAACATGATCACCGGGGTCTACCGGCCGACCACGGGCACCATCCATCTGAACGGCCGCCCGGTGACGGGACGTCGTCCGCACGAGTTGGCGCGCCTGGGCCTGTCGCGCACCTTCCAGAACCTGCAGATCATGAAGACCATGACGGCGCTGGACAACGTCATGGTCGGCCGGCACCTGCACCTGAACCGCAATCTCGCGGCGTGCCTGCTGCGGCTGCCGACGATCACCCGGGGCGATCGGGCGGCGCGCCAGCATTGCACGGCCCTGATGGAGCGGGTGGGGCTGGGCGACTACATCCACGCCGAGGCCAATGCCATGCCCTACGGGGCGCTCAAGCGCCTGGAGATCGCCCGCGCCCTGGCGTCCGAACCCAAGCTGCTGCTGCTCGACGAACCGGCTGCCGGGCTCAACGCGACCGAAACCAGCGAAATCGACGCCGTGATCGCCGAGATCGCTCGGTCGGGCGTCACGGTGATTCTGGTCGAACACGACATGAAGCTGGTGATGGGTATTTCCGATCACATCCTGGTGCTGGACTACGGCCGCAAACTGGCCGAGGGCACGCCCGAGGAGGTGCGCGCCAACCCGGACGTGATCGCCGCCTATCTGGGCGCGGCGTGAGACGGAGAGCGGGACCGATGCTCGACATCCACGGACTGAGCACGCACTACGGCCGCATCCAGGCGCTGCACGGCATCGACCTGACCATCGGCGAGGGCGAACTGGTGGCCCTGGTGGGCGCCAACGGCGCCGGAAAAACCACCCTGCTGCGCTGCCTGTCGGGCGTCCAGCCGGCGACGGCCGGGCGGATCGTGCTCGACGGCGAGGATATCACCCGCCTGCCGCCGCACGCGCGCGTGGAACGCGGGCTTTGTCAGGTGCCGGAGGGACGGCAGGTCTTCGGGCCGATGTCGGTGGAGGACAACCTGCGCCTGGGCGCCTATCGCCGTCGCGGCCGCTCGGTGACCGAGGACCTGGAGCGCATGTACACCCGCTTTCCGGTCCTCAAGGAGCGACGGCGGCAGCCCGCCGGGACGTTGTCGGGCGGTCAGCAGCAGATGCTGGCCCTGTCCCGGGCGCTGATGGCGCGCCCGCGCCTGCTGTTGCTGGACGAGCCGTCCATGGGGCTGGCGCCCCTGTTGGTGGCCGAGATCATCGACAGCATCGCCGCGCTGAAGGACCGGGGGACGACGGTGTTCCTGGTGGAACAGAACGCCCACGCCGCGCTGCGCATCGCCGACCGGGGCTATGTGCTGGAGACCGGCGCCGTGGTGCTGTCGGACACCGGCGCCGCCCTGCTGGACAACGCGCGGGTCAAGTCCGCCTATCTGGGGGGATAGGCGAAACGGTTTCATGGCCGGCCGGAATCACGCCTCCGCCCCACCCGTCGCGCCCGAGCGCAGGGATGCGTCCTGGTCCGTATACTCGATGGCCCCGTCCGGCAGCAGGAACAGGATACGGACACGCCCGCCGGTGACCGCCGGCCAGTGGTCGCTGCCCGGCGGATAGACGGCCCAGCCGCGCGGATTGCCGTCAAACTGCCCGGCCGCGTCGGCCGGCATCACCGCGCAGACCTCGCCGTTCGGGTGGCGATGATGGGGCCCGCAAAAGTCGATGAGTTGAACCACGTCGACGCTCAGGCCGCCCGTGGCGGCGCCGGGTTCGATGACACGCGCCCCCTTGCGGACCTCGTCGCCCTGAAGCCCCATCCAGCCGGTTGTGATCCCGTCGTCGCAGCGAGCCTCCAGGGCCGAAAACAACGGGCCGTCCGGCGGAAACATCGCGTTGAGTCGTTCCGCCAGGGCGGCATTCCACGGCACCGCCGCGATCTCACCGATCACGGGGGCGAGCAGGTCGGTCAACGCGCGCCGATCCTCGTCCATCCCCGGTCCTCCCCTCTCCACAAACAGCGGTTCCACGTATGCCACCCCATGAATGACCCCGAACGGTACCACAGGTTCGTTCCATGAAAACAATGTCTTTGGGCCACGCCTCCGCGCGGGGTCGCGTCACGCGCTGGCCGTCGCGCTCTCGCCTGGAGCCGTCTTCTAGGGCGGCAGTAGCACCATTTAACTGTCGAAAAGAGCGACCGACACTCAAAACAATATTTCACGATTTTTGTAGGGTTCCGGGTCCCGCCCGCTGCATGGCTGATGAGGCGCCAATCTCGGCTCGGTGCACACGAAATATGACACAAGACGACGGGCGATTGACAATTGTCATGTCGCTGGAAACGACAGGGGCATAATTTCGAACGGTCCTGGCGATCAACCCGGCTTGCTTGTGCGTCGCAAACTATTTTGCTGCACCGCACATCAACCGTGGCGCGACCGCCATCGCACCCCGCATCCAGGATCGGTGCCGCGGGGCGTAACCAGGAGGGTGCCCGCCCGCGGGCACTGGCCGTCGATGAATGCAGACCGCAGGCCGGCAGCCGTAGCCGCCATGGTCCGCCGCCCAGACCCGGCGACCGTCGCCGTGTCGATTGTCGACCACGGACTGCGCCTGTTGAAGATGGACGCCACGGCGTCCGCGCGGATCGGTCTGACCGGCCTCCACATCTGTCCGAACCACGCCTTCGCGGCGCAGATCTGGCTGGCCGAGAGCGCCGGCGTTTATGCCATCGAAACGCTGCCAACACTGGCGCCGGATCCGTTGACCCCGGACGACGCCGGCCGCGCCACGATGCTGGTGCGTTACTTTCCCCATCCGGATGAGCCGTCATTCGCGGCCCTCTCCGCCGACGAGCGGGTGGTTCGCCTCGACCCGGGGTTCACGACGACGGGCGCCCCCGACGGCGCGCTGACCCGCGACCTGTTCGACACGCCGCTGTTCGGTGTCGGCCTTCTGCGGCTGGCGCGGGCGACCGACGGCACGGCCCAGAGCGTGGCGGCCGTCTCCGGCACGCCGGAGGGCTGGCACACGGTGCGCCCCCTGCTGGATGCGCTGATTACCATGCTGGCCTTCACGCACCGCGTCCAACCGGCGGCGGTCACGACGATCGGTCGGCCGGGCGAAATCGGCCTGCATGTCGTGCTGCCGGCAGCGCCGACCCCAACGGACCCGGTCCCGACGCGTCCGGGCGCCGCTTTGGCCGCGTTCGTGGCAGCCGCCGGCGCCACGGAAACGCGCCCCGACGGCGCCCCGGCCCGCTGGTGGGAGGCCGCCGCCTGGGAGGCTCACCCCGACTCCAAGCCGTGCGCCTGCTGCTCTGGCGACCACGACGTGACGGCGCCCCACGGGCACCATGGTCACCATCACCACCATGGGCACCATTCCCACACCGGCACACGGGCGGCCGAGTCCGCCGGGAGTCCGCCGTGACCGCTGATCCCATCGGCCGCCGCGCCCTGTGCCGGGGGTTGGTCTCGAAAGCCGCGCGCGCCGTGACGCGCACCCCCGCCGAGACCGTCTTGAATGCCGTCGAGGACGACAGCGAAGCCGACGACCGCGCCGCCGAGACGACGGCGGTGCCGGACTACTTCGCCTCCTTCGACCAGTGTCACACCCTGATCGCGGAAATGCGGCCGTTCCTGGCCGACGCCATCCGCGACCTGGGGATCGATCCGCGCGGCAAGTCGGATGTCGAGCTTGCGCGCGAGATCATGGCGCATCAGTGCGCCACACCCGCGCGACAGCGGACCGATGCCGACGACGAGGCTCCGGCGGATGCGCCGGGGCCGGCCGGCGATCCCTAACAAAGGTCAAGCGCCATGCCATCATCCGAGACCATGGAGCGCTATGGGGACGGCTACCTGGAGGAACGCAACCTCGTCCAGCGTTGGCCCACCCCCATCCCGCAGATTCTGAACCTGGTCCTGCTCGGGGCCCTGTTCTATGCTACCTGGTGGATCTTCCAGGATCCGCGAGGCTGGCTCCGGCTTTATACGCCCTTCGTCGGCTACAATTACTGCCGCTGGCTGCTGATCATCTTCATCTGGATGGTCTATATCTTCAACTTCTGGCCATTCCGCCGCGTCTGGCTGGAACGCACCCATCCGGTGGTGAAAGCCGTGGTGCTGACCAGTATCGCCTTCGTCATCATGATGATCGTCATCAAGGGTTTCTTCGAAGGCCTGCTGGGCAGCTACGGTCTGGCCTACTTCAGCCCCGACCAGATGCAGAAGATCGGCATCACCGAGTTCTTCGCCGAGGAATACGCCGCCCTGGCCATCCTGATGTTCGCCGCCCTGGCCTCGTGGCTGTCGCCGGCCTGGATCGTCGGCATGGAAGGCGCCCCCTGGCACAAGGAACGCCAGCCGGTCCGCGGTATCACCATTCTATTGGTGACGTTCTTCCTGGCCACCATCATCTTCTTCATGACCATGCATCCGCACATGGGCATCCTGTATAAGGAATGGCAGTCCTTCGCCGCCATCGCGCCGCCCTGGTGGCACGACTTCGCGGACACGGTCAGCGGCAACTTCCATGTTTCCTGGATCATGTGCTGCACGGTCGTGGTCTGGTTGGTCGAGACGATCTGGGAACGCTATCCGTTCCGCGTCATCCGCCATGACTGGGCACGCCGCTTCGCCACCTTCTTCGGCATCATCGCCATTGCGTTCGCGTGCCACTTCTTCCTGTACTTCGCGCAGGAACTGTGGTGGGGCGAGGCCGTGCGCGGCACCCGCCGCCTGATGGCGCCGGACTGGCGTTGGCTGCATGTCGGCGAGATGATGATCTTCTTCCTGCTGCCGGCCCTGTTCATCACCTTCTACTTCGGCAACTGGCCGCGCAAGGGCAGCCCGACCTATCGGGTCGCCGTGCGCACCCTGGTCACGCTGGTGGCCGCCATCGTCATCTACTGGCTGTACTACAACACCAGCCACCTGTTCCTGGGCACCCAGAAGGGCTTCAGCCACCCGCAGCAGTTCCCCATGATCCCCACCATCTGGCTGATCAACATCATGCTGATCAATCACTGGTTCATGGACAACTGGCCGGGCTGGAAGATCGCGCCGCAGACCAGCACCGAGTCCGCCCGGAACGAGACGGCGATGGACCCGGCCCTGAAACCGGCCGAATGACGCAAGGAGATCACCATGAGCAGCTACACAAAGGGCCTTCTGGCCGGCCTGCCGCTGGGCGTCGCGGTGTTCTTCCTCGTCGTCTACGCGCTGAAGTGGGGCGGCACGCTGCCCCTGATGATGGATTGGTAGGGTAATCCCGACCCGCCGGCCGGCGCCCGGTTCCATGCGCGCCGGCCCGCCCGGGTCGAACACGGGGAGTCATGACAGATGACTGAGTCTTCCCAAGGTCCGACCAACGACCGCCGCGCCTTCCTGCGTGGCGCCGTTGGCGGCACGGCGCTGGGCGCGCTGGGCATGATGGGGGCGTATTCGTACTCGCCCCTGCGCCGCGCGCACTTCGACACCGCCGAGGGCGCAAAGACCGACATCGGCGCCGTCAAGTCGCTGAAGGTGACCAACATCTCCGAAACGAGTTGGTTCAACAACGCCGACCTGATCGGCGACATCCGGGGCGCCGGCGGCCTGCTGGTCAACCAGTACAAGTTCAACTGGCCGCCCTTCGCCGACAAGAACGGCAAGCTGGCCGAAGGCTCCTACGCCGACGGCATCAAGCACATCAAGGCCGACCTGCCCAACAACCTGGAGCGGGCCTGGGCATTCCAGATGGAAAATGCCGTCCATCCCGAGAACGCCGGCGGCTATGCCGCGTTGCTTGAAATCGAGATGCGCGACGGCAGCACCAAGAAGATCCTGCTGGATTCCGGCTGGTCCTACGACTGGATCGACAAGGCGTTCCAGCGCGAGGGCATCGACACCATGCTGGCCAACGGCGAGATCGATGCCCTGATCATCTCGCACGAGCACTTCGATCACTTCTGGGGCTTCCCGGTGAGCATGAAATACGCCCCGGAGATCGACGTCTACGTCCCGGACGGCTTCTATGAGGAAGGCTTCCAGTACGTGAAGGACTCCGGGCACCGGGGGAAACTGCACGTCATGAAGCCGGGTTTGACGCCGCTGTTCGACGGCGTGGCGATCTACAACTTCGCCATTCCCATCATCACCCGGGTGTACGGCGAGAACTCGCTGTACGTGAATATCGAGGGCAAGGGCCTCGTGTCGGTGACCGGCTGCTGCCACCAGGGCATCATCCGCTTCGCCGAAACGGCGCTGAAGGAAATCAAGATGGACAAGCTGTACGGTATCTACGGCGGCTTGCACATCAGCCCGTTCGACGACTGGGACCCGAAGTACGACGACCTGGTGTTCACGCTGGGCGATTACGGGTTCGAGAAAATCGGCGCCAACCACTGCACCGGCCTGCTGACGGTGAAGAAGTTCATCGCCCGGGGCCTGCCGGTGGTCCAGGGCACCGCGCGCTTCGGCAGCAAGGACCCGGTCTACCTCGGCAACGGCGACCAGATCGGCTTCGGCCGCGAGGTGCCGCTGATGAGCCCGGTCAGCGCCGAGGTCGCGCCGGCCGCCTACAGCCCGCCAGCCAGCGGCGCAGGCGACGACGCCGTCAAGGGAGCCACGTACTAGCCATGAAACACACCCTCGCGGGGGCCGCGTTCGCGGCCCTCGGCCTGCTGGCGGCGCCCTGCGGCGCGCTGGCGGCCGACATCACCTTCGCCTCGGTCGGCGGCCCGCCGTCCGTCGCCAAGGCCCACACCTTCGTCGGCATCCTGGAAAGCCTGACCGACGCCCACACCGGCTCCGTTCAGGCCGTGCCGCCGGATGGCCTGCTGGACGCCCTGACCAGCGGGGCTGCCCAGGTCAGCTTTGACGTTGATCCGGCGGCGGAGAACTTCGGCGCCTTCGAGGCCGCCGGCCTGGTCGACCTGGGTCCGAACCAGATGGGCGCCCTGCCCGAACGGCACACCATGGTCACGCCTGACCTGGTCGAAACGGCACCGGAGGTGGTGGAGTTCCTGAACCTGTTCTTCGTCTCCGGCGCGCGGCTGGACGAGATGGCCTCGCTGGTCGAGGGCGACACCATCCCCGACGCCGCCCTGTCGTCCTGGCTGGCCGACAACGAGCCGTGGATCCGCAACATGCTGGCCCTGTGCCCGGAGTTCAGTTCAGGCGCGTGCGAGACCGACGGCGGACCGCGCCCGTTCAAGGCGCAAGACTGGTACGGCACGCCCGCGGCCGACCGCTGACCGCCGCGCATGGACCAAATCGGGTAGGAGGGGCACTCGCGGCACCCCTCCTCCCACACCACCGGGCATACTTTGTACGGACCACTGAACGACCTCGGGTTCGCCGCAGGCTGGTTGGTGAGAGTCCTACGCCGCCATCGTGGTGTCCCGACAGGTCTCATGATAACGGGCTTGGGCCTCGGCGGGGGATATGTTTCCAATCGACCCCAGCAGGCGGCGGTGGTTGAACCAAGAGGCGGCCGCCGGCCCATGATCCTCCAGCGCGTGGAGTATTTCGACGACCAAAGCCCCGTGCACCGGCATTTCGCGATGCGGGAGGTGCTTTATCCCTGAGTGGCGGGCGGCTTCCGAGCGATTACCTTTGTGCCGAATTTCAGTATATAGTGGTAACAAAGGGAGGCCACCCATGCCGAAGAACATATCCATCTCGCTGGGGTCGCACGACACGGATTTCGTGGACCGGCAGGTTTCCGAGGGCCGCTATGGGTCCGCGAGCGAGGTCGTGCACGCGGGCCTGCGTCTGCTTGAGGAACATGAGACCCGGCTGGCGGCGCTGCGCGCCGCGCTGGTCGCGGGTGAAACAAGCGGTCTCTCGACCCCCTTCGATTTTGACGCTTTCCTCGAAGGGAAGAAAGCGGGCTGAGTGATTGGTAGGAGTTTAGGAAATATACAATCTTGAGAGATGGACGTGCAAATGACACTCCTGATGAAGGACATTTGGAGACTAGAGGCTCTTTCGGATTACAAAGTCCATTTTGCGCGATGGAACGGCGAAAACCAGCCCCTGGAAGTGTTTATGCGCAACAAGCGCGAATGGCAGGAATGGCAGGAATACAGGCCGACCCGCAATGAGTTTAACCGGCCCTCTATATTCGCTCTTGCGCAGTTTTACCACGAACCGGACGCGTGGCTCTTCGCTGGAATCTTTCACGTCCTGACGCGCCGCGACGACCGATATGAGGTCGCTCTATCGGATGAGGGACGGGCCTTCATCGGCCGGCTGAAGCTTTTCTCGCGGTATCGCGGTCGCACAACGCGGGTCAATCTGGAAAACTTTTACGACAGCTTTGAAGTGCTCGAGATCCTGCGGGAACCCTACACTGGCCGAGGTTTCCCTGGATACGAGGACATCAACGTGTCCTTTGAAGAATTGGAAACGCTGGTGACGCAGGAACGTCCCGACTGGAAAGCCGCCCTTGAAAGCGTCAAGGGAATATACCTGATCAGCGATACAAGAACGGGCAAACGTTACATTGGTTCAGCTTACGGAGAAGACGGGATCTGGTCCCGCTGGTGCGCCTACGTTGCAAACGGACATGGCGGCAATATCGGATTGCGCCAACTCGTGACCGATCCGAATCTGGAGTATTGCAGGGCGAACTTTCGCTTCGCGCTTCTGGAGCATCGTCCCACCCGAACGCCCGACGAGACCATCTTGATGCGAGAAACATTCTGGAAGGAAATATTGCTGACACGGGGCGACTACGGCCTCAACCGGAACTAAGTGTCTGTCCGGGAGGTTCATGAGTCAAAACAACCAGTTGCAGAAATTAGTTGATCCCGCCTCCGTAGCCCGATTCCCTGTCAAGAGGACCTGCTGTCAGAGAGTAGGGTCATGTGGACGGACGAGAACCGGGCGCTGTTCTTCCAGCCACCTGCGGGCCTGCGGTTATCCGGCGTTGGTCACGGATGGCCAGCGCGCCTATCACGCCGCGACGGTCGCGCTGGCCTGCGATCCGGCCGTTCGTGCATGAGTTCGGAGCGTGGCATCAGGAGCCAGTGCGGACCCGCTTGACCCAGCGGGTCCCCGCCAGGCCGCCCAGGGCGGTCAGCATGAACCAGGCGGCGGCGGGCAAAGGCACCACCGAGTACTCCAACTCCGCAAAGGCGATGTTCGGGTCAGACGGACTACCCGATATGCCGTCAGTCTCGAAGATGAACGCGAACTTGGTGTAGCGGGTCGAGTCGAATGTGAACTGGACGTCGCCAGGATCGCCCATGGCCGCGGTGACCGCGTCGCCGGTAATGTACAGGCCGGCGGGGTCGCCTCTGCCCGGGTTGATCTCGGCCGTGCTGTTGTAAGTGACGGTCGCCTCCGTGGTACTGCCGACGGTATCCCAGGCACGCACCCCGAACAGGTGCTGCGTCGCCTTTGTCGGGTTGTAGTCGCCGAAGTCCAGGAAGCGCACCTGGAAGAAGTCGACGGCGGTGTCAAACTCAAACACGAAGTCGTGCAGACGACCGTCAGAAATGTCCCCGAACCCCCCGGTGGCCGGCAGGCCACCGTTGAGGACAGAGCTGCCACCGTTGGGCGCCCCGTAAGTCGCGGGCACCTTGCCCGCCTCCAGGACAACACCGGCGGCATCGCCCGAGGCGGAGGAGATGGTCAGCCCGGGCGCCACGGCGTCCTGACCGAATACGGACGTCCCGCTGCCCAGGCTGGCGAAATCGATCACGGCGGCCTGGGCCGATGCAGTGGCCAGCATCAAGCCGGCGGCCGTGAGGGCAGTGGTGGCGAGCGTCTTCATGGCATTCTCCCATACATCGTGCATTCTGCGGTCGAGTAATCTGCGCTGAACGATCCCCGTGACGGCACTATTCGTCAACCCTGCGCCTGCCGTGGCATCGGGGTCAATCCGTCGGATGGTTGACCCGGACGGGCTCCATCGTTTGGGGGGCCAGGGCCACCACAGCCCACGGAACACCCCCCAAAGGGTGGAGGCTGTCTGGGCAGGGTAGTGCACCGAGCCTGAAGACCCGAGTTCGTCGAGCTACAGGACCACCCCCGCCACGACCGCGCCGACAAGCACCACGGCCCAGGGTGGCGCCTTCCAGATGTGCAAGGCCAGAAAGGCGGCCAGCCCAAGGGCCACGTGCTCGGGCGCGGCGACGGCACTGGTCAGGACGGGGTCATAGAACGCCGCCAGCAGCAGCCCGACCACCGCCGCGTTGATGCCGGTCAGGGCGGCCCGCGCGGCCGGGGATTGCCGCAGGGCGCTCCAGAACGGCAGCGCGCCGAACAGCAACAGCGCCGCCGGCACGAAGATGGCCACCGTCGCCAGCAGGGCCAGCCCCAGGCTCGCCAGCACCGTGGTACCGGCGGCCGATCCCAGGAACGCCGACAGGGTGAACAACGGCCCCGGCACCGCCTGCGCCAGGCCGTAGCCGGCCAGGAAGCTCTCGCGGTCCACGAGGCCCGTCGGCACCACTTCCGCCTGCAACAGCGGCAGAACCACGTGCCCGCCACCGAACACCAGCGCGCCGGCGCGGACCATGCCGTCCGCCAGCCGCGCCCCGTCGGCGTGTGTCAGTTGCGCCAGCACCGGCAGCAGCACCAATAGGCCGACCAGCAGCCCCAGACAGGCCACACCCACCCGCCGGCTGAACCCGACGTGCAGGTGCTCGGCGGCCTCGGCGACTTCGCCCTTGAACAGCCACCATCCCACCAGCGCACCAATGGCAATCGGCGCCAGTTGCCCGACCACCAGCGGCAGGCCGGTCAGCGGCCACACCAGCACCAGCGCCGCCGCCGCCAGCGCCAGGGTGGCGCGCGGGCGGTCCGGCGCCAGCGTCTTTGCCATGCCCCACACGGCCTGAGCGACCACGGCGGCGGCCACGATCTTCAGTCCGCGCAACCAGCCGCTGTCCCCGCCCGGGTCCAGCGCCGCCACGCCCAGCGCCGCCAGCACCAACGCCAGCGCCGACGGCAGCGTGAACCCGGTCCAGGCGGCCAGCGCGCCCAACGGCCCGGCGCGATGCAGCCCCAGGCCCATCCCCACCTGACTGCTCGCCGGGCCGGGCAGGAACTGGCACAGCGCCACCAGATCGGCATAGGCGGCGTCCGACAGCCACTTGCGGCGTTCAACGAGTTCGGCGCGGAAGTACCCCAGATGCGCCACCGGCCCGCCGAAACTGGTTAGGCCCAGGCGCAGGAACACCAGGAACACGGTCCAGGCGGAGGCTGGTGGGGCGGCGTTGGTCGCGGTCATCTGGTCCCTCGTCTCGGTGCCGCTTGGGCGGTGTGGCGCCGCACTCTTCCGCACCCGCCGCGTTTGCCGCAAGAGCCCGAGTCGGCCGGTTTGACAATTGTCATGGACGTGTCACGCGGAAACCGGCCGGCCGGGCGACGACTCGTTGTCGTACGCGGGGGTCGGCCCTTGCTCCCGCGTCGGAATCGCGTTACCTAAAAAACCACCTGCCGCGCCGCACACAAGGCGCGCCCCCCGTTTCCCCATCCACCGGACACCGGTATTCGGGGCTTTCCCACACATTTCGGACGAAAGGACGGTCATGGCACGCAAGAAGATCGCTCTTGTCGGCGCCGGCAATATCGGCGGCACGCTGGCGCATCTCATCGGCCTGAAGGAACTGGGTGATGTGGTGCTGTTCGACATCGCCGAGGGCGTGCCGCAGGGCAAGGCCCTCGATATCGCGCAATCCACCCCGGTCGAAGGCTGCGACGGGGTCTATGGCGGCGCCAACGATTACAGCGTCATCGCCGGCGCCGACGTGGTGATCGTCACCGCCGGCGTGCCGCGCAAGCCCGGCATGTCGCGCGACGACCTGATCGGCACCAACGCCAAGGTGATGGCCGCCGTGGGCGAGGGCATCAAGGCGAACTGCCCCGACGCCTTCGTCATCTGTATCACCAACCCGCTGGACGCCATGGTGTGGGTGCTGCGGGAGCTGTCGGGCCTGCCGCACAACAAGGTCGTGGGCATGGCCGGCGTGCTGGACAGCGCGCGCTTCCGCTACTTCCTGGCCGAGGAGTTCAAGGTCTCGGTCGAGGATGTCACCGCCTTCGTGCTGGGCGGCCATGGCGACACCATGGTGCCGCTGGTGCGTTACTCCACGGTGGCCGGCATCCCGCTGCCGGATCTGGTCAAGATGGGCTGGACCACGCAGGAGCGCCTGGACCAGATCGTCACCCGCACCCGCAACGGCGGCGCCGAGATCGTCGGCCTGCTGAAGACCGGCTCGGCGTTCTATGCGCCGGCGGCGGCGGCCGTGCAGATGGCCGAGGCCTACCTGAAGGACAAGAAGCGCGTGCTGCCCTGCGCCGCCTGGTGCGACGGCGTGTTCGGGCTCGACGGCCTTTACGTGGGTGTGCCGGTGGTGCTGGGCGCCGACGGCGTCGAGAAGATCGTCGAGATCGAGATGAACGCCGACGAAAAGGCGATGTTCGACCACTCGGTGGAGGCCGTGCGCGGTCTCGTCGCCGCCTCAAAGGAACTGATGCCGAAATAAGGATTGGGAGCCGCGCCGGGTCGGCGCGCGGGTTCCGTCACAACGGGGTAGCCATTCATGAACATCCATGAGTATCAGGCCAAGCAGGTGCTGGCCAAATTCGGCGTGCCGGTGCTGAAGGGCGGGGTCGCCTACACGCCCGAGGAGGCCGAGCAGGTGGCGCGTGGGCTCGACGGTCCGGTTTTCGTGGTCAAGAGCCAGATTCACGCCGGCGGCCGTGGCAAGGGCCGCTTCAAGGAGTCCGAGGCCGGCGACAAGGGCGGTGTGCGGGTCGTCAAGTCGATCGACGATGTGCGCGAGAACGCCTCGCAGATGCTGGGCAACACGCTGGTCACCCACCAGTCGGGGCCCGACGGCAAGCAGGTCAAGCGCGTCTACATCGAAGCCGGCTGCGACATCAAACGCGAGCTGTACCTGTCCATGCTGGTCGACCGCGCCACCAGCCGGGTGACCATCATGGCCTCGACCGAGGGCGGCGTCGAGATCGAGGAGGTCGCCGCCAAGACCCCCGAAAAGATCATCCTGCAGGACATCGACCCGGCCACCGGCATCATGCCGTTCCACTGCCGCAAGGTCGCCTTCGCCTTGGGTCTGGACGCCGGCCAGGTCAAGAGTGCCACCAAAATGCTGCTGGCGCTGTACAAGGCGTTCGTCGAGACCGACGCCTCGATGCTGGAGATCAACCCGCTCGTGGTCACCGGCACGGGCGACGTCATTCCGCTCGACTGCAAGATGAACTTCGATTCCAACGCCCTCTATCGCCACCTGGACATTTCCGAGATGCGCGACGAGGACGAGGAAGACCCGGCCGAGCTGGAGGCGCAGAAGCACGACCTCAACTACATCAAGCTCGACGGCTCCATCGGCTGCATGGTCAACGGCGCCGGCCTGGCCATGGCCACCATGGACATCATCAAGCTGTACGGGGCCGAGCCGGCCAACTTCCTGGACGTCGGCGGCGGCGCCACCAAGGAGCGCGTGACCACGGCCTTCAAGATCATCCTGTCCGACCCCAACGTCGAGGGCATCCTGATCAACATCTTCGGCGGCATCATGCGTTGCGACGTCATCGCCGAGGGCGTCATCGCCGCCGCCAAGGAGGTCAGCCTCAACGTGCCCCTGGTGGTGCGCCTGGAAGGGACCAACGTGGAGCTGGGCAAGAAGATCATGGCGGACTCGGGCCTACCCATCATTGCCGCCGACAACCTCGCAGACGCCGCCGACAAGGTGGTCAAGGCCGTGAAGGAGGCGCAATAATGGCGGTTCTCGTCAGCAAGGACACCAAGGTCATCTGCCAGGGCTTCACCGGCAGTCAGGGCACCTTCCACTCGGAACAGGCCGTGGCCTACGGCACCCAGATGGTCGGCGGCGTCACCCCGGGCAAGGGCGGCACAAAGCACCTCGACCTGCCGGTGTTCGACACCGTCGCCGATGCCAAGGACAAGACCGGCTGCAACGCCTCGGTGATCTATGTGCCGCCGCCGTTCGCCGCCGACGCCATCCTGGAGGCCGTGGACGCCGAACTCGACCTGGTGGTCTGCATCACCGAGGGCATCCCGGTGATGGACATGGTCAAGGTCAAGCGCGCCCTCATGAACTCGAACACGCGGCTGGTCGGCCCCAACTGCCCCGGCGTCATCACCCCGGACGAGTGCAAGATCGGCATCATGCCGGGCCACATCCACAAGCGCGGCAAGATCGGCGTCGTCTCCCGCTCCGGCACGCTGACCTACGAGGCGGTGGCGCAGACCACGGCCGCCGGCCTGGGCCAGACCACCTGCATCGGCATCGGCGGGGACCCGGTCAACGGCACCAACTTCATCGACTGCCTGGAGATGTTCCTGGCCGACGACGAGACCGAGGGCATGATCATGATCGGTGAGATCGGCGGCTCGGCCGAGGAAGAGGCCGCCGAGTTCATCGCCAAGTCCAAGGTCAAGAAGCCGATGGTCGGCTTCATCGCCGGGCGCACCGCGCCCCCGGGCAAGCGCATGGGCCACGCCGGCGCCATCATCAGCGGCGGCAAGGGCACGGCGGACGCCAAGATCGAGGCCATGCGCGCCGCCGGCATCCTGGTGGCCGACAGCCCGGCCGCCCTGGGCGAGACCATGCTGAAGGCGATGAAGGGCTAGCCGACGGCTCCGAAACGGTGCCCGTGCCGTTCCCCCCTATTCTTTGCGGTTCTGTTGCGAGAAGGTGGTGGATCAAGACGGTGCGGGCGCTTAGATTAAAGCGGTTGCATTGGGCGGTCCGGGTGCCACGGCGCCTGGGCCGCCGTCCAGCGGCGGTTCGGTTGCCGGGGGCTGGACCCCAGATACCGTCCCGAGTGACCGGGACCGCATGATCCGGATCGTCGCGCCGTCGCCCCACCATGATCGGGTCGGGGCCTGAATCAGGAGGAAACACGGCCCAGAAGGCCGTGTTCGACCGCGCCACGATGGATTCCGCTCTCGACCCCCGCCTCGCCGCTTCCTTCCTCTCCGGTGCCAACGCCACCTACATCGCCGAACTCTACGAACGCTACCTGGAGGCGCCGGACAGCGTCGATTCCGGCTGGCGCGGGTTCTTTGACGAGTTGCGCGACGGCCCCGACGACATCCACACCGAACTGCGCGGTCCGTCGTGGAACCGCAACGGCCGCGCCGTCATCGGGACGCCCGATCCGGACGCCCCCCCGCCGCCTGCCAAGGGTAAAGGCAAGGACGGGGACAAGGAGGCCCCCACAGCCGGCCTGACGGAGGAGCAGGCGCGCGCCCACACGCTGGATTCCATCCGCGCCCTGATGATGATCCGCGCCTACCGGGTGCGCGGCCACCTGGAAGCGAACATGGACCCGCTCGGCCTGACCGAGCCGGAACCGCACCCGGAGCTGGACTACCGCAGCTACGGCTTCACCGACGCCGATCTCGACCGGGAAATCTTCATCGACAATGTGCTGGGGCTGGAAACAGCCACGCTGCGCAAGATCATCGAGGTGGTGCGCGAAACCTACTGCGGCGACATCGGCGTCGAGTTCATGCACATTCAGTACCCGGACCAGAAGGCCTGGATTCAACGCCGGGTGGAAAGCGAACTGAACCGCACCGCCTTCACCGACATCGGCCGCCGCGCCATCATGGAGCGGATCGTCGAAGCCGAAACGTTCGAGCAGTTCCTGCACCGCAAGTACGTGGGCACCAAGCGGTTCGGGCTGGAGGGCGCCGAGAGCATCGTCCCGGCGATCGAACAGATCCTGAAACGCGGCAGCCAACTCGGGCTCGAACACGTGGTCATCGGCATGGCCCACCGGGGCCGCCTGAACGTGCTGTCCAACGTCATGCACAAGCCGCTGGAGGCCATCTTCAGCGAGTTCGAAGGCAACGCCGCCAATCCGGAAAGCGTGCAGGGCTCCGGAGACGTCAAGTATCACTTGGGCACCTCGGCCGACCGCCAGTTCGACGGCCGCACCGTGCATGTCACGCTCAACGCGAATCCGTCGCATCTGGAAGCGGTCGATCCGGTCGTGCTCGGCAAGGTCAGGGCCAAGCAGACCCAGATCGGCGACACGCGCCGGGACCGGGTGCTGGGTCTATTGCTGCACGGCGACGCGGCCATGGCCGGCCAGGGCGTGGTGGGTGAATGCTTCTCGCTGGCGCACCTGATCGGCTACCGCACGGGCGGCACCATCCACTTGGTGATCAACAACCAGATCGGCTTCACGACCAGCCCGCAGTACGGCCGCTCCGGCCAGTACTGCACCGACATCGCCAAGACCATCCAGGCGCCGATCCTGCATGTGAACGGCGACAACCCCGAGGCCGTGGTGCACGCCGCCCGCGTGGCCATCGAGTTTCGCCAGCATTTCAATACCGACGTGGTGCTGGACGTGGTCTGCTACCGCCGTTTCGGCCACAACGAAAGCGACGAGCCGGCGTTCACCCAGCCGCGCATGTACAAGCGCATCGGCGAGCACCCGACCGTGCGCGCGCGGTATGCGCGACACGTGGTCGAAGCGGGGTTGTTGACCGAGGCCGATATCAAGGCCATGGACGCGGCCTATGTGGATCGGCTGGAGGCGGCCTTCAAGGCCGGCGAGTCCTACCGCCCGAACCGGGCCGACTGGCTGCACGGCATCTGGGAAGGCCTGGAAGCGGCGTTCGGCGAGGAGGAATTCCGCCAGTACAGCACGGGCGCGAAGGACAACGTGCTGCGGGAGGTCTTCAAGGCCATCTCGACCCCGCCGGACTCCTTCGATCTCAACACCAAGATCGCCCGCCAGCTCAAGGCCAAGGCGAAAATGCTGGAAACCGGCGAGGGCATCGACTGGGCCACGGCCGAGGCGCTGGCCTTCGGGACCCTGCTGCTGGAAGGCCACCGCGTGCGCCTGTCGGGTCAGGACAGCGGGCGCGGCACGTTCTCGCAGCGCCACGCGGTGCTGGTGGACCAGACCACGGAAAAGCGCTACCGGCCGCTCAACCACATCCGCGACGGCCAGGCCCTGTTCGAGGTCCTCGACAGCCCCTTGTCGGAATTCGCCGTGCTGGGGTTCGAGTACGGCTACGCCTCGCAGGATCCCATGGCCCTGGTGCTGTGGGAGGCCCAGTTCGGCGACTTCGCCAACGGCGCCCAGGTCATCATCGACCAGTTCATCTGCGCGGCCGA
>NZ_CAKZOT010000052.1 GCF_937138205.1 uncultured Rhodospira sp. | reverse complement strand
AACAGAGCTTAATCTCCCAATCCGACTGTCTCAAAGTCGTTGACACGTTCCGATCACCTTGGCGATCCGGCGCATGGCCGCGACGGCTTCGGCGTGTTCAGGCGTGCAGGGGCGTGTCGAGATCACCGCCTTACGCGCTACTTTGAACATTGCGCTGAGTTCCCTGATCGACAGGCCGTGGAGTTGGTCGCAGCTCATCCGGTAGGTCATTGGTCTTCTCCTTCTCGTCTCTCCGGCCGCGACCGCCGCGGCCTTGATGACGCTCGGAAGAAGCGCTCCGCCCTTAAGCCGCATCCGTCAGGACCGGAACGATCAGAGAAGGACTGGCCTCAGCCGCTCACGCGGCAGCCAGTTGCGGCGCACCTAGGGCGGTGCGCCAGAACGAAGGAAAAAGGCCCGCGCGGAACGCGAGCCCTGAGAGCAGAAGAGGGAGGCCGGTGACCGGCCGGAAGATGCAGAAACCAGGCCCTGGGCATCGGCACGGGCGCATGGTCCGGGCTTAAATCCCGTTTGTTCCTGAAAATGGTCTCTTATACCCCGAAAATTCGCCAAGCGCCGGAGCAGGCCGGTGGAACGCCCTAAAATTCCGGCGGATCGTTCCTTAAACCCCGTTTTTTCCGTTTTCGGCTTTCTTAAAACCCGAAAATTCTATATTGTGCTGGGTGGAGGTGCGCTTAATGCCCGAATTTTCCATCGATGCCATGCCCGAGGTGTTTGTATCGGAGACGGCGATTTCCAGGGCCGTGTCCGCCGCCGTGGCGCGCGGGCAGCTCAGGAAGCTCGCCTCGCGGCTCTACACCCGTAATCTGGATGAAGAGCCGGAACGGCTGGTCCGGCGTAACTGGTACTACCTCATCACATCCTATTATCCGGATGCCCTGATCACGGACCGGACGGCCCTTGAGAACCAGCCGGCCCCGGATGGTTCGGTCTGTCTGATATCGGCCAAGAAACGCGACGTTGCCTTGCCGGGGCTCATCTTCCGCCCCCGGAAAGGGCCGGGACCGCTTGAAAGCGACAAGCCATTTATCGGCGGCGCGCGTCTGGCGTCACCGGCGCGCGCCTGGCTCGAAAATATGCGCCCGTCGCGCGCGCGCGGTGAACGCGTGGCGCGGACATTGTCACGCGAGGAAATCGAGGGCCGCCTTGACGCGCTGTTGCGTCGGCAAGGCGAAGCGGCGCTGAACCGTCTGCGCGACGAAGCGCGCGAGATTGCGCCGCAGCTTGATCTGGAGGACGAGTTCGAGGCGTTCAACGAGCTGATCGGCACTTTGCTCGGAACGCGCGACACCGACGTCAAAAGTGCCGTCGGCAAGGCGCGCGCCGCTGGGCAGCCCTTCGATCCCGAACGTATCCGCCTGTTCGAAGCGCTCTTTGCGGCGCTGCGCGAGACGATCCCCACTGATCGACCGGCCCCGAAGCGGACAGGGGAGGCCAATGCCAATCTGTCTTTCTTCGAGGCTTATTTCTCCAACTTCATCGAAGGTACGGAGTTCAGCGTCGAGGAAGCCGAGGATATCGTCTTCAAGGGCGTGATCCCGCAGGAACGTCCGGATGACGCCCACGACGTTCTGGGCACTTATCGTATCGTCTCCGACCAAGCAGAGATGCGTAAACTGCCATCGGATGTCGATGAATTCCTGACCCTGCTGCGCCGCCGCCATGCCGCGATCATGGAAGCCCGCCCGGACAAGAATCCGGGTGTGTTCAAAACCATGACAAACCGGGCCGGGAATACTGTCTTTGTCGCGCCCGATCTTGTGACCGGCACCATGGAAAAGGGCTTCGCATTTCTGCAAGGGCTGGGGGAGCCGTTCCAGAGGGCCGTCTTCATGATGCTGCTGGTCAGCGAGGTGCATCCCTTTGCCGATGGGAATGGCCGCGCGGCGCGGATCATGATGAACGCCGAGCTGATCGCGGGCGGGCAGGAGCGCATCATCATCCCGACATCGTACCGAACGGATTATCTCGGGGCGCTGAAGGCGCTATCCAATAACGGCCACACCACGCCGTTGATCCGGATGCTGGATTATGCCCAGCAATACACCCATGCGATCGACTGGCGCGACCTTGACGGCGCGCGCCGCGTGCTGGAACAGACAGGCGCGTTCGCTGAAGGCGAGGATGCCAAGCTCCGCTTGCCTTGATTGGGGTTCATCATGCAGGCGCCAGCCGGCTTTGAATGCCCAGGAGACGGAAACAGAGGCTCTATATGCGGCTCAGGTCGGTTGTCGCGCTCGGAAAACGTAAGCCCTTGTGTGCGAGGTCAAAAACATCTATAAGAATCAATATGTTATACAGGCGGTCGCTTCGATTATGCAAACCGCAAGGAATTTGCCGTAGACTCACACAAAATTACACACAAAATTTCGGATGGCTGATTTCATGCCGCAATATCAATATATTATGACAAGCGCATCCGTCTCATAACCTGAAGGTCAGAGGTTCAAATCCTCTCCCCGCAACCATAAAAAAGCCCGCTAGGCCAATCGCTTAGCGGGCTTTCTTTATCCGCCCAAACCCGCCCAATTCCACGCCCAGGTAACACATAGGTAGCTTCAGAAAGCAAATGTGCGGCGGTATGGGCGTAGTCGGCGGGCTGAGGCTGCGGGGTCCCGCCGCCAGCGACGGCTGACCCGCGTTGCCTCTCCGCACCTTGTTGGTCGCCTTTGGTCGGCTTCTGGGAAGGTCGCCAACCAGCGCCAATGGGGCCGCCTTCGGAGAAGCTTTCTCTACAGCTCTCCCCCCTTATCCCGCAGCCAGTTGCGATGCGTCTGATACCGCCCGACCTATGAAGTGACCCTTCTGACCCAGGGCTGGAGGCACAGGGAT
>NZ_CAKZOT010000051.1 GCF_937138205.1 uncultured Rhodospira sp. | reverse complement strand
GGGGAAAGGGTCGTGTCTTACCCTGGGAGGTCTCCCGCTCTCTCCGGGCGATCCGTAGGCGATGGGGTCCAAGCCGTTCTAGGTCATCCGATGTCGCCGCCGAGACTCCTCTCGTTTTTCGAGCGTCTTCGCCACCGCGACATGCGAACAATCTTCTTCGAAGGTTGCGCACAACGACGTGCCCCTTATTCGACAAAGGCGTATTCCCTTGGCTCCGGCAGACGCGCGGTCTGGGTCCCTGGGAGGGATCACTGGCCCAATATTGTGAGCCTGCCGGAGCCAAGTGAATAAGCCGGATTTAGACAACGTTGGTCACTCGTCCAAACTCATCGACACACGGCGTGATGGGAGCGCGCGTATCGGCGCTGTGTTGGGATTGCATTGGGTTCCCGTCTTCGCTCACGATGGGCGGGTCGTTGATGCCGCCCCTGATACCGTCGTCGCGCCCATGACCGCCGCCGAGCCCGCATCCGCTCCGCCCGAAGCCCCCGTCGCCCCCGTTGCCGGTGATGCCGGCGTGCGCGAGGCCGTCGGCCGCTGGCGCGCGTGGCTGTGGGGCGAGCGCCGGGCCAGTCCGCACACGCTCGACGCCTACGGCCGCGACCTGTCCGGGTTCCTGGCCTTCCTGGGCGAGCACCTGGGCGGGCCGCCGACCCTCTCCGACCTGGCCACGCTGACCGCCGCCGACGTCCGCGCCTGGCTGGCGTGGCGCGGCGCGGCCGGCGTGTCGCGCACCTCGCAGGCGCGCGGCCTGTCCACCCTGCGCGGCTTCTACCGCTGGCTGGACCGCGAGGGCATCGCCCACAACCCGGCCATCGCCCAGGTGCGCGGGCCGCGTCCCCCGCAGGCGGTGCCCAAGGCGCTGGCCGAGGGCGAGGCGCGCGAGGTCCTGACCACCGCGCCGGAGTTGGAGGACGCCCCCTGGGTGGCCAAGCGCGACGCGGCGCTGCTGACGGTGCTGTACGGCGCCGGGCTGCGCCTGGGCGAGGCGTTGTCCCTGCGGCAGAAGGACGCACCCACGGGCGGCGCGATGGTGGTCACCGGCAAGGGCCGCAAGCAACGCGTGGTCCCCGTGCTGCCGGTGCTGGCCGAGGCGGTGGCCGACTACCGCGCCGCCTGCCCCCACACCCTGGGGCCGGAGGACCCGCTGTTCGTCGGCGTGCGCGGTGGGCCGCTCAACCCCGGCGTGGTGCAGCGGCAGGTGCGCCGGTTGCGGGCGCTGCTGGGCCTGCCCGACAGCGCCACCCCGCACGCCCTGCGGCACAGCTTCGCCACCCACCTGCTGGCGCGCGGCGGCGACCTGCGCACCATCCAGGAGCTGCTGGGCCATGCGTCGCTGTCCACGACGCAGCGCTATACGGCGGTGGATACCGAACGGCTGAAGCGCGTGTACGCGGATGCCCATCCCCGGGCAAGAACGCCCGAGGGGGAGTGAGCCCAGGCCGACGCGACCGCGCCCGGCGCGGCGTCGGGCCGGGGTGTGCCCGCCGGGCGGGATCGAACCGCCGCCTTGGTGTCTTCGTGTCTTGGTGGTTCATTTTTCCGCAGGGACGGATTAAGCGGAGGGTGTAGGGTGCGTCTGGAGGCGTCGAAGACGCCGACGACGCACCACCGGGAGGGCCGCCGGTGCGTTGCCCGCCTCTTCGAGGCGGCCGAACGCACCCTACGGGTTTCGTGTCTCCGTGGTGGATCTTGCGCGACCGACCGGATTGACTCACCACAGAGGCACAAAGGGCACAGAGCGTTGGTCACCCGGCCGGACCACCCTTGGCGATCACAAGCGATGACGTCGAGCGTTCGGTGAGGTAAAGTCACCGCGACACACGAGGCTGGGGTGGCATGGGCAAGTACGCCAAGCTCAGGCTGAAGATCCTGTCGGGCGAGGCCGATGCGGCTATCGACTTCGCGGCCCTGTGTCAGCTTCTGATCAGGCTGGGGTTTGACGAGCGGATCACGGGCAGCCACCATATCTTCAGCCGGGACGATGTGGACGAAATCCTCAACCTTCAGGCCAAAGGCGCGAAGGCGAAGCCCTATCAGGTCAGGCAGGTCCGGGGCGTGTTGGTGCGGTATCGCTTGGGAGGCCACGATGTCGATCCGATATGAGATGATCGTGTACTGGAGCGACGCGGACGACGCGTTCCTGGTCGAGGTGCCGGAACTGCCGGGCTGCATGGCGGACGGCGCCACCTATGAGGAGGCCGTCGCCAACGCCCAGACGGTCGTCGCCGCGTGGATCGAACAGGCCGAGGCCATGGGCCGCCCGATTCCCGCGCCCAAAGGGCGATTGATGTACGCCTGACGCCATGTGCGAGCGGGTCTTCACGCGCCCGCCGCGCCCCGACCCGATGTGCACCGGGGCCTGTTTTGGCGGAGGGTGTAGGGTGCGTCTGGAGGCGTCGAAGTCGCCGACGACGCACCACCGGGAGGGCCGCCGGTGCGTTGCCCGCCTCTTCGAGGCGGCCGAACGCACCCTACGGGTTTCGTGTCTCCGTGGTGGATCTTGCGCGACCGACCGGATTGACTCACCACAGAGGCACAAAGGACACAGAGCGTTGGTCACCCGGCCGCAACGCGCCGGCTTCGCGGCGGCGCGTGGCGGATTGGCGCATTGCCGCGCCATGCGGGGACGGTGCGTCAGCCGCCTGCCACGCCCAGAATCAAATTTGCGTCGGGGTCGGGGCGTGCCGGCCGCGCGGCATCGAACCGCCGTCTCTGTGTCCTTTGTGTCTCTGTGGTAAGACCCAGCGCGACCGACCGGATTGAGTCACCACAGAGGCACAGAGGACACAAAGCGTTGGTCACCCGGCCGCACCTGGGACGCCCGCCTTGGCGGAACGCCGTCTTTCGGCGGCACATGGCGGATTGGGGCTCTGCCCCGAATCCGCCCTACGGGCTCGGTCGGCGCAACCTGCGGTCCACAATAACGTGATTGCGGCGTTTGACAGTACGGGGCGCACTCAAGTATTTGTAGATAAGGCGTGCACGTGGAATTGGATGAGACGTTATGTCGATCAAACAGCCCTATCGGCGAACGTGCCGCCAAATGTTGGACGGTTCATATGGCGGTGGTCAATACATCAAGCACCAGGGGTATGCTGACGATCCTTACCATTACATTCGGGCGTTCTTGTTGATACAGCAAGATTTGCGGCAGCTGTTCGAGTACGTGGAGCCTGCGGATGAGAATCTAAAATGCTACTCTCATCGGATACACCAGCTATTGATACGTTCGTGTATAGAAATAGAAGCAAATTGTAAAGCAATTTTGTTTGCAAATGGCTACCCCGATAATGGGAGCCTCAGTATGAGCGACTACAAAAAGCTCGAGTCTTCTCATAGATTATCAAAGTACGAAATCCGATTGCATTTTTGGAGGGGTAGAGTTCTTACTACGGTACCATTTTGTGCTTGGAAAAATAATGGTGCTCTTACCTGGTATCAGTCATACAACATGACAAAACACAATCGGCATAAACAATTTAAGGAGGCGAACTTTGAAAACATGATAGACGCAGTTTGCGGGCTGCTCGCTTTGTTGTCGTCTCAGTTTATAAACGACAGTTTTTCAGGGGGGCCAGCTCACCTCGTGGTCAGGGGTGGCGCAGGTGGGGGCTTCGAAGTAGCAATTGGTGATTTTTTTCACGTAAAGTTTCCCGACGATTGGCCAGAAGACGAACGATATGACTTCAATTGGTCGAATTTAAAGGGCGAAGAAGATCCGTTTCAAAACTACCCGTATCCAGTTTAGAGATATATCCCGCTCAGGTTTGATGTATTTCTCTTGGTGGGCATCGCTGATGTTCATGTGATCCGCAAGCCCACACCAGCTGGACAGGGGTTGTACCCCCGTCCGGAACCGTTTCCCGCGGATCGGGTCGAACCGGTTCCGGGCGGGAGTACAACTCCCGCCCGACGCCGAGATGCCGTCCCCCTCACCCCCCCATCTTCTTCTTCAACAACTCATTCACCATGCCCGGGTTCGCTTTCCCCTGGGTGGCCTTCATCACCTGTCCCGTGAACCAGCCGAGGAGTTTTTCCTTGCCGCCCCGCACCTCTTCGACCTTATCCGGGTTCGCGGCCATCACCTGATCAATCGCCGCCTCGATGGCGCCGGTGTCGGTGACCTGCTTGAGGCCGCGCTCTTCCACGATCGCATCCGGCGCGGCGCCGGTGTCGACCATGATCTCGTAGACCTCCTTGGCGATGCGGCCACTGATGGTGTCGTCCGCGATCAGGTCGATCAGCTTGCCCAGGTTTTCGGCCGAGACGGGGCTGTCGTCCACGCCGACGCCCATCTTGTTCAGGGTGCCGAACAACGTGGAGATCACCCAGTTGGCCGCCGTCTTGCCGTCGCGGCCTTTCGCTACCGCCTCGAAGAAATCGGCCTCGCGACGGTCCACCACCAGCACCGAGGCGTCATAGGGCGTCAGGGCGTAATCCGAAATGAACCGCGCCTTCTTCTCGTCCGGCAGTTCGGGCAGCGTCTCGCGAATGCCCTCGACGAACGCGGCGTCGAATTCCAGCGGCAGCAGGTCCGGGTCGGGGAAATAGCGGTAGTCGTGCGCTTCCTCCTTGTTGCGCATCGACCGCGTCTCGCCCTTGGCCGGGTCGAACAGGCGCGTTTCCTGCTCCACCTCGCCGCCGCTTTCCCAAATCTCGATATGGCGCTGGGCCTCGATCTCGATGGCCTGCATGACGAAGCGCACCGAGTTCACGTTCTTCAGCTCGCAGCGCGTGCGCAGGCCGGTGTCCCCCACCGGGCGCACCGACACGTTGACGTCGGCGCGCATGGAGCCTTCCTCCATGTTGCCGTCGCAGGTGCCCAGGTAGCGCAGGATGGAGCGCAGCTTGCGCAGGTAGGCGCCGGCCTCCTCGGGGCTGCGCATGTCGGGCTTGGAGACGATCTCCATCAGCGCCACGCCGGAGCGGTTCAGGTCGATGAACGACTTGGTCGGGTGCTGGTCGTGCAGCGACTTGCCGGCGTCCTGCTCCAGGTGCAGGCGCTCGATCCCCACCGTGCGCGAGGAGCCGTCGGGCATGTCGAGGATGACCTTGCCCTCGCCGACCACCGGCAACTCGTACTGGCTGATCTGATAGCCCTGCGGCAGGTCGGCGTAGAAGTAGTTCTTGCGCGCGAACACGCTGCGGTGGTTGATGTGCGCGCGCAGGCCCAGGCCGGTGCGCACCGCTTGTTCCACACACGCGCGGTTGATCACCGGCAACATGCCGGGCATGGCGGCGTCGACCAGCGACACCTGGCTGTTGGGCGCGGCGCCGAAGGTGGTGGAGGCGCCGGAGAACAGCTTGGCGGCGGAGATGACCTGGGCGTGCACCTCCAGGCCGACGACGACCTCCCAGTCGCCGGTCTCACCGGTCAGCACGTACGTGGGAGCGACTGTTGCGTCCATGGTCTCAGCCCTCCAGCAGGCGCGGCTTGGCGGTGAAGGCCGCCGCTTTCTCCAGCGCGCGCCCGGCGCGCAGCACGGTTTCCTCGTCGAACGGCCGGCCGATCAGTTGCAGGCCCTGCGGCAGCCCCTGCTCGGTCAACGCCACCGGTACCGACAGGCCGGGGAGGCCGGCGAGCGACGTGGGCACGGTGAAGACGTCGTTCAGATACATGGTCACCGGGTCGGTGACTTCCTCGTCGAGGGCGAAGGCGGCCGACGGTGTGGTCGGCGTCAGGATTACGTCGACGCCGTTGTCGAACGCGTCCTTGAAGTCCTTGGCGATCAGGCTGCGGACCTTCTGCGCCTTGAGGTAATAGGCGTCGTAGTAGCCGGCCGACAATGCGTAGGTGCCGATGAGAATCCGCCGTTTGACCTCGGCGCCGAAACCGGCGGCGCGGGTCTTGCAGTACATGTCGTTCAGGCCGTCGCCGTCCTCGACCACGCGCAGGCCGTAGCGCACGCCGTCATAACGGGCGAGGTTGGACGACGCCTCGGCCGGGGCGACGATGTAGTAGGCGGCCAGGGCGTATTTGGTGTGCGGCAGGCTGATCTCGACCGTCTTGGCGCCGGCGTCCTTCAGCATCTCCATGCCGCGCGTCCAGATGGCCTCGATCTCCGGCGACAGGCCTTCCTCCGGCTTGTATTCCTTGGGGATGCCGACCGTCAGGCCCTTCACCCCCTGCTCGATGGCGGCGGTGAAATCGGGCACGGCGACGGGCGCCGAGGTGGAATCCTTCGGGTCATGGCCGGCCATGGCCCCCAGCATGATGGCCACGTCCTCGACCGAGCGGGCCATCGGTCCGGCCTGATCCAGCGACGAGGCGAACGCAACGATGCCCCAGCGCGAGCAGCGGCCGTAGGTGGGCTTCAGGCCGGTGATGCCGCAGAAGCTGGCCGGCTGGCGGATCGAGCCGCCGGTGTCGGTGCCGGTGGCCCCCAGGGCGAGGCGCGCCGCCACCGCCGCCGCCGACCCGCCGGACGAGCCGCCCGGCACCAGCTTGCGCTCGGGCGCGTCGGTGCGGGTCCAGGGGTTGACCACGCTGCCGAAGGCGCTGGTCAGGTTGGACGAGCCCATGGCGAACTCGTCCAGGTTGGCTTTGCCCAGCATCACGGCGCCGGCTTTCCAAAGGTTTTCGGACACCGTGCTTTCATAGGGCGGCACGAAATTGCCCAGGATGTTCGACCCGGCGGTGGTGCGCGTACCGTCGGTGCAGAACAGATCCTTCATGGCGATGGGGATGCCCTCCATCGCCCCGGCCTCGCCCTTGGCAATGCGGGCGTCGCTGGCGGCGGCGCGCTCGCGGGCGCGCTCCGGCGTCGGCGTGATGTAGGCGTTCAGGCCGGCGTGGGCCTCCATGGCGGCCAGATGCGCGTCGGCCAGCTCGACGGCGGTGAAGTCGCCCCGGTCCAGCCCCTTGCGGGCCTCGGCGATGGTCAGGTCGGTCAGCTTGGTCATGATCGCCGCTCCTACTCCACCACCTTGGGCACCAGATAGAACCCGTCCTGGCTGTCCGGCGCGTTCGCGGTGACGCGCTCGGGATAGCCGCCGTCGGTGACCGCGTCATCGCGCCACGGCAGCGTCATCTCGGCGACGCTGGTCATCGGCTGTACCTCACTGGTGTCCACTTCCCGCAGTTGCTCGATCCAGTCGAGAATGCCGGACAGTTCGGAGGCCAGCGGGTCGAGCTGATCGTCGGGCACGTCGATGCGCGCCAGGAAGGCGATCTTGCGGACGGTTTCCTTGTCCAGCGACATGGAGTAGGTCTCTCCGGTTCGAGGCGATCGGTTGGGCGCTATGTGTACTCGGAAGGCTTCAGGGTTGGCAACCGGCGGCGGAGCGCGGCCATGATCCTGCGTGATGCGGTCGCCATGGCCGCCGCCGTGCCGCCGCGTGGTGCGCTGCTGGGGCTCGACCTGGGCACGCGGACCATCGGCATTGCCGCGTCCGACCCGGACCGGCGCATCGCCTCTCCCCTGCGCACCATCCGGCGCACCAAGTTCACGCCCGATGTCGCCGAGGTGTTTGCCTTGATGGACGAGAGAACCGTGTGCGGACTCGTCCTGGGCTGGCCGGTTGAAATGTCCGGCGCCGCAGGGAAACGGTGCCAGGCGACACGCGGGTTCGCGGAAAACATGCTTCGGCTGCGAGATATGCCCGTTCTGTTGTGGGATGAACGCTTGTCGACCAGCGCGGTCGAGCGCATGATGGTCGACGAATTCGACCTGAGCCGCGGCAAGCGCGCCGCCAAAGTCGACGCCGCTGCGGCCGCCTATATCCTCCAGGGCGCGCTGGACGCCCTCGGCCGGATCTCGGCAGGCGCGGGAGGCGAGCGCGCGATATGACCGAACAGGACGACTCCGGTCCCTCGGCCGCCACGGTGCCGGCCGTCTCGACCAAGCGCAAGGCGCGGCGCAAGCGGGTGTTCAAGGGCGCGCGGCTGGGCTTTGGTGGCGCCTCCACGATCGACTGCATTGTCAAGGACATCTCAGCCTCCGGGGCGCGCATTAGGCTGTCCACCATCACGCCGATCACCGGGCCGCTCCAGCTTTTGCTGTCCGACAAGGAACGGCTGGATGCCGAAATCATCCGCCAGACGGGGGTCGAGTTGGGCCTGCGCTTCACGTCGGACCAGCGGCCATCCATGGCGCCGCCGCCGGAAGTGATCGAACAAGTGCTGACCGAGCTGGAGTCCCCCTGGTTGAGCGAGGTTCTGTCCCTTCTGGAGCGCGCCGACGCCTACCAGGAGCCCGACGTGCACGAAGCCGCCGCCCAGCTCCGCGAGGCCTATGACCGGCTCAAGGTTGTCGTCGAGGGCCACGTCACCACGTTTTAAGATCAGGGGCGGATGAGGTGTCTCATCCGCCCATCGGCGCCAGCCCGCTCCCCCACCCGGCCACCCATTAGGAAACTGGCGTTGGGTGGCCGGGTGGGGAGCTGGCTGTCCACGGGCGGACAGTGGGGGGACAGCGATGACATCCAAGATCTACTGGGCGGCGCGGGATCTGGCCGGATCGCCGTGGGGCAATCACCATTTCATTCTCGTGGTGCAGGGAACGCCCAAGATCACCTCGACGATGAGCGTCAAATGGCAAAGCTGCGCCGGCACGGAGTTCATGACCATCGCGACGTTCAAAAAAAGCCTGGGCGGAAAGAGCCGCCTTATTCTCGGCTACAACGAAACGTCCGATGTGCATTCCGTGAAAGAGGTTCTGAACCCCAAGATCGCGGCCAAGCAGTGGAGCGACTTTGATATGGCCCGCCACGAGGTCAGTCCGCCCGGCGGCAAGACCAAGGACGCGTTCGTCAAGGATATTCTGGTCAAGGCGGAAGCCTATAAAAAGAACGAAGCGAAAAAGAATGTTCCATACAGCCTTGTTGACGAGAACTGCGCCTGCTGGGTCAACAGTCTGTTCAAGGCCTGCGGTGTTTCCAAGAAAGTGCGCCTCACCGCTGGCGAGTTTCCCGGCTTCGACTGGGGCGAGGAAGACGAGATCGACGCCAGCTATTTCAAGTAGGGCGGACCGTCGGGACAGCGCCGCATGACCGATGACCCACTGCCCAAACCCGCTACCCCGGACGGCCGTCGGGTGCTGATCGTGCACGCGCATCCGGAGCCGCGCTCGTTCACGGCGGCGATGCGCGATGTGGCGGTCGAGACCCTGCGGGCGCGCGGCGATGCCGTCGTGATCTCCGACCTGTACGCCGATGGCTTCGACGCGGTGGTCAAGGCGGCGGATTTTCCCGAGCGGCGCGATCCGGACTATCTGACCGTCGCCCTCGAACAGCGCCATGCCGATGAGAGCGGGACCCTGCCGCCGGACATCCGGCGCGAGCTGGACCGGCTGCTGTGGGCCGACTTGGTGATTTTCAGCTTTCCGCTGTTCTGGTTCTCGGTGCCGGCGATCCTGAAGGGCTGGATCGACCGGGTGCTGGTCTCCGGGCGGTGCTACGGCGGCCGGCGGTTCTATGACCGGGGCGGCCTGCGTGGCAAGACCGGCCTGCTGGCCCTGACCATGGGCGGGCGGGCGCACATGGTCGCGTCGGGCGGGGTGCACGGCCCGCTGGAGGACATGTTGCGGCCGCTGCTGCAAGGCACGCTGGGCTACGTGGGGATGCGGGTGCTGCCGCCCTTCGTGGCCCACCACGTGCCCTACATATCCGATGAGGCGCGGCGGGCCATCCTGGCCGACTACCGGGCGTTTCTGGAGACCCTGGACGCCCTGGAGCCGCTGCCGATGCCGGCCCTGGACGCGTTCGACGACCAGATGCGGCCGCTGGGGTGAGGCGCGGGCGCTCGATGCCCGTCGGCGCCGGCGTTGTACCCGGCGTCGATTGGATTGACCCGTCCGGCTGGTCGCTTCCGGGCAATGGTGATGCCGAGTCTTTGTTTTTTCGCCGCGGCGCCCCTTCGGGGCGCGCGGCTCCGCGGCTTCGCCGCGCCGGCGCAGTCGCGCCGGCCGTCCGACGAATGAAGTCAGTTCATTCGTCGGACGGGGTTACCCCGCCGCGCTCAGGAAGCGGTCGGCCAGCATCAGGGTGCCGTCGGTGTAGGCCGCGCCCAGTTCTTGCGCGGTCGGGGTCTCGTTGTGGCTGGCGATCCAGGCGGTCAGCAGCAGGCGGCGCAGCATCACGAACGTCGGCAGCATGGCCTCGTCCTCGGCCGGCAGCGGGGCGACGGTGCGGTATCCGGCGGTCCAGGCGTCTTGCAGCGCCGGGATGGTGGGCTCGTGCTCGAAAAAGCTGACGGCGGCGGCGAAGTCGTAACCGAACCAGCCGAACCCGCAGTCGTCGAAGTCGATCACGCCCAGGCGCGCGCCCTCGACCAGCAGATTGGCCAGCCGCAGGTCGGCGTGGATCAGGCCGAAGCGGTCCGGGCCGGTGCCGTAGGCCGCCAGGCGCCGCCGCAACGCCTCGCTGGTCCGCTCAAGCAAAGCCGCGCCGTCCGCCGCCAATCCCAACGCGTGGCGCCAGTCGCCCCAGTGCGGCGTTGGCCCGACGGTGGTCTCCCAGGTCCAGGTCTTGCGAACGAACCCGGGCGGCCGGGGCCACTGGCGGGTGTGCGCGTGCAGGCGCGCGCTGAGGGCGCCGAGGGCGTGGAAGCCGTCGGTCAGGTCGTCGTCGGGCGAGGGCTCGGCGCCTGTCATGAAGCGGAACGCCGCCACCTCGCGGTGCGTGCCGTTCAGGTCGAAGGTGGCGATATGGCCGCCGTCGGCCACCCTCAGCGGCTCTGGCGTGTCGATCACGGCGTCGGCGCGCAGGGCGGTGATCCACGCCAGCTCGGACTCCATTTCCGCGCGGGTATGATAGCCAGGGCGGTACACCCGCAGGACGATCCGCGTGCCGTCGTCGGGGTCCTCGGCCAGGAAGGTGGCGTTTTCCGAGATGGCCAGCAGGGAGACCTCGGCGCGGGGCGACAGGCCCCAGGCCCCGGTCAGGCTGGCCGCGCCACGGCGCAGGGTTTCAATGAAATCGTCGGTGTAAAGGCCCGCCATGGTGAGTCCCGCATCGCCCCCTATAGCAAAGTGGAGCGGGACCGTAGTGCGTCGGCGCCGGGGCCGCAACGTCGATGTGTCGCGTGCGGCGGGCTCGCGGCGCCTACTTCACCAGGATGCAGGTCACCGGCGACAGGCCGGACACCTTGTGCGAGACCGAGCCGAGCAGGAAACTCTCCACGTCGCCGGTGCCGCGCGCGCCCATGACGATCACGTCGCACTTGTGCTCCTTGGCGAAATCGATGATGGCCCGCGCCGGCTGGCCGCGCTTGGCGTAGGCCTCGACGTCCACCGCCCCGCGCTCCATCGCGTGCGCCCGGGCGGCGGCCACCAGGTCCTTGGCGTAGTCCCGCAGGGCCTCGTCCGGCGTCGCCGGATGCAGCGGGCGGACCATCGACAGCGAGCCCTCCATCGGGCTGTGGTGGCGGAACACGCTCAACAGCAGGATCTTCGCATTGTCGAACCGCGTCGACAGGTCGACGGCGAAGTCGATCGCCTTGACCGCCTGGTCGGAGCCGTCCACCGGTACGAGGATGGTGCTGAACATCGTCACTCCCCAAACGCGAGTTGCGGCAGGAACAGGGCGATCTGCGGGAACATGATCAGGGCCGCGCTGACCCCGATCAGCACGATCACGAATGGCGGCGTGCCCCGGATCACGTCCATGTACGGCCGCTTGAAGATGGCGATGGCGGTGAAGATGTCGCAGCCGAATGGCGGCGTGGCCGAGCCGATGGCCACCTGCAGCGTGATGATCACGCCCACCAGCACGGGGTCGATGCCGGCGCTTTCGACGATGGGCGCGAAGATCGGCACCAACACCAGGATCACCACGATCGGGTCAACGAACATGCAGCCGACGAAAAAGGCGATGGAGATGGCCACCAGGACCATGATCGCGCTGGCCTCGTCCAGGCCCAGGCCGCCCAGGATTTCCTGCGGGATCTGGTTGAACGAGATGGCCCACGAAAACGCGTTGCCGGCCCCCACCAGGATGAACACGACGGCCGTGATCAGGCCGGTCGACTTGGCGATCTCGAACAGGTCCGGCCACTTCAGCGATCGGAAAACGATGAACTCCAGAATGAAGGCGTAGGCCACGCAGACCGCCGCCGCCTCGGTGGGGCTGAAGATGCCGCCGTAGATGCCGCCGACGACGATGACCGGAAAGCCCAGCGGCCAGGCCGCCTCGCGCGTCGCCTTCAGGCGGTCGGCCCACGTCGCCTTGTCCATGGTCGGGATGTTGTGCCGCCACGCATGGAATATGCAATAGGCGGCGAACAGCGCCAGGATCAGCAGGCCGGGGCCGATGCCGGCCACGAACAACTCGGCGATCGAGGTGCCGGAGATGACGCCGTAGATGATCATGGCGATCGACGGCGGGATCAGCATGGCGATGTCGGAGGCGTTGACGATCAGGGCCAGGGTGAAGCTGTCCTTGTAGCCGGCCTCCAACATGCGCGGCCGCAGCGGGCTGCCGATGGCCACCACCGTCGCCTGGGTCGAGCCCGAGACGGCGCCGAACAGGGCGCAACTGGTCGCCGCCGTCACCCCCAGGCCGCCGCGCACATGGCCGACGTAGCGCATCACCATGTCGATCAGGCGATCGGCCGAGTGGCCCTTGGTGATGATGTCGGCGGCCAGGATGAACATGGGCACCGCCACCAGGGCGGCCGGGCGGATACCGCCCAGCATCTGCTGCACCATGATCTCCGGCGGGATGGGCATGAAGATGAAGAAGGCGACGAAGCTGCCCGCGATCAGCGGGATCATCATGGGAAAGCCCAGCAACAGCAGGACCACCATGACACTGATCATGACCTCGGCGAGCATGGGCGCGGTCCTCCGTCAGACCTTGGTTTCGGTCTCGTCGTAGGTGTCCACCACCGACGCCGAGATATAGACGTCCGGCCGTGACAGGTTGGCCACGGCGGTCAGCAGGTACTGGATGCCGGTGATGACGAAACCGATCGGCACCCACACGAAGGTCAGATAGACCGGAATGCGTAGCGACGGGGCGATGCGCCCGCTCTCGTAGACCGACACCACATAGCCGTAAGCGTACCAGGCGAGCACGAACATGGCCGCCGCCGTCACCAGGCAGATGACGATCATCAGCACCTTGCGGGCCATGTCCGGCAGGGCGTCGTAGATGGCCGACATGCGGATGTGCCGGCCCATGCGGGCGGCATAGCCAAGGCCGACGAAGGTGATCAGCACCACCAGGAAGCGGTTCAGTTCCTCGACGAAGAACAGGCTCTCGCCGATGACGAAGCGGCCGATGACGTTGGCCACCGAGACCGCCGCCATGACGATGACGCCGAGGGACAGCACCACCGCCTCGAAGCGGGCGATGGCACCGTCGATCCAGGCGAGCGGCCGCAGCAGGCCCCCGAACTGGGACTTGGCGGCATCGGGACCGGGCGTTCCCGGCCGCTGTGTGGGCTCGTTCATCGGGCGCTGTCCCTCTGCCTTTCGGTCGCGATCAACGTCACATCATGCGGTCCCTGGGAGGGGTGTCCGGGGACCGGGTCCGGTTCACCGGTGCCAGCCAGACCACCCCATGAAATGGGGAGGGTTGGGGTGGGGTCTTGCGCCCCCCCGCCGGCTCTCGCCAACGCTGGCGGCGACCTGTGACCATGACCGCCACGGAGCGGGACGCTCGGAGCCTGTTGAGGCGGGAAAGGCCCCGCCCGCCGGTGCGACGGCGCGGGTCCTTCCGTCATCCTCTGCCCGGGCGCGACGGCGATCAGTTGCCCTCGACGCGCTCCTTGGACTCCTCGATGTCCTCGCGGAAGCCGTCAAGAACGGCCTGGGCGTCGCCGCCGACCTCCTCGACGAACGCCTCTTTCACCTGTTCGGCGGCCTCGCGGAACGGCTCGCGCTGTTCGTCGTCCAGCACGGTCACGTTCATCGACGGCTTGGCCTCCAGGATCTTCTCTTCCGAGCGCTCCGTCAGGCCCTTGGTGTAGTCGATGATGTGGTTATAGGCGACGTCCGCGGCCTCGGCGACCAGCGCCTGCTCGTCTTCCGACAGACCGTCGTAGAAGCCCTTGTTGGCCACCACGGCGGTGGTGAAGGTGTTGTGGCCGGCGTAGGTGATGTAGTCGGTCACCTCGTACATCTTCGTCGATTCGACGAAGAACATGGGGTTTTCCTGGCCCTGGATAATGTTGGTCTGCAGGGCGCCATAGACCTCGCCCCACGGCAGCGGCGTCGGCGTGGCGCCGAAGGCGTCATAGGTCTCGATCAGCATCGGCGACGTCATGACGCGGAACTTGACCCCGTCCAGGTCGGCCGGGCCGGTCACCGGTTCCTTGGTGGTCATGACCACCTCGCCCTCGGGATACATGTCCAGCAGGTGCAGGCTCTTTTCCTCGTACTTGGCGGCCAGCATCTCGTTGATGGTGTCCGAGGTCTGGTAGAAGTCGGCCAGCACCTGATGGTCTTCCGGCAGCACGTAGGGCAGCAGGAACACCTGCAGTTCGGGGATCAGGCTGCCGGTGAAACCCGGCGAGGCGGTGGCGAAGTGAATGGCGCCCATCTGCGCCAGCTCGGTGGTGTCGTTGGACTCACCCAGGGTGCCGAAGGGAAAGATCTCGATGGTGTGGTCCGAGTTGGCCTCGATGTGCTCCTTGAACTTGGTGGCGTAGACGCCCTGCACCTCGTCGATCGCCTCTTCCAGCGAGTACTTCCAGGTTTCGGCCTGGGCGCCGGTGGCGACGGTCAGGGCCAGCGCGGAGGCGACAGTGGCCCCGAACAGCGTGCGAAAACGTTCGCTCATGGTGATGTTCTCCCTGTTTTCGTTTGGGTCGTCATGGCGAGGGGTCGCGCTCGGGTCCCGCATGACGGATGCGCCCCGAAGACCGGTGATCCGGTCTTGCGCAATGCCGCCAGGACGACCCTGTGTGCGACCATCAGGTATGGGATCCATGTGGTGCGGACATGCGCTTATCGCAGCGCAGATGCGTGAGTCCGTCAACACCGCCTCGGCGGTGGCCGCGCGCGGCCGGCCCCCTCGGCCGGGGGCGGGGCGGACCGAAAACGCGCCGGCCGGGTCGGTCGGAAGGGGGCGAAACGGGCGCTGCCGCGATCCCGCCCGGTGCGGCTTAACCGACTGCCATGCTTGGCGTATTCGGCGGGCGGCCATCGCACGCGGTGGAGATCGTCGGTCCGCCAGTCAGGGGCTCGCGTATAGCGGCGCCCGGCTCACCAAAGACCGATCGGGAGAGTCGGTTAGGAAGGTTGCCTTTATGTGACAGGAAATTCAGGAAGATCATCTTCGCGCCGGATCGTTTTTGGCGGGCTCATCCGATGCCGGGGATTGAATGGATCCAGGGCCGCGCCACATGATGCGACTTTGACGATGTCGGGATGAACAGGGAGGGGCGGCACAATGGACGTTCGGGTATCCCCTCTCGGGTCGCCGGCCCGCTCTTCGGCGTTTCTGGCGCCAGAGGCCGTGCGGCGAGTCGGTCTTGTGTTGTTGGAAACCGACCTGACCTCTGAGCGCGACTTTGCCCGCCTGACCCATGGCAGCGGCGTCGCCGTGTACGCGAACCGCGTTGCCTTTTCCAACCCGGTGTCGGCCGAGAGCCTCTCCGCCCTGGAAGAGCGCTTGGCCCGGGCGGCCACGGCGCTGGTGCCGGAGGCCCCGTTCGACGTGATCCATTTCGGCTGCACCTCGGCGTCGGCGGTGATCGGCGACGCCGGGGTCGAAGCGGCCGTGCGGGCGGCCAAGCCTGGCGCCCGGGTGATCAATCCGATGGTCGCCGCCGACGCGGCGCTGTCGGCGTTGGATGTGACGCGGATCTCGATCCTCACGCCCTATGTTCCCGACATCGCCCGCCCGGTGGCCGAGCGCTTCGCCGCTCTGGGGTACGCCGTCGACGGCGTGACCTGCTGGGCGATCGAGGACGACCGGGACATGGCCCGGATCAAGCCGGACGTGCTGGTGCGCGAGGCCATCGCCGCGACCGCGCGGGAGGCCGAGGCGCTGTTCATCTCCTGCACCGCCGTGCCGGCGGCCGAGGTCGTGGCGCTGATCGAGTCGGAGATCGACCGCCCGGTCGTCACCAGCAACCAGGCCGCCGCTTGGATGGCCCTGCGCCTGTGCGGCGTCGACCATGACGTTCCCGGAGGAGGGCGTCTGTTCTCGCGCCCGCTGGCGGGCGATGTCCAGCGGGGGAGCGCCTGATGCCCATCGACCACGCCGCCATCCTGGCCGCCCGCGACCGGCTCGCAGGGCGTATCCGCCGCACCCCCGCCGAGTCCTCGCGGTCGCTGACGGACCGGTGCGGCACGCCGGTGTGGCTGAAGCGCGAACACCATCAGGTCACGGGCAGCTTCAAGGTGCGCGGTGCCACCAATGCCGTGCTCGCCCTGTCCGACGACCGCAAGGCCAAGGGCATCGTCGGCGTCTCCACCGGCAACCACGGGCGTGGTCTTGCCTACGCAGCACAGGCGGCCGGTGTGCGCTGTGTGATCTGCATGTCCTCCCTGGTGCCCGCGAACAAGGTCGAGGGCATCCGGGCCCTGGGCGCCGAGGTGCGCATCGTCGGCGCCAGCCAGGACGAGGCCCAGGAAGAGGTGAACCGGCTGGTGGCCGACGAGGGCCTGACCATGCTGCCGCCGTTCGACCATCCCGACATCATTGCCGGCCAGGGTACGGTGGGGCTGGAGATGGTCGAGGATCTGCCCGATGTGGAGACCGTGCTGGTGCCGCTGTCGGGCGGCGGGCTGATCGCCGGCATCGCGCTGGCGGTGAAGACCGCGCGGCCCTCCGCCCGGGTCATCGGCGTCAGCATGGAAAGTGGTGCCGCCATGGTCGAAAGCCTGCGCGCGGGCAAGCCCGTATTCGTCCAGGAGGTGGCCACGCTGGCGGACTCCCTGGGCGGCGGCATCGGTCTCGACAACCGGCACACCTTCGCCATGGTGCGCGACCTGGTGGACGAGACCGTCACCCTGACCGAGGACGAGATCGCCGCCGGTATCCGCCATGCCTATTGGCGCGAGGTGGAGATCGTCGAGGGCTCGGGCGCGGTCGGCCTGGGGGCGCTTCTGGCCGGCAAGGTGCGGCCTTCGGGGCCAACGGTCGTGCTGCTCAGCGGCCGGAATATCGACATGGCGTTGCATTGTCGACTTATCTCCGGCGAAGGGCCACAATGATGCGTGGCAAAGGCAGCGAGAGGCGGACATGACCTCACCGGTGTGGACAAACGGATCCCATGTCGGCTCGGCCCGGGTGGTGCGGGCGCCGGACAACGGCGCCGCCAACACGGCGGGACACGGCGACTATCCGGATCTGGCGCGGCGCGTCGGGGCGCTCGAAGACACGCTTCGGCGCATGGAGCCCGTGATCATTCGGATCGACGAGCAATTGCGTTCGACCCTGCCCAACCTCGCGACGAGGGCGGAGGTTGAGGCGGTCCGGACCGAACTGAAGACGGAAATCAAGGACACGCGCGCGGGTCTGGAGACCCGGATCAACGATGTTCACACCG
>NZ_CAKZOT010000050.1 GCF_937138205.1 uncultured Rhodospira sp. | reverse complement strand
GACGACTACCTCGCAAGCGTCGTCACGGCATGACCCGTTCACCCGATTCCCCTGGACGCTGGCCGAGTTGGCGCAACAGTTCGACGTCCACCCGAACCAGATCACGGCTTGGCGCGCCCCGCTCCCGGGGGGGGGCGACGGGCGTGTTTGGTGAACTGGCGCTGAACGGCAACGCCCCGGCCGTGGATCTCAAGGATCTCCACGCGAATTGGCCAGTTGACGGTGGCAAAGTCCTTCCGATAGCCCCCCACCCAGACCCGGCCCTGCGGTTCGCGGCGGACCGCTCACCTTCGGCAGCTTCAACAACAGAGCCATACCTGGGTTCGCGGTGTCTGGACAGACGTGCTGAAAAGCGGCGCTTTTTCAGGCGCTTGCGAAGGACGGAGTCCGGGCGTGTGTCTATGGGCCGACGGTGCCCTCGGCCGGCTCAGCCATGTGAAGGAGCGGCTTGGGCATTGATATACCGAGTTTTTTCAGGACATCGGCGGCGTCCGGGGCGATCCGGGTGTGAATCGGCGCGGCGTTTGACCCCTCGATCGGCGCCCACTTGACTCCTATCGTTTGTCAGACATCATTGAATTTCAGTCTTTTACGGGGAATGCCCACATGCTTATGGGGGGTCATTTTGCCAAGCCGGTTCACAGACCGGCCACCACAGAGACGGTCGCCATCAGCGTGATGACCGCGATCAGGCAGGGCATGTGGTGGGGCTAGGTGGGCCGTGTCCGATCGGCGCGATTACGAACCCGCGCTGGACCTGACCGTTGTGACGCCTGGAATGTGGACGCGGCGCTCGACCCACTGAAGGGTCTCGGCGACGATTCCCGTCAGCACTAGGTAAACGATCGCGACCAAAAGGAACACGTCGAAGAATTCAAAGGTGCGGTAGCCGATCTGCTCGGCCCTGGCGGTGATCTCCGTCACGCCGATGGCAAACGCGATGGAGGTGAACTTGAGTTCCAGGATGGCCTCGTTCGACCATTGCGGCAGGACACGGCGGAGCGCCTGCGGCAGGACGATGTAAATCAGGGCCTGCGTACGCTTCATGCCGATCGCGCGCGCGGCCTGCATCTGGCCCGGCGGCACGGACAGCAACGCAGCGCGGAAGTATTCCGCCTGATAGGCCGACGTGTTCAGGCCGATGGCGACCACCGCCGAGGTGAACGGGTCCAAGACGATGCCCAGTTCCGGCAGACCGAGGTAGATGAAGAACATTTGGACCAGCATCGGCGTGCCGCGAAAGATCTCGATGTACACCGTGGCCAGCAGGTACAACGGCGTCGCGGCATAAATCCGGCACCACGCCAGCACCAACCCGAAAAAGAACCCGAACGTAATGGCAAGCGCCCACAGGCTCAGCGTGACGGGCACGCCCTTCAGGATGAAGGGCAGGTGTTCGACGACGAAGTCCACGAACGACATCACGCCGGCTCCTGGTGGGCGATGACCCGCAGGAAGGATCGGGTGCGCTCGTGCGTCGGGTTGGCGAACAGACTCTCCGGCGGACCCTGCTCCACGATGGTGCCGCCATCCATGAAGATGATCTCGTCGGCGGCGGTGCGGGCAAAGCCGACCTCGTGGCTGACGACCAGCATGGTCATGCCGTCCCCGGCAAGCTGCTGCATGACAGCGACTACCTCGCCGGTCAGTTCGGGATCAAGCGCCGACGTCGGCTCGTCGAACAGGATCACTTGCGGATCCATGGCCAGCGCCCGGGCAATCGAAGCGCGCTGCTGCTGTCCGCCCGACAACTGAGCCGGGTAGTACTGCGCCCGGTCGGCCAATCCGACCCGTTCCAGCACCTCCATGGCACGATCCCTGGCCTCCGCCTTGCCGCGCTTGAGGATGCGGCGCTGACCGACGGTCACGTTGTCCAGAACCTTCAGATGGGTGAACAGATTGAAGTCCTGAAACACGAACGCGATCCCCTCTGTGCCAACGATCATGAGACAGCTGCCCCCCACACGTTTAGACT
>NZ_CAKZOT010000049.1 GCF_937138205.1 uncultured Rhodospira sp. | reverse complement strand
ATCGATTCAGAACTTTCGCGCGTTGTCACGCCCTAATTCACCCGATTGCCCTGCCGCCGCCGGGTTCGACGGTTGCCCGCTCGGGCCGGCCTCGATATAGTGGAAGCCTTAAAATCCTGTACCATATGTCGCCGCCGTCCGCCCTCAGCCCTCGGGGACCGCCATGATCGACCCCTTCGACCTGACCGACGAGTCCCCGGAGGATCCGACCCCCGGACCGGCCCCGGCGGACGCCCCACCGCCGCCCTGGCTGTCCGACCTGAACCCGGAGCAGCGGCGCGCGGTCGAGGCCACGGAAGGCCCGGTCCTGGTGCTGTCCGGTGCCGGCACGGGCAAGACGCGGGTGCTGACGACCCGTGTCGCCTACATCCTGCACCAACGCCTGACGCGGCCGTGGCGGGTGCTGGCGGTGACCTTCACCAACCGGGCGGCCCGTGAAATGCGGGAACGACTCGGCTCGATGATCGGCCCGGTGGCGGAGACCGTCTGGCTCGGCACCTTCCACGCCTTGAGCCTGAAGATTCTGCGCCGGCACGCCGGACTGGTCGGGCTGCGCGACGGGTTCACGATCCTGGACGCCGATGACCAGCTTCGTCTGCTGAAGCAACTCATGGCGGACGCCAACATCGACCCCAAGCGCGAGCCGCCCAAGGGCCTGATGGGCCGCATCCAGCGCTGGAAGGATCGCGGCCTCACCCCCGACCGCGTGCCCGACGACGACGTGAAGAGCGCCGCCGGCCGCCGCGCCCGCGACCTGTACGTCCGCTATCAGGCGCGGTTGCTGGAACTCAATGCCTGCGACTTCGGCGATCTGCTGCTGCACACCCTGGGGATCCTGCAAAAACACCCCGACGTGGCCGAGCAGTATCAAAACCGCTTCGACTACATCCTGGTCGACGAGTACCAGGACACCAACGTCGCCCAGTATCTGTGGCTGCGTCTGCTGGCGGCGCGGCACAAGAACCTGTGCTGCGTCGGCGACGACGACCAGTCGATCTACTCTTGGCGCGGGGCGGAGGTCGGCAACATCCTGCGCTTCGAGACCGACTACCCGGGCGCGGCTGTCATCCGCCTGGAGCGCAACTACCGCTCCGCCTCGCCCATCCTGGGGGCGGCGTCGGGCCTGATCCGCCACAACGCCGGCCGCCTGGGCAAGGACCTGATCGCCGCCGGGGCCAACGCCAACGACCCCGACACGCCGCCGGTCAAGGTGCGCGGCCTGTGGGACGGCGAGGCCGAGGCGCGCTGGGTGGTGGAGGAGATCGAGGCCCTGGGACACGAGGGGTTGCCCGCCGCCGGCACCGCCATTCTCGTCCGCGCCACCTTCCAGATGCGCGAGTTCGAGGACCGGTTGATGACCTGCGGCGTGCCGTATCAAGTGATCGGCGGCCCGCGCTTCTACGAGCGCCTGGAGATCCGCGACGCCCTGGCCTACCTGCGGCTGGTGGCGCAGCCGGACGACGACCTCGCGTTCGAACGCATCGTCAACACGCCCAAGCGCGGCCTGGGCGAGGCCAGCGTGCAACTGGTGCAGAAACTGGCGCGTGCCGACGGGGTCTCGCTGCTGGCGGCGGCGCGAGAGCTGGTGGCCGGCGACGACCTGAAGCCGCGCGCGAAAAAGGCCCTGGCCGGCTTCGTGGAAGACGTCGACCGCTGGCGCGGACTGCTGGGCGGGATGCCGCCGGCCGAGCTGTGCGCCACCATCCTGGAGGAGTCCGGCTACGCGGCGATGTGGAAGGCCGACAAGAGCCCCGACGCCCCCGGCCGGGTGGAGAACCTGGAGGAACTGGTCGGCGCGGTGGCCGAGTTCGAGACCCTGGACGCCTTTCTGGAGCACATCGCCCTGGTGATGGAGACCGAGAGCAAGGGCGCGGCCGCCGGGGTCACCCTGATGACCCTGCACGCCGCCAAGGGGCTGGAGTTCGACGTGGTGTTCCTGCCGGGCTGGGAGGAGGACCTGTTCCCCCACCGCCGCGCGCTGGAGGAAGGCGGCCAGGCCTCGCTGGAGGAGGAACGCCGCCTCGCCTACGTCGGCCTGACGCGGGCGCGCAAGCGGGCGTTCATCTCGTTCGCCGCCAACCGGCGCATCTTCAACAACTGGCAGGCCTCGCTGCCCAGCCGCTTCGTGGACGAACTGCCGGACACGTTCGTTGAGAAGGCGAGCGACACCGGCCTGTACGGCGCCGTCACCGCCGGCTTCGCCGAGGAGCCGGGCGGCTGGGGCACGCGCCACGCGCGGCGGACGCTGAACGGGACCGGGAATGGCGGGCGTGGGGTGTCCCCCGGCACCGGCGGCTGGAAGGCGCGCGACCGCTCCGGCGAAGGCGCGGACATCACGGTCGGCCAGCGGGTGTTTCACCAGAAGTTCGGCTACGGCCAGGTGCTGTCCAACGACGGCGGCAAACTGGCCGTGGACTTCGAAAAGGCCGGCCGCAAGACCGTGGTGGCCGGGTTCGTCGAGGCGGCGTGAGGGCGACGGGCGGGATCGGCGCGACGGGAGTTGCGCGCCTCTGCCCGTGGGGGGGCGGGGCTATCCGATTCACACATCTTCACTTATTCTCGTCATTGCGAGGAGCGAGGCCCAAAAACCAAAACTGGGGCAATCCAGGGCGAATACTGGTGTCCTACGCCCTGGATTGCTTCATCCTCGTCTTGCGACGAGGGTTCGCAATGACGAGTCATGATCCTGTTCGCAGCCGTCGTAGGGTGCGTCTGGAGGCGGCGACGCCGCCGACGACGCACCGGATGGCCGCGACGGCCGCGAGGCGGTGCGTCGCCCGCCGCGTTCGCGGCGGTCAGACGCACCCTACGGGCTGGGCGAGAGGCCCGCACAAAACCCGTCATTGCGAGCCGGCGTCTTTGGACGCCGGCGAAGCAATCCAGGGCTTGTTCATGATGTAGTCGCCCTGGATTGCTTCGTCACTTCGTTCCTCGCAATGACGGAGTGCGTGTCTTTGGTGCTTAATATACCACTCATGCGGATTTTCGCTCCCACAGGCGTCGTTCACCCGATTGCCCTGCTGTGCCGCAAAAACGTCAGCTCTGCTGCCCCATTTGCGCGCCAACCCGATCGGCGTTAGACTGAGCCCCAAGGTTGGACATGCGGCTTTGGGATTGGCCCGGCCCGTTTGGCGTCCCCACATATCCCCTGTGGCCGCCCTACGCCGCCCGGAGGCTCCGTCATGACGCATCTCGCCCCTTTGCCCCTGGACCAGGTCACCCTGGACGACAAGTACCGCCTGGAGCGCGGCCGGGTGTACCTGACCGGCATTCAGGCGCTGACCCGCCTGCCCCTGGCCCAGCGCCAGCGGGACAAGGCCGCCGGGCTGACCACGGGCGGGTTCATCAGCGGCTATCGCGGCTCCCCCCTGGGCGCCTATGACAAGGAGCTGTGGCGGGCGCGGACCTACCTCGACGCCGATAACATCCGCTTCCAGCCGGGCGTCAACGAGGACCTGGCCGCCACCGCCATCTGGGGCACCCAACAGACCGGCCTGTTCGAGGGCGCCAAGGTCGACGGCGTGTTCGGCCTCTGGTACGGCAAGGGGCCGGGTGTCGACCGCAGCGGCGACGTGTTCAAGCACGCCAACATGGCCGGCACGGCGCCGCACGGCGGCGTGCTGGTGATCGCCGGCGACGACCACGCCGCCAAGTCCTCGACCATCGCGCATCAGTCGGAACACGCCCTGGCCGGCGCCCATATTCCGGTGCTCAACCCGGCCGGCGTCGACGAAGTGGTCGATTTCGGCCTTCTCGGCATCGCCATGAGCCGCTTCGCCGGCCTGTGGGTGTCCATGAAGGCCATCAGCGAGATGTGCGACAGCGGCGGGTCGGTCGACGTCGATCCGTTGGCCTTGGAGATCGTCACACCGACCGACTTCAATTTCCCCCCGGACGGCGTGCACATCCGCTGGCCCGATACCCCGCTGGCCCAGGAACAGCGGCTGATGCGGCACAAGATCTACGCCGCGCTGGCCTTCGCCCGCGCCAACCGGCTCGACCGTGTTGTCTTCGACAGCCCGCAGCCGCGCCTGGGCCTGGTCGCCTCCGGCAAGACCTACAAGGACGTGCGCCAGGCGCTGGCCGACCTGGGCATCACGGAACAGATCGCCCGCGACTTCGGCCTGCGGCTGTACAAGGTGGGGATGCCCTGGCCGTTGGAGCGCGAGGGCATCCGCCGCTTCGCCGAGGGCCTGGACGAGATCCTGGTGGTCGAGGAAAAGCGCGCCCTGATCGAGAACCAGCTCAAGGAACAGCTCTACAACTGGCGCGAGGACGTGCGGCCGCGTGTCGTGGGCAAGTTCGACGAGACGGGCGCGGTCGTGCTGCCGTCGCACGGGGAACTGACGCCGGCCATGGTGGCCCGCGCCATCGCCGGGCAACTGCGCCGGTTCGTCACGTTGGACACCATGGAACAGCGCCTCGCCTGGCTGGAGCGCAAGGAGGCGGAGCTGTCGGAAAAGACGGCGCCCACCAAGCGCCTGCCGTACTACTGCTCCGGCTGTCCGCACAACACGTCGACCAAGGTGCCCGAGGGCAGCGTCGGGCTGGCCGGCATCGGCTGCCACTACATGGTCACCTGGATGCCGGAGCGGAACACCCGCACCTTCACCCACATGGGCGGCGAGGGGGCGAGTTGGGTCGGCCTGTCACCCTTCACCGAAATGGAGCACGTGTTCGTCAACATCGGCGACGGCACGTACTTTCACTCGGGTTCGCTGGCCATCCGGCAGGCCGTGGCCGCCGGGGTCAATGTCACCTACAAGGTGCTGTACAACGACGCCGTGGCCATGACCGGCGGGCAGGCGGTGGACGGCACCCTGACCGTGCCGCAGATCGCTCGCCAGATGGAGGGCGAGGGGGCGAAGCGCATCGCCATCGTCGCCGACGACCCGGTCCGGCACGCCGACGCCGACCTGCCCGCCTGCGCCACCGTGCACCCCCGCGACGAGATGGACGCGGTGCAGCGGGACCTGCGCCAGATCAAGGGCGTGACCGTGCTGATCTATGACCAGGTCTGCGCCGCCGAGAAGCGGCGTCGCCGCAAACGCGGCCTGATGGAGGACCCCGACGTCCGCGTGGTGATCAACGAGGCGGTGTGCGAGGGCTGCGGCGACTGCGGCGTGCAGTCCAACTGCGTGTCCATCGTGCCGGTGGAGACCGAGTTCGGCCGCAAGCGGGCCATCGACCAGTCCACCTGCAACAAGGACCTCTCCTGCGTCAAAGGCTTCTGCCCCAGCTTCGTCACCGTCTCCGGTGCCACCCCGAAACGGGCCAGCGCGCGGGCCAGCGCCCTGGGCGGCGTCGACGCCTTCCCGCCGCTGCCCGAGCCGGCCACGGACATCACCCAGGCCGTGCCCTATGACATCCTGATCACGGGGATCGGCGGTACCGGCGTCGTGACCATCGGCGCCATCCTCGGCATGGCCGCGCAACTGGAGGGCAAGGGTGTGTCGGTGCTCGACCAGACGGGGCTGGCGCAGAAGAACGGGGCGGTGGTCAGTCATGTGCGGCTCGCGCGCGCCCCGGAGGACATCCACGCCGTGCGCATCGCCGCCGGCAACACCAACCTGCTGCTGGGCTGCGACATGGTCACGGCGGCGGGCGCGGACGTGCTGGCCAAGATGCGCCGGCGCCTGACGGTGGCGGTGATGAACGCGCAACAGGTGATGACGGCCGACTTCACGCAACACCCGGACCTGGCCTATCCGGACCGGCGGCTGCGCGAGACCATCGCCGACGCGGCGAAGGAGGCGCGGTATGTCGACGCCACGCGCATTGCCACGGCTCTGCTGGGCGACAGCATCGCCGCCAACCTGTTCATGGTCGGGTACGCGTGGCAGGCAGGGCTGATCCCCATCGGCCGGGCCGCGTTGGAACGGGCGGTGGCGCTGAACGGCGCGGCGGTGCAGGCCAACCTGGATGCCTTCCTGTGGGGCCGGCGCATGGCCGAACACCCCGACCGGGTGTTGGCCCTGGTGGGACCCGAGGCGGAGACAGCGGGCGACCGGCGGCTGTCGGACTCCCTCGACGAGGCCATCGACCGGCGCGCGGCGTCGCTGCGGGCTTACCAGACCGGTCGGTATGCGAAACGCTACCGCAAGGCCGTGGCGCGCGTGCGCGCCGCCGAGGCGCGGGTGATGGGCGCGGGCGAGACCGCGTTGACCGACGCCGTGGCCCGGGCGCTGTTCAAGCTGATGAGCACCAAAGACGAATACGAGGTGGCGCGGCTGTACACCGACGGCCGGTTCAAGGCCATGCTGGAGGACCGGTTCACGGGCACGCCGCGCCCGACCTTCCATATGGCGCCGCCGCTGCTGGCGAAACGCGATCTGGTCACCGGCCATCTGGTGAAGCGCGACTACGGCCCGTGGGTGTTCGGGGCGTTCCGGGCGCTGGCGGCGCTGAAAGGCCTGCGCGGCACGCCGCTCGACCCCTTCGGCCGCACGGCGGAACGGCGGATGCAGCGGCGGCTGGCGGCGGACTACAGGACCCTGGTCGACACGCTGATCGAGGGCCTGACGCGGGACAACCACGCCGTGGCGGTCGACCTCGCCCGCCTGCCGCTGGACATGCGCGGCTTCGGCCACGTTCTGGAGGCCAACGTCGCCGCCGCCAAGGCCAAGGAGGCCGCATTGCTGGAAACCTTCCGCACCCCCGCGCCGAGCATGGCGGCGGAGTAGGGGGTCTGCGAACAGCCTTCGCATGGATAGCGGCTACCTGTTAGTCTCGCGTTTCCAGGATGAGGGGCTGCCGGGACGTTGCGGGCATGGGTGTGGTGATCGTGTTCCCGGTCGAGTTTCTTGTGTTGGGAACACCGCCGTCACATCAGTCGGCGCGGCGCGATGCCCTGGCCGACTGGAAGGGCACTGTGCGTGAGGCCAGCCGATCCGCCTTGCCCGAGGGGCATTTCGCCACCGATGCGTTGGTCGCCGTGACCGTGTACTATTTCACCGATGGATCCGGTTCGGGAGACCTGGACAACATCATCAAACCGATCCTGGATGCCATGAGTCGGCACATCTATAGGGACGACAAGCAGGTAGCCAGACTCTTGGTTCAGCGGTTCGAACCGGATGATGACATCCAGTTCCTCAAGCCAAGTTCCCTCCTCACGCAAGCCCAGCAAGGGGATCGGCCGATCCTTTACGTCCGAATCGACGATCAGCCTCTTCGGCAGGTGGCGGAATGACAGGCGACCACAGCAGACGCGATCGGGAACGGGCCATGACGGCGCTCGTGACGGCTCGCCTCAAGGACGAGGGATACGAGGTGTTCACGGGTCGCGACGGCTCCCTTCTGCCGACGTTCCTGGCGAACGTCCGCCCCGATCTGATCGCCATGAAGGCCGGTCGAAACCTGGCGATCGATATCAAGGAGCGGCGCGTGGCCCGGCCCGGAGGCGTTAACCTGTCGGAGCGGGCTCGGCAGGCACAGGTGGCGCTCGCGGATCATCCCGAGTGGGAGTACCAGCTTGTCTCGGTGTCACCGGACAGTCTGGATCCCGACCTGACCGCGACGGACCGTAGAACGGTCGAGGATCGCTTGGCCCGGATCGACTCTATCCTTCGCGCCACGGGTCCCGACATGGCCCTTGTCTCAGCTTGGGCGACGCTGGAGGCGGCGGCGCGCTGGCGCTGGCCCGAGCGCCTGGCGCAGCCGCAGATGCCGGCCCATCTCGTCGGATTGCTGGCCTCGGAGGGATACCTCATGCTGGACGAGGAACGGCGATTGCGCGAGGTCCAGAACCTGCGCAATCGGGTGGTCCACGGTGATCTTGAGGTGACGGTCAGTGAGGCCGATGTCGCGGCTGTTACGCACGCCGTCCATCTGCTGCTGGAGCACGCGCCGGCCGACGCGGCAGAGTAGGGCGCAGGCACTGAGGGACGGGAGGTGTCCTCCCGTCCCGGGCGGTTTCCCGATGATCACGGGGCCGAAGGCGTGTAGTTCTCCGGCTCGTAGGTCGGGTCCTCCTGGATTTTCTTGTCGACCAACGGGTGGACCGACTGGCCCGCGTATCCCGGGTACATCACGTCGCGGGCATACTGCGGCAGGCGGGCGAAAAAGCCGTGCAGCCCGTCCCCCGCCGGATCCAGGATGTATCCCTGCCGGTCGGGATGGCCGATGCCGTCCGGGGTGTCCGACGCCGTGTTCAGCGTCAGGCCGCAGGCCATCGCCTTTTCGCACATCCACTGAAAAGCGATGTTGGACAGCCCGTCGACGAAGTTCCCGCCGCCAACGCCGCCGTGGTCGCCGGCGAACCAGACCTGCTCGACCACCTGATCGTCCGGGGCGTCGTCGCGCTTCTTCCACAGGGTGGCGCGGAAGGTGCCGCGCCGCTCGTCGATGGAGACGGCGTGGTAAGCCCGTTTGATGTGGCCACCCAGCGTGACGTCGTGGAATTGGTACAGCCGGTTCACCGGGGCGTCCGGGTTCAGCACCGGAATGCCCAGGGCGCCGACGGTATCCCAGACCCCGAGAAACTCCACCGGCGTTTCGCGGTGGACCTCGTCGGCGAACCGGGTGTCGGCGATGTCGGGCCGATCGTCGCCAATCTTGTACAGATCATAGAGTGCATCGATGGCTTCGGCGCGGTCGGTCGTCACCAGGTCGACAAAGAAGGACGGGTCGGTCCGGTAGGCCTCGCGCTTGAGGATCCCGGCGTATCCGATGAACCCCGCCAGGCTTCGGGCGGTGTAGGCGCCCCGGCTGAAGCCCAGCAGGAACAGGCGGTCGCCCGGGGCGAAGTTGTCCACCACAAAGCGATAGGCCTCCTTGACGTTGTCGGACAGTCCGACGCCGAAGCCGCCCCCGAGCAGCTTGTCGAGCAGCCCGTCCGTCCCCACGCCGTCCTGGTAGTAGGCCAGTTGCAGCGCGCCGTCGGGGTCGCGCTTTCGCAGCGCATTGTAGAACAGCCGGACATTGGTCGGGTACTCGCGGTCGGCGCTCTGCCAGGTTCCATCGCACAGGACCACAAGAGACTTCGGCATCGGTGTTCCTCCCGGGCTCATGTTGATCGGCGGAGGTTAGCGGAAAAGAAGCCTCGCGAAAAGTGTATTTCGTGAGAAAAAATCTTTTGCGTGTGTTCGCAACTTTTCGACGGCCCACCTGAAGGGGTGCCCCACGGTCGTGGTCGTCACCCCCCAACAATACCCCGCACGCCTCGCCCACGCCCCGGGTGATGGAGGTGGTGAGGATGCCTCCTTCGCTCCGGTCCGGCGATCACGCCACCGCGTCGGTATGCCGGGGAATGCGGGTCAGGTCGTCTTCCAGGTCCCGCGCGGCGATCCACAGGTCGTGCGCCTGTTGCATCCGCAACCAAACCTCCGGTCCGTTGCCGCACCAGTGGCCGAGACGGACCGCCATGGCGGGCGTGACCGCGACCTCCCCGGCCAGGATGCGGTGCAGAGTCTGGCGGGAGACGCCCAGTTCCCGGGCGGCGGCCGTTACGCTCAGGCGAAGCGCCGGCAGCACGGTGTCGCGCAGGACCAGCCCGGGGTGGCTGGGGCAGCGACGCGGGCGGCCGGACAAGATCAGTTCCTCGGGCAACTCCTCGGGCATCGCGCGTCTCCTTCAGTGATCATTCTCGAGGTCGACACGCCAGGCGTCGCCGTCCTCGAACTCGAACGTCACACACCACGGCCCGTTGACGTGGACCGACCACCGCTTCGGCGATCCCCGGAGACCATGGAAGTTCCAGCCGGGGATGTTCATGTCCTCGGGCCGGGTGGCGGCATCAAGCGCGTCCAGGATCGGCAGGCACCGGGCGTGCAGGGCCGGCGCGATCCTCGGCGTCGCGCCATCCAGGAACAGGGCCTTGAGCCCCTTATGCCGGAAGCTCCGGATCATGCCGGAGACTGTAGCGCACTATGCGACAGACCGTAAATCAATGTGAGACACTCTCGCGGGAGACGGGGTGGACAACCGTCGCGGCTTGCAAACCGCATCGCATGGGAAGGGTGTTTGGGGCGCGCAGGCCTACCCCCCCATCAGCACACCGCACGCCTCGACCACGCCCCGGGTGATGGCGTCGGCGAGGATGTCCTGGTGGAAGGGGTCGCGCAGGCGCGCCTCCTCCTCCGGGTGGACGATCACCCCGGCCTCAATCAGCACCGCCGGCATGGCCGCCGCCTTCAGCACCACCAGGTCGGCGAAGTCGTAAATCCCCAGGTCGCGGTCCAGCAGGGGACGGTTCTCGCCGGCGATGGGCTCGGCGTGGTGCAGGGTGGGCGACAGGCCCCACTCGCCCAGCGCCCCGCCGATGGCCCGGGCGACGGCCAGGCTTTGCTCGAAGAACAGGTTCTTGCCGGAAACGAACAGGGAATACCCCGCGGCGTGGCGGCTGAAGCGGGCGGGGCGGCCCTCCAGCGTGCCGTGCTCCAGATACCGCGGTTGCACCGAGTCATGGTGGATCGACAGCAGCACATGCGCGCCCAGCGCCGCCGCCCGGCGCGGCCGGTCCCACAGGTCCGGTTCGGCGTCGGGCTCGGCGATCAGCGCCGCCTTGTCCAGCCCGGCGGCGTGCATGTGCGCCAGCACCCGCCGCGCCAGATCGACGTTGAAGGCGTGCTCCGGCCGGCCCCGGGCGCTGGTGGCGCCGGATGAGGAAGGGGTGTGGCCGATGTCCAGCGCCACCACCAGACGGTCGCGGTCGCACGCCCCCGCGCCCGAGTCGCCCACCGCGACAGGGCCGATCCAGGCCGCCACGGCCACGACGGCGAGGCCGGCGCGGTGTCGCACCCCCATCGTTCGAAGGAGGCCGCGCTTGGTCCGGACTGTCCATACCTGCATGAAATTGAGGCGTTGCATAACAAATCCTCGGGCACTGTGCCTGTGATATGGGCAGGCGCGGCGGCGGCGAAGTCAAGGCTTGAACGGACGCCCCCCGGACACTTGGCAGCGGTTCCACAAACGCCCGGTCTTATACTCAAGCAGCATTGCCGCCGGCACCGATGCATTCAGAGGCGCACTCGAAAGGATGCATCGGTGTTCCCACCCGGTATCTGACTCCGTCGCATTCATGATTTCACCGGGTTCTGCCATTCTACTTCGCGGACGCCGGATTGGCCTGTTGTCTTTTTGTGTGCCCGTGCTACCGTTGGGCCACCAATGGCGTGGTTCCGGGGCCGGACCGACCTGCGCGGGTCCGCGCGGACCCATCGCGCATCACCGGGGAGAGGGTGGGACAGGCATGACCGAGACGAAGGATCCGTTCGTTCGGTTCCAGGACGTCCAGAAGAGTTATGACGGCGAAACGCTGGTCGTCAAAGACCTCCATCTCGACATCGCCAGGGGCGAGTTCCTGACTCTGCTGGGCCCCTCGGGGTCGGGCAAGACCACCTGCCTGATGATGCTGGCCGGGTTCGAATCCCCCACCTTCGGCCAGATCCTTGTCGATGGCCAGCCCATCACCCATGTCCCCCCGCACAAACGCGGCATCGGCATGGTGTTCCAGAACTACGCCCTGTTCCCGCATATGACGGTGGCGGAGAACGTGGGCTATCCCCTGCGGGTGCGCGGCATCGGCCGCGAGGAGATGGAGCGGCGCATCCAGCGCGCGCTGGACATGGTGGAACTGGGCCACCTGGGCCGGCGCCGCCCGGGCCAGCTCTCCGGCGGCCAGCAGCAGCGCGTCGCCCTGGCCCGCGCGCTGGTGTTCGAGCCGCGCCTGGTGCTGCTCGACGAGCCCCTGGGCGCGCTGGACAAGAACCTGCGCGAGCAGATGCAGTACGAGCTCAAGCACATTCACGAAACCCTGGGCGTGACCATGGTCTACGTCACGCACGACCAGACCGAGGCGCTGACCATGTCGAACCGCATCGCCGTGTTCGACGACGGCATCATTCAGCAACTGGACGAACCGGCGACACTGTACGAGCGCCCGGCCAACGCCTTCGTGGCCCAGTTCATCGGCGAGAACAACCGGCTGATGGGTCACGTCGAGGGGCTGGACGGCGACCGCTGCGCCGTGCGGGCGGACAGCGGCGACCTGATCCAGGCCCTGAACGTCAGGACCGGCGGCGTCGGCAGCCGCACGCTCGCCTCGCTGCGCCCGGAGCGCGTGTCGATCAACCCCGACCCCGGCACCATGCCCAACATCCTCGACGCCGAGGTGCTGGAGGTCATCTACGTCGGCGACCACATCCGCTCGCGGATGCGGGTCGGCGACCACGACGACTTCATCGTCAAGGTGCCCAACTGGTCCGGGCATGTCCACCTGCAGGCGGGCCAAGCCCTGCGCGTGGGCTGGCACGCCGAGGACTGCCGGGCCCTGGACGCCTGACCGCCCGCCGAATGCCACGACACGGGCGGAGTCCGTTCACCATGAACCTGGAACAGGGAGGACACATCCAATGATCTCCGCGACCCAACGCTTCCGCGCGCCGCTGGCGGCGGCCTGCGCCCTGGCGCTGGCCGGTGCCGCGTCGCCGGCCCTGGCCGAGGACCTGAACGTCGTCTCCTGGGGTGGGGCCTACACCAAGAGCCAGGTGAAGGCCTATTACGAGCCCTGGATGGAGGAAACCGGCCATAACATCAACTCCATCGACTACGACGGCAACGTCGCCCCGGTGAAGGCGCAGGTCGAGTCCGGCAATGTCACCTGGGACGTGGTCGACGTCGAACTGTCCGACGCCGTGCGCCTGTGCGACGAGGGCCTGCTGGAAATCCTGCCGCTGGAGGAACTGCCGCCGGCCGCCGACGGCACCCCGGCCGAGGAGGACTTCATCGACGGCTCGCTGATGGACTGCGGCGTCGGCAACATCGTCTGGTCCACGGCCATCGCCTATGACGAAAGCCAGTTCCCGGACAATCCGCCGTCGTCCATGGCCGACTTCTTCGACGTTGAAACCTTCCCGGGCAAGCGCGGCCTGAGCAACACCGCCAAGGCCAATCTGGAATTCGCCCTGATCGCCGACGGCGTGGCGCCGGGCGACGTCTACGACGTGCTGTCGACGCCCGAGGGCGTGGACCGCGCCTTCGCCATGCTCGACAAGATCAAGGACGACGTCGTGTGGTGGGATGCCGGCGCGCAGCCGCCGCAGATGCTGGCGGACGGCGAGGTGTCCATGACCAGCGCCTACAACGGCCGCATCTTCAACGCCATCGCCGTCGAGGACAAGCCGTTCAAGATCATCTGGGACGGCCAGGTGTTCTACATCGACCTGTTCGTGATCCCCAAGGGCGCGCCCAACAAGGACCTGGCCTGGGACTTCATCAAGTTCGCCACCGGCACCCAGCCGCTGGCCGATCAGGCGGCCTGGATCTCCTACGGCCCGGTGCGCCAGTCCTCCGTGCCGCTGATCGGCAAGCACGCCGAGGCGGGCATCGAGATGGGTCCGCATATGCCGACGGCGCCGGAGAACTTCGAGACCGCCGTGCAGGTCGATCACTACTGGTGGGCCGACCACGCCGACGAGATGAACGAGCGGTTCAACGCCTGGCTGGCGCAGTAGCGGCGGGCGATCCGACGCCACCGCGCCGGGGCGTCACGTCATGGCTTCCCGACGCGAAGCCATGACGCCGCCGCCGCTCCATCCCGGCGATTGGAGTCACATACTGCTTCTCCATCTCGTCATTGCGAGGAGCGCAGCGACGAAGCAATCCAGAGCGGCTATTTGCACTTTACGCTCTGGATTGCTTCACCCTCGTCTTTCGACGAGGGTTCGCAATGACAGTTCGTTTTTCCGGTCGGCTTTCGCCAACGCTGATGGCTACGAGTTGACACGGAGGAGGTCCGGGACCGTCGGCGGCATGGCACCTGACACCGACGCCCGCTTTCCCACGACCCGACAGGGGTCCGACCATGACCGACACGCCCACCGCCGCCTCCGACGACGACATCCTGCGCACCAACGACGGCGTGCCGCTGAAGGTGACGCTGCGCCGCGTCACCCGGCGCCAGAAGCTGATCGCGCTGGCCCTGGTCATGCCGCTGTTCGCCTTCATCATGGTCACCTTTGTCGGCCCCATCGGCATGATGCTGTTCCGGGCCGTGGACAACCCGGTGCTGCAGGAGCAGATCCCGCGCACCGTCGCGCTGCTCAACGAGACCTGGGACGGCGAAAGCGTGCCCGACGAGGCGGTGTTCGCCGTGCTCGCCGAGGAAATGATCCAGCAATACAAGGTGCGCGAGATCGCCAAGGTCGGCACGCGCCTGAACTACGAGCAGGGCGGCCTGCGCAGCCTGATCACCCAGACGGCCCGCAATGTCGCCCGGCGCGGCGAGCCGCCGTGGAAGGAAACCTTCATCGCCATCGACGAGCGCTGGGGCGAGCCGCAGACGTGGGGCATCATCCAGCAGGCGTCGCCGCGCTATACCCTCTCGTTTTTCCTGGCCGCGCTCGACCTGCGCTATGACTGGCAGGGCAACATCATCGAGCAGCCCGAGCGCGAACAGATCTACGTCATGATGTTCGGCCGCACGCTGTGGATCAGCGGGCTGGTGACGGCGTTGTGCCTGCTGCTCGGGTTCCCGGTGGCCCACCTGCTGGCCACGCTGCCCATGCGCCAGTCCAACATCCTGATGATCCTGGTGCTGCTGCCGTTCTGGACCTCGCTGCTGGTGCGCACGACGTCATGGATCGTGCTGTTGCAGACCGAGGGCGTGATCAACGACGTGCTGGTGTGGATCGGATTGATCGGCGACGAGAACCGGGTGCAGATGATCTACAACCAGTTCGGCACCATCATCGCCATGACGCACATATTGCTGCCGTTCATGGTGCTGCCGATCTACTCCGTCATGCGGACCATCTCGCCCAGCCACATGCGCGCGGCGCGGTCCCTGGGGGCGACGCCCTTCCGGGCCTTCCGCGAGGTCTATGTGCCGCAGACGCTGCCCGGGGTGGGTGCCGGGTCGATCCTCGTGTTCATCCTGTCGATCGGCTACTACATCACCCCGGCCTTGGTCGGCGGGCGCACCGGCCAGCTCATCTCCAACTTCATCGCCTATCACATGCAGAAGTCGCTCAACTGGGGGCTCGCGGCCGCCCTGGGCTCGCTGCTGCTGATCGGCGTGCTGATCCTGTACTGGCTGTACAACCGGTTGATCGGCGTCGACAAGATGAAGTTCGGATAGGTTCGGATAGGCCAGGAGACCCGCCATGTCCACGCTGCCGCCCTATGCCAGTCCGCTGGAACGGGTCTGGTTCTATGCCTTCCGGGTGATCTGCGGCCTGATCCTGTTCTTTTTGATCATGCCGCTGCTGGTGATCGTGCCGCTGTCGTTCAACGCCGAACCCTATTTCACCTTCACCCAGGGGATGTTGAACCTGAACCCCGAGGCGTATTCCCTGCGCTGGTACCGCGACATCATCGAAAATGAACAGTGGCTGCATTCGATCAAGAACAGCTTCATCGTCGCGATTAGCGCCACCATCCTGGCCACCAGCCTGGGGACGCTGGCGGCGCTGGGCCTCAGCCGCGCGCACATGCCGGCCCGCACCCTGTTCATGAGCCTGCTGATCTCGCCCATGATCGTGCCGCTGATCATCACGGCGGCCGGCATGTACTTCTTTTATTCCGACATCGGCCTGGCCCAGACCCTGCCCGGCATCATCCTGGCGCACACCGCCTTGGGCACGCCCTTCGTCGTCATCACCGTGACCGCCACCCTGTCCGGCTTCGACACCAACCTGATCCGCGCCTCAAGCAGCCTGGGGGCGACGCCGACCTTCACCTTCTTCAACGTCACCATGCCGCTGATCCTGCCCGGCATGATCTCGGGCGGGCTGTTCGCCTTCATCACCAGCTTTGACGAGGTGGTGGTGGTGCTGTTCCTGGCCGGGTTCGAGGAACGCACCATCCCGCGCCAGATGTGGGCCGGCATCCGCGAGCAGATCAGCCCCACCATCCTGGCGGTGGCGACGCTGCTGATCTGTGTGTCGGTGCTGCTGCTGGTGACGCTGGAGCTGCTGCGCCGCCGGGGCGAGCGCCTGCGGGGCGTGACGCCGGGCTAACACCCCCGTTGCCGACCGGCCGCACGCACGCGCGCCTTTTCAAGCCGGACTGTTTCCGCGATGGTGGGGGGCCATCCTCCCGCCGCGAAGGGACCGCGCCGCATGGCTGCCAGCACCTCGACCGGACCGCATCCGGGTGCCCTCATCGTCACCGGCGGCAGCCGGGGCATCGGCGCCGCCGTGGCCCGGCGCGCCGCGCGCGACGGCTGGGCCGTGGCCCTCGCCTACGATGCCGACGCCGCCGGCGCCGAGACGGTGGCCAAGGGCCTCGTCGAGGGTGGCGGCCACGCGCTCGCCATCCACGCCGACGTGGCCGACGAGGCGGAGGTGGTGACCCTGTTCGACACCGTGATCGCCCGGCTTGGACCGCTGGGCGGGCTCGTCAACAACGCCGGCATCACCGGGCCGCTGTGCCCGCTGGCCGACCTGCCGGGCGCCGATCTGGAGCGGGTGATCGCCGTCAACGTGACCGGGGCCATCCTCTGCGCGCGCGAAGCGGTGCGTCACCTGTCGACCGCACGCGGCGGGCACGGCGGAACCATCGTCAACATGTCCTCGGCCGCGGCCCGCCTGGGCGGGGCCGGCGAGTGGGTGCATTACGCGGCCACCAAGGGGGCCATCGACTCCCTGACCGTGGGCCTCGCGCGCGAGGTCGCCGGCCAGGGCATCCGCGTCAACGGCGTCGCCCCCGGCCTGATCGACACCGGCCTGCACGCTGCCGCCGGGGCGCCGGACCGGGTGGCCCGCCTGGGACCGCTGGTGCCCATGGGCCGGGCGGGCACGGCCGAGGAGGTGGCCGAGGCCGTGACCTGGCTGCTGTCTCCGGCGGCGTCCTATGTGACCGGGACGACGCTGACGGTCAGTGGCGGACGGTAAGAGGAGTGCGATGAAAAGCGGCCTGGAGAACCTGACCCTGCTGCTGGTCGAGGACAACGCCTTCATGCTGAACCTGCTCGCGCGGGTGCTGCACCATCTGGGGTTCGAGCGGATTCACAAGGCGCAAAACGGCGAGGAGGCCATCCGCTTCCTGCGGCAGGTCAAGCGCCGTCCCGAGACCGTCGGCACCACGGGCGTCGACTTGATCATCTCCGACCTGTTGATGTCGCCCATCAATGGCCTGTTGCTGCTGCAGTGGGTGCGCACCAACAAGGACAGCCCCAACCGCTTCATGCCCTTCGTCATGCTGTCCGGCGCCGCCGACGAGGAGTACGTCGAGGCCAGCCGCCAACTCGGCGTGAACGAGTTCCTGGCCAAGCCGTTCTCGATCACCTCGGTTTACGAGCACCTGCGCGAGCTGATCGAACACCCGCGCCCGTATATCCTCACCCGGGACTACTTCGGGCCGGACCGCCGCCGGCAGGTCCTGGGCGCGCCCCGCAAACCGGGCGAGCGGCGCGATCCGAAGCGCCCGGTCAAGTCCGTCTACTCGGCCGAGCGGATCGACGACCACCCGGGCGAGGCCGATGTCTGGATTTTTTATCTGCCCAACACGCTGAAGGAAAAGCTGGGCCGGGGCAGTCAGGTGGTGTTCGAACTGCCGGTCGCGGTGCTGGAGAAGGCCGAGAAGGAGTTGGACCGGGTCGCGCTCGATTTCCATGTGTGGGCGCGGGACTACCTGGTGCGCCTGGGCCGCATGATCGAGACGGCCGAGGCCAAGCCGGAGGCGCGCCGGCGGCTGTTCCGCGAGATCAACGGCCTGGCGCACGAACTGCGCGGGCAGGGTGGCCTGTTCGGGTACCCCCTGGTGACAACCCTGGCCCTGTCGCTGTTCGAGGCCACGGCGCCCGGGTGCTCTGACGACGATGCGACCGTGGCGATCGTGCGAGCGCACATCGACACCATCCGCGCGGTGGTGCGCGACCAGGTCAAGGGGGACGGCGGCGCGGTGGGGCGCGCCCTGATGGACACCCTGCGCGACGCCATCACCCGCCACGGCGGCGACCATCGCCTGCGGCCCGGGCACAAGCCGCCGCAGCGGCGGCGATAGCGGCCGCGCCATGCCCGACCCTCGGCCCGAAGTCTCTCCACGGCCGGTGGCCCCGACGCCGGGCCTGATCCTGGCGGCGCCGGCCAGTGGTTCCGGCAAGACCACGATGACCCTGGCGCTGGTCCGAGCCCTGGTCCGGCGCGGGCTGCGCGTGGCCACGGCCAAGGTCGGCCCGGACTACATCGACCCCGCCTTTCACGCCGCCGCCGCCAGGGCCTCCAACAGGGGCGGCGCCTGCGTCAACCTCGATGGCTGGGCCATGGCGCCGCCCCTGCTGGAGGCGTTGGCCGCCGGGTTGTCGCGCAACGCCGACGTGATCCTGTGCGAGGGCGTCATGGGCCTGCTGGACGGCGCCGTTGCGCCGGGCCAGCCGGGGCACGATCCCGTGACCGACGGCTCGACGGCGGCGCTGGCCGCCCGCCTGGGCTGGCCGGTGGTGCTGGTGGTGGACGCGCGCGGCATGGCGGCGTCGGCCGGGGCGCTGGTGCGCGGGTTCGTGGGCGCGCGGGCGGACGTCGATGTGGCCGGCGTGATCTTCACCCGCATCGGCGGGCCGGCCCATGCGGAGACTCTGCGCGCGGCGACGAAGGCGCTGGCGCCGGGGGTGGCGGTGCTGGGCGCCCTGCCGCGCGATGAGGCGCTGACGCTGCCGTCGCGCCACCTGGGGCTGGTGCAGGCGGGCGAGCACCCGGATTTGGCCGCCTTTCTCGACGGCGCGGCGGCGTTGGCGGCGCGACACATCGACCTGGACGCGCTCTTGGCGCTGGCGCGGCCGGGCCGGGTCCCGCCGCCGCCCAACACGCCGCCGGTGCCGCTGCCGCCGCCGGGGCAGCGCATCGCCGTGGCGCGCGACGAGGCGTTTGCGTTCAGCTACCCGGCGACTCTGGACGGATGGCGCGCTGCCGGCGCGGCGGTGGTGCCGTTCTCCCCCCTGGCCGACGAAGCCCCGGCGGCCGACGCCGACGCCGTGGTGCTGCCCGGCGGCTACCCGGAACTGCACGCCGGCCGTCTGGCCGGGGCCGGCCGCTTTCTCGACGGGCTGCGCGCGGCGGCGGCGCGCGGCGCCGCCGTGTTCGGCGAGTGCGGCGGCTATATGGTCCTCGGCCACGGCCTGACCGACGCCGACGGCCATCGCCACGCCATGGCGGGCCTGCTGCCGGTGGAGACCAGCTTCGCCCAGCGACGCCTGCACCTGGGGTACCGCCACGCCACGGCGCTCGGCCCCACCGCGTTCGGCCCGGCCGGTCAGGCGTTTCGGGGCCACGAGTTCCACTACGCCACCGTGCTGGACGAGGGGCCGGGCGAGGCCCTGTTCGGCGTCCGCACCGCACGCGGGGACGACCTGGGGCGGGTGGGCCGCCGCGCCGGACGCGTGGCGGGATCGTTCATTCACCTGATCGCGGGATGAAAGTGGTGTGCAGCAAATCCTTAGTGTCGAGAGCATCGCCGGTGCGCTATAGTAGGAGATATGGGTACCGATAACCTTGAGTCGGCAATTATCTTGTCTAGCCATAGGGGAGTTCAACGTATGGCGAAGGAAGTTGAGGATTTAGTCATTAGGCGCAACCGCGCCATTATCAGCCAATGGGTGCAGAACTCGAATATGATCGTATCGGCGGTGGATGTGACTGAACTTCCGCTCCTCGTATCCCTGTACAATCACAACTCAAAGCCAAAGATAATGGCACTAGGAAACATCGATTTAAACAATGCGTTCATGCTAAAAAGTGAAGGAAACCCAGACTATAACGCAAGCATTTGGGTCCGATGCGGAAAAAAGGGGTGCCACTATACGGAATATAGAGCGGCTTACCGAAAATTTTTGGAGCAAGCATACAATATTAAAATTGAAAAAAAAGACCCAGAAGGCAGAGAGGTGGACCATCTACTCAACTTAGGGCGGGCAGAAACAGAGGGTGTTTTTGTTCGGGTAGAAGCTGTAAAAACTAGAGTTAATCGCGCATGGGGAGGTGGTTTTGAGCGCGTGTCAAGCTCAGACCATTTTTCGGTCTCAAATTCTAGATCTAAAAGAATAATTTCATGGAGCATCGCAGCGAAGCTTGGTGATCAGATGCCCCCTCGCAACAAGTATGATAAAGACGGATTGGAGCGTCTCAAAATATTTTTTAAGGGTATGGGAATCTCCGAGTTGGAGTTGACCAACAAGGTTGCAAATATTGAAAAACATTTTTCGCATCACTACCAGTTCACGAAGGGGGGGCAAGAATAGTTTTACCATCCTTCTACACCCTCGCCCCCCATCTGCCGCATCTTTTGGTTTGTCGGGCTGCCGAAGAGCGCGTTACGCGCGTATTGAACGCAACGTACGGGCTGTGGAAGGCCACGGCGCCGATGGCCGACTGCGCTGGAACGACTCGGCGGTAGTCCCGATGCGTCGGGCAAGCTAGAATGCGATGCAGCGACGTACCGTCGTTCCCGGAGACCACCCCATGGCCGTGCCCACGCATGTCATCATCCGCCGCCGCAACGACGCCCTGATCCGGGCCTGGGTCAAGGATCCCCTGATCCAGGTGCTGGCGGACCGGGTGGACGCGCTGCCCGGCCTGGTGTTCCTGGACACGCATGGGGCCGGCGCATCCGTCGACCGTCTGGGCCGCCGCTCGCTCAAGAACGTGGCGGTGGTGAAGCGGCCGGGGCCGCCCGACGCCAACGCCAGCGTGTGGGTGCGCGCGCCTTATGCCTCGTATCGGGGCGCCTACACCGCCTTTCTGGCCGCCACCTACGACACGGAGCTCGATGGCGTCGACCTGAGCGGCTACGACGTCGACCACCTGCTGAACCGGGCGCGTAGCCCGCAGTCCTCGGTGTTCATCCGGGTGGAGGCGGTGCGCTCCGAGGTCAACCAGGCCTGGGGCCGCCTGTTCGAGAAGGTGGCCAGCGACAAGGTGTTCTGGGCCAACCAGCATCGCACCCGGCGCACCATGAGCTATCCCATCGTCGCAAAGCTGGGCGGACAGATGCCGCCCACCGGCCCCCGGGACATGGCCGGCCTGCACCGGCTGGCGCTGTTCTTCCGCAACCACGGGCTCGACCCGGGCGAGTCGGCGCAAGGGATCAAGACCATGCTCGATTTCGCCTATCGGGTCCGGTGAGGTCTCATGAAGGCCGCCGCCAGACGCCTGCGTGACCTGCTCCGAGCCGGGCAGGGCGCCGATGACGCCGCCCCCGAGGAGCCAGCGGTGGCGGACGCCGACGACGCGCGCCCGTTCTGGCAGCGCAAGACCCTGCGGCAGATGACCGACGCCGAGTGGGAAAGCCTGTGCGACGGCTGCGGCAAGTGCTGCCTCAACAAGCTGCAGGACGAGGACACAGGCGCGCTGGCCTTTACCAACGTCGCGTGCACGCTGCTGGACCTGCACGCCTGCCGCTGTTCGGACTATGCCAACCGGTGGGACCACGTGCCCGACTGCGTCAAGCTGGTGCCGTCGATGGTGCGGCGCCTGCAGTGGCTGCCGTCGACCTGCGCCTATCGGCTGCTGGCCGAGGGCCAGCCGTTGCGGGCGTGGCATCCGCTGGTCAGCGGCGATCCGGAAAGCGTGCATCGCGCCGGGATCTCGGTGCGCGGGCGGGTCGTCAGCGAGCAGGACGTGGATGACCTGGAGGACCACGTGATCGACTGGGAGGACTTGTGAGGCCCGGCGCTGGCGGCCGCTCGCGCGCGGTCCCGGGGCCGCCGCCGGTCGCGGCGGGCGAGTCCCCGGCGCCGCCGGTCAAGGTGGCCGGGCGCGAGGTGCCGGTGGTCACGCGCGTCAATCCCCGGGCGCGGCGCATCGCCCTGAAGGTGGACGTGATCGCCGACCGCGTCGTGCTGGTCATTCCGCACCGCCGCCATGAAAAGGCGGCACGGCGGTTCCTGGACAGCAAGACGGACTGGGTGGCCGAGCGTCTGGACCGCCTGCCGCCGCCGTTGGCGCTGGCCGATGGGGCGACGGTGTCGGTCCTCGGCACGCCCCACACCATCCGCCATTGCCCGGACGCACGGCGTGGCGTCTGGGTCGAGGGCGGGGCGGTCTGTGTGTCCGGCCGCGCCGAGCACTTGCCGCGCCGGGTGTGCGACTGGCTGCGGGCACGGGCGCGAGAGGAGATCGCCGCGCGCGTCGCCGTCCACGCCGAGCGCCTGGGGGTGACGCCGGGGCGCATCACGCTGCGCGACACGCGCTCGCGCTGGGGCAGTTGTTCGCCGTCGGGCGGACTGGCGTTCTGTTGGCGGCTGGTGATGGCGCCGGGGTGGGTGGTCGACTACGTCACCGCGCACGAGGTGGCCCACCTGCGCGAGATGAACCATTCCCCCGCGTTCTGGCGCCATGTGGAAACGCTGGCGCCCGGCCTGCGCGGCCCGGCCCGCGCTTGGCTGCGCGAGCACGGCACGGCGCTGCACCGGGTGGGGTAAAAAAAAAGCGGCCGGGTCTGGGACCCGGCCGGCAGAGTTCGGTGTCTGTGCCCCGTCGGGCGTGTTCAATCCCAAAAAACCGCAGTTGACCGCGTGATCAGAACGCAGGGCTTTGACGTCTTGCCTTTTCCCGAGATCCCTCCGCCCCTGTCGGCGCGCCCCTGGCATTGCTTCGCGATGCCAGCTTTAACCAAAATGGGGCTGCGGAGCCGCGCGCCCCGAAGGGGCGCTGCGGCCAAAAAACAAGGACTCGGCATCACCGGCGCCCCGAAGCGACCAGCCGGACGAGTCAATCCAATCACCGGGCGGTATAATGGCCGGCCGGCAGGACCGGTCACCCTTTTCTTCGGGCGGTCTTATTGCTCCACACCTTGCAACAGGTCGTCGACGTCGGCGTCCGGCGTGTCCGGCGGCCCGGTCGTGGTGTCGGCCGGCGACGCGGCGGCGTCATCATCGCCCGGCGCCGGATCGTCGTCGTTCGCCGCGCCGGCGGCCTCGGCGGGCAGGCTGGCGGTGCGCAGGGTCACGCTGGGGGCGTCCAGGGCGCCGCTCAGGGCGATCGGAACGCGCTCCGGCAACCGGATGACGCGTCCCACGGCCTGCCGCAACGGTCCCTGCGCGAGGTCGGCCACCCCCTCCGCGTCGATGGTCCAGGCCCGCAGGTCGACGGTGCCGGCGACGTCGGCCTCGTACAGCGCGCTGGCCAGCCGCAGCGGGTCGAAGCCGACGGCCCCGTCGTTGATCACGAACCAGCCGTCGACGTCCACCAGCCGCTGCGCGCGGTCCAGACCGCCGACCAACGAGTCGGTCAGGTCGTTCAGCGCCGCCACCGGCTCCAGCAGGCCGGCCAGGGCGGTGCCACGCACCTGCGCGGTGCTGACGTCGAGCCCGTGCAGGGTCAGGCGCGCCGTGCCGGTCAGGCCATCCACGAGATCGTCGGCGCTCGCCCCTGTGCCGGCCAGATCCAGCTTCAGCGTGCCGGTGCCGGCCGCGCCGTCATCGCCGTCCTGTCCCAGCAGGCGGGCGACGCTGAACCCGGTCACGGACAGGGTCAGATCGCCGCGCGCGGGGGCGCCGGCGGCCACCGTGGCCGTGCCCTCGGCCTGGCCCCCGTACAGCAGGCCGCTCAGGCGCTCCAGGCGTATCGTGCCGTCGGCCAGGCGGGCGGTGATCTTGGCATCCTCCAGCGTGTGCGGCCCGAAGCCCAGGGCCGTCGCGCGCAGCGTGACATCGGCATCCAGGAGGGCCAGGGCGGACAGGTCGACGGCGGTTGCAGACCACGCGGCCGGGGGCGTGACCGCCGCCGGAATCATGAGACGCGGCGGGACCGGCTGCCGGCGTGCCTCGCGCACAAGGGGCAGGAAGGCGTCCAGCGGCACGGCGGTCGTTCTCACATCCGCCGTCAGGTGCGGCCGCTCTGCATCCAGCGCCAGGCGGGCCTGCCCGGTCATCTGGATATCGCCGAGACGCAGGCCGAAGCCCTCCAGAATAATCTCTCCGGCCTCGCCGCGCGCCTGGCTGGCCAGGGCGATGCCCCCCAGCGGCGAACCACGCGGCACGTAGTCCGGCACCAGCAGCCGGACCAGCCGCTCGGCGTCGGGATGGCGCAGGTCCACCGCCAGGTCGTAGGCCGGTGCCGGCCCGAGCAGGTCCGTCAGGCGCCCGGTGCTGTCCAGGCCGCCCTCCTGGAACCGTGCCGCCGTGGTCACGTCCAGCGCGTCCGGGGTGCCGCTCAGCGTCACGGTTTGGGTGACCGGCCCCAGGGCCTGCAAGGCGGCGTGGGCCGAGGCCGGCAGGTCCAGCCGCAACAGCCGCGCCGTGCGTGACAGGTCGTCGGCCTCGGCCGTGATCGTCAGGTGGTCGGCCCGGGGCCGGCCGTCGACGCGGGACAGACCGCCCCGGGCGGTGAGGCGCAGGCCGGCGACCCGGTCGACACCGGCCTGCTTCAGGGCAAGGCGGCCGCGCACCAGCGATCCCTCGGCCCGGACCGCGCGGAACGGCAGGGCGTCGGCGGTGAGCAGGCCGACGGCGACGCGGAAATTGGCGTCCACGGACTCAAGCCACGCGGGCAGGCCCCCGGCGGCCGCCGCCGTGTCCCCGCCCCCCGTATCGCCGGCGCCGGCGCCGCCGCCGCCCGGCCAATAGGCGTCCAGGTTGACCGAATCCAGACTCACGTTCAGGCCCAGGCCCAGGCGAGCCCCGGGACGCATGACCACCGCTCCGGTGGCCCGCGTGGTGTCGAGCGTCAGGTCGATGTCGCGGATGTTCAGGGTCTCCGCCGTGCCATCCAGGCGGGCCGATGCGTCAAAGGCCCGCAGCCGGTCGGCCGGCACGTCGCCGACCGGCACCCGCAGCCACGTCAGCACCTCGCGCAGATTGCCGGAGCGGGCCTGGACGCTGCCGCTGACGCGGGGCAGGCCCTCACGCGCGTCCACGGCCCCGGACACCGTCACCTGCGAGGCGCCGGGCAGGGCGGCGCTGGCGCTCTCGACCGTCAGGCGACCGTCTTCCAGGCGCGCCGCGACCGCCAGCCGCCGCACCACTTCTCCGCGCCAGGTCAGCGCCTCGGCCGACAGGTCGAGGGTGGCGGTCAGGTCCGTGGGCCACGAGAGGCCCGGCCTAAGTGGGCCGCCCCCGTCGTTTGTCGCGTCGTCTGTCGCGTCGTCTGTCGCGTCGTCCGCCCCCTGGGCCGGGGGAACAGAGGCCAGCCAGGCATCGAGGTCCAGCGCGCGCACGCGCAGCGTGGCCTGCACGTCCAGGGGGGCGTCCGCGCCGTATGTGGCCGCGACGCGCCCGCGCACCTCGGCCTCGCCCACCCCCAGCCGCAGGTCCGACACCGCGACGTCGGCGACGGTGGCCGCCACCTGCCCGGAGATCGTGGCGGGGCGGGCCAGCAGGGCGCCGCCCTCCCGCCCCAGCAGCAGGGCCAGGGTCGCGGACAGGCGGCCGGCGGTCCCCTCGACACGCCCCGAAAACGTCGGGTCCCCCAGGGGGCCGGCCACCGTGCCGGACAGGGCCAGGGTGTCGCCGGTCGCCGGCAGGAACAGGTTGGCGTCCAGGGGCGTGGAGCGGCGGGTCTCGACGGACCCGGTGGCCACATCGAGGGCCACCGCCACGTCGCCCACGCGCACGTCGCCACGCACGCGGAAGGGACCGCGCAGGCTCTCGGCCGACAGGGTGGTCTCGATGGCCTCGATGCGCAGGTCCGTGCCGCGCGCCCGGTCGCGGTAGACGACAAGGCCGGCCTCGATCCTTACATCGTCCAGCCGCACCGTCAGGCCGGCGCCGGTGTCGTCCCGGGTCGGAGGCGGTGGCGGCGGCGGGTCGGTTCCCGGCAGCGGCCCCGACACCGAGCGCCCATCGCCGACCGATCGTCGGGCCTGGAACGCCCAGTTGGCGCGGCCATCCGGCAGGCGTTCCAGCAAGACCACCGGCTCGACCACCCGCACCGACCGCACCCGCACCTCGCCCCGGAGCAGGGGCGCCAGATCGACTGCCACCTCCAGGGCGCCGATGCGGGCCATGTCGCGGGTGCTGCCGTCCGGAATGTTGGCCAGGCGCACCCCCTCGACCGACAGCGTCGGCGAGGGCAGCACGCGCAGGGACAGGTCGCCGTCGATGGCGGCCGGCCGTCCCGTGGCCGCCTCGATGCGGGCGGCGATCTCGTCGCGGTAGGGATTCCAGTCGATGAACGACGGCAGCACCAGCGCCGCGCCGACCACCACGATCAGCAGAAAGGCCAGGATCAGAAGCAGCTTTTTCACCGACACCGTCTCCCGCAAGGCCCTGACGGCGGCAATGGCGCCGGGGTGGCGTGCGTGACCTGGCGGTGATGGTACCCGGATTTGGCAAAAGCGGCAAAACCGGGTGAGGCCGTGGAGCAACAGGGCTGGCCGAGCGTTTCAATCGGGCAACACCTCGCGCGGGTCGCCCTGACCGGATCGTCCGCGCGGTCATGCCGAGGGTGTGCGGGATCGCGCGCTAACACGCGCCGCCTTGGCGCGACGGTCGGCGGGCGGACGCGGAAGCTCACCCGGAGTGTGAATCAGATCCCGAGTCCCGTGTCCAAGCCATTTCGGCCAGAAGGCTTATTCACTTGGCTCCGGTAGAGGCGCGATCTGGTACGATGAAACACCTGTCCAGCAACCCATGTTGGGGTTACCGGAGCCAAGTGAATAAGCCGGTGCCTGAATTGGGTCGTGGCCGGCCCATTGAAAGCCTCCCGTTCAGATGGTCTGCATCCATCCTGGAACCAAGGCCCGAATTGCCGCAGTGTCTTTGGCGGTCAGTCTTATTTTCTGTTCCGACGTGAGCGCTTGGCGTGACGGTTGGAGTGAGGGTGACACGCAGGAGGCAACATGGACTACGCTCTGGCGGGCAAGCGGGTTTGGGTGGCGGGGCACCGTGGCATGGTTGGCGGCGCGTTGATGCGCCGGCTGGCGGATGAGGGATGTACGCTCATTGGCGACGCTCGGGGTCGTGTCGATTTGAGGCGTCAGGCCGACGTTGAGGCGTTTTTCGCCAGTGAACGACCGGATGCTGTGTTCTTGGCAGCGGCAAGAGTCGGCGGCATTCACGCCAACAACACATACCCAGCCGATTTCCTTTACGACAACCTGATGATTGAGGCCAACATCATCCACGCCGCCGCCGCCCGGGGCGTGGAGAAGCTGTTGTTCCTTGGGTCGTCGTGCATCTACCCGCGCGACGCCGCCCAGCCCATGCGCGAGGACGCGCTGCTGACCGGCCCGCTGGACCCAACCAACGAGTGGTACGCGATCGCCAAGATCGCCGGCATCAAGCTGTGCCAAGCCTATCGCCGGCAGCATGGCCACGATTTCATTTCCGCCATGCCGACAAACCTGTACGGGCCCGGCGACAATTTCCACCCGGAAAACAGCCACGTACCCGCCGCCTTGCTGCGACGCTTCCACGACGCCAAGGACTCCGGTGCCGGTGAGGTGGTGGTATGGGGAACCGGCCGCCCAAGGCGTGAATTCCTGTACGTGGACGATCTGGCTGACGCCTGCGTGTTCCTGATGAAGCACTATTCCGCCGAGGGGCACGTCAATGTCGGCACCGGCGAGGACATCGCCATTGCGGAGTTCGCAGCGGCCGTGCGGGATGCCGTGGGGTATACCGGGGCTTTGCGTTACGATGAGACCCGGCCGGACGGCACGCCGCGCAGGGTCCTCGACGTCACCACTCTGACCGACCTGGGGTGGCAGGCGGCCACGCCGCTGGAAGCCGGGTTGTGGTTATACTACCGGTGGTTCCTCGACAATCTCGACCGCATTCGGCAATGAGCATGGCCGACTGGGCGGGACACAACAATCAAGGGGGCGCGATACCGTGACAGCGAAAACCGCCCTCATCACGGGCGTCACTGGCCAAGACGGTGCCTACCTAGCGGAACTTCTCCTGGGTAAGGGGTACACGGTTCACGGAGTCAAGAGGCGCTCGTCGTCCTTCAACACAGAGCGCGTGGATCATCTGTACCAGGATCCGCACGACAGCGATGTGCGGTTTTTTCTGCACTTCGGGGACCTGACCGACGCCACCAACCTGATCCGCCTTGTGCAGGAGGTCCAGCCCGACGAGATCTACAATCTGGCGGCCCAGAGCCACGTCCAGGTCAGCTTCGAGACGCCGGAGTACACGGCCGACGCCAACGCCATCGGAACCCTGCGGCTGCTGGAGGCATTGCGCATCCTCGGCCTGGAGACGACGACGCGGTTCTGCCAAGCTTCGACCTCGGAGTTGTACGGGAAGGCGCGGGAGACGCCCCAACGCGAGACCACGCCGTTCTATCCCCGGTCTCCGTACGCCGCCGCCAAGCTGTACGCCTACTGGATCACGGTGAACTACCGCGAGGCCTATGGAATGCACGCCTCGAACGCCATCTTGTTCAACCACGAAAGCCCGATCCGGGGTGAGACCTTCGTGACACGCAAGATTTCGCGTGCCGTCGCCGCCATTTCACACGGCCTCCAGAAGCGCCTGTACCTCGGCAATCTGGACGCCAAACGCGACTGGGGCCATGCGCGCGACTACGTCGACGGGATGTGGCGCATTCTGCAACAGGACACCCCGGACGACTATGTCCTGGCTACCGGCGAGACCCATTCGGTGCGAAACTTCGTGGAGTTGGCGTTTCAATGCGTCGAGCGCGAGATCGTCTGGAACGGCGAGGGCGTCGACGAGACGGGTGTCTGTGCCGCCACGGGCGAGGTGCTGGTCAAGATCGACCCGCGCTATTTCCGCCCGACAGAGGTCGACCTGCTGCGGGGCGATCCGTCAAAGGCCCATGACCGCCTCGGGTGGCGCCACCACACGACGTTTCCGGAATTGGTGCGCGAGATGGTGGCCGCCGACCTTGACATCGTGCGCAAGGAAACGGAATGCAGGAACTGCGCCGAGTGACCGCCCAGCCGCAGACGAGATCCGGCTGCAGTCGGCGCGTTCCACGCTATATAACTCCAAAGACCCGCGTTCCCGTCCTGCCGGAGATCCCCCGCCCATGGTCGACGCGCCCGCCTTCCGGCCGTCCCCGCCCTGCCTTGACTCCCTGATCGAGCCCCCGACAGACGGCACCCCCGTGGTGCCGCTGATCCCGGTGCGCGCCGATGGCCTCGACGACTGGTTGGCCGCCCAGGATCCGGGCCGCGCCGCCTGGGTGCGCGCCACCGGCTTTTCCGCCAAGATCGGCCAGACCTGTCCCCTGCCGGGGCCGGACGGCACGCTGGCCGGGATGCTGGCCGGGCTGGGCGACGGCCGCGACCGCTGGGCGCTGGCCGGCCTGCCACGGGCGCTCTCCCCCGGCGTGTTCGCGCTGGATGGCGCAGGAGACGGTGACGCGGTGGCGCTGGCCTGGGCGCTGGGGGCCTACCGGTTCGACCGCTACAAGGGCGAGCCGGCCGAGCCACCGGCCCGGCTGGTGTGGCCCGAGGGCTGCGACCGGGCGCGCGTCAGGCGGCGCGTGGCGGGCATGGCGCTGGTGCGCGATCTGGTCACCACGCCGGCGGCCGACCTGGGGCCGTCCGAGCTGGCCGGCGTCGCCCGCGCCCTGGCCGAGCACCACGGCGCGCGTTTTTCCGAGATCGTCGGCGATGCCTTGCTGACCGAGGACTGGCCGGCGGTGCACGCGGTCGGACGCGGCAGCGCCCGCGCGCCGCGCCTGCTCGACCTGCGCTGGGGCGACGCCGCCCAACCGCGCGTGACCCTGGTGGGCAAGGGCGTGGTGTTCGATTCCGGCGGCCTGGACCTCAAGCCGTCCTCGGCCATGCTGTTGATGAAGAAGGACATGGGTGGGGCCGCCCACGCCCTGGGGCTGGCGCACATGATCATGGACGCCGGGTTGCCGGTGTGCCTGCGCTTGCTGATCCCGGCGGTGGAGAACATGGTCTCCGGCGACAGCTTCCGGCCGCTGGACGTGATCCGCACCCGCAAAGGCCTGACGGTGGAGGTGGGCGACACCGATGCCGAGGGCCGGCTGGTGCTGGCCGACGCGCTGGCCGAGGCGGATCGAGAGACCCCGGCCCTGCTGCTCGACATGGCGACGCTGACCGGGTCGGCGCGCGCGGCACTGGGGCCGGACGTGCCGGCCGTGTTCACCCGCGACGACGCCCTGGCGGCGGACCTGATGGACGCGGCGACGGCGGTGGATGAGCCGGTCTGGCGCCTGCCGCTGCACGCGCCCTACCGGTCGATGCTGGACAGCACGGTGGCCGACATCCACAGCACCGGGACCAACCGCTTCGGCGGCGCCATCACCGCCGCGCTGTTCCTGGCCGAGTTCGTCTCGCCCGAGACGCCATGGCTGCACGTGGACATGTTCGCCTGGACCCAGAAAAGCCGGCCCGGCCGGCCCGAGGGCGGCGAGGCGCAGGCCCTGGCGGCGCTGTTCGGCCTGGTGGAGCGGCGGTTTGGCGCGGCGTAGCGGCTTATCGGTCCACTGCGCTTTCCCCTCCGGTCACGTCCTTGTAAAGTTCCGGCCGAACCCTGACGTTTGCGTGAGGCGCCGGACGCCCACCAGAGCCAAGAGAGAAGGATCCGTCGATGAAAGTGTCGTTCGCCAAGCCCGCCATCCCCGACAAGGGAGCCCTGGTCCTGGGTGTTCGGGAGGAGAACCTCCTGGGTGCCGTCGCCACCGAGCTTGACGAACTGACCGGGGGCCAGATCGGGCGCGCGCTGAAGGCCGAGCGGTTCAAGGGCGAGGGCGGCAAGTGCCTGGTGCTGAACGCGCCGCACGGCGTCACCCTGGATCGGGTGGTCCTGATCGGGCTCGGCAAGCCCGAGGCGATCACCGCCACCACCCTGGAAACCTTCGGCGGCACAGCCGTTGGCCGGCTCGGCGCGCTGGGCGACGAGACGGCGGCGCTGGTGCCCGACCTGCCCGGCGATGCGCCGCTGTCTGACGTCGAGGCCGCCGCCCATGCCGCCCTGGGGGCGACCCTGGCCGGCTTCCGTTTCGACCGCTACCGGACCAAGGAAAAGCCGGACGAGAAGCCGGCGCTGCGCAAGCTGTCGGTGCTGTGCGACGATCCCAACGCGGCCAAGAAGGCCTTCGCCCCGCTGGAGGCGGTGGCCGAGGGCGTCGACCTGACCCGCACCCTGGTCAGCGAACCGGCCAACGTGGTCTACCCCGAAAGCTTCTGCGAGCAGGTCAAGGACCTGGCCGACCTGGGCATCACGGTCGAGGTGCTGGACGAGCAGAAAATGCGCAAGCTGGGCATGGGCGCGCTGCTCGGCGTGGCGCAGGGCTCGGCCCGGCCGCCGCGCCTGCTGGTGATGGAATACAAGGGCGCGAAGGACAAGGACGCGGCGCCCATCGCCTTCGTCGGCAAGGGCGTGACCTTCGATTCCGGCGGCATCAGCATCAAGCCGTCCGCCGGCATGGAGGACATGAAGTGGGACATGGGCGGCGCCGGTGTCGTCGCCGGCCTGATGAAGGCCCTGGCCGGGCGCAAGGCCAACGCCAACGTGGTCGGCCTGTGCGGGCTGGTGGAGAACATGCCCTCCGGCACCGCGCAGCGGCCCGGCGACGTGGTGGAGACCATGTCGGGCCAGACCGTCGAGGTCATCAACACCGACGCCGAGGGCCGGCTCGTGCTGGCCGATGTGCTCTGGTACGCGCAGGACCGCTTCAAGCCCAGCCACATCATCGATCTGGCCACCCTGACCGGGGCCATCATCATCAGCCTGGGCGGCGAGCACGCCGGGCTGTTCTCCAACAACGACGACCTGGCCGAGGCCCTCTCCGAGGCCGGCGGCGGCGTGGGCGAGAAGGTGTGGCGCCTGCCCCTGGGCGAGGCCTACGACAAGATGCTGCGCTCGGACATCGCCGACATGAAGAACGTCGGCAACCGCGAGGCCGGCTCCATCACCGCCGCTCAGTTCCTGCAACGCTACATCCGCGACAAGGACACGCCCTGGGCACACCTCGACATCGCCGGCGTGACGTGGTCAAAGAAGGACAAGCCGACGGTGCCCAAGGGCGCCACGGCTTTCGGCGTGCGCCTGCTCGACCGCTTGGTCGCCGATGTCATCGAGTCCGACGGCGGCGCCGCCAAGGGCAAGGGCAAGAACGGTAAGGACGGCAAGGGCAAAGGCGGCAAGGGCAAGGACGGCAAGAAGAAGTAGGCGCCGCCCCGGGGCATCCGGCCCCGGCCCGGTTCTCTCAAGGGCGAGGACGAGTGACCCATGCGGGGCGAGGGACTTGATCGGGTATTGGATCTGTCGCCCCAGGCCGTGCTGCTGCTGGATCGGGACGGCCGGATTGTCGACGCCAACCGGGCCGCCGCGACGGCCCTGGGCGCCGATGAGGTGCGGTCCCTGATCGGTACAGACTACTTCCAGGCCCTGGCGCCGGAACTGGCCGAACGCCGCCGCGCCCGCTTCGACGCCCTGCTGGAGGCCGGCGGTGACGGCGCCGTTGACGCGGACGAGCCGCGCCGCCTCACCGAACGCATCCCGACGCCGGACGGCGGTGTCCGCGTGGTGCGCTGCTGCATGACGCGGGTGGGCGCGGATGACGGCCCGGCCGTGGCCGTGTTCGAGGATGACGCGAGCGCGGATGACGACGACCAGCCCGCCGAACGCCCGCGCGAGCGGCGCAGCGAGAACCGCTTCCGCAACGCTTTCGACCAGGCGCCGCACGGCATGGCGCTGCTTGATCCCGAGGGCCGCTGGCGCCGCGTCAATCCGGCCCTGGTCCGCATCCTGGACCGGCCGGTGGAGGCCCTGGTCGGCCAGTCCATGCTCGCGGTCACCCATCCCGAGGACTGGTCGCGCGATATCGCCTGGCTCGACGCGGCCCAGGAGGGGAACGCCGCGTCGTTCGACGCCGAAAAGCGCTATCTGCGACCCAACGGCACCATCGTCTGGGCGCGGGTGACCTGTGCCATGGCGCGCGCCGCCGACGGCACGCCGCACGAAATCGTCGCGCAGATCGCCGACATCACGCGGGAGCGCGCCGCCGAGGACGCCCTGCGGGCCAGCGAGAGCCGCTTTCGCGAGACGTTCACCGCCGCGCCGCACGGCATGGCCATCCTGTCGCTGGATGGCCACTTCCAGGACGTCAATCCGGCGCTGTGCACGATTCTCGGCCGTGATGAGGCCACCCTGGTGGCGCTCGACGTGACGGTGGTGACGCACCCGGAGGACCACAACCTGGAACTGGAGGCCGCCCGCCGCCTGCTGGCGGGCGACGTGCGCGTCTTTTCCGGCGAGAAGCGGTTCCTGCGGCCGGATGGGGCGGTCGTGAGGGCCTTTGTCAGCCTGGCGCTGGCCCGCGATGGCATGGGCCGGCCGCACCATTTCATCACCCACGTTCAGGACATCACGCGGCAGGTCGAGGCCGAGGCCCGCCTGCACGAGGCCATCGCCACCGCCGAACAGGCGCTGCTGGCCAAGACCCGCTTCCTGGCGGCGGCCAGCCACGACCTGCGCCAGCCCCTGCAAGCCCTGAACCTCTTCGTCTCGGTCCTGTCCAACCGTGAGGACGATCCGGCCAAGAAGGATATTCTGGGCAAGGTCGAGCGCTCGCTTGAGGGGCTGGCCGAGCTGATGAACACCCTGCTCGACATCTCCAAGCTGGAAGGCGGGGCGATCCTGCCCGATCAGCGGCCGTTCGGCGCCCGCTCCCTGTTGACGCGGCTGGCCGACGAGTTCGCGCCGGTGGCGGCCGAGGCGGGACTCACGCTTCGCGTGGTGGCGCCCACGGTGACGCTGTACAGCGACCCGGCGTTGCTGGAGATCATCCTGCGCAATCTCATCGGCAATGCTCTGAAGTACACCCCCAAAGGCGGTCAGGTGCTGATCGGCGCCCGGCGCGTCGATGGCGGGCATTGGCTGCGTCTGGACGTGCTCGATACCGGTCAGGGCATTCCGAAGGACCAGTGCCGGCTGATCTTCGAGGACTTCCACCGCGTTCCGGCGGCGCCGGGTGGCGGTGGGGTGCAGCGCGGCGGCCTGGGCCTCGGGCTGGGCATCGTGACCCGGGTGGCGCGCCTGCTGGGGGTGACGGTGAGCGTGGACTCGGTGGTCGGACGCGGCTCGCGGTTCTCGGTCACCGTGCCGTGCCACATCGACGCCGAGGACGAGGCGGGCTTCGACGACACGGCCGGGCCGGCGCGCCTGGAGCCGGGCGCGGACGGCGTGTCCGCGCTGATCGCCGAGGCCGGCAGCGCGGCGCGCGGGCGGCTGCACATGGTGGTGGTGGACGACGAGGCGCCGGTCCGCGAGAGCCTCACGCTCTTGCTGGACGGATGGGGGCACCGGGTCTCCGCCTTTGCCGGCCTGTCGGACCTGACCGAGGCGCTGCTGACCGACACGCTGGCGCGCCCCGACGTCATGCTGGTGGATTTCCGCCTGCCGAGCGGCCGCACCGGGGTCGAGGCGGTGGCCCTGGCGCGCGGCCACTTCCGGCACGCGATTCCAGCGCTGCTGTTGACCGGTGACACCGAAAGCCAAAAGCTGCGCGACGCCAGCCGGGGTGGCCTGCCGGTGTTGCGCAAGCCGGTGCGGCCCGACCAGTTGCGCTTGAAGCTGGCCGAACTCATCCGGGCTCACCAGGGCGGGGACGCCACCGCCTCGGCGAACGGAGGGGCGATACGATGACGACCGACGCGGACCCACCACCGCCGCCGCCGCTGGCGCCGGCGATCGCCGCCTGGCGCAACGGCGACCTGGAAACGGCCGCCACGCTGTGCCGCGAGCGCACGCGGGCCGATCCGCTGGATGCCGATGCGTGGACCCTGCTGGCCCGCGTGGCGCTGGCCTGGCGCCGCCCCCGGCAGGCGCTGGAGCTGTGCGGCCGCGCCCTGGTGGCGGAGCCCGCCCACCCGGAGGCACTGGTGGCGTTGGGGGCGGTCCTGGGCGCGCTGGCCGCGTTCGCCGAGGCGGAGACCGCCTGCCGGCGCGCGGTGCGGGTGCGTCCCGTGTCGGTGGAGGCCTGGCGCCAGTGGGCCGACGTGGCCCGTCTGGCCGGGCGCCACCGAACGGCTCTGGCGGCCGCGCGGCGGGTGGTCGCGCTGCGTCCCGAGGCGGTGGCGGCGTGGATCGGCCTTGGCACCGCCCTGGCCGCCGCCGGCGACACCCTGGCCGCCGGCCGGGCGCTGGCGCGGGCCTGTCGGCTTGATCCGGCCAGCGCGGATGCGCGGGATCGCTTGCGCCACCTGATGGCGCTGCACCGCGCGGCCCGGGCGGCGGAGGAGGCGGCGCCGGGCGGTGACGCTTCGCCATGACGGCGGGCGTGCAACCAAAACGCTGCCGGCGGGGCGGAACGCACCAAACCAAAAACCGGAACGGGCAAGGTCCATCCTGTGGCGTGTTGCGCCGGATGTCACCGGATTGACATCGTCCGCAAGGGCGACCATCGTGGTGCCTTCACCCGGGGGGTCCCGACAAGGGGCTGAGAGTCTGCTGGCGTGATCGGGCCACTTCGTGCCCTGGCATCGCGCAGCGCAGTGACCCGATGAACCTGATCCAGTTCACACTGGCGTAGGGATGGTGCGCGCGTCGCGGATCATGGTCTGGTCACGGTCAGACCGTCTCAACGGACCGGCCACGCTCTCCTTCCTCCCCGTGCGGACCTGGGTCGTCCACGCCCGTCCCGCCGAGGAGGCTGCCAAGCCATGGATGCGTCCGCCCCGTCCGTCACCACCGGCCCGCTGCCGGCGTCCCGCAAGGTCTATCACCCCGGCGCCCTGCATCCCGACATCCGGGTGCCGATGCGCGAGATCGCCGTGCATCCCAGCGCGGGCGAGCCGCCGGTCACCGTCTACGACGCCTCGGGGCCGTACACCGATCCGGACGCGGCCATCGCCATCGAGCAGGGCCTGCCGCGCCTGCGGGCCGACTGGATCATGGCGCGCGGCGACGTCGAAGCGTACGACGGTCGCGCGGTCGACCCGGCCGACAACGGCTTCGCCACCGGCGAGCGGCTGACGCCCCCCTTCCCCACACACCACCGACCGTTGCGCGCCAAGGCCGGCCGGGCGGTGACGCAGCTGGCCTACGCCCGTGCCGGCATCGTCACGCCGGAGATGGAGTTCGTCGCCATCCGCGAGACCCTGGGCCGTGCGGCGAAAAAGGAGGCGGCCGAGCGCGACGGCGAGAGCTTCGGCGCCGTCCTCCCCGACCATGTCACGCCCGAATTCGTGCGCGACGAGGTGGCGCGCGGCCGGGCCATCATCCCCGCCAACATCAATCACCCCGAATCCGAGCCTATGATCATCGGCCGGAACTTCCTGGTGAAGGTCAACGCCAACATCGGCAACTCGGCCGTCACCTCGTCCATGGCCGAGGAGGTCGACAAGATGGTGTGGTCGACCCGCTGGGGCGCCGACACCGTCATGGACCTGTCCACCGGCCGCAACATCCACAACATCCGCGACTGGATCCTGCGCAACGCGGCGGTGCCCATCGGCACGGTGCCGCTGTATCAGGCGCTGGAGAAGGTGGACGGCGTGCCCGAGAACCTCTCGTGGGAGGTCTACCGCGATACCCTGATCGAGCAGGCCGAGCAGGGGGTGGACTATTTCACCATCCACGCCGGGGTGCGGCTGGCGCATATCCCGCTCACCGTGGACCGGGTGACGGGCATCGTCAGCCGGGGCGGATCCATCATGGCCAAGTGGTGCCTGCACCATCACCGCGAGAGTTTCCTCTACGAGCACTTCGCCGAGATCTGCGACATCTGCCGCGCCTATGACGTGGCCTTCTCGCTCGGCGACGGCCTGCGCCCCGGCTCCATCGCCGACGCCAACGACCGCGCCCAGTTCGCCGAACTGGAAACGCTGGGCGAACTGGCCCGCATCGCCTGGGACAAGGACTGCCAGGTGATGATCGAGGGGCCGGGCCACGTGCCCCTGCACAAGATCAAGGAGAACATGGACAAGCAGTTGGAGGTCTGCGCCGAAGCCCCGTTCTACACCCTGGGGCCGATCACCACCGACATCGCGCCGGGCTACGACCACATCACCTCGGCCATCGGCGCCACCCTGATCGGTTGGTTCGGCACCGCCATGCTGTGCTACGTCACGCCAAAGGAGCATCTGGGCCTGCCCGACCGCGACGACGTCAAGACGGGCGTGGTGACCTACAAGATCGCCGCGCACGCGGCCGACTTGGCCAAGGGCCACCCGGCGGCGCGGGCGCATGACGACGCCATGAGCCGGGCGCGGTTCGAGTTCCGCTGGCAGGACCAGTTCAACCTGGCCCTGGATCCGGACACGGCGCACCGCTTCCACGACGAGACGCTGCCGGCGGCGGCGCACAAGGTGGCGCACTTCTGCTCCATGTGCGGGCCGAAGTTCTGCTCCATGAAGATCAGCCACGACATCCGCGACGACGCGCGGAAAGAGGGCATGGCGCAGATGGCCGCGCGCTACCAGGACGGCGGCGCCCTGTACGTGCCGGTGGAGGAGAAGGGGTAGGGGCGCGGATGTCCAAGCGCGCGGCTCGGTCCCACAGAGGCCATCCGTTCGGATATGGACTCTTGTGGGTCGCCTACCTATTCACTTGGTTCCCGCAGACCCGCTGTTATTACGCCTCCGTGGTCTCGACACGCTCAAATCCGAATGGGCGCTTGTCTCCCCCGGCTACACCTACAAGCGGCGGACCCCCTATGGTGGCGCGGGCTTGACGCGGCGGTGCATCGGACCCGCAGTGGACACTGGGGGCGTTCGCCCCCATGTCTGGGGCCGTGTGGAAGAGTCGCCGCGTCAGTCCGACCGACCGCCGGACCGGAAACACCGCGCTGAACGCTCAGGCCTGCGCACGCGCCGGCAAACGCCCCCGCCCAAAGCGGCCGGCCGCGCGGCCCATCACCAGCGGTCCGTCGGCCGATGAGTCGTGAAAGCCGTTTTCACGGCGCCGCGCTTTGCAGTACGCTCCGCCCACGTTTCCAGAACCCGTACGAGGACCCCATGGATATCTCCGCCGAGCCACCTCTGACGACACCCGAGACCACCGTTTCGGTGCGCGAGGTCTTCGGCATCGATTCGGACAAGCAGGTGCCCGCCTTCTCGACGAAGACCGAGCACGTGCCCGACCTCGACCCCAACTACCGCTTCGACCGCGATACGACGCTGGCGATCCTGGCCGGCTTTGCCCACAACCGCCGCGTCATGATCCAGGGCTACCACGGCACCGGCAAGTCCACCCACATCGAACAGGTGGCCGCCCGCCTCAACTGGCCCTGCATCCGGGTGAACCTGGACAGCCACGTCAGCCGCATCGATCTGGTGGGCAAGGACGCCATCGTGCTGCGCGACGGCCTGCAGGTGACCGAGTTCCGTGAGGGCATTCTGCCGTGGGCGTTGCAGCACGCCTGCGCCCTGGTGTTCGACGAGTACGACGCCGGCCGCCCGGACGTGATGTTCGTGATCCAGCGCGTGCTGGAGGTCGAAGGGCGCCTGACCCTGCTGGACCAGAACAAGGTGATCCGGCCGCACCCCTCGTTCCGCCTGTTCTCGACCGCCAACACGGTCGGTCTGGGCGATACGACCGGCCTCTATCACGGCACGCAGCAGATCAACCAGGGGCAGATGGACCGCTGGAACATCGTCGCCACCCTGAACTATCTGGAGCACGACGCCGAGGTCGAGATCTCGGTCGCCAAGCGCCCCGAGTACGACACGCCCGAGGGCCGCAAGCTGATCAGCCAGATGGTGGCGGTCGCCGACCTGACCCGCAACGGCTTCATCAACGGCGACATCTCCACCGTCATGAGCCCGCGCACCGTGCTGACCTGGGCCGAGAACGCCACCATCTTCGGCGATGTGGCGTTCGCCTTCCGGGTGACGTTCCTCAACAAGTGCGACGAGACCGAACGGCCGCTGATCGCCGAGTACTACCAGCGCTGCTTCGGCGCCGAGTTGAAGGAAAGCGCGGTCAACCTGACGGTGGCGTAAAGCATAGATAGCGTTGGATGTGGTCGTAGATTTGAGGGCCCGCGATGGATATGGCGCCTAACCCTGAGTTGGTAGCGGTTGCCACGTCTGAACAATGGCCGCCTCTGTGGGCCCTCCTTATTTCTCCCATTATTCTATTTATATCTGCTTCGGCGGCGATCCTCTTGGTTGTCCTGAATTATAACTCTTCTGAGCGGAACAGAAGAATTAACACGATGCTTCGTATATTCGAGATTGAGCAAGGAGAGCATTACAGCGGCATTCACAGAACGTTTAGCTTCGTAAAACAAGAAGGGCTATTTGATAGACTACATTCTCCCAGTTCCACTGAGTTCAGAAGGATGAGGAGTGATGTGCAGCAGTATTTGAACCATTATGAGTTGATCGCGATCGGCATCCAAGAAGGTGTGTTTAGCGATGCGCTTTATAAACGCTGGATGCGTGGGCCATTTGTACGGGATTGGAATACTGCCGCTGATTTCATCCAGCGGGAGCGTTGGAGGTGGGACGCACGCACCGGCAGGTGGATTTACCACGCAGCATTGTTCGAAAATTACCAAGCTGTAGCAAAGCAGTGGAGCGACGAAGCAGTCAGCCTCAATGAAAGCTATTCCCCGCCGCCGGCAGCGCCCGGCGGACCGGGGGACGAAGCCTACCCGGCGTCGGACGGCGGCACCGCGTAGCAACGCTCGCCAATGGGAGCCTCGCCCATGCAGCTATCCGGATCCTGCCATTGCGGCGCGGTCACGTTCAGCGTCGAGTCCGCGCACCCTGTGCCGTTCAACCTCTGCTACTGTTCGATCTGCCGCAAGACGGCCGGCAGCGGCGGCTTCGCCATCAATCTGGGGGCCGAGGCGGCGTCGTTGGCCGTGACGGGCCGGGAACACGTCACGGTTTATCACGCCCGGCTGGAGGACGGCGGCGAAAGCCCTGGCGAGCGCCATTTCTGCAAGCACTGCGGCACGGCGCTGTGGGTGTGGGATCCGCGCTGGCCCGACCTCATCCATCCCCACGCGGGCGCCATCGAAACGCCGTTGCCGGTGCCGCCGGAGCGGCTCCACCTGATGCTGGCCGGCAAGCCCGACTGGGTGGCCGGCCCCGACGGCCCGGCCGACCGGCACTTCGACGGCTACCCCGACTAGTCCCTGGCCGACTGGCACGAGCGGCTAGGGCTGGTGTCCGGCGAGCATGATGCCTGATCCACGAACACCCCGCCCCGGCCCGGCGGCCATGCTCTACCGCTCCGGTGAGGGCGCGGCGGAAACACACCTGCGCGCCTTTGCCGCCGCGTTGCGGGCGCGCGGCGTGCGGGTCGGCGGGCTGGCCCAGGTCACCGAGCGCGACGCCGCCGGCCGCAAGGTGCGCATGGACGTGATCGATGTGGCGTCCGGCGCGCCGCACGACATCATGCAGAAGCTCGGCCCGGACTCGAAGGCCTGCTCCATCGACACCCAGGGCCTCGCCGGGGCCAGCACCGTGTTGCGCGCGGCCCTGGCGCGGGGCGTCGATCTGTTGATCGTCTCCAAGTTCTCGCACCTGGAGGCCGAGGGCCAGGGGCTGGCGCACGAGATGTTCGCCGCCCTGGCCGAGCGCGTGCCGGTGCTGACCCTGGTGCCGGAGTCGCACGCGCTGGACTGGCTGCACGCCACCGCGCCGGTGGGGCGGCTGCTGGCGCCAACGCTGGAGGCCTGCTGGCGCTGGTGGGGGCCGCATGGCCTGTACGACGAGCTGCTGAGCGCGGTCCCGGCCGACGCGACGGCGCGCCGCGTCGTCGTCGGCCTCAACTGGACGCTGGTGGAGGGGCCGGACGGCGTCGGCCTGGCGCAGACGCCGACGCGGGACGGGCATGGCTGCCGGCCGCCGCCGGGCGCGGGCGATCTGACCGGGCGGCCCCTGGCCGAACTCGCCGTCGGCGCACGCGGGCACGGCCCGATGGCCCAGGCGATCGGCGCCGCCGCGCTGAATGCCGCCCTCAACGCCGACCTCAACCGGGGCGATCTGGCGGGCAAGACGGCCAACGGCCTCGACCTGTTCGCCGAGGCCGCCGCCACGGCCGAGACGCCGGTGATGGTCGGCGCCTTCCCGGGCGTGCGCGAGCGTGCCCCGCACGTGCGCGTGATCGAGCGCACGCCCGGTCCCGACCGCCACCCGGAGCACGCCGCCGCCGCGCTGATCCCGGATGCCGACGCGGTGCTGCTGACCGCCTCGACCTTCGCCAACGGCACGCTGCCCGGGCTGCTGGCGCTGACGCGGCCGGATGCCGAGGTGACGGTGGTCGGTCCCGGCACACCGCTGTCGCCGATGCTATTCGACCACGGTGTGACCACGCTGGCGGGCTTGGTGGTGACCGACGCCGAAGGCCTGGCCCGCGCGGTGGCCGAGGGCTGCGGCGCCCGCGCCCTCCGGCGGTTCGGCCGGGATGTCGTGCTGGGCGCGCCAGCGGGCCTATAGCTCAAGATGGGCCTATGCGTCTCCCTCAGCAGCCCATGTGCCGCCGTTGACCGTGCCCGGAAAAGGCTTATTCACGTGGCTCCGGGAGAGGCGCGGTCTGGTACCCTGGGACAGCTCTCTGGTACAACATGTTGAGTTCGCCTGAGCCACGTGAATAAGCCGGTAGATATTAATAACCGCTTTGCAATCACAGCCTTCGGGAGATCGTTTATGTCTAAAGATAACGAGAAGTGGAGGCTTCGGTTTGAGATTCAAAAAGGTTCTAGCGGTCCATTGAATCGAATCGTCGCAATATTGATGCTGCCAGTATTGACGCTCAGCGCTTACCTTGTTGCGGGGTCGAATGAGTACTGGTCTGGCATCGGCCTGATTATGGGTTTGACTTTGCTTGGGCTTGGGCTGACGCTGTGCTTCTTGACGCTAGCCAAGATGGCCGATAAAACAAAGCGTGGTTCCGATATTTTTAGTACTGTTTTCGCGCTTCTCGTCCCGCCCTTGATGTCGCTTTGTGCCTATACGATTGCCGCGGGAGATGCGTACTGGTCCGCTGTCGGTTTGATTGTTGGTGCCGGCATCATCGGTCTTGAGTTGGCATTGTGCCTGTTGATCGCGTCCCGGATCAGCAAAAAACAGGCATAGTCGCCGCTGCGTCTCCCAAAGGCCTGTAATTTGGACGGCCAGAAACGGCCCCATGAATGGGGCCTTTGCTCGCGGTTGCACGCCCGCCGGCGCACCAACGGGTCGCTGTCGGTGTCACGCGCGGCGCCCCTGGTCGGTGCGGCCCCGGATCGCTATGTTGGGGTCACAACACCGAAACAAAAACAAACACATCGACACAGGGAACCGTCCGGGATGATCGACCCCTTCGGCCGCCATATCACCTATCTGCGCGTCTCGGTCACCGACCGTTGCGACCTGCGGTGCCAGTACTGCATGGCGGAAGAGATGACCTTCCTGCCCAAGCGCGACCTGCTGACGCTGGAGGAACTGGACCGTGTCTGCCGCGCCTTCGTGGCCAAGGGTGTCCGCAAGCTGCGCATCACCGGCGGCGAGCCGCTGGTGCGCAAGGACATCATGGTGCTGTTCCGCCGCCTGGGGCGGATGCTCGACGGCGGCGGCCTGGACGAACTGACCCTGACCACCAACGCCACCCAACTGGCCCGCTTCGCGCCGGAACTGGCCGCCTGTGGCGTGCGGCGCCTCAACGTCTCGCTCGATACGCTGGATCCCGAGCGGTTCCGGGCCATCACCCGACGTGGCGACTTCGACCGCGTGATGGAAGGCATCGCCGCCGCCCGCGCGGCCGGCCTGCACGTCAAGATCAACACCGTTGCCCTGCGCGGGATCAACGACGACGAATACGACCGTCTGATCGCCTGGTGCGGCGAGCGCGGCCTGGATCTCTGCTTCATCGAGACCATGCCGATGGGCGACATCGGTGCCGGCCGCGTGGACCACTATCTGCCGCTGTCGGTGGTGCGGGAGCGTCTGGCCGAAACCTGGACCCTGCGCGACAGCACCCACCGCACCGGCGGCCCGGCGCGCTATGTCGAGGTGGCCGAGACCGGCCGGCGCATCGGCTTCATCACGCCCTTGACGCATAACTTCTGCGAGGGCTGTAACCGCGTACGGCTGACCTGCACGGGGACGCTGTATATGTGCCTGGGCCAGGAGGACGCCGCCGACCTGCGCGCGCCGCTGCGGGCCTTCCCAAACGACGACGGCCCGCTGTCGGAGGCCATCGACGCCGCCATCGCCCGCAAGCCCAAGGGCCACGACTTCGCCATCGACCGCGACAACCGCCCGGCCATCGCCCGGCACATGAGTGTCACGGGGGGGTAGGGGGCGGCCGGATAGATGGGAAAACCCCCGTTTTCTGCTGCGGCCAGAAGGCGGGCGATGTCGGCCACATTTGGAGGGCGATGATAACTGGAAATTA
>NZ_CAKZOT010000048.1 GCF_937138205.1 uncultured Rhodospira sp. | reverse complement strand
CTTGGCCATGCCTTCGTTGAAGATTTCCTCGGCCACGGTGCCCATGACAGCCTCCTTGCGTTCCGGTTTCGGGCGACCATTGTCTTCAGTGAATTGGCCCGCGAAACACCTCGTCGAGGCTGGTGGCATCCAGCACCGTGTCCGCCCAGCGTTCCAGGGCCTCTGGTGTCGCCGCGATGACGTGCTGCCGTGTCGCGGTCGGGACCGACCCGAACTTGCGCTCCAGAAGATGAAGGAGAAGAGCCGCCTGTCCTTCGGCCTTGCCCTTGGCGATGCCCTTGGCGATGCCCTCGGCGATGCCCTTGGCCATGCCCTTGGCCATCCCTTCGTTGAAGATTTCCTCGGCCACAGTGCCCATGACAGCCTCCCAGCGTTCCGGTTTCGCGCGGCGCAGCGCGTCCACCACTGTATCACGACGGGTGTCGTGCACGGTCAGGATATAGGTCATGAGGCGGATTTCGAGAGGGTGCCCATCGGGAACCCCGCTCAGGATCGCCTCCAGCACATCGGCCGTCACACCCGCCTGAAACGCATATTTGAGCGCCGTCAGGCCGGCCTGTAACACCCGGTCCCGCGACAACTCGGGCAGCGCCATGGGGCCGAGATCGACCAGCGTGTAGCGCAGGGACCTGGCCTGGTCCAGGGCACCGGCGTCGTCCGTGGCGATGCAGTCCAGGGGCGACAGCGGTGCGGTCCATGGCGCCGCCCCATGGTAGACGACCAGGGGAAAGATCGGCGGCAGGGCGCGCAGGCGTTCGGCCTTGCCCTCGGCATGGGCCTCCCAGATGCGCACCATGTAGCCGAGCAGTTGCAACGGCGTCGCCGGATCGGGCGTGCTCTTGTGCTCCAGCAGCACGTACAGGAACGCCGGCCGTCCGTCCTTCAGCCGCAGCCGGAACAGGCGGTCGCTGCGGGTCGAGCGCAGGGTGTCGTCGATGAACGTGCCGTCCACGGGCTCCGGAAGGCTGGCCGCCAGACCGTCAACGACCTCGGGTGGCAGGCGCTCGCGGATCAGGGTCGCGGCCCGCTCCGGGTCATCGAGCAGGGCGCGAAACAGGCTATCGTGCGGAGTCTGCGACAGGGCCATGGGCCGATCCCGTCCGGGCCGAGCGTCGCCGCTATCGCCGCCAGCGCACCCACATGTCGGTCAGGTGGACCCCCAGTGACACCAGCAGCCACGCGCCCACCCACATCCAGTCGGCGCCGCGCAGGGCCGCGCCCAGGGCCATCACCAGCGCCGCGCCGGGGATCAGGGCCAGCACCATCCGCCAGGGCCAGCCGGGCCGGCCGACGCGGCGGTGCAGCCAGATCAGCCCGACGCCTTCCAGCACGATGACGGCCACAACCAAGTCGGCCACGTGCCCCGAGTCATGCAGCCAGCGCAGCCAGTCCATCACCGGCGGGCACTCCGCTCAGCCCGCCGCCACGCCGGGGAACGGCGCGTTCAGCCACCACACGGCGGCATTCAGCAGGGCGGCGAAGCTGACCCAGGCGATGTGGGGCATCAGCCACCAGGCGGCCGCTCGGTCACAGCGGGCACTCTCGATGATCAGCGCCAGCACAGAAATCCACAGGACGAGCACCTCCGCCAACGCCCAGTCCGGCCGCTGCAGCGTGAAGAACAGGTAGCTCCACAGGATATTCGCACCCGCGCTGAACGCATAGGCGAGGCTCAGGGCCCCGCGCGCGCCGTTGGACGGGGCGCGCTGCCATGCCAACACCGCCGAGACGGCGGTACACAGGTAGATGAGGCTCCACCCGGCCGGGAACGCCCAGTCCGGCGGCTTGAAGTCGGGCTGTTCGAGCCCGTAGTACCAGTCGCTGAGAATCGTGACCTGGTTGCCCACGCCGCCGACGACGCCGATCCAGATCAGGATGGCAAGGATCGGGATCCAGATCGGACCCCCGCGCTTTTCGTTGGCCGCCGAGGCCGTTGCGTCTGTCATGGTTTCACCAATCCCAGCAGATGGGCCATATCCTTGAAGAAGATCCGCACGTGCGCCAGCGGGCTGGTGCGCACCAGGGCCTTGTTCATGTAGGCCTCCCAGGTCAGTCGCTGCACGTCGGGGTCCTCGCAGATGGACACGAATCTCTCGCGTCGCTTGTCATTGGTATACCAGAAGTCCTGCAATAGGCCGAGAATCCAGAACACGCGCCCGTGTTCTTTCATGAATCGCTTGCGCGCGTCGGCGAGGTGCGAGGACTGGCCCGTGCGCAGCATGGCGTCCACCGCCTCGCCGGCCAGCCGGCCGCCGACCATGGCGTAGTAGATGCCCTCGCCGGAGGACGGCGCGACCACGCCGGCGGCGTCGCCGGCCAGGACCACATCCCTGCCGTTGTCCCACACCTTGAGCGGCTTCAGCGGGATGGGCGCGCCCTCGCGGCGCAGCGTCTCCATCTTGTCCAGGCCGGTGCGCCGGCGCAGCTCGGTGGTGGCGGCCCTCAGGTCGAAGTCCTTCTTTTCCGTCCCCATGCCGATGCTGATGGTCTCGCCGTGCGGGAACACCCAGCCGTAGAAATCGGGCGAGATGGAGCCATCATACCAGACGTCGCAGCGCTCGGGGTCGTAGCCGGGAACGGTGCCCGGCTCGGGGGCGCGGATGATCTCGTGATAGGCCAGCACCATGGGACGCGTGGCGCCGCCGGGCACCTGTGTCTGGGCGAGCATCGAGCGGGCGCCGTCGGCGCCGATGACGGCGCGCGCGCGCACGCGTTTGGTGGTCGGTTCGCCCTCGCCGTTCTGCTGGCGATAGACGATCACCGCCGTCCCGTCGTTGTCGCGCTCGAAAGCCTCGGCGGTGCCGGCGCGCCAGTCCGCCCCCGCCTCGCCGGCGCGGGCGCGCAGCCAGGGGTCGAAGTCCTTGCGGTCGACCATGCCGACATAGCCGCTGAGGATCGGCATGTCGACGATGCGGCCGGACGGCGAGATCACCCGCGCGCCCTTGACCTTGCTGACCAGGCTGGTCTCGGGAATGTCGAAATCCTTCATGGCGCGGGGCGGGATGGCGCCGCCGCACGGCTTGATGCGCCGTTCGCGGTCCAGCATCACCACGGTGCGTCCCTTGCGGGCCAGATCCGTCGCCGCCGTGGCGCCGGCCGGGCCGCCGCCAACGACGACCACGTCGACGGTCTCGATGGCGTCCCCGTTTCCGCTCATGGTCGTGTCGTCCTTCGTGGTTGTTGGAAAGCTTATTGGGCGGGCAGGCTCTGGTCGGCCGTCGCCCCGCCCGGCTCGCGCAGGCGGGACAGGGCGGCGGCGCCGCCGACGCGCGCCGCCAGCAGGGCGGAGGCGGCGAACAGCACACCCTCGGCGGCGAACACCACGCCGTAAGCGTGCGCCGGATCGTCGAACACCTGACGGGTGGCGTCCACCGCGACGGTGCCCAGGAACCCGCCCAGGGCGAAGGCGATGGCCTGGGCCGCGCCCCACACGCCCATGCGGATGCCCTCGCGGTCGGCGGCGCCGGCGCTGGCCAGGCCCATCATGGTGCTGATGGCGGCCACGGCGAAGGCGCCGTTGGCCAGCCCCATCAGGAACACGGTGGCGCGCAGCGGCCAGACCTCGGCGTACTGACCGGACACGGCGATGGCCAACAGGCACAGCCCGGAGGCGACGCAGCCGCCCATGGTCCACAGTTTCAGGACCGCCGGCCGGCCGCCGCCGAAGCCGCTGGCCAGGATGCCCACCAGCAACATGCCGGCGAGCGCGCCGCTGTGCTGCACGCTGGTCAGTTGGGTCGACGCGCCCACGGTGTAGGCGAACACGGCCCCGGCGAACGGTTCCAGGATCAGGTCCTGGATGTTGTAGGACAGCATGGCCACGAAGATGAAGATGGCCAGCCGGCGTGCCTCGTCCTCGCGCCAGACCTCGGCCAGGGACTCCAGGAAGCCCGGCTTGGGCGGCGGGGCGGGCGCCGCCTCGGTCTCGACCTCTGGCGCGGCTTTGGCTTTGGGCGCCCGGCGTCCCTCGATGCCCCACATGGCGGCGGCGGAGACCAGAAAGGCCACCACACAGACGCCGGTGGTGACCATCACCAGCCGTTCGGGCGAGTACCCGCTCGCGGTTGCCGCAGTGACGTCGGCGATGTCCAGATAGGCCCCGGCCACGGCGGCGGAGATGATGAAGCCGACGAACATCATCAGCCAGACGATGGTCGCCGCCGCCGCGCGGCGGGCGGGCGCCACCCGCTTGGCCAGCAGGGCCAGAAGGTTGGTGCCGGCGGCGCCGACGCCGATGCCGATCACGGTATAGGAGACGACGGCGCCGATCAGGCCCCCGGTCAGGTCGGTGCCCATCCAGGCGGTGGACAGGCCGGCGCCGATGCCGCCCAGCGCCAACAGGGCCATGCCGCCGACGATCCAGGGGGTGCGCCGGCCGCCCACGTCGGAGCCGTGGCCCCAGCGCGGCCGCAGGAACTGCAGGGCCTCGCGCAGGGTGACCAGGGCGCCGGGGATCATGGCCGCCAGCGCCAACTCGACCACCATGACCCGGTTCAGGGTCGAGGTCGTCAGAACGATGATCGCGCCCAGCGACGCCTGCACCAGGGCCAGGCGGGCGATGAACACCCATCCCTGGAAGGTGCCTCCCTGGACAGATCCGGCGCCGCTCATGAGAGGCCCGCGATGGCCGGATCAAAGCGCAAGGCAAAGGCGCTGATCATCATGCCGGAGACGTAGAAGGGCACGCCGATGCCGCTGTACCACAGGGCGTTCTTCACCGGGTTGCGCAGGAACCGGATCATCAGCAGGCCCTGCACGGCCAGCAGCCCGAACACGAACAGCGCGTGCCACGGGTGCCCCCACAGCAGCAGCAGGTTGATGACCACCGCCTGCGGGATGGCCATGATCCAGCACGACACACGGGCGGCGCGGTCGGCGCCGAGCTGGACGGGCAGGGTGCGCACGCCCAGCTTGGTGTCGCCCTCGATGGCCTTGAAGTCGTTCAGCGTCATGATGCCGTGCGCGCCGGCGCCGTACAGCAGGGCCAGCGCGATGATGCCCCAGTGCGGCAGGCCGCCCACCATGATGGCGGCGCCGGTGAACCAGGGCAGGCTCTCGTAGCACAGGCCGACGGCGCCATTGCCCCACCAGCCGTTCAGCTTCAGGCGCACCGGCGGCATGGAATAGGCCCAGGCCAGGGCCAGCCCGACCACGGCGGCCCAGAACACCCACTCGCCCAACAGCCAGGCCCAACCCATCGACAGCAGGGTCATGGCGATGGCGATGATCAGGCCCCAGGCGCCGGGGATGCGCCCGGACGGGATCGGCCGATCCGGTTCGTTGATGGCGTCGACGTGGCGGTCGTACCAGTCATTGACCACCTGACTGGTGGCGCAGACCAGCGGTCCGGCCAGGATGATCCCGCCCACGATGAACAAGACGTTGGGCAGGATCGGCTGGCCCGACGACACGACGCCGCAGGTGAAGGCCCACATGGGGGCGAACCAGGTGATGGGGTGCAGCACTTCAAGCAGGGCTGCGGGCTGAATGCGTTGCATGGGCGGGGACACTAGGCCGGGGTCCGGGTTGCGTCAATTGGAAGGGATGGGGCCATGCGCTTGCGGGACTGTCAGGCCGAGTCGGCCGCCGACGACAGGTCCCCCAGATTATAGCGCCGCAGCTTGACATACAGGCTTTGGCGGCTCAGGCCCAGCATTTCGGCGGCCGAGGCGCGATTGTCGCCGGTCAGTTCCAGGGCCGCCTGGATGCACAGCTTTTCGATCATGTCGTTGGTCTCGCGGATGATCTCCTTGAGCGACACGCGGCCGACGAGTTCCGTCAGTTGCTCGACCGAGCGCGGCACGGTGACCGCGTTGAGGCTGGTGGCGTCCGCCCCGTCGCGATCCGTCACGGCCCGCATGACGAAGCCCAGGCACGGGCGGTCGGCGTGCGGCACGGCGACCGCCGAGATCTCGACGGTGGTGCTGGCGCCGATGTCGCCGTGGATGGCGGTGGTGAACTGGCGCACGGTTTCCAGTTCCCGCAGGTTGGAGATCAGCGGCGTGACGTCCACGCCCGGGCGGCCGATGAACCGGCCCAGCGGGCGTCCGCGCACCTGGGCCTCGGTGGCCACCTGCACGAAATCAAGGAAGGCCGTGTTGGCCGACAGAATAATGCCGTCCATGTCGGTGACGACGATGCCGTCCGGGGCGTTGTCCACCACGTCCAGCAGGCGGGCGCGGGCGTGCGTGATCAGGGTGCCGTCGGTGTCGGAGACTCTGGGCGAAAGGCGCACCAGGAACTGGACGTTGCGTTCGATGCGGAACAGGGCGGCGGAGACCACCACCTCGCGCCGGGCCGGTCCCAGGCGGGCGGTGACGTCCTCGCCGCGCCCGATGGCGCGCACGCTGGCCAGCAGGGTTTCAATGGAGTCGGCGTCCTCGGTTTCGATGCCGTGCGGGAAGACGCGGCCCACCAGCGCCTTGCCGCCGTCGCCGAACAGCGCCTGGGCGGCGGTGTTGGCCTCGACGATCTTGCGCGAGGCCGAGTCGACGAACAGCACCGCCTCGGACGACAGCTTGAACAACAGGCGGTAGCGTGTTTCCAGGTGATGCAGCCGGTTGTAGTCCCGCTCCATGGTCTGCTGGGCCAGCAGCAACCGTTGCTGCATTCCGGCCACGGAGCGCAGGTCGCGGCCCACGGCCAATACCCGGTCTCCGCCGCCAAGACGGGTGGCGGCGAACAGCACGGGCACGTCGGCGCCGTCGGGGATGGGATAGCTGACCTGGCGCCAACCGGTGGGAACGTCGGCCAGGGCGTCGCGCACCAGGGTCTCGACCTTGGGCTGGCTGTCCTCGGTGACCGTGTCCGTCCAGGCGCGCCCCATCCAGGCGCCGGGCGGCCCGAGACCCAGGTCGCCCTTGCCGATGGCCACGTCGCGCACCACGCCCGCCGAGTCCAGGATCAGCGCGACATCGGCCGATGCCAGGATGATCCGGGCCGCCTGTACGGCGTCGAGGTCTCCGACGGAGGTTCTTGGTGCGCTGAACTGCTGCACAACTCCCCTCGCCTCAGCGAGACCCCGCCGGGCCCCGCTTGCTTAGTGTCGCCCCAAGGCGCGGTCGAGCAAGCGTTCGGCCTGATGCACCGCCGCCGGCGCCGTGTCGGCCACGGCATCCGCGCCCTTGGTGGCGACTCCGGATGGATTGCCGCCAAACACGGGTCCCGCCATCAGCACCTTCACGTCTGGATTGATGGATGAGCGGCGCACGGCGTCGATGCCGTCCGCCAGCCCCGACATGCGGCAACCACCCCCGACCCACAGTCCCACCATGGGATAGGACTCGGCGCGCACCATGCCGACCAGGCTTTCGAACGACTCGATCAGCAGGGCATCCGTGACGTCCCAGCCGGCGCGGTGAAACACCGCCGACAGCATGGAGACGCCGAACGTGTGCCGCTCCGCCGGCACGGCCGCCAGCAGAATGCGGCGGTCGAGCCCGCACAGGGGCGCGTCGTCGCCGCAGATCCGTTCCAGGTCATGCAGGACCCACTGCAGGCGCCCAAGGCCCAGCGTCAGGTCGGCGAAATCGATGGCATCGCCGGCGCAATAGCTTTCAAGAAGGGACGCGGACGGTTGCAGCAAACCGGCGCAGACGTCCTCCAGCGAGGCGCCGTTGGCGCACCAGGTGTCCACGATGGACAGGGCGCGTTCCATGTCGTTATTCAGAATGAACTGGCCAAAGGTCTCGACATCCGACGTGGTCGGTCCGGGCTCCACGAGCCGGGGGCCGCCCCGACCGTTCGGGGCCGCGATGGTCCGACGATGGGCCATCACCAGGCGCGGTATGACGTCTTCCTCGATGACGCTCGCCAAGGCTTTCTCCTCCCGAGCCCTGGACGGCTGCCGCGACTGCCACGGCCCGAACCGCTCCCCTTTAGGCTCCTCGTTCGGTCGCGGACTCCATCCGCGGTGTGTGTCCGGTGCCGTGCCGGCTGCGTCCGAGCCTGTCGCCGTGGCGCCCCGCGCACACCTGGACACCCGCTGAGGATCGATGTCGGTTGCTCCTGACCCCCTTGATCCCCATCGGCCCGCGACGTGGTGCGTGCTCCTTGACAAGTTCGCGGACAAGTCCGCGCCTGCGATCTCCAGCGACGGCCGAAGGTCCAGACCGTATACGTCCCGGCGCCCAGAACTCGCCATGACGTGCCCCCTCCCATTGATGGTTTGCGATCCACGGTCACGGCGTCTGATTGAAAGACTCACCCATGCCTTGGCGCGAGCGTGTTTCGCTCCTGGCACGGTGTGCAACACCCAACCGTCAGGCCGATCCGGTTCGGATCGAGCCTTCGCACTTCATCAAGAAAAGGGACGGAACGCAACCGGATCACGTTCCAGAAACCACGCTACCTCATCGCAGCGAGCGGTCTTTGTCAATAGCAATTGACGTCTTGTTTGGTTGACACGTCCGGCCCGTCCTCATAGAGTCACCGAGGATGGCTGGACGGCAAGGACGGGGATGGCCGCTCCCGGTTGGGAGAAAACGGGCGCGGCCGCGCAGGGTCTTTCGTCATGGACCCACCCCCCAATAAGGAAGTGAAGACAGCTCGCGTCACGCGTCGCGCCACCGTCGGCGGCGGTCAGACGATTGACCGCGCGCCTGTCGGGAGATCTCACGGAGGGTTGGCACAACCATGCTGAAGTTCAACATCGACCGCATGATCGCGACCGTGGACCGGTGCCCCTGGTCGGCCCATGCCGGCCTGACGGTGCCGAACACGGCCAGCCTGCCGACTCCGCCGGAACAGGGTGCGACCCGCCCTCTGTATACGCCCGAGGAACGCCGCCGCCGTGACGAGTCCCCGTGGACCCTGGTGCAGGGCGTGCTGGCGCCGCTGCAGTTCGCCGTGTTCCTGGTCAGCCTTTATCTGGTGGTCGACTACCTGCTGACCGGCAATGGATATGCCATTGCCACCGCCTCCATCGTCATCAAGACCATCGTGCTGTATGTGATCATGATCACCGGCGCGATCTGGGAGAAAGAGGTGTTCGGCCGCTACCTGTTCGCGCCGGCGTTCTATTGGGAAGACGTCTTCAGTATGCTCGTGCTGGCGCTGCATACGGCCTATCTCGTCGCCCTGTTCCTCGACCTGCTGGGCAGTCAGGCGCTGATGATCCTCGCCCTGGCCGCCTATGCGACGTACGTCATCAATGCCGGTCAGTTCGTGCTGAAGCTGCGCGCCGCGCGGCTTCAGGCCGCCGCCGAGGCGCGGCGGGACGCGAACGTGGCGGGCACGATGTAATGCGCTCCTCGGCCGCCCTCGTCTCACCCCCGCCTTGTCCGGCGCCGGACTCCGGTGCCACCGGCGCGCCCGCTGACGGTCGTGCCGCCGGTTCGGTGGCGCCCACGGTGGAAGCCACCGTCGAGCGGGGGCCGCGCGAGGTGTTCTGCGGCCTGACCGGCATCATCTGGCTGCACCGCAAGATCCAGGACGCCTTTTTCCTCATCGTTGGCTCGCGCACCTGCGCGCACCTGATGCAGTCGGCCGCCGGCGTCATGATCTTCGCCGAGCCCCGCTTCGCCACCGCCATCCTGGAAGAGCGCGATCTGGCCGGGCTGGCCGACGCCAACGACGAGCTGGACCGCGAGGTGGCCCGCCTGCTGGAGCGCCGCCCCGATATCAAACTTCTGTTCCTGGTCGGCTCCTGCCCGTCGGAGGTCATCAAGCTGGACCTGTCGCGGGCCGCCCAGCGGTTGTCCGCCGCCTACGCCGGGCGTACCCGGGTGCTGAGCTATTCGGGCAGCGGCCTGGACACCACCTTTACCGAGGGCGAGGACGCCGCCCTGGCCGCGCTGGTGCCGGAGATGCCGGCGGCGGCGCCCGACGCGGCGTCGAGTCTGCTGGTGGTGGGCACCCTGGCCGACGTGGTGGAGGATCAGTTCGCCCGCCTGTTCGCCGCCCTGGGGATCGACTCCGTCCAGTTCCTGCCGTCCCGCAGCGCCGAGGCGCTGCCGTCCGTCGGTCCCAACACCCGCGTTCTGCTGGCCCAGCCCTTCCTGGCCGAAACCGCCCGCCTGCTGGAAAAACGCGGCGCCCGCCGCCTGCCGGCGCCGTTCCCGCTGGGCGCCGAGGGAACCACGCTGTGGTTGACCGCCGCCGCCGAGGCTTTTGGCATCGACGCCGACACGGTCGAGCGCGTCACCGCCCCGGGTCGTGAGCGCGCCCGCGCCGCGCTGGAGAGCCACCGCAGTGTGCTGGCCGGTCGGCGCGTCTTCTTCTTCCCCGACTCGCAGCTGGAACCGGCCCTGGCCCGGGTGCTGTCGCGCGAGATGGGCATGGTGCCGGTCGAGGTGGCCACACCGTATCTGCACCGCGGCCTGATGGAGCCGGACCTGGCGTTGCTGCCCGAGGGCACGCGCCTGGTGGAGGGCCAGCACGTCTATGAGCAACTGGACCGCTGTCGTGCCGCCCGTCCGGATCTGACGGTGTGCGGCCTGGGACTGGCCAACCCGCTGGAGGCGGAGGGACTGACGACCAAGTGGTCGATTGAACTGGTGTTCACCCCAATCCAGGGGTATGAGCAGGCAGGGGATCTGGCGGAACTGTTCGCCCGGCCCCTTCTGCGCGACGGTTTGTTGAAGGTCTGAACCCCATGCGGCTGACCGTGTGGACATACGAGGGACCACCGCATGTCGGGGCGATGCGCGTCGCCACCGCCATGGAAGGGGTACACTATGTCCTGCACGCGCCCCAGGGCGACACCTACGCCGACCTGCTGTTCACCATGATCGAGCGCCGGCCATCACGCCCGGCGGTCAGCTACACCACCTTCCAGGCGCGCGACCTGGGCCGGGATACCGCCGACCTGTTGTGCGAGACGGCCCGCGACGCGTGCGCGCGGTTCAAGCCGGATGCCCTGCTGGTCGGCTCGTCGTGCACCGCCGAGTTGTTGCAGGACGACCCGGGCGGTCTGGCCAAGGCGCTGGGGCTGCCGGTGCCGGTGGTGCCGCTCGATTTGCCGTCGTACCAGCGCAAGGAAACCTGGGGCGCGGCCGAGACCTTCTATCGCCTGGCGCGCGCGCTGGCCGGACCGAAGGCGCCGCCGCCGGGCACCAAACGGCCGCCCCGCGCTGACGGCGTTCCGCCGTCGTGCAACCTGCTGGGGCCGACCGCCCTGGGCTTCCGCCACCGCGACGATGCCAAGGAAATCGCCGGCCTGCTGGCCGATATGGGCGTGCGGGTCAATGTCACCGCGCCGCTGGGGGCGACCGCCTCCGACGTGGCGCGTCTGGGCGAGGCCGACTTCAACGTCGTGCTCTATCCCGAGATCGGCGAGACCACCGCCCGCTGGCTGGAGACCGCGTTCGGCCAGCCGCGCACCACCACGGTGCCGATCGGCGTGGGGGCGACGCGAGATTTCGTGCGCGAGGTGGCCACGCTGGCCGGGCTGGTTCCCGAACCGACGCTGGCCGCGCTGGCGCCGCGCCTGCCGTGGTTCTCGCGCTCGGTCGACAGCACCTACCTGACCGGCAAGCGCGTGTTCGTGTTCGGCGACGCCACCCATGCCATCGCCGCCGCCCGCGTGGCGGCCGACGAGATGGGCTTCGAGGTGGTCGGACTGGGCACCTACACGCGCGAGTTCGCCCGCGATGTGCGGGCCGCCGCCAAGGGATACGGCATCGAGGCGCTGATCACCGACGACTATCTGGAGGTGGAAGAGGCGATCGCCGAGGCCCGGCCCGACCTGGTGCTGGGCACGCAGATGGAACGCCACATCGCCAAGCGCCTGGGCCTGCCCTGCGCCGTGATTTCCGCGCCCGTGCATGTGCAGGACTTCCCGGCCCGCCATGCCCCGCAGATGGGGGTCGAGGGCGCCAACGTCCTGTTTGACACCTGGGTTCATCCGCTCATGATGGGCCTGGAAGAGCACCTTCTGGGCATGTTCCGTGAGGATTTCGAGTTCCACGCCGACGCTGGGCCGTCTCATCTCGCCGGCGCCGCTGGCGGGCGCCCGGCGGCGCGCGATCCGTCCGTCCGTCCCGGCACTGAACCGGTTCCGTCCTCCGTCCAACCGTCCCCGTCCCCCGAGGACGCGGCGGCCCGCCATCCGGCCGCCGCGCCCGACTCCCCCGCGCCCCAAGGTTCGGTCTGGACCGCCGAGGCCGAGCGCGAGCTGAACAAGATCCCCTTCTTCGTTCGGGGCAAGGCCCGCCGCAACACGGAGCGGTACGCCACCGAGCGGCACCTTCACACGATCACCATCGAGACTCTGTACGATGCCAAAGCCTACTTCAGTCGGTGAGGACACGCCCATCCGGGTCGTGATCGTGACGCTGGACGGCCATCTGTCCGGGGCCACGGAACGTGCGGCGCGGACCTTGCGCAAGGACCTGCCGGGCCTGCATCTCTCGCTGCACGCGGCATCGGAGTGGGGCGACGACACCGACGCGCTGGGGCGCTGCCTGCATGACATCGAGCATGGCGACATCATCATCGTCACCATGCTGTTCATGGAGGATCACATCCAGGCGGTGCTGCCGGCGCTGCAGGCGCGCCGCGAATCGTGCGACGCCATGGTGGGCGCCATGTGCGCCGGCGAGGTGGTCAAGCTGACCAAGCTGGGGCCGTTCCGCATGGACGCCAAGCAGGGCGGCGTGGCGGCCCTGCTGAAGAAGCTGCGCGGCAGCCTGAAGAAGAAGGACGACAAGGGCTTCGACTCCGGCGCCGGTCAGATGGCCATGCTGCGCCGTATCCCGCAGATCCTGCGCTTCATCCCGGGCAAGGCGCAGGACATGCGCGCCTACTTCCTCACCCTGCAATACTGGCTGGCGGGGTCGGAGGAGAACGTCGCCAACCTGGTCCGCTTCATGGTGGACCGCTACGCCGACGGCCCGCGCCGCGTGCTGCGCGGCCAGATCAAGCCCGAGGCGCCGGCCGAGTATCCCGAGACCGGGCTGTATCACCCGCGGATGCCCGGGCGCCTCGGCACCGACTTGGCGCGCCTGCCCAAGCCGGACGGCCCCGTCAAGGGCACGGTTGGCGTTCTGGTCATGCGCTCGTACATCCTGGCCGGCAACACCGCGCACTATGACGCGGTGATCGGCGCGCTGGAGGCGCGTGGCCTGCGGGTGATCGCGGCCTTCTCCAGCGGCCTGGACTCGCGCCCGGCGATCGAGACCTTCTATCTCGACGGCGAAAAGCCGGTGATCGACGCCCTGCTGTCGCTGACCGGGTTCTCGCTGGTGGGCGGGCCGGCCTACAACGACGCCCGCGCCGCCGAGGACCTGCTGTCGCGCCTCGACCTGCCGTACATGACGGCCATGGCGGTGGAGTTCCAGTCGCTCGACCAGTGGCGCGGGTCGGACCGGGGGCTGCTGCCGGTCGAGTCGACCATGATGATCGCCATCCCCGAACTGGACGGCGCCACCGCGCCGCTGCTGTTCGGCGGGCGCACCGACGAGGCCGAGGGCGAGACCGCGCGCGATATGTTCCCCGAGCCGGAACGGGTCGAGGCCCTGGCCGCGCGCGTCGACCGCATGATCCGCCTGCGTCGCACGCCGCGCGCCCAGCGGCGGGTGGCCATCGTGCTGTTCAACTTCCCGCCCAACTCCGGCGCCGTCGGCACGGCGGCCTATCTGTCGGTGTTCGAATCCCTGTTCAACACGCTGAAGGCCATGGCCGAGGCCGGCTATCAGGTCGAGGTGCCGGACAGCGTCGACGACCTGCGCGACCGCCTGCTTGTGGGCAACGCCGCCCAACACGGCGCCCAGGCCAACGTGCTGACCCGCATTTCGGTGGACGACCACGTCAAGGGCCAACGCTGGCTGAGCGAGATCGAGGCGCAGTGGGGGCCGGCGCCGGGCCGCCAGCAGAGCGACGGCCAGTCGATCCAGGTGCTTGGTGTCCAGTTGGGGAACGTGGTGGTGGCGGTGCAGCCGGCGTTCGGCTACGAGGGCGACCCCATGCGGTTGCTGTTCGAGAAGGGCTTCACGCCGACCCACGCTTTCGCCGCTTTCTACCGGTGGATTTCCAGCCTGTTCGACGCCCATGCTGTGGTGCACTTCGGGATGCACGGCGCGCTGGAGTTCATGCCCGGCAAGCAGACCGGCCTGTCCGGCGGGTGCTGGCCGGAGCGCCTCATCGCCGACCTGCCCAACGTGTATCTGTACGCCGCCAACAACCCGTCGGAAGGCGCCATCGCCAAGCGGCGCTCGGCGGCCACCCTGGTCAGCTACATGACGCCGCCGGTGTCGCAGTCGGGCCTGTACAAGGGGCTGTCCGAGTTGAAGGGCTCGGTCGAGCGTTGGCGCGCGCTGCCGCCCGACGATGCCGCCGAGCGGGCGCGCCTGATCCCGCTGATCCAGACCCAGGCGGTGGAACTGGATCTGGCTGAGGCCGAGCCGGCGTGGCAGGACATCCCCGACGCCGCCGAGATCGATGCCCGCCTGGACCGCCTGCGCGTGGCCCTGCAGGAGCTGGAGGAAACCATGATCCCGCACGGCCTGCACGTGGTCGGGCGGGGGCCGACGGCCGAGGAGCGCGTCGACCTGCTGCTGGCGCTGGCCGAGGCGACGCGCGAGGTCGAGTTGCCGCGCTCGGTGGTCGAGCGGCTGGTCGAGACCGGCGATCCCAAGGAGGCGTTGAGCCGGGCGCGCTACGCGGCCGGCCTGGTCGACGACGAGGCGGCGGCCAAGGTGGGGCTCGACCTGGCGCTGTTCGAGGAGTTGGCGCGCATCGACGGCCTGCTGACCACCGACAGCGAGATTCCGGCGCTGCTGCACGCGCTCGACGGCGGGTTCATCCGCCCGGCGCCGGGCGGCGACCTGCTGCGCACGCCGGCGGTCCTGCCCACCGGGCGCAACCTGCACGGCTTCGATCCCTTCCGCCTGCCGTCGACCTTCGCCGTCAAGGACGGCGCGTTGCAGGCCAAGCTGGTGCTCGACCGGCACATGGCCGAGGGCAACGCGATGCCCGAGACCATCGCCATCGTGTTGTGGGGCACCGACAACCTGAAGACCGAGGGCGGGCCGATCGGCCAGGCCCTGGCGCTGATGGGCGCGCGGCCGCGCTTCGATGGCTACGGCCGGCTGGCCGGGGCCGAGTTGATCCCGCTGGAGGAGTTGGGCCGACCGCGCGTGGATGTGGTGATGACCCTGTCGGGCATCTTCCGCGACCTGCTGCCCTTGCAGACACGGCTGCTGGCCGAGGCGGCCTTCCTGGCGGCGTCGGCCGAGGGCGAGCCGGAGGAGATGAACTACATCCGCAAGCACGCGGTGGCCTATATGGCGGCACACGGCTGCGACCTGGAAACGGCGGCCTTGCGGGTGTTCTCCAACGCCGACGGCGCTTACGGCTCCAACGTCAACATGCTGGTGGACTCGGGCGGCTGGACCGAGGAGGACGAGCTGGCCGAGACCTACACCCGGCGCAAGTGCTTCGCCTACGGCCGCGCCGGCAACCCGACGCAACGGGCCGAGCAGTTGGGCGAGATCCTGTCGGGCGTCGATCTGGCCTACCAGAACCTGGAGTCCATGGAACTGGGTGTGACCACCGTGGACCACTACTTCGACACCCTGGGCGGCATCAGCCGCGCGGTGTCGCGGGCCCGGGGCGACGGCTCGTCGGTGCCGGTCTACATCGGTGACCAGACCATGGGCGAGGGCAAGGTGCGCACCCTGGCCGAGCAGGTGGCGCTGGAGACTCGCACCCGGATGCTGAACCCGAAATGGTACGAAAGTATGCTGGAGCACGGCTATGAGGGCGTGCGCCAGATCGAGGCGGCCATCACCAACACGCTCGGGTGGTCGGCCACCACCGGGCAGGTGGCCCCGTGGGTGTATGATCAGTTGACAGAGACGTTCATGCTGGACGAGGAGATGCGCAAGCGCCTCGCCGAGCTGAACCCCATGGCCTCGGCGCGGGTGGCCAACCGCCTGCTGGAGGCGCACGAACGCAATTACTGGTCTCCGGACGACTCCGTGCTCGAAACCCTGCGTAACGCGGGCGAGGAGCTGGAGGATCGCCTGGAAGGTGTGTCGGAAGGCGTCGCGGCCTGAGCGATGCCCGTTGTCTGATGGAGTAGACGTCGGTGTTGGATACGTTGAACACACGGCCGGACAAATCTGGGGGCCTTGACGGAGAAGGCAGCACCCAGGTTCACATGGACCCGTCCCTGCACATCGAGGGGGCGAAGGTCTTCGCTGTCTATGGCAAGGGCGGCATCGGTAAGAGCACGACGTCGTCGAACCTTTCGGTGGCCTTCTCCAAGCTGGGCAAGCGGGTGTTGCAGATCGGTTGCGATCCGAAGCACGACTCGACCTTCACGCTGACCAAGAGTCTGATCCCCACCGTCATCGACGTGCTGGAGGAGGTGAACTTCCACACCGAGGAGCTGCGGCCCGAGGACTTCGTTTTCGAGGGCACCAACGGCGTGCTGTGCGTCGAGGCCGGCGGCCCGCCCGCCGGCACCGGCTGCGGCGGCTATGTGGTGGGGCAGACGGTCAAGCTGCTCAAGGAACACCATCTGCTCGACGATACCGACGTGGTGGTTTTCGACGTGCTCGGCGACGTGGTGTGCGGTGGGTTCGCCGCGCCGCTGCAACATGCCGAGCGGGCGGTGATCGTCACCGCCAACGACTTCGACTCCATCTTCGCCATGAACCGGATCATTGCCGCCATCCGGGCAAAGACGAAGAACTACGCCGTTCGGGTGGGCGGCTGCATCGCCAACCGCAGCCGCGATACCGAGCAGATCGACAAGTTCAACGCCCGCACCGGCATGAAGACGCTGGCGCATGTGCCGGAACTGGACGACCTGCGGCGCAGCCGGCTGAAGAAGTGCACCCTGTTCGAGATGGAGGCCTCGCCCGAGGTGGAGCGGGTGCAGCAGGAATACCTTCAATTGGCGGCGACTCTGTATGCCGGGGTCGACGCGCTGGATGCGCAGTCCCTGAAGGACCGCGAGTTGTTTGATCTGTTGGGGTACGACTGATGCCGGGCGCGACATACGAACAACGCCGCGGCGAGGTCGAGACCTACTTCGACCGCACCGCCGCCGCCGCCTGGGAGCGGTTGACGTCCGACGCGCCGGTCGGGCGCATCCGGGCGACGGTGCGCGCCGGCCGCGACACCATGCGGGCGACCCTGCTCGGCTGGCTGCCGGCCGACCTGAGCGGGCACACGGTGCTGGACGCCGGCTGCGGCCCCGGCGCCGCCTCGCTGGAACTGGCCCGGCGCGGCGCCCGGGTGATCGCCATCGACCTGTCGCCGACCCTGGTGGATCTGGCACGGGAACGGCTGCCGGCCGACCTGGGGCCGGGCAGCGTGGAGTTCTACGTTGGTGATATGCTTGACCCGCCGATAGGCATGGTCGATCATGTTGTGGCCATGGACTCGTTCATTCATTATCGTCGCGCCGATATCGTCGGGGCGCTGTCGACTTTGGCGGCGCGCACGCGGGAGTCCGTGGTGTTCACCTACGCGCCGCGCACGGCCCTTCTGTCCACCATGCACGTCGTCGGGCGTCTGTTCCCGCGCGGCGACCGCGCGCCGGCGATCGAGCCGGTGGCGCCGCGCGTTCTGCACCGCCACGTGAAGGCGGAGCCCGGCCTGTCCGGCTGGCGCGCCGGCCGCACCGAGCGGGTGACGAACGGGTTCTATATCTCGCAGGCTCAGGAGTTGGTTCGGTCATGAGCAAGCGAGTCTCCCCCGCCATTCGACTGTTGATGCGGACCGGCACCCGGTTCCTGCCGTTCGCCGACGCGGCGACACCCGAACTGCCGCTCGGGCGGCTGCTGCGGCTGTCGCTGTTCCAGGTGAGTGTGGGCATGGCGACCGTGCTGCTCATGGGCACGCTGAACCGGGTGATGATCGTCGAGCTGACCATGCCGGCCTCGCTGGTGGCCGTGATGGTGGCGTTGCCGGTTCTGTTCGCGCCATTCCGCGCGCTGATCGGCCACAAGTCGGACACCCACCGTTCGTTCCTGGGCTGGCGGCGCGTGCCGTACATCTGGCTCGGCTCGCTGTTGCAGTTCGGCGGCCTGTCGGTGATGCCGCTGGCGCTGATGGTGCTGGGCCGCGACATCGAGGAAGGCGCCGTGTTCCTGTGCGCCGTCACCTTCTTCATGACCGGCGCCGGCCTGCACACGACGCAGACGGCCGGCCTGGCGCTGGCCAACGACCTGGCGCCGGAAGAGTCGCGACCGCGCGTGGTGGCGTTGCTGTACGTCACGCTGCTGTTGGGCATGGTCGCGGCGGCTGGTGTTTACAGTCTGGTCTTGCAGGACTTCAGCAACGTGCTGCTGATCCGCGTGTTGCAGGCCTCGGCGGTGTTGACCGTCGTCATCAACGTGATTGCGCTGTGGAAACAGGAAGTCCGCAACAAGGCGCTGACCGATCCGTCCCGTGAACGCCCCTCGTTCCGCGAGTCCTGGCAGGCGTTCGCTGGCGGTGGGCGGTATACCCGCCTGCTGGTGGTGGTCGGGTTCGGCACCCTGGGCTTCACCATGCAGGACATCCTGCTGGAACCCTACGGCGCCCAGATCCTGGGGCTCTCGGTCTCTGCGACCACGCTGCTGAGTGCCCTGTGGGCGGGGGGAACCCTGGCCGGGTTCGCCCTGGCCGCGCGCTGGCTGTCGCGCGGCACAGGTCCGTACAGGCTGGCGGCCATCGGTGTGATCATCGGTGTGTTCGCCTTTGCCTGCGTCATCTTCGCCGCGCCGTTGGAGTCGGCCACCGTATTCCGGGTGGGTGCGTTCTTCATCGGCATGGGGGGAGGTCTGTTCGTCGTCGGGACCCTGACGGCCGCCATGGATTCGGCTGACTCTGAGCATGGCGGTTTGGCTCTGGGTGCGTGGGGCGCCGTTCAGGCCACGGCAACCGGTGTCGCTGTCGCCCTGGGCGGGGCGATCCGGGATGGTGTGTCCGCGTTGGCCGAGCAGGGCGTGCTCGGCGAGTTCCTGCAGGCGCAGGGCCTCAGCGTCGGATACGAATTCGTGTATTACATTGAGATCGGGCTGCTGATCGTCACGTTGGTGATCCTTGGCCCGCTCGTTCGCTCGACACGGGATGTCGAGGCACGTCCGGGCCGGCGGCTCGGGTTGTCCGATATCCCCGGATAGGGCTCTTGCTCGTGGAGGATCCGCTATGGAATTGCCGATTGGTGCTTTGACTGCCTATATGGACGTCGCACAGGTCGCCCTGTGGACGTTCTGGCTGTTCTTCTTCGGCCTTGTCTTCTATCTGCGCCGTGAGGATCGTCGTGAGGGCTACCCGCTCGAATACGACACCAACGGCCGCATCGAGAAGACCGGCTGGTTCTGGATTCCGAAGCCGAAGACGTTCAACCTGTATCATGGCGGCACGGTCATGAAGCCGGACTACAAGCGCGACACGCGCCCGGTGAAGGCCCGCCGCGCCCACCCGTGGAGTGGCTCGCCGTTCGTCCCGACCGGCGCCAACCCGCTGGCTGATTGCGTCGGTCCGTCGGCGTACTCGCAGCGTGAGGACAAGCCCGAGCTGTCCATGGAGAACACCCCGAAGATCGTGCCGATGCGCACGCAGAAGGAGTTCTTCATGGAAAAGAACAGCCCGGATCCGCGCGGCCTGAAGGTCATGGGCAACGACGGCAAGTTCGCCGGCACGGTGTCCGACATCTGGGTCGACGTTCCGGAAATCATGGTCCGTTACCTCGAGGTCGAACTGTCCGGCGGTGCCAAGCCGGCGCCGAAGGCTTCGGCCGAGGGTGCGCCCGCCGCGCCCCCGAAGGCGAAGACCGTGCTGCTGCCGATCAACTTCGCCGACATCTGGCGCCGTGAGGGCTATGTGAAGGTGGATGCGTTGCGTGCCGATCAGATCGCCCAGGTTCCGGCGACGGCCAAGCCCAACCAGGTGACCAAGCTGGAAGAAGACAAGATCTGCGCGTTCTATGGCGGCGGGTTCTTCTTCGCCCAGTCGTAAGCACCGGGGGTCCGTATCGTGCATGATGATTTCGCCGTCGAGCCGATCCCAGGGCTGCCCGAAAGGCCGCCGGACGGTGAAAGGATCCTCTGGCAGGGCTCGCCTTCGTGGCGAGCCCTCGCCAGACGTATGTTCCAGTGGCCCCTGATCGCCCTCTACTTCGGCATTCTGTCGATCTGGAGCGGGGTCAATGCCGTGGAGGATGGCTACGGAGTCGGCGGTGTGCTGATCTCCGTCTTCAGCCTCCTGGGCATTGGCGCGGGGCTGTTGATCACGTTGGCGTTGCTGGCATTTTGGATCGACCGCACCACGGTCTACACCATCACCAGCGAACGCGTCGTGATCCGCTATGGTCTGGCCTTGCAGATGACCGTGAACTTCCCGTTCCAGGTGATCCGCTCGGCCACCCTGAAGGTGTTCAGGAACGGGACCGGTAACGTGAACCTGGACCTGATGCCCGGGCATGGCGTGGCTTGGCTGGTTCTGTGGCCGCATGTGCGGCCGTGGCGCTGGCTGCGCACACAACCCATGCTCCGTTGCGTTCCCGATGCCCGGGCCGCGGCCGAGATCCTGGCCAAGGCCTTGTCCGCGCACGCGACCCGCGATATGGGGGCCGCCGAGGCGGGCCGGATGGACGACGAGGCCTTGCGTGTGTCTGTCCGAGGGGACAAAGAAAGGGTTCCCGTCGCCCCCGCCAGCGGGTAGCGCGTGGGGGCCGGTGCAGACGGTGGGCCGCCCGGCCGGGCTTCGGTCGCGGGGGCAAGCCGTTCGCGCCACAGAGTTCGGAATCGCCAGCGGTCCCGAGTGCGTGCGTGGCCGGCCGCCGACAAGCGGCCGCCGGCCCGCCGGGACCGGTTGGCCCGCGCCGCCGCCGCGGCGATGATCCTGCTAAAGGAGTGACGAGAATGAGCGGTGGTGTCGATCGCGACCCCCGAACCCACCGGGACGAGAGTCCCACCGAGGACGACGAGGACCTGTCGCCGCAGGAGCTGGCCCGGCGGCGGGAGGAGATCCTGCGCGCGCGCAACAAGGCTCTGTCGCCGCCCGCGCCGCTGCTGGTCGCGGCGTTCGGAACCGCCTTCCTCAGCGTCGTTTTGGCCGCCGTGTATGTCTTCTGGCTGAAGGAAGAGGACCCCTACGCCAGCATGACGTACATGCAGACCCAGGAATTCTACCTGGTGCCGACGACCGAGCTGCACCTGGACGTGCGCCTGGCCCCCGAGGACCGCTCCATCGGGCATTTGACCGGGCGGGTCGGCCGCTTCCTGCAGAGCATGATGGTCGGCCTCGACCGCCAGCGGGTCGTCGCCGGCCTGACCGACGCCGAGCCCCTGTACAGCCTGACGCAATGGGACGATCGCCACATCACGCTGCGCGACCTGGTCACGGGCGAACGGGTGGCGTTGGAATCCTACGGAAGCCAGAACATGCACGGGCTGAAGGAACTTTTGTCCCTCGCCGATGCCGTGCGGGAGGGGGAGGACCCGGCCGCAGCGGCCGAACGGATCGGCGCCGCCGAGCCGCCGCTCTCGTGGGGCCCGCCGCCCGGAAGCTGACCGCAGCATCGACATCGGCGTCGCCGGCGTCCGCCACCGGGCGACGCGGGCGCGGGGCCGGCCGCAATCCCAACCCCGGCCGCCACCCTGGGCCGGGGTCGGCGCGCGGACCACAATGGAGGCAGGTTCGTTGGCCACCTACATCCTCCCCGTACTCCATGCCATCGGCATCTGGTGGTTGCTTACGGGGCTTATTCTCTACATCGACGGCCTGCCGGCGCGCACCTTCAAGTGGAGCATGTTGGTCTGCACGGTGGCGTTCGTCGCCTGCCTGTACGGCCTGTGGACCAGCGCCGCCGACCACACCGTCTCCGGCGCCTATGCCGCGTTCACCTACGGCCTGCTGGTGTGGTCCTACCAGGACATCACGTTCTACCTCGGCTTCGTCACCGGGCCGCGCAAACAGGCGTGCGAGCCGGGCTGCCGGGGGTGGCGCCATTTCGGCCACGCGCTCGGCGCCAGCCTGTACCACGAGATCTCGATCATCGTGACGTTGGTGGTGGTGGTCGCCCTGACCTGGGGCCAGCCCAACCAGGTGGCGCTGTGGACCTACCTCGTGCTGTGGTGGATGCACGAAAGCGCGCGGCTGAACGTGTTCCTGGGCGTGCGCAACGTCAGCGAGGAATTCCTGCCCGACCACATGGAGTTCCTCAAAAGCTTCCTGAACAACTCCAAGTCCATCAACCTGCTGTTCCCGGTGTCGGTCACGGTGTCCACCGTGGCGCTGGTGCTGATGGTCATGGCCATCCTCGACCCGGCGACGTCGGAGATCGAGGCCGTCGGCCTGACCTTTGTCGCCGCGATCATGGCGCTGGCGATCCTGGAACACTGGTTCCTGGTGCTGCCGCTGCCGGCGATGGCCATGTGGAATTGGAGCCTGCGCTCGCGCACGCCGCACCCGGCCGTGACCGAGGTGGAGATCATCGCCGGCTTCCTGGGCGCCGGCAAGACGACGGTGTTGCGCCACCGCCTGGAGCACGCGCGCAACCCGGCCGGCAGTGTGGCCCTGGTCAACGACTGCGCGGCCGTCTCGCCGGACGGGCAGGTGCACGCCACGCCCGAGGGCGATCAATTGGACCTGCCCGGCGGGGCCGTGTGCCTCGATCTGCGCGACGATCTGGCCCACCAGGTCAAGGAGGTCATCGCCGCCCGGATGCCGGATCACATCTTCATCGAGCCGAACGGCCTGGCCGATCTTGGCTTGTTGGTGCGGGTGCTGAACCGGGCCGATATCCGGCCGTCGCTGAAGGCGGTGCACCTGACCGTGGTGATCGACGCCAGCGCCTTCATGGGTGATTACGCGCGCCTGCCGGAGTTCCTGAAGGCGCAGGTGCAGGCGCGCGGCCAGGCCGAGGTGACGCCGGCCGGAACGCCGGTGCCCCTGTTCATCGTCAACAAGGCCGACCTTGTGAGCCCGGTGGAACTGGCCACGGTGACCAACACCTTGCGCACGCTGAATCCGTCGGCGCGGATCGTGCCCGCCGTGCATGGTGTGGCGGAGGGCGCGGTGGCGCCGGCCCTCAGCGATGCCGCCAACGACGACGGCACCGACGCGGCGCGGCCGGTGCCCTCGGGTCTCGCCCCGGCCCTGGCCCCGAGTCCGGCCGCGGCCGGCGGTGCGGGGTCTGGCGGGGGTGGGGCGTCGATGCACCACCATCACCACTATCACCATCATCACTATCACGGCGCGGCACCCGAGGCCGTGGCGTCGGGGCTTGCGCCCGGTGATGGTGCGGCCGAGACGCTGGTGCTCGACCTGCGCCCGGCGGACCCGGCAACGGACGCCGGCCTCGACCCGGAGGACCTGCGCGACGTGTTGGAGGCCATCGCCGGCGGCCGCTTCGGTGCCGTCGAGCGGCTGCGGGGCACGGCCCGCGCCAACGGGGCGTGGGTCGAATTCGCCGTCGCCGACGGCCAGGCCAGCGTCACCCCCTGCACGACGCCGGAGGGGCCGGCGCGCGTGGTGGCGGTCGGCCATGCCCTGGACGGCGTGCGGCTGCGGCAGGCGTTTGACGGCGGCGCCGTGATGGCCGCCGTGGCCTCGGACGCGCTGCCATGAGCGAGCACCCGGAGGGGGCCGAGGAGGCCGACGGCGCCGACGGCGCCCGCATTGGCCCCAACAGCATCACCCGCATGGCCGACGCCCTGGCCGCGCATCGCGGTCGGGACGAGACGGCGGCGCTGTTCGAGGCGGCGGGCTTGGCTCACCACTGGGCGACCCCGCCCGAGTCCATGGTCCCCGCCGACGACGTGACGGCGCTGCACCGGGTGCTGCGGGCGCGACTGGACGCGGCGGCGCTGGACGCCGTCTGCCACGACGCGGGCGTGGCCACGGCGGACTACCTGCTGGCCCACCGGATTCCCAAGCCGGCGCAGGCCGTGCTGAAGCTGATGCCGCCGGTGCCGGCGGCGCGGATGCTGATCCAGGCCATGGGCCAGCATTCGTGGACCTTCGCCGGCGGCGGTCGGTTCCATGGGGAGCCCGGCAAGCCGACCCGGCTGATCATCGCCGATGGCCCGATCCAGGCGGCGGTGTCGGGGGCGTCCGCGCCGGTCTGCGCCTACTACGCCGCCGTGTTCGAACGCCTGTTCCGCGTCCTGGTGGCGCGCAAGACCACCGTGCGCGAGACCGCCTGTCAGGCCATGGGCGCCGAGGCGTGTGTGTTCGAGGCGGTGTGGTAGGGGTGGGCGGCTCCCCTATTTCGCCCCCGGCCCGCCCCACGGGATGCGCGGCATCCGGAACGGCAGCATCGCCTTGACGATGTTCATGCAGAACCGGTCCATGTCGAGGTTCTCGTGCATGGCGCGGACCGGCTCGCCCAGAACGTGGGTGTCGAGGATCGAGCGGGCGTAGAACGGCGTGTCCTCCACCGTGCGGGCGACGGTCGGGGTGTGGCCGGCGTCGGCGCGGGTGGCGCGGCCGATGCGCCAGACGCGCGTCGGCGGCAGCGATGCCTCCGGCGGTGGGTCGAACGGCTCGGCCTCGCCCCCGGGCGGGAAACGCAGGGCGATGCGGGCACCCTCGCCGCCGTGGCGCGGCGTCGTATCGTACAGGATGGCGGCGCCGCCGTCGGCCAGCGGCGCGCGGGTCCACCACCAGCCCTGGAAGCCGGCCTCCAGCGACTCGGTGCCCCAGTTGGAATCCCAGTAGCCCTCGCCCGACCACGACAGGTGCGGCTGTTTCATCTCGACCGTGATGTCGGAATGGGGCGCGATGGGCCACCAGCGGTGCCGCTCCAACGGGTCGAGCGAGAACGCCTGGGTCGTCACCTTGCGCGGGCGCAGACGCACCGTGCCCTCGACCGGGAAGGGCAGGGGGGCGCAGCGCTCCTTGATGTGGAAGGTCAGGGTCTCGCCGTCCCATTCCACCCGGCTGGGGCCGATGACCAGCCGGCGCGGCTCGCGCGCCACCGCGCCCTTGCCGCGCTCGGTCATGGCCCAGCGGCCGCCGGGGCCGTACAGGCAGACGTTCAGCACACAGTGGTTCATCGGGTCGCCGCGCCCCGACCACGCGTAGTAGGGCGAAAACACGCTGCCCAGCATGGCGATCAGGGTCAGGGCGTGGCGCCCGTCGGAGCTCAGGCCGTCGACATACCACCAGCCATAGCCACCCGGGTCGATCGGCTGGTCGAGCGAAGGTCCGTCAGGATGCTCGAAGCGGCCTGCCGGCCCGACAACGTGGCCATGGGCACCCCCGGTCCCGGATGCGCGCTGCCCCCCGCCACGTACAGGCCCGGCACCTTGGTCCGCGCCCCCGGACGGGTGAACGACGCTTGCCAGCCGTGCGACGCCCGCCCGTACAGCGCCCCACCGGTCGCCGGGAACAGGCGCTCGAACTCCCGGGGTCCGGTGATCGTGACACTGTCCGGGTCCGGATGGACCCGCAGGCCACAGCGCTCCAGCAGGGCAGAACTTCGGTGCAGACATGCGTCGATCTCCGCGCGGTCGAGGGACGGCGACGGCGAGTCGCCGATCGGGGGCGCATTGATCAGCATCAGCAGGCGCTCGGCCCCGGACGGGGCGGCATCCTGGTCGGTGCCGTCCATGCGATCCTGGGCACAAATATAAGTCGTGGGCTCCGCCGGCAAGCGATTCCGCTCGAAGATGTCGCGGAACTCGCCCTCATAGTCGGAGCCGAAGAACACCGTGTGCCGCGACAGGGGAAAGCCCTCGGTCCGCGCCGTCATGGTGGTGGCCAGCAGCGACAGCGAACGGGCGCGCTGTGGCACGGATGGCACGGCGCCGGTGACCTCCGGCCCCAGCATCCCGGCGGGCAGGGCGTTGACGTCGCCATTGAACACCACGGCATCGGCGGCGATGCGCCGGCCGTCGTCCAGCACGACGCCGGAGGCGCGGCCGCCGGCCGTTTCGATCTTCGCCACGCCCTGGCCGTAGTGGAAGACGGCGCCCCGGGACTCGGCCAGGTCGGTCAGCGCCCGGGCCAGGGCGTGCATTCCGCCGTCGACGCTCCAGACGCCGGACTGCTCGACGTAGACCATCAGCATCAGAACGGCCGTGGCGTTGAAGGGCGACGAGCCGCAGTACACCGAATAGCGCCCGAACAGCTGCCGCAGGCGCGGGTCCTGGAAGTACTTGCCCAGCTCGGACCACAGCGTGGCGAACGGCTTCGCGCGCAGGATGGACGGCCCGGCGCGGCCGATCAGGCGCGGCACGCTGGGCCGTGATCCGCGCATGAACGAGGCGTCGAGGGTGCGGAAGGTGCGTTCGGACTCGGCCAGCAGGTCACGGAAGCCCTTGGCGTCGGCGGCGCCGGCGAAGTCGCCGATCGCCTCCTCGGCGCGTTTCGGGTCGGCGAAGACGTCCAGGTGCCGCGACCGGTCGCCATAGTCCCAGGCGTTGCGGCCCAGCACCTCAAGCGGTGTCAGGGTGATGTGGTCATTCAGGCTGGCGCCGGCGGCCCGCAACAGGTCCTCGAACACCCAGCGCATGGTCAGGATGGTGGGGCCGCCGTCCACCTGGGCGTCGCCGGCCGCGACCTGGCGCATCTTGCCGCCGGGGCCGGGATGGCGCTCGACCACCTCGACGGCGAAGCCGTTGGCGGCCAGTTCCAGGGCCGACGCCAGGCCTCCCATGCCGGCGCCGATGACGACAACTTTCTGTTCAGCATGTCCGTTGCGAGGCATTGTCCTGGGCTCCCTCTTGTTCTGTTTCTGTGTCGTTTGTGTTCGGGCCGATTGGCGGGTGTGTCCGGTTGTGTGGTGCGATTCGAAAAGACTCGGGCGCCATCGGTCGCGGGGGTTCGGGTTGCGGTCCGATGACACATGGCCGTTGACTCACGGGACCCACATGTCCACTCTGCATGACACACGGAGTGACCATCAGAGTTGACACCCGTCGCCGGAAGGGGGCTGGGGGATGCGCGCCATCCGTGGCGCCGTCCCACTCGGGGCGGGTCTTTGATGATCCATACGGAATGCGTGGGGAGACGGATCATGGAGTCAGGGCAACGGATCGAGGCGGCGCTTGAAGGGGCGTGCGCCGGCATTGCCACGCCGGCGGGGCCGCCGCGTCTGGCGGCGGCCATGCGTCACGCCGTGTTCGGCGGCGGTCAGCGCATCCGTCCGCGCCTGGCCCTGGCCGTGGCCCTGGCCTGCGGCGACGACCGGCCGGCGGTGACCGATGCCGCCCTCGCGGCCATCGAGGTGCTGCACTGCGCGTCCCTGGTCCACGACGATCTCCCCTGTTTCGACGACGCCGATTTGCGGCGCGGCAAGCCGACGGTTCACCGGGCGTTCAGCGAGCCGCTGGCGGTTCTGACCGGCGACGCGCTGATCGTGCTGGCCTTCCAGACCCTGGCGCGCGGCGCCGCAGAGGCGCCGGACCGCATGGCCCGGCTGGTGGACATCGTCGCCGCCGCCATCGGCGCCCCGACCGGCCTGTGCGCCGGCCAGGCCTGGGAGAGCGAGCCCGACGTCGACCTGGCGGAATACCAGCGCGCCAAGACAGGTGTGCTGTTCGCCGCCGCCACCGAGGCCGGCGCCACCGCCGCCGGGCACGGCACGCCGGCGTGGCGCACCCTGGGCGCGCGGCTGGGCGAGGCCTACCAGGTGGCCGACGATCTGCGCGATGTGGCTGCCGATCCCGAGATCCTCGGCAAGCCGGTGGGACAGGACGCCGCTCTCGGAAGACCTAACGCGGTGGCCCAGCTTGGGGTTCCCGGGGCCATTGCCCGGTTGAAGGGTCTGGTGACCGAGGCCGTCGACTCCATTCCGGAGTGCCCGGGCCGCGAGGCCCTGCGAACGCTGATCCTGGAGGAAACGGGCCGGTTCATTCCGGCCTCGCTGGCGCGGGAGGCCGCTTGACCGATGGATACCTCCGCCTCCGCCGCCGTCTCCTCCGAGCCCACGGCCACCAACCAGACCGATGACCGCAAGCCGCGCGGTCTCCTCGACCGCTTCCTGGCGTTCCGCGACCGCAAGGTGTCCGACCCGAAGTTCCAGCGCTGGGCGGCGGAAACGCCGCTGGTGCGTCTGCGGGCGCGCAAGCGGGCGCGCGATCTGTTCGATGTCGTTTCGGGGTTCGTCTATTCCCAGGTGCTGCTGGCGACCGTGCGGCTGAAGCTGTGCGAGACCCTGGCCGAGGGACCGATCTCGGTGCCGGCGCTGGCCAACCGGCTGGCCCTGAGCGAGGACGCCACGCGGCGCCTGCTGGATGCGACCACGGTGCTGGAGTTGACCGCGCCGCGCTCGAACGATCGCTTCGGCCTGGGTGAACTGGGCGCCGCCCTGCTGGGCACGCCGGGGCTGGCGGCCCTGATCGAGCACCACGCCATGTTCTACAAGGATCTGGAGGATCCGGTGGCGCTGCTGCGCGGTCATGCCGGCCAGACCAACCTGTCGCGCTACTGGGCGTACGCGCGCTCCGAGGACGCGGCGGCCGAGTCCGGGGACGCGGTGGCCGAGTACTCCGAGTTGATGTCGACCTCGCAGGAGATGATCGCCGACGATATCCTGGCCGCCTTCCCGCCCACGGGCGTCAAGCACTGGATGGACCTGGGCGGCGGCGAGGGCGTGTTCGGCGCCGCCGTGGCGCGCAAGGCGCCGCAGGCGAAGGTCACGGTGTTCGATCTGCCGGCGGTGGCCGAGCGGGCGCGCGAGCGTTTGCGGGCTGAGGGGCTGGCCGACCGCGTGCAGGCGGTGGGCGGCGACTTCAGAGGGGGCGACCTGCCCACCGGAGTCGACGTGGTCTCGCTGGTGCGGGTCATCCACGACCACAACGACGAGGTGGCCACCGAGGTCCTGCGGGCCGCGCGTCAGGCCCTGGTGCCCGGCGGCCGCCTGGTGATCGCCGAGCAGATGGCGGGGACTCGGGGAGCGGAGCCGCTCGGCGGCGCCTACTTCGGCTTCTACCTGCTGGCGATGGGCAGCGGCCGGCCGCGCACGCCGGAGGCGCTTCGTTATATGGTTGAAAAGGTTGGGTTCCGCGACGTTGCGATGCCGCGCACCCGTCAGCCGCTGTTGACGCGGCTGTTGGTCGCGCGGGCGCCGGGCGGGTCCGACGAAACGCCTAGCTCGTGACGCGGGCGTTATGACTTTTCGGTTAGGGGCTTGTAAGTCGGGATTGACATCTACCCCAGTCAAGCTAGACTGACAGTCCTCACATACGGCTTCGAACGATACGATCGTGGGGCAGTCGCCGCGAGGGTCCATGCACACCGACGCCATCGTTATCCAACAACCGGAGCGCCTGTCGCTGACCCGGCTTGACCTCGAACCGCCCGAAGAGGCGGACGTCGTGGTCGAGATCGAGTGGAGCGGCATCAGCACCGGGACGGAGCGTCTGCTGTGGACCGGGCGGATGCCACCGTTCCCGGGCATGGGCTACCCCCTGGTGCCGGGTTACGAGTCGGTGGGTCGTGTGACGGCGGCCGGCGCGGAGTCGGGGCGGACCGTGGGTGAGCGGGTGTTCGTGCCGGGCGCCAAGTGCTACGGCGAGGTGCGCGGCCTGTTTGGCGGGGCCGCCTCGCGCATCGTGGTGCCGGGGGCGCGGGTGCTGCCGGTGCCGGATGATCTGGGCGAGCGCGCCGTGCTGCTGGCCCTGGCCGCGACGGCGCGGCACGCGCTGGCCGGCGGGGCGACGCTGCCCGATCTGGTGGTCGGGCATGGGGTTCTGGGTCGCTTGGTGGCCCGTCTGGTGGTCGCCATGGGGGGCGCGGCACCGGTGGTGTGGGAAACGAATCCGGCGCGGACGTCGGGCGCCATGGGCTACGCGGTGGTCGATCCGTCGGCCGACGAGCGGCGCGATTACGCCTGCATCTGCGACGTCAGCGGCGACGCCGCGATTCTGGATATGTTGATGGCCCGGCTGGCCCGGGGCGGCGAGATCGTCCTGGCCGGGTTCTACGAGGGCTCGTTGCGTTTCGATTTCGTGGCCGCCTTCCTGCGCGAGGCGCGGCTGCGGGTGGCCGCCGAGTGGCGGCCGGAGGACCTGGCGGCGGTGACGGACCTGATCGGCGAGGACCGTTTGTCGCTGGACGACCTGATCACCCACCGGGCGACGGTGGAGCAGGCCGAGGCGGCCTACCGCACCGCCTTTGAGGATCCGTCGTGCTTGAAAATGATTCTGGATTGGAGAGCCCGCGCATGACCGCCAACCACGAAACCCGGACGACAGGGCGGACCATGCCGGAAGTGGCGCGGGGGCTCGGCCCGCGCGCCGAGGCCGAGATCGGCCCCGAGGGGATGCAGCGGCCGCAGATCATCGCCGTGTACGGCAAGGGCGGCATCGGCAAGAGCTTCACGCTCGCCAACCTGTCCTACATGATGGCCAGCCAGGGCCGCCGGGTGCTGCTGATCGGCTGCGACCCGAAGAGCGACACCACGTCGCTGCTGTTCGGTGGCCGCAACTGCCCGACCATCATCGACACCTCGTCCCGCAAGAAACAGGCCGGCGAGGACCTGACCATCGGTGACGTTTGCTTCAAGCGCGACGGCGTCTATGCCATGGAACTGGGCGGCCCCGAGGTGGGGCGCGGTTGCGGCGGCCGGGGGATCATCCACGGTTTTGAAATGCTGGACACGCTCGGGTTCCATGAGTGGGACTTCGATTTTGTACTCCTAGATTTTCTGGGGGACGTCGTGTGTGGCGGGTTCGGCTTGCCCATCGCCCGTGATATGTGTCAGAAGGTCATCGTCGTGGGGTCGAACGACCTGCAGTCCCTGTACGTGGCCAACAATGTGTGTTCGGCGGTGCAGTACTTCCGCAAGCTGGGCGGATCGGTCGGCGTGGCCGGGATGGTCGTCAACAAGGACGACGGCACCGGCGAGGCGACCGCGTTCGCCGAGGCGGCGGGCATTCCGGTGCTGGCGTCCATCCCGGCGGACGAGGATATCCGCCGCAAGAGCGCCAACTACCAGATCGTCGGGCATCCCGACAGCCCGTGGGGACCGCTGTTCCAGACCCTGGCCGACAACGTGGCCGCGTCGGCCCCGGTTCAGCCCGTGGCCCTGTCGCAGGATGCGCTGTTGAACCTGTTCAAGAGCGAGGACGTGGGCCGCGATGTGGTCCTGGAGCCCGCGACGCCGGCCGACATGCGCGGCGGCAAGGTGATTGAGCGCAAGTCGCTCGAGGTTGTGTACGACACCGTGTAAGTCCCGTGGAAACCGAAAGGCCAGAGTCCGCTCCGATGACCGATTACACTGCCACACGCGACGACGATCGCGCCGCCGAGACCGCCGAGGCGGTCTATGACGCGGCCGACGTGACGTCGGCGGACACCGGCGCCCCGCGCGCCGGCGTGGCGGGCTGTCATGGTCATCCCGAGGCGGGCGCCGATCCGGCGGGCGAAAACACCGAAGCCCTGGCGCGCGCGGCGCGTGCCCTGCCGCAAGGGCCGCACGATCGCCCGCAGACCATGTGCCCGGCCTTTGGCTCGTTGCGGGTCGGCCTGCGGATGCGCCGCACGGCGACGGTCCTGAGTGGCTCCGCCTGCTGTGTCTATGGCCTCAGCTTCACGGCCCATTTCTACGGCGCCCGCCGCTCCATCGGCTACGTTCCGTTCTCGTCCGAAACGCTGGTCACTGGCGCGCTGTTCGAGGACATCAAGGAGGCCGTGCAGGGCCTCGCCGATCCCGAGAAGTACGACGCCATCGTCGTCACGAACCTGTGCGTGCCGTCGGCCTCCGGCGTGCCGCTGCGGCTGCTGCCGCGAGAGATCAACGGCGTGCGCATCATCGGCATTGACGTGCCCGGCTTCGGCGTCACCACCCATGCCGAGGCGAAGGACGTGCTGGCCGGGGCGATGCTGGCCTACGCCCGGGCCGAGGCCGAGCAGGGGCCGGTCATGGCGCCGCGCGGCGGACCGATCGAAAAGCCCACGGTGACGCTGCTGGGCGAGATGTTCCCGGCCGATCCCGTCGGCATCGGCCAGATGCTTGAGCCCATGGGGCTGGCGATCGGGCCGGTGGTGCCGACGCGCGAATGGCGCGAGCTGTACGCGGCGCTGGACTGTGCCGCCGCCGCCGCCATCCACCCGTTCTATACGCGGTGCGTGCACGAGATCCAGACGGCCGGACGTCCGGTGGTCGGGTCGGCGCCGGTGGGTGTCGAGGGCACGGCGGCTTGGCTGGAATCCGTCGGCCAGGCCTGCAACGTCGCGACCGACAAGATCGATGCCGCCAAGGCGCGGGTGCTGCCGGCGGTGAAGGCGGCGCTGGAACGCACGTCGATCCCGCACCGGGTGATCGTCTCCGGCTACGAGGGCTCCGAACTCCTGGTCGCGCGCGTGCTGATCGAGGCCGGGGCTGACGTGCCCTACGTCGGCACGGCCACTCCGCGCACGCCCTGGTCGGCCGATGACGAGGCGTGGCTGCGGGCGCGCGGCGCCCATGTGGAATTCCGCGCCTCGCTGGAAAAAGACAAGCAGGCGGTCGACGCCTTCTCGCCCGACGTGGCCATCGGTCCGGTGGTCCAGTACGCCAAGCAGAAGGCCATCCCGGCGCTGTACTTCACCAACCTGATCTCGGCGCGGCCGATGATGGGTCCGGCCGGCGCCGGGTCGCTGGCGCAGGTGATCAACGCCGCCGCCGCCAACCGCGAGCGGTTCCGCACCATGCACGCGTTCTTCTCGACCGTGGGCGGTGGCCGCAGCATCGACGTGGGGAGGGCCGGCTGATGCTCGTTCTCGACCACGATCGCGCGGGCGGCTACTGGGGAGCGATCCACGTCCTGACGGCGGTGCGCGGCCTGCAGGTGATCATCGACGGCCCCGTGGGCTGCGAGAACCTGCCGGTGACGGCGGTGCTGCACTACACCGACGGCCTGCCGCCGTTCGAGCTTCCGGTCGTGGTGACCGGCCTGGGCGAGGAAGAGCTGGGCCAGTTCGGCACCGAGGCCGCCATGGTGCGCGCCCGCAACGCGCTGGACCCCGACAAGCCGGCGGTCGTCGTGACCGGCTCGATCGCCGAGATGATCGGCGGCGGGGTGACGCCGGAGGGCAGCAACATCCGTCGCTTCCTGCCGCGCACCATCGACGAGGACCAGTGGGAATGCGCCGACCGGGCGCTGGTGTGGCTGTGGAAGGAATACGGCCTGGTCAAGGGGCAGCGGCCGGCGCCGACGCCGCGCCAGCCCGGCGACAAACCGCGCGTCAACATCATCGGCGCCATGTACGGCATGTTCAATTCCTGGTCGGACGTGGCGGAGATCGAGCGGCTGGTGCGCGGCATCGGCGCCGAGGTCAACCTGACCTTCCCCGTCGGCGTGCCGCTGGAAAACGTCGGCCGCCTGGTGGACGCCGACGCCAGCATCTGCCTGTACCGCGAGGTGGGGCAGTCGCTGTGCGAGGCGCTGGACATGCCCTGGCTGCGGGCGCCGTTCGGGCTGCACTCGACCACCCGCTTCCTGCGGGCGCTGGGCGAGGTGCTGGGCCTGGACCCCGAGCCGTTCATCGAGCGCGAGAAGCAGACCACCATTCGGCCGGTCTGGGACCTGTGGCGCTCGGTGACCCAGGACTTTTTTGGCACCGCCAGCTTTGGCATCTCGGCCACCGAGACGTATGCCAAGGGCGTGCGCGGGTTCCTGGAAGACGAGATGGGCCTGCCGTGCACGTTCTCCTTCGCGCGGCGGGCGGGCGAAAAGCCGGACAACGCGGCCATCCGCAAGGCGGTGCAGGAAAAGACGCCGCTGATCCTGTTCGGCAGCCACAACGAGCGCACCTACCTGGCCGAGATTGGCGGCCGGGCGCAATACATTCCCGCGTCGTTCCCCGGCGCGATCGTGCGGCGGCACACCGGCACGCCCTTCATGGGCTACGCCGGCGCCACGTACATCGTGCAGGAGGTCTGCAACAGTCTGTTCGACGCGGTCTTCAACATCCTCCCCCTGGGCACCGACCTGGATGCGGTGGACGCGACGCCGTCGCGCCTGCATCGGGAACTGCCCTGGGACGACGAGGCCAAGGCGCTGCTGGATACCAGCGTCGAGGCCCGGCCCATGCTGGTGCGGATTTCGGCGGCCAAGCGGCTGCGCGACATCGCCGAGCGTGAGGCCCGTCGCGCCGGGGAGGATATCGTGACGAGGGCGCGTGTAGCGGACACGCTCGCCGCCTTCGCGGAGGGGCAACTGACATGACGATCGCCACGTCGATCCAGGTCGCCCCTTCCGTACCCGCTCCACCGTTCCGTGGCGCGCCGTGTGGACGGCCGTCTTGGGGGCGGGGAGGGTTCACCCGAATACGTGGTGCGGGTGGACCGGTCACCCTGGGGTGCGCCCCGGTCCGGCAAGAGGTGCCGGCCGGACGCGGCCCGGAACTGGCCAACTGTGGCCAACTACTAGGAGGTTATGGATATGGCTGAGAGCGCAGCGAACAACACCGGTCTGACCGAAGACGAATCCCGTGAGTTCCACAACCTGTTTGTGCAGGGCATGGGCTACTGGTTCGGCCTGGTCGTGATCGCGCACGTCCTGGTGTGGATGTGGTGCCCGTGGCTGACGGACGCCCTGTGCAACGCCACCGTGTAAGACGGGCGTGCTACGATACTGTGTAACGAGGAGTTAGAATTATGCATAAGCTCTGGATGCTGCTTGACCCCGCCCGTACCCTGGTTGCGATCGTCGTTTTCCAGGCTCTGCTCGGCCTGCTGCTGCACTTCATGCTGCTCAGCACGGACCGTCTGAACTGGTGGGAAGGCCCGCAGGATATGGTCGCGATGGTGCTGCCTTACACCTCGATGATCTCCTAGGGCTGACGGAGATCGCGGTCTCTAAGACCGTGTCTCGTTGGTAGCGGTTGGGTCTCCGGAGCGAGGCCCGGAACCCGCCGCTACTGATCCTTGTTGAGGAGGCGGCTGGCTGCCGCCTTCTGGCCGGAGGGTCCCAAACAATGGCCATGCTGGATTTCGAGCGTAAGTATCGTGTCCGGGGCGGGACGCTGATTGGCGGGAGCTTGTTTGATTACTGGGTGGGGCCGTTCTACGTCGGCTTCTTCGGTATCACCGCGTTCGTCTTCGCCGCACTCGGCATCGCGCTTATGTTCACGGGAGCTATTCAAAGCCCCGCGACCACCCTGTGGAATCTTAACATCGAACCGCCGGACCTGAGCGTGGGTCTGGGCGTGGCGCCCTACATGGAGGGCGGCCTGTGGCAGGTCATCTCGCTGTGCGCGACCGGTGCGTTCATCTCCTGGGCGCTGCGCGAGGTCGAGATCTGCAACAAGCTGGGTATCGGCTATCAAGTGCCGATCGCCTTCAGTGTCGCGATTTTCGCCTACCTCTGCCTGGTGTTCATCCGCCCGCTGCTGATGGGCGCGTGGGGCCATGGGTTCCCCTATGGCATTCTCGGCCACCTGGATTGGGTGTCGAACGTCGGTTACCAGTATCTGCACTGGCACTACAACCCCGGACACATGGCCGGCATCTCGTTCTTCTTCGTGACGTGCTTCGCCCTGGCGCTGCACGGCGGCCTGATCCTGTCCGCGGCCAACCCTGGCAAGGGCGAGAAGGTCAAGCTGCCCGAGCATGAGAACACGTTCTTCCGGGATTTCATCGGCTACTCGATCGGTCCCCTGGGCATCCACCGTCTTGGCCTGTTCCTGGCCCTGACCGCGGTGCTGACGAGCTGCGTGCACATTCTCATTGCCGGTCCGTTGTGGACCCGCGGCTGGCCGGAATGGTGGATGTGGTGGCCGAAGATGTGGATCTGGATCGCACCTGCTGTGTCGTGAGGGGGTCAACACGATGGCTGAATATCAAAGTATCTTCACGCGGGTTCAGGTCAGGGCACCAGCCCACCTGGGCGTGCCGCTCGCGGAGGGGATGTCCCAGCGCGTCGGCACACCGATCTTCTCGCGTGTTCTGGGCTGGATCGGCGACGCGCAGATCGGTCCCATTTACCTGGGCTTTTTCGGGCTCGCCTCGCTGTTTAGCGGGTTCATCGCCGTCGAGATCATCGGCCTGAACATGCTGGCGAGCGTGGACTGGAACGTCTGGATCTTCTTCCAGAAGTTCTTCTGGCTTGGCCTGGAGCCGCCGGCTCCGGAATACGGGCTGAGCATTCCGCCCTTGAACGAGGGCGGCTGGTGGATCACCGCCGGCTTCTTCCTGACCCTGTCGTTGGGTCTGTGGTGGTGGCGCACGTACACCCGCGCCAAGGCCCTCGGCCTCGGCACGCACGTGGCGTGGGCCTGGACCGCCGCCATCTGGCTGTACCTGGCCCTGGGCCTGATTCGTCCGGCCCTGATGGGAGCCTGGAGCGAGGCACCGCCGTTCGGGATCTTCCCGCACCTGGACTGGACCGCCGCGTTCTCGATCCGCTACGGCAACCTGTACTACTGCCCGTTCCACATGCTGACGATCGCCTTCCTGTACGGTTCGGCGCTGCTGTTCGCCATGCACGGCGCGACCATCCTGTCGGTGTCCCGCTACGGCGGCGACCGCGAGGTGGAGCAGATCACCGACCGTGGTACGGCGGCCGAGCGTGCGGCGTTGTTCTGGCGGTGGACCATCGGCTTCAACGCCACGATGGAATCCATTCACCGTTGGGGCTGGTGGTTCGCCATCCTGACGCCGTTGAGCGGCTCGATCGGGATCATCCTGACGGGAACCGCCGTGGACAACTGGTTCCTGTGGGGTGAGAAGCACGGCATCGTTCCGTTCATTCCCGACATTCTTCCGCCCGGGTCTGACCCGGCTCTGGTGAGCGGGGGGACGCAATAATGGCCTATCTTCCCAAAGGACGAAGCCGCTGGTTCGGGCTGACGATCTGGGCGGCACTCATCACGGTCCCTCTCGGACTGCTCCTGTACACCTATGCGCCTCGGTACTACGTGAACCAGCTCGGGTACCGTGGCCAGCAGCTCGGCGACATTCAGAACGTCAAGATCGTCGCCGATCGCAACGCGGCCAACGTGGCCCCGGAACTGTGGCCGCCGATGGAAGGCGAAGGGCCGCTGGCGTCCGAGGTCTACGAGAACGTGCCCGCCCTTGGGCACATGACGCAGGCCAACTTCGATCGCCTGATGACCTTGATCACCGAATGGGTCTCGCCGGCTGAAGGGTGCGCGTACTGCCACGTCGGTGACGGCGACGCGGTCGACTATGTGGACGAAAACGTCTACACGAAGATCGTCTCGCGCCGCATGATCCAGATGGTGCAGCACATCAACGCCACCTGGGGCGATCACGTCGCTCCGTCCGGTGTTACCTGCTACACCTGTCACCGTGGCAACCCGGTCCCGACGGAGCTGTTCTATACGGATCCGCGCCCGGTGACCCACGCGGCCATGAACGCCGGCAACCGTCGCGGCCAGAACCTGCCGCGTCGTGACAACGCCTACGCGGCGCTGCCGTACGAAACCTTCACCCTGTTCCTGACGGAAATGGATGATGGGATCGGCGACATCCGTATGACCCCGACCACCGCGCTGCCGACGGTCAAGCAGGTGGAGCCGGACATCAACGCGGCCGAGCGGACCTTCGGTCTGATGATGTTCATTTCCGAGGCCCTGGGCACGAACTGCACCTACTGCCACAACTCGCGTGCGTTTGAGCAGTGGAACCAGTCGCTGCCGGCTCGTATCACGGCGTGGTACGGGATCCGGATGAACCAGGACATCAACGAGCACTTCCTGATCCCGCTGGGACCGGAATACCCGGAAGACAAGCTGGGCATCCTGGGCGATGCGCCGAAGGCTCAGTGCGCGACCTGCCACTACGCGGCCACCAAGCCCCTGTTGGGCGCGGACGTGATCAGTGCGTATCCGTCGCTGCAGCAGGGCCCGACCGCGGACGCCGACCTGCGCACGGCCGCGTACCACATGGACGCGATCGCCGCTGCGGAGGAAGAGGCCGCCGCCGAGGAAGAAGCCGCTGCCGAGGAGGCCGCTCCGGCCGCCGAGGAAGAGGCTGCTGCCGAGGACACGTCTGCTGGTGAAGCCGCGGCGCCGGAGGGCGAGTCTGTTGCCCCCGCCGCCGAGGAAGAGGCCGCTCCGGCCGCCGAGGAAGAAGCCGCTGCCGAGGAGGCCGCTCCGGCCGCTGAGGAAGAGGCTGCTGCCGAGGAGGCCGCTCCGGCCGCCGAGGAAGAGGCTGCTG
>NZ_CAKZOT010000047.1 GCF_937138205.1 uncultured Rhodospira sp. | reverse complement strand
GATCGATTCAGAACTTTCGCGCGTTGTCACGCCCTAATTCACCCGATTGCCCTGGACAGGCCGCGAACCGATCTTGACGCCGCCAGGCGGATGGGCTATCCACCGCCGTTCCTCGCCCCTGCACGCGGCGAGGCCGGCGCGCCGTTTCATGCCGCGCCCGATGGCGGGTATAGCTCAGTTGGTTAGAGCGCTTGGTTGTGGTCCAAGAGGTCGTCGGTTCAAATCCGACTACTCGCCCCAATTTCCTTCCTCCTCGATCAGACTCGCACGCCGGCCCACGCCGCCGACCGCGTGCAAGGGCGGATCGCGTCCCATTTGACCCGCTCGGCAGGGCAAATGGGACGCGTGAATCCGCCCGAACGATCTGCTCTAGAGGCCCGGGCCGGCAGTGCCGCATGGTCCAGGTCTCACAGAAACGAGTCGTCGTCGTGGCACGGCCGGCCTTCGGACTCGCCGAACAGAACGTAGTGTTCCAGCGGGTTCATGCCGCTGTCCGCCACGTCGGGGTTCAGCGCCAGATACCCGTCGGTGTCGAAGTGGGGGGACGGATCGCGCCCCTCGTGCCAGCCGTATTCGGCAAAGTGCGCCAGGGCGTTCATGCCGCTGGTCGCCACATCGGAATAGACGTCCAGGTATCCGTCGGTATCGAAATGAGCATTCGGATCGCGCCCTTCGCTGGCACCGTGTGTCAGGTAGTGGGTCAGGGCGTCCATGCCGGCGGCGGCGACGTCCTGGTAGGCCGCCAGATACCAGGCCGCATCGAACAGCGCCAAGAGCGACTGAATGCCAGCGACCGGCAACAGATCGTCGAACGGCCCTTCACCATGCGGGCTGTCGTCATACGGCCCGTGGCCCCAGTCCCGGTCGTGGTCGGACCAATGATCGTCATACCGGTCATCGTCGAAATAGCCGTCGTTGTCTCGGTGGTGTTCGTACCAATCGTCATCGTCCCAGTCGTCATCGTCCCAGTCGTCATCGTACCAATCGTGTTCATACCAATCGTCGTGGCTCATCGCTGCCGTCCTCCCCATTCGAGACCGCCACTGTTCCGTGGCATGGTGACACCATAGGGATCCGTCCCTGACAGGGTCCTGACGGATCCGGAACGTTTGTCAGACCGTCCCGTTGTCCGCCTTTCCCCGGGCTCCCGTGATGAACCGAATACAAACACCGTTTTGCGCTATGCCAGGGTGAAGGCACGTGCGCGCTTTTCTCGATCCGTTTCAAAGTCCTGCGTTCTGATCAAGCGCCCAACCGCAGAATTTGGGATGAATTGGATAGCCCTATCCAGGGAAGGAGGTTCGGTCCGCCCCTGGGGCTGCCAGCATTTCCCATCGGTAGCCGCGCGGCCAACACGAGATCTTCTGACCCTGCCTCGCGCCGATCCCGCAGTCCATCAATCCGGACTGCAACAGAACTGCCGCGAGATTGCGACAGAGGACGACAAGATGTCGGACACAGTCTCGTGATGTCCCCGGAGTTCACGAGGCCGGCGCTGACCCTTGGTCGCGATCCGGACCCGTTGCCTTACTTGTTCTTGAAGTCCGGCTGGCGCTTTTCGACGAAGGCGGCCATGCCTTCCTTCTGGTCCTCGGTGGCGAAGGTGGAGTGGAACAGGCGGCGCTCGAACCGCAGCCCCTCGCCCAGGGTGGTCTCGAAGGCGCGGTTGACCGCCTCCTTGGTCATCATCACCACCGGCAACGACAGGTCGGCGATCTTGGCGGCCGTCTTGATGGCCTCGTCCTTGAGGTCATCCACCGGCACGACGCGGCTGACCAGACCGGCCCGTTCAGCCTCGGCAACGTCCATCATGCGCCCGGTCAGGCACATTTCCATGGCCTTGGACTTGCCGACGAAGCGGGTCAGGCGCTGCGACCCCCCGGCCCCGGGCATGGTGCCGATGGTGATCTCCGGCTGGCCGAACTTGGCGTTCTCGGCCGCCAGGATGAAGTCGCACATCATGGCCAGCTCGCAGCCGCCCCCCAGGGCATAACCGGCGACGGCCGCGATCACCGGCTTGCGGCAGGTGGAGGCGCGTTCCCAGTCGACGGTGATGAAGTCCTCCATGTAGGCGTCCATGTAGGACTTGTTGGCCATCTCCTTGATGTCGGCGCCGGCGGCGAACGCCTTCTCGCTGCCGGTCAGGACGATGGCGCCGATGTCGTCATTGGCCTCGAAGCTGTCGAGCGCCATCGCCAGTTCGCGGGTCAGTCCCTTTGACAGGGCATTCAGGGCCTTCGGCCGGTTCAGGATGATGACGCCCACCTTGCCGTGGGTTTCCACCAGGATGTTCTCGTAGGCCATGATTGACGCTCCGCTCTGATCCGCACCGTTGAGTCGCGGGGGAAGATCCCTGTGGGAAACCGGGTCAGCCGAAGGGGCGCGGACGCTTCTCGTGCCAGCAGTCGGGCCGTCGGTCAAGAGCCCGGCGCGATGCGGAACCGGACCGTCAAGGGGTCGGCCCCCTGCGGAAACGACAGCGTCAGGACCTCGCCCTCGCGGCGGAAGGTCAGGCCGCCGGCGTGGCGCCAGCCAAGCTGAGGCAGACTGTCGACATAGAAGCGCTCGACCCGCGCCCGGTCAAGGAACCCGACCGCGAAGGCCTCGACAATGCGGCCCTGGGCCGTCTCGAACACCACCCCCTGGTCCGGCATCTGCCGCAGCCCGGCCATGAGCGGCAGGTCCTCGGTGCCGGCGACGAACGCCCCCGCCTCCCCCGCCCCCGCTTCAGCCAACACCGCGCGCGCCGGCATCGCCGCCACCAGGGCGACGGCCACCATCGCGCCGGCCAGTCTCCCGAACCCGTGTTTCATGGCTGGGCACGCTACATCAGCGCTGTCGGCGGGCACAGTAAAATGTGGAGCGTCCCCCCTGCACCAGGCGCCGGATCCCGCCCTCGCGCGCCACGTCGCAGTCGCAGCCGGGACAGGGCTGCCCCTCCTTGTCGTAGACCGCGAACGCGTGCTGGAAATAGCCGAGCTCGCCATTCGCCTGGCGGTGATCCCGCAGAGTCGAGCCGCCCGACTCCAGCGCCTCCAGCAGGACGGCCTGGATGGCCACGGCCAGCCGCGCGGCGCGCGCACCGGAGACGGAGCCGGCCAGCCGGCGCGGCGACAATCCGGCGCGAAACAGGCTCTCGCTGACATAGATGTTGCCCAGGCCGGCCACCACGCGCTGGTCGAGCAACGCCGCCTTGACGGAACAGCGCTTGCCGGCCAGCCGCGCCGCCAGCGCCGGGCCGTCGAAGGCGCCGTCCAGCGGTTCCGGCCCCAGGTGGGCGAGCAGCGGGTGGGCCTCCACCCCCAGCGCGGTGCTCAACAGCAGGGCGCCGAATCGGCGCGGGTCGTGGAAGGTCACGCACGCGCCCGCGTCGGTCTCCAGGATCACGTGGTCGTGCAGGGCCGGCGCCTCGCCCGGCGGACGCACCGCCAGCGAGCCCGACATGCCCAGGTGTCCGATCACAACCCGGTCGTCATCCAGCCGGATCAACAGGTACTTGCCGCGCCGGTCCAGGGCCTCGACCCGCCGACCGGTCAGCGCCCGCGCGAACTCCAGCGGCACCGGCCAGCGCAGCATGGGCTGGCGCACCACCACCCGCGTCAGTCGGCGGCCCAACAACACCGGCGCTAGGCCACGGCGGACGGTCTCCACCTCGGGCAGTTCGGGCATGAATGGAGGACTCCAGACCGGCGGACAACCGCCCCATATAGACGCACGGCGCCCGCGCGACAATTCTGGTGCGGCGCCCCTCGATCCGTTAAGGTGCCGCGCATGACACAGCATGACTCCGACACGCCGGAGTCCGGCTCCGCCGCCCCGGCCGACCCGGACACCACCCACTTCGGATACCGCACCGTCCGCGCCGCCGAAAAGGCCGGCATGGTTCGGGGCGTGTTCGATTCCGTGGCCTCGCGCTACGACCTGATGAACGACCTGATGAGCGGGGGCGTCCATCGCCTCTGGAAGGATTCGTTCGTCGACATGGTCGCGCCCCAGGCCGGGATGACCTGCCTGGACGTCGGCGGCGGCACCGGCGATATCGCCTTTCGCCTGCTCGACCGCATGACCCGTCGCGCCGAGGCATCACGCCGCCGCATGGGCCGTGCCGACCCCGACGTCGACGCCTCGGACGAGGCGCTGGCGCCCGCGCCGCCGGCCGGCGGCGGCCGAGTCATGGTTTGCGACATCAACGAAAACATGATCCGGGTGGGGCGTGACCGCGCGCTCGACCGGGGCCTGGTGGCCGGCCTGGACTGGATGGTGGGCGACGCCGAAAAGTTGCCGGTGGACGACGCCAGCGTCGATCTCTACACGATCGCCTTCTGCCTGCGGAACGTCACCCGCATCGACGCCGCCCTGGCCGAGGCCCGCCGTGTGCTGAAGCCCGGCGGCCGCTTTTTCTGCCTGGAGTTCAGCAAGGTCGTGGTGCCCGGCCTGGATCGGCTGTATGACACCTACTCCTTCTCGGTCCTTCCGACCCTGGGGCAGGTCGTGGCGCGCGACCGCGAGTCCTATGAGTACCTTGCGGAAAGCATCCGCCGGTTCCCGCCGCAGGAGGAGCTGTGCCGGCGCATGTCGGCCGCCGGCCTGCGGCGTGTTCGGTATCGCAATCTCTCGGCGGGGATCGCCGCCATTCACTCGGGCTGGCGCCTCTAGGCCCGACCCCGGACCCGTCTCATGCAACGCCTCGGCCGCAATCTGATCCGCCTGTGGGTGATCGCCCGCGTGCTGGCGCGCCACAACGCCCTGTTCCTGCTCGAACGGGTCGGCGTGGCCAAGCCGGTCATCGCCGCCGCCCGCCTGTTCGTCAACCGCAAGGCGCCGGGCCGGCCGGGCCAGCGGCTGGCCAATGCCCTGGTGGAACTGGGGCCGACGGCCATCAAGTTCGGCCAGGCGCTGTCCATCCGCTCCGACCTGCTCGGCGAGGAGATCTCCGCCGACCTGTCCGACCTGCAGGACCGGCTGCCGCCGTTCCCGTTCGAGCAGGTGCGGGAGATCATCGAGTCGGAACTCGATCGCCCGCTTGAGGTGCTGTACGAAACCTTCGACGAAACGCCGGTCGCCGCCGCCTCCATCGCCCAGGTGCATTTCGCCATCACGCCCCCCGACAAGACCTATCCGGAGGGCCGCAAGGTGGCGGTGAAGGTGCTGCGGCCGGGGGTCGAGGCGGCGTTCCGGCGCGACATCGCCCTGCTTCTCTGGTTGGCGGAGGTGATGGAATCGACCCAGCCGGTCATGAAGCGCCTGAAACCGGTTGAAACCATCCGCACGTTCGAGGTCTCGGTCCACATGGAGATGGACCTGCGGTTCGAGGCCGCCGCCGCCAGCGAGATGGCCGAGAACTTCGCCGGCGACGAGACCTTCCGCGTGCCGGAGGTGGACTGGTCGCGCACCGGCCAGCAGGTCATGACCCAGGAGCGCATCGTCGGCATTCCGGTCGACGAGATCGACACGATGGTCGCGGCCGGGCTGGACCCGCTGGAGGTGATCCGCCGCACCTCCAATGCCTTCTTCAACATGGTGTTCCGCGACGGCTTCTTTCACGCCGACATGCACCCGGGGAATCTGTTCGTCGAACCGGACGGCACCGTCGTCGCCGTGGACTTCGGCATCATGGGCCGCGTCGACTCCGCCACCCGGCGCACCCTGGGCGAGATGCTGCTGGGGTTCCTGACCCGCGACTACCGCCGCGTCGCCGTGGCGCATTTTGTCGCCGGCTGGATCCCGGCCGACCAGTCGGTCGAGGCCTTCACCCAGGCGTCGCGCTCCATCGCCGAGCCGATCCTGGGCAAGCCGCTGGCCGAGATCTCCATTGCCCGCCTGCTGGCGCAGCTGTTCCAGGTCACCGAAACCTTCCAGATGTCGACCCAGCCGCAGCTTCTGTTGCTGCAAAAAAGTATGCTGGTGACCGAGGGCGTCGGCCGCACCGTGGCGCCCACGGTGAACATGTGGGAACTGGCGCAGCCGCTGATCGAAAAGTGGATGGCCGAGACCCTGGGGCCGGTGGGGCGCCTGCGCAGCGGCTTCGAGACGCTGACCACGGCGGCGGACCGGCTGCCGAAGATCCTGGATCACGCCGACCGCGCCGCCTCGATGATCAGCGCCGACGGCCTGCGCCTGCATCCCGACACGCTGAAGGCCATGGGGCCGCGCCGGAACCCGGTGTTGAGAGTGCTGCCGTGGGGCCTGGTGGCCATCCTGGTGACGCTGCTGGTGGTGCTGGACTGAGGGCGGCGCCGCGCCGCCGGGTGTCACCCCTCCCGAACTCCCCCATTGTGGGGGAGGTTGGGAGCGTTCGCGTGAGCCGACAGGACGGAACAGAACCCCTCCCCAACCCTCCCCGTAAACGGCTATCTGATTCACACAACGTTGTTTCTGTTTGTCATTGCGAGGAACGAAGTGACGAAGCAATCCAGGGCGGATACTTGTGTTTTTCGCCCTGGATTGCTTCACCCTCGTCTTGCGACGAGGGTTCGCAATGACGAGTCACATCGTCGCGCGAGCGAAGTGCCGCCGCTTCGGCGGAAAGACGTGTGAATACCATAGATGAAATGGGGCGGGTTGGCGTGGGGTCTTGCGCGGCTCTGGCAGCTCGCGCGACCGTTGGCGCAGACGTGTGAAGACGATCGCCCCTCACGTTCAGGGTCGAGACGCCGCCCTATTTATACTATGCTCGAAACGAGCGGGAGCGTTGACCCGTCCGCGTCATGGCACCGGGGCAGACAAACGACCCTGGGCGAACGGCGGGCGTCGATCACAGGGAGGATTGAGAATGCTTCGTAAACTCGTTCCGGAGATCGTCAACACCAGTGTTCTCATCAGCGTCGGGCCGGACGCCTCGGCCCGCGATGCGGCTGTCGCCATGGCCACCCACCGCGTCGGTGCCGTCCTGGTGATGGACGGCAAGCGGCTCAGCGGCATCATCACCGAACGCGACATCACCGCCCGCGTCGTCGCCATCGGCCGCAATCCGGTGGCCACCCGGGCCGACGAGATCATGACACCCGATCCGCACACCTTGCCGGCGAATGCCTCCGCCACCGAGGCCCTCAACCTGATGCAGGAGGAAGGGTTCCGCCACCTGCCCCTGGTCGACGGGGACCGGGTGGTGTCGATGGTGTCCATGCGCGACCTGCACCGGGCCATGCATGACCAGATGAGCCGCGACCTGAGCGAGCGGGACGCCTACATCCACGGCGAGAACTACGGCGTCGCGTAGTCGGCCGTCACGTCTGTACATCGGCGAGGCGGGAGTCGGGCCGCGAGAACACCCCGATCCACCGCTTCAATCCTCGTCGTCCCAATCCTCGTCCCACGGATCGCCGAGCGGCTCGTCGTCGTCCGCCGCCTCGGGCGGAAGGACGGGTACGGTGCGCCCTGTCTCCTGCCCGGCGGCATTGGTCAGCGCCGGCTGGAACAGGTCGGCCAACGCCGCGCGCTCGTCGGCCGTCAACACCCCCAGAGTCTCCAAGACCAAACCCAGCGCCACTTCGGCGGCACGGGCGGCGCCGTCGTCGATCTTCAGCGCCACGCCCAGGCCCGGCTCGGGCAGCAGCGCCACCATGACGCCCTCGGCCCCGCGCTTGACCAGCACGCGCCCGCCGGTGGCGCGGATGACGCGCGAGTCGCACGAACCGGGGCCGGCCACCAGGTCGGGGCACGCCGCCATGGCCGCCCGCAGACGGTTCGCCGCGCCCGCCCGCGCGGGCTCCAGGCCGGACGGATCCGCCAGCCGCGCCGTCCCCAGCGCCACCGCCCACAACGGCAGCGCCGGAGAGGGGATGCCGCAGCCCTCCACGCCCCAGGGCACCGTCTCCATGTCGATGTCGGTGAGATCGCCCAGCACCGCCGTAACCGCCTGCTGCACGGCATGGTCGGCCCGGCTATAGCCGGCAGTCGGCGCGCCCAGGGCCAGCGCCAGCCGCAGGAACCCGGTGTGCTGGCCGGCGCAGTTGTGGTGCGCCGGGCCGGGTGCGCCGCCGCGCCGGGCAAGATCACGCGTCGCCTCCGGGTCCAGCGGCCAATCGCGCCCACCGCACTCCAAGTCGGCCTCGGTCAGGCCCATCGCGGCCAGCCACGCGCGAATCCGGTCCACGTGCATCGGCCAGCCCCCGTGCGAGGCTGTGTGCAGCGCGATCCGCTCCGCCGTCAGGTCGGGCGCGTCGGGCAACGCCTCCAGCAGAGGCAGCGCCTGAATCGGCTTCAGCGCCGAACGCGCGAACACCGGCCGCTCGACATCGCCCCAGGCCAGCACCGGCCGGCCGTCGGCGCGCAGGGCGATGGCCGCGCCGCGATGGAAGGACTCGATCGCCTCGCCGCGCGTCAGGGCCACCAGGACCGGATTGTCGGGAAAACGGACCGAGTCCTCTGGCGCCGGGTCGGCGGGAGCGGACAAAGGCACCTCGGGCATGGCGGCAGTCCGATACAGAGGGCGGACGGGGCGGGACGGCGATCGTGGCAGAGCGCCCCGGCCCGGACAATCCCCGGCGTCACGCTCGGCCCTGTGTGTTCGCATGTGCAACAGCGTGTTGCTCCGGAGCGGGACGTGATATAGGACAGGCCCACCGAGGCACGGTGCCGCTCGCCGGCGCGTGCGAGGCTATCCAGGTGCGCCAAGGAGGCAGAGGCCCATTGCCCGCCACCATCCTGATTCTCAATGGACCAAACCTGAACCTGCTGGGCCGGCGTGAGCCGACCGTGTATGGGCACGAGACGCTCGACGAGATCGCCGCCGCCTGCCGGGCGCGGGGCGAGGCCCTCGGCTACGCCATCGATTTCCGGCAGAGCAACCACGAGGGCGAACTGATCGAGTGGATCCAGACCGCCCACACCGACGTGCGCGGCATCATCATCAATGCCGCCGGGTACACGCATACCTCCGTGGCCCTGGCCGACGCCCTGCGCGCCGTCGGACGACCGGTGATCGAGGTGCATCTGTCGAACGTTTTTGCCCGTGAGTCTTTCCGCCACACGTCCTACATCTCCCCCATCGCGGCCGGGGTCATCGCCGGCCTGGGAGGACAGGGCTATGGGCTGGCCCTGGAGGCCATGAGCCGCCTGCTCAACGCGAGTCCCGATCCCGGGGCTCAATCGACCACCCCTTGACGCCGCCGGGTCCGCCCGGCCGGTCTGTTCCCTGTGATGAAAGGCCGAAGACACCATCATGGCCAGCACTCCCATCGACACCGACGCCGTCCGGGCGCTTGCCGACCTGCTTGGCGAAACCGGCCTGTCCGAGATCGAGTACGACACCGGCGAGGTGCGCATCCGGGTGGCCCGCACGCTGACCGTCGCCGCCAGCGCCGCCGCCGCCGCGCCGCCACCGGCCCCGGCGGAGCCACCCGCGGGCGGCGGCGCAGCGGCCCGGCCCGAGGAGCACCCCGGCGCCGTGACCTCGCCCATGGTTGGGGTGGTCTACCTGGCGCCCGAGCCGGGCGCCCCCGACTTCATCAAGGTCGGCGACTCGGTCGAGGACGGCGCCACCCTGCTGCTGATCGAGGCCATGAAGACCTTCAACCCCGTGCGGGCGCCGCGCGCCGGCCGTGTCACCGCCATCCTGGTGGGCGATGCGACGCCGGTGGAGTACGGCGAGCCGCTGGTGGTCATTGAATAGGGCTGGCGCCGATGTCCTCTCCCTCCGCCCCGGAGCGCCCTCCGATCGAGTTCGAGAAGGTGCTGATCGCCAACCGCGGCGAGATCGCGCTGCGCATCCTGCGCGCGTGCCGCGAGATGGGCATCCACACCGTCGCCGTGCATTCCACCGCCGATGCTGAAGCCATGCACGTGCGCCTGGCCGATGAATCGGTGTGCATTGGCCCGCCGTCCGCCCGCGACAGCTACCTGAACAAGGTGGCGTTGCTGGCGGCGGCCACGGTCACCGGCTGCGACGCGATCCATCCCGGCTACGGGTTCCTGTCGGAAAACGCCGACTTCGCCGAGATGGTGCACGACCACCACATGGCCTTCATCGGCCCGCCGGCGCGCCTGATCCGCATGATGGGCGACAAGATCGCCGCCAAGCGGGCCGCCGCCGAGGCCGGCTTGCCGGTCGTGCCGGGCTCCAAGGGCGCCGTCACCAGCGACGCCGAGGCCGTGGCCATGGCCGAGCAGATCGGCTATCCGGTGCTCATCAAGGCCGCCGCCGGCGGCGGCGGGCGCGGCATGAAGGTGGCCAACACCGCGGACCAGGTGGTCGAGGCCTGGCAGACCGCGCGCACCGAGGCCCTGGCCGGCTTCGGCAGCGCCGAAGTCTACATGGAGAAGTACCTCGGCAACCCGCGCCACATCGAGGTGCAGATCCTGGCCGACATGCACGGCACTGTCGTGCACCTGGGCGAGCGCGACTGTTCGCTTCAGCGCAAGCACCAGAAGGTTCTGGAAGAGGCGCCCTCGCCCGCGCTCGACGCGGCGGCGCGCGAACGCATCGGCGCCGTCGCCTGCAAGGCGGCGCGCACGCTGGGCTATCACAACGCCGGCACCATGGAGTTCCTGTACGAGGACGGGCAGTTCTATTTCATGGAAATGAACACCCGCCTGCAGGTGGAACACCCGGTCTCCGAGATGATCACCACGCTCGACCTGGTGAAGGAACAGATCCGCGTCGCCCAGGGCGAGCACCTGGGCTACACCCAGGACGACATCCGCTTCCACGGCCACGCCATCGAATGCCGCATCAACGCCGAGAACCCGGTGACCTTCGCCCCGTCGCCCGGCACGATCGGCCGCTATCACGCCCCCGGCGGCATGGGCGTGCGGGTCGAGTCCGGGTTGTATACGGGCTTGAAGGTCCCGCCGCACTACGACAGCATGATCGCCAAGCTGATCGTCCACGGCGCCAACCGCACCGAATGCCTGATGCGCCTGCGCCGGGCGCTGGGCGAGTATGTGATCGAAGGGGTTGAAACCACCATCCCGCTGCACCAGCGTTTGATGCAGGCGCCCGCCTTCGTCACCGGCGACTATGACATCCGTTGGCTGGAACGGTTCGTGACAGAGGGGGCGTGAGGCGCGCCCCCCCGACCAGGAGGACCATAGCCCGTGCGGCATATTTCCAAGCTTTGTGTCCTGGGCCTGATGGGCGTGGGCTTTGCCGGTCCGGCATTCGCGGCCGACGACGATGACGGGGCCATCATCACGTTTCAGCTCGAAAACGACACCTTCGCCAACACCGACCGCAACTACACCAACGGCATCGTCATCGGCTACAGCCCGGCGATGCGCGATACCCCATGGGCGGACGGTCTCGCCGATGTCCTGCCGTTGATGTCGTCGTACGGGCGCGAGCGCGTGCTGTTCACCGTCGGTCAGACCATGTTCACGCCAAGCGACATCACGATCCGCGAACCGCAGCCCGACGATCACCCCTGGGCGGGGTTTCTGTTCGCCTCCATGGAACTTCTCAGCGAGGCCGAGCGGCACCTGGACCACATGTCACTGACGCTGGGCGTGGTGGGGCCGGCCTCGCAGGCCGGCGAAACGCAATCGTTCGTCCACGACATCATGCACGTCGCCGAGCCGCGCGGCTGGGACAACCAGATCGACAACGAACCCGTGGTCAATCTCGGCTACAAGCGAAGCTGGCCGGGCGCGGTCAGGGCCGAGCCCCTGGGCCTGGAGGCGGACATCACGCCGCACGTCGGTGCCGCCCTCGGCAACGCCTATATCCACGCCAACGCCGGGTTCATGGTGCGGCTGGGGCAGTCCTTGCGGGTGGACGCCGGCCCACCCCTGATCGGGCCGAGCCAGCCCGGCACGGCGGTGTTCGACCCCGGCGCCGGCGACGGCTGGTACGTGTTCGCCGGCACCGACGTGCGCGCCGTGGCCCGCAACATCTTCCTGGACGGCAACACCTTCGGCGACGGCAGCCCGAGCGTGGACAAAAATTACCTCGTCGGCGAGCTGCGCGCCGGCATCGAGGTGACGCTCAACGACGTGCGCGTCGGCTATACCCATGTGGTCGGAACCAAGCAGTTCGAGACCCAGCGCGGCCTGACCAACCACGGCGCCGTGAGCATCGCGGTGAGTTTTTAGGGCGGATCGTGATCAATCTGAAGCACGAGGTGATTCAGATTGACCACGATTTGCCCTTGGATCGGTCGCCATTGAGGAGGCGTCGCGAAAGCAAGCGACACGTGGCATCCTGGACTCACATTTACGACGCGAATGCGCTACTGTCGCCCGATGGTTACGTTCGCGGATGTCTATGCGGCTCCCAAAAGGATCGTCGTATTCACCGGCTGGGCATCTGCCGAGCCGGAGACGGGAGCGATCTTCTTTGAGGTCCCGCTCGAAATATCCGGCATCGTCCAGGCTGGCCTTTTCTTGAAAGGTGTGGCCTTTGCTGATCGCCCCGACGAGCACGTTTCTTTCGAGATAGCCCTGCGCAACATCGGCGGACGCCGGCGGGAGCCCCTGGCCCGCCTGGACTGGCGACCAATTGACGGCGGCCACACCAACCAAAGACGAAAAGACGTCCCTCAGGGCCTTGGTGGCACGCGCATCAACGGGACCCATTTGCACGGGTTCGACCTGAACTGGTTTGAGGATCAAGCCCGGATGCGAAAGGGAAACCTTCCAATTGCGCGCGCAGCCGAAAGCCTCGAAAGCTTTGAAATGGCACGCGATTTTGCCGGGAAACAGTTTGGCATCAAGAACATGGACATTGTCCAACGGCCGCCTTTGGAGTACGATCTCTTTCATGGACCAAACGCTTGACACCCGTTCCGAGCACTTCGCCGCGGCGGTTGACGCTGCCGCGCGGGAGCTCGTGTCGTGCAGCACACGCGGCACGGCCAGCTATGTCAGGCTACCCCTTCTTTATCCGGATGGCTCCAGCGTCACGGTTCGTATTGACCCTGTTGAGGGCGGCCTTCGGGTCAGCGACAACGGGTTCGCCTTCCGTGAAATCGAGACCGTCGGCGCGGAACGCTCCTTTGCCCGGACAGCGGCCACGATCGCGAAGAATGAGGGCGTTCTCGTGGATCGCCGTAAGGTTTTCGTCGATGCCCCGCAAGACAAGCTTTTCCGTGCCATCTGTGATGTGGCGGCGGCCTCTTGGCGGATCGCGGATCGCGTTTATGAACGCCTGGAGGACACCGAACTCTCGGAAATTGAGGCCCAGGTGAAAGACCGCCTGTCCGGCGTCTTCGGGATCGGTAATGTCCAGACCGACGCCAAGGTGATCGGCAGTTCCGCGACGGAGTGGGACGTCACGGCTGTTGTGAATGCCGGCGGTCACAAAGCCATTTTTCAGGCTGTCAACACCCACGGAACGTCAATCTACAAAGCCAGCACGGCATTCCGGGACATCGCTGAACTGGAAAACGCGCCCCGCCTCGTCGCGGTCGTGCGAAACAAGGAAGAGCTAGGGCGAAAACTCCTCCTGATATCCCGCGAAGGCCGGGTCATCGAGGCAGGAGGGGCCGAGGAGATCTTCCGAAAAGCCGCCGCCTAAAACAACATTGTGCTGCCATTCTTGCCCAGACTCACACCGCCGCGCCCCTTGACCCGTCCGGCGGTGTCGGCCCGATCATCATCGGCGCGGTGATGCCCTCGGCCGCACCGGCCCGAAACGCCGCCGGGCGCTCCTGCAATGCCTCGGCCATGCGGGTGAGGCCCGGCACCTGCGCAAGGTCCGCCATCAACGGCGCGTCGGCCGGATAGAGTTGCGCCCAGCGCAGGCAGACCGCCGCGTACAGGTCCACCACCGACAGCGTCCCATCGCACAGCCAGGGACCGTCGCCAGCCCGGTACGCCGCGTCCAGCAGGCCGAAGGCGTGCCGCGCCCGCGCGTGGGCGAGACGGATCGCCTCCGGATCGTTGCCGACAAGGTGGGGATAGAACACCAGCCGCAAGCCCGTGTGCAGCGTGTTCGAGGCGAAGAACAGCCAGCTCAGGAACCGCCCCCGCGCCGGGTTGGCCGGCGCCGGGGCCAAGCCGCCGTGCCGGTCGGCCAGCAGCAGGGCGATGGCGGCGGTCTCGAAAACCGGTTCACCGTCGATCACGCACACGGGGATCAGCCCCTGCGGGTTCAGGCGCTTATAGGCGGCGCTCTCCTGCTCTCGGGTCGAACGGTCGACCAGCACCGTATCGTACGAGACCTCCAGTTCCTCCAGCACGAGACGGATCACCAGCGAGGCATTGTCGGGCGCGAAATAGAGCGTGGTCATGGCGGGTCCGATGGTCACGGCGAGTGATTGTGCGCACCCTAGCATCCCTGGCCCCGTGCTGTCCCTCGTGGCACCGGATCCCGTCATCGAAGCTTAACCGGCGGACTCGGGAATTGATGGCATGGTTGCCCACTGCCGCCCGGCGGGCCGCCCTTGGCGTGCCTCCGGACCAGCGGTTCGCTTATCCCAGCCAAGGAGACACCGCCCATGCGTTTTCTGAGCGCCGCCCTCTCGGGCACGGCCCTCGTCGCCCTGAGCGCCGCCCCGGCCCTGGCCGACGGTCCATACTTCACCCGGATCGCCACCTTCCCCGTCTATGAGACCCTGCCCGAGGGCGCCGATCCGGCCACCGAGACGGCGGCCGAGATCATCACCGCCACCCCGGACGGCAAGACGCTGATCTTCACCGACAGCCCGGGCGAGGCTCTGGGATTGATCGACATCGCCGACCCGGCCGCCCCGAAATCCGCCGGGCGCGTGGACCTGGGCGGCGAGCCGACCTCCGTCGCCGTGGTGGGCGGTGTCGCGTTGGTCGGTGTCAACACCGCCGAAAGCTTTGTCGAGCCGTCGGGTCACCTGGCCGTGGTGGACATCGCCTCCGGCGACATCACCGCCACCTGTGACGTCAAGGGTCAGCCGGACTCCGTGGGCGTCAGCCCGGACGGCGCCTTTGTCGCCATCGCCATCGAGAACGAGCGCGACGAGGACCTGAACGAAGGAGTCATCCCGCAGCTTCCGGCTGGCCACCTGTCGGTGTTCGACCTGGGCGACGACGGGACCCCCACCAACTGCGACAGCGTGCGCGTCGTCGACATGACCGGCCTGGCCGAGGTGGCCCCGACCGATCCGGAGCCGGAGTTCGTCTCCATCAACGCCGCAAACCAGGCCGTCGTGACGATGCAGGAAAACAATCACCTGGCCATCGTCGATCTGGCCTCGGGCGAGGTGACGGCCCACTACAGCGCCGGCACCGCCTCGCTGTCGGGCATCCCCACCGAAAAGGCCCGCGCCGTCGACGGCACCGGCAGCCTGACCGACGTCCCGCGCGAGCCGGACGCCGTGGCTTGGATCGATGAAACCCGCTTCATAACCGCCGACGAGGGCGACTACGAGGGCGGCTCGCGCGGGTTCACCATCTTCGCGGCCGACGGCACCGTGCAGTACGCCAGCGGCGCCCTGATGGAGCACCTGGGGATGCGCCACGGCCACTACCCGGCCAAGCGCGCCCACAAGAAGGGCACCGAGCCCGAGGGCGTGGCCGTCGGCACCTACGGCGACGACACGCTGCTGTTCGTGAACTCCGAGCGCGGTAATTTCGTCGCCGTGTTCAAGGACACGGGCGGTGACCCCGAGTACGTTCAGTTCCTGCCCACCGGCGTCGGCCCCGAGGGCCTGCTGGCCATCCCGGGCCGTGACCTGTTCGTGGTCGCCGCCGAGGAGGACAGTGCCGAGGACAAGGTGCGCTCGACCGTCTCCATCTATCAGTACGGCGCCGAGGCGCCGGCCTATCCGACGCTGGTCTCCGCCGACGACGCCGACACCGGCGCGCCGATCGGCTGGGGTGCCATTTCGGGCATGGCCGCCGATCCGGACAACGCGGATGTGGTCTACGCCGTCAGCGACAGCTTCTATGACGACGCCAAGATCTTCACCGTTGACGTCTCGACCAAGCCGGCCACCATCACCGGGGCCGTCGCGCTGACCGGCGGCGCCGCCGACAAGTACGACCTGGAGGGCATTGCCATCCGCTCCGCCGGCGGCTTCTGGGTGGCCAGCGAAGGCCACGACAAGAAGGAGATGGACAACCGCCTGCTGGCCGTGGCCGAGGATGGCACGGTCGAGGAGGAAATCCTCCTGCCGGAGAGCCTGCGCGCCGAGATGAAGCGTTTCGGCTTCGAGGGCGTGGCCGAGTTCACCCACGACGGCGAGACCAAGGTGATCGTGGCCATCCAGCGCGAGTGGACCGACGACCCGGACGGCCGGGTCAAGCTGGGCGTCTACACCCCGGCCAGCGGGGAATGGGCGTTCGTGGGCTATCCCCTCGACGCGCCGCGCAGCCCGGCCGGCGGCTGGGTCGGCCTGTCGGAGATCGTCAGTCTGGGCGACCTGCGCTTCGCCGTGGTGGAGCGCGACAACCAGGGCGGTCCGAACGCGGCCATCAAGCAGGTGACGGTGATCTCGCTGGACGGCGTGACGCCGGTGGCCCACGGCGAGGACTTGCCGGTGGTCGAGAAGTCCGTGGTCCTGGACCTGCTGCCGCTGATGGCGGCCAGCAACGGCTGGACCCCGGACAAGATCGAAAGCCTGGCCATCACCGCCGACGGCACCCTGATCGCCGCCACCGACAACGACGGGGTCGACGACGCCACCGGCGAAACCCAGGTGCTGTACCCGGGCGTGGTCGGTGATCTGAAGTAGGGCCGGCCAAGTCATCAAGAATCGGAGAGGAGGGGCCGGGATGTCCCCTCCTCCCTGACTAGTGCATTTTCGATCCAGACAAACGATGCTCGGTGCATCTTTTGTCTGGATCAATGCACTAGGGCGGATCGCGTCCCATTTGGCCCATCAAGCGGGCCAAATGGGACGCGTGAATCCGCCCTAACGATCTGCTCTATCGTCTCATCGCTTCTGTCGGCCGGTCGCGAAACAGCACGGTGGCGGTGTTGGCAAGCCTCACGGCATTCCGTTGAGGCGGAGCACGGCATGACCCCAGTCGGCCGAGGCCGGGGCCGCGATGTGCGACGCCGGCCCGGCGGCGACCACTCGCTCCGGCGCGAAGAAGACGCTGCCCGTCGTCAGGGCCGTGTGAAGGACCATGCTGAGGCCGACAACCGCCGCGACCCCGGCAAGATGCTCAAGTGGGGAGCAGTTGTTTCTGTTCATCTCGGCCTCCGTCGACATCAAACCCCTGTCTGACACCATGTCGTCTGACACCACATCCATCATACTGTGATTCAATTATGGCTACCAATTGGTTAACAGCTTATCGGTTTGTGGTGGATTAGGCAACCCTCCAAACTGCCGCACGGTGTTGTTCGCGCGGTTGAAACAGCGATGGATGAGTCAGGGCCCTCTGTTTGCGGTATTACATGACATGCGTGCACTATATGCGATTCGCATCAAAGAAACCGCGAGTTTGTTTCTCATTTGACGCGGTCTTCCAGGTTAAGATCTTGATTCGGCGTCTATTTTCCGGCCCAGGCGGAGCGCGGCCGCGGCCCGGCCGCGGCGCCCGGTGGCCGATCGTTCTTCAGGCGAAGCAATGACCGCCGGTCCGACGAGGGCTCAGGCGCCCCGGATCAGACGATCACCGACCAGGCGGACCAACGGTGGGCGCAGGGCTGCCATACGCGAATCATATGGATCGTAACGGAGACGTTTTAAAGTCCTCAGGCCGTGCGCCGCCTGGATCGCCTGACGCGCCAGCGGTCGCACGCGGGCATCGAGCCGCCGGCCGCTGTCGCCCGTCACGGCCCGGACCTGCGCCAGCTCCCGGGCGGCCAGGGCCGACAGCACGGCCACCCCGGCGCGAATGCCGTGTCGATCCGTATCATTGCCAGCCAGGACGGTGCTGGGCTCCCGGCCGGCCGCGCGCACGACCGCCACCGGCAACCGCAGGCGCCCGGCGTTGATCAGCGCTGGCGTCGCCCGGGCCAGCGCCACCAGCCCCCAGGCGGTGCCGGCATGGCGCGCCACGGCACGGCTGGCTGGGTCATCGACGCCCAGCAGGCGGGCGGCGATCTGGCTCAGCGCGCCCGACGTCCGGTCCGCCACGCGCAAGACGGCCGCGTCGTCCGGCGGCGGATCGGGCGGCAGATCCTCGACGCAGGCCTCCAGAAGCGCCACAAGCAACCCCCGGTCCTTGGCCGACAGGTCGGGCAGGACGCGGGTCGCAAGCTCCTCCGCCATCGGATGGCCGCGCGCCGCCGCCATGGGGTCGTCGGCCAGCACCAGGTCGTGCCAGTATTGCAGGCGCACCGCGCCGGCCATGGGATCGGAGACCATGAAGGGCACCCGGGCCAGCTCAACGTGCCACGCGAACAGGGCGAACAGGGCCGGACGGCGCTGCGGCGGGGCCAGCAGGGTGAGCACGAACCGGTCCCGATCTGTGCGCCGAAGCTGCTCGGCCGACGGGGACAGCGGGGCGCCCCGAACCGGTGCGTCGGCCTCATTTCCTGGCCCCCCACCTTCACAGGGCGGGGTGTGGGGCCTATCTACCCTTGTGTCTGGTCCCGCCATCGTTTGCACTCACCCTTTCAAACGAGGTTTAGAATGCCGTTCGAACTGCCTTCCCTGCCGTATGACCGCTCCGCGCTGGAGCCGCACATGTCGGCGCAGACGCTGGATTTCCATCACGGCAAGCACCATCAGACCTACGTCAACACCATCAACAAGCTGATCGAAGGCACGCCGATGGCCGACATGCCTCTGGAAGAGGTCGTCAAGGCTGCCTGGACCGACAAGAACACCGCCGCGTTCAACAACGCCGCCCAGGTGTGGAACCACAACCTGTTCTGGGTGGTGATGAAACCCGGCGGCGGCGGTGAACCGACCGGAGAGATCAAGGACCGGATCACGTCGGCGTTCGGGTCCGTGGATGACTTCAAGGAACAGTTCAAGGCCGCCGGCGTGGGCCAGTTCGGTTCGGGCTGGGCCTGGCTGGTCCTGGACAACGGTGATCTGAAGATCACCAAGACGCCGAACGGCGAAAACCCGCTGATCAGCGGACAAACCGCCCTGATGGGCTGCGACGTCTGGGAGCACTCCTACTACCTGGATTACCAGAACCGCCGCCCGGACTATCTGAGCGCCTGGCTGGACAACCTCGTCAACTGGGACGCGGTGAACGAGAACCTGGCCAAGGCGTCGTAACACCGACCGTGCGAAACCGGACCCACTGCGTCGGGTCCGGTTTCCCGCGCACGCACACGCGCACTTTGGTGTAGCGTGTTGCACCAACGGACAGACGCAGTGACCCCTCTTCCTGGGCCGGGCGTCGTGCCGGCCCAGGAGATCCCTCGGCTCGCTTTCGCTCGCTCGGGATGACGTATTCCTTTGTTTTTCCTAACCAGTGCCCGTCATCCCGAAGCGTCCGTTAGGACGCGAGGGATCTCCCAAGGTAATGTGCCGACGGTCCGGAAAACGTGTCGAGATTGCCGGCGCTTGGTATTACACGTTGAACAGGAAGTGGACCACGTCGCCGTCCTGGACGACGTAGTCCTTGCCTTCGGACCTCATCTTGCCGGTGTCCTTGGCGCCCTGTTCGCCGCCGCAGGCGATGAAATCGTCGTAGGCGATGGTCTCGGCGCGGATGAAGCCGCGCTCGAAGTCGGTGTGGATGACCCCGGCCGCCTCCGGCGCCTTGGCGCCACGTCGCACGGTCCAGGCGCGCGCCTCCTTCGGCCCCACGGTGAAGAACGTCAGCAGGTCCAGCAACCCGTAGCCGGCGCGGATCACCCGGGTCAGGCCGGTTTCGGCCAGCCCCAGATCCTCCAGGAAGGCCGCTTTCTCGTCCGGGTCCTCCAGTTGCGCCACCTCGGCCTCGATGGCCGCCGAGATGACCACATGGGCCGCGCTCTCGGCCGCCGCCTTCTGCGCCACCTTGGCGGAGAACGCGTTGCCCTCGGCCGCCGATCCCTCATCGACGTTGCAGACGTAGAGCACCGGCTTGGTGGACAGCAGGTTGAGCTGATGGAACAGCTTCAGCGCCTCGGGATCGTCCGGTTTCGCCAGGCGCGCCGGTTTGCCCTCGCGCAGCAGCGCCAGCGCCGGCTCCATGACGGCGATCTGCGCCTTGGCCAGGGCATCGCCGCCCTTGGCCTTCTTGCCCAGCGGCACGATGCGCTTTTCCAGGCTCTCCAGGTCGGCCAGCAGCAGTTCCGTCTCGATGGTCTCGGCGTCGCGCACCGGGTCGACCGAGCCATCCACGTGGGTGACGTTCTCGTCCTCGAAGCAGCGCAGGACGGAGACGATGGCGTCCGTCTCGCGGATGTTGGCCAGGAACTGGTTGCCCAGGCCCTCGCCCTTGGACGCGCCGCGCACCAGCCCGGCGATGTCCACGAACTCAAGCTGGGTGGGGATCACCTTGGCCGACTTGCCCAGCACCGCCAGCTTGTCCAGCCGGTCGTCCGGCACGGCCACGCGGCCCACGTTGGGCTCGATGGTGCAGAACGGAAAGTTGGCCGCCTGCGCCGCCGCCGTGGCGGTGAGCGCGTTGAAGAGCGTGGACTTGCCCACGTTGGGCAGGCCGACGATGCCGCAGTTGAATCCCATCGGGCGCCTGTTCGGTTGACTCGGAGAAGACGTGGCGGGGCCTTACCGCACCGCCGCCGCACTGGCAACAGGGGAATGCGCGGGCGCGCCGCCCCTCGCCGATCGGCCATCTGATTCACACAACTTCGTTTCCGTTTGTCATTGCGAGGAACGAAGTGACGAAGCAATCCAGGGCGGATATTTGCGTTTTACGCCCTGGATTGCTTCACCCTCGTCTTGCGACGAGGGTTCGCAATGGCGAGTCACGTCGTCTCGCGAGCGAAGTGCCGCCGCTTCGGCGGAAAGAGTGTGATGACGATAGCGCCGATCGGGGCGAGTCGGGCTTGGGCCTGCTGGGGGGCGCGCCCGTTCAGGCGATCTTGCGCAGTTCGGCCATGAACGTGTCCATCTTCTTGAGGACCTCCTGCACCTTCATTTTCGACTGCGCGGACAGATCCCCGGTCACCGTCATGACCTGATCGGTCGCCTGGCTGATCCGCGAGACGTTCTCGCTGATCGTGTTGACGTGGCTGGCCACGTCCTCGGTGCCGTTGTGGGCGCGATTGGCGTTGTCGGCGATCTCGCGCGAGGCGGCGCTTTGTTCCTCGATCGCGGCGGCGACGACGGTGGCCGACTCGTTGATCTCGTCGATCACGCCGACGATGCTCTGGAACACCTCGGCGGCCTTGTCGGTGGCGGCCTGGATGGAGGCGACCTGACGGGCGATATCCTCGGTGGCGCCGGCCGTCTGGCCCGCCAGCATCTTGACCTCGGAGGCGACGACGGTGAAGCCCTTGCCCGCCTCGCCAGCGCGCGCGGCCTCGATCGTCGCGTTCAGGGCCAGCAGGTTCGTCTGCTCGGCGATGGTCTCGATCATTTCCACGAACTCGCCGATCTTGTTGGCGTAGGTGACAAGCTCGCCCACCGTCTCGCGCGCCGTGTTGGTGGCGTCCTTGGCCTGGCCGGCGACGTCGGTCGTGCGGCTGACTTGGCGGGCGATCTCGGCGATCGAACTCGCCATCTCCTCGGCGGCATCGGAGATCACCTGCACGTTGGCCGACGTCTGTTGCGAGACATGAGCCGCCGTGTCGGCGTCGCCGCGCGAGCCGGTGACGACCGTTTCCATGTCGCGGGCCATGCTTTCCAGCGTCTCCACCGAGTGGCCGATGTCGGTCATGACGGCGTTCAGCGAGGCGTTGAAGTCGTCGGCCACGCGGCCGAAGCCGGTGGTGTTCTGGGCCACGCGCTCGGTGGCGGTGTTGATGACGCGGCTGCCGTTCAGCAGCATTCCGCGCATCCCCGTGTTGATGATGCGGCGGAAGTACAGGTTCTTGGAGATGTACTGCATGGAGGCGATGCTTTCCCGGGCGAACGCGTCCATGTGGTCGGTCATTTCGTTGATCGCCCACAGCATCTCGCCCAGGTCCCCGCGCTCGTGAATGCCGGTGATACGGGCTTCGAAGTCGCCGTCGGCCAGGCGCTGGCAGACGCGGGTGGCATTGGAGACCGCCGCGCCGGCCCGGCGGGCGAGGACCAGCCCGCCCCCCACGGCAGCGCCGGCCAGCACCAGAAGCACCGCCGTCACGGCGACCGGCGCGCCCAGCAGCAGAGCGACGACCGCGCCCAGCACCAGAACCAGGGCCGCGCCGTTAAGAAGCGGGATGGCCGAGAGCGAGGACATATTGTTCATAACTCATCCCTTTTTTGCGGACATGGTCCTGCAGCAGAGCCCCGGCCGCCGCCATGCCGTCCTTGCTGGAGGCGTGCCGCGCCTCTTCCTCGCGCAGGGTCTTGTACAGCGGTGTGATGACGGTCTGAACGACCGAGCGATCCGACACCCGGCGGTTCGAGTGATAGCCGCAAACGTTTCCATTCGAATCGAACGATGGCGTGACGTGGGCAAACACCCAGTAATGGTCACCGTTTTTGCAGCGGTTGACGATATAGGCGAACATTTCCTGGCCGGAGGCGATGGTCTCCCAAAAGAGCTTGAAGACGCAGCGCGGCATATGCGGATGCCGGATCAGGTTGTGGGGACGACCCAACAGTTCTTTCTCTGTGTATCCGGACACATCAATAAAGACGCGATTAACGTAGGTGATGCGGCCCTTGATGTCCGTCTTACTTACGAGGAAGGAATTCTCGGAAAACGTTCGTTCATTGCCCGTCAAATGAACCGATCTTTGCTCAGCCATGTCTGGTCCCGTGTCAGGGGCACGATGGATGGTCTTGTCGGTGCGCTGGGTCACGGTGTTCTGGACCCCGGCTGGCGCGCCCCCCTTGCGCCCAGCCCCCTCGCTTGGTCAGTCGCCGACAAACCAAACCCGATCATTATAGTGGAAATGACTGAGCAGGGCGAGGGGGGCTTGGCGCGGCGGCGGCCGTCCGACGCGAGCGTCCGACCAAAACCCGACTGAAGAAATGTCCACTTGGCCGGTCTCGGAACGGAACACGCCGCGCCGGCGCGCGTTGAGTTACGAGCGGCTATCGCAGCTGCGGAGGCGACCTGTTCCGAAGGTGCCTCACCAGCAGATCAAAGCGAAGGGAGACCGACATGACCATTCAGGACATCATGACGCCCAGCGTGGATGTGGTCGATCCGACCATGACCATCCGCGATGCCGCCATCCGGATGCGCGACGAGGATGTCGGCGGGCTGCCCGTCGGCGAGAACGACCGTCTCGTCGGCATGGTGACCGACCGCGACATCACCGTGCGCGGTGTCGCTGGCAGTAAAGGCCCCGGCGACTGCACGGTTCGCGACGTCCTGTCCGAGCGCGTGTACTACTGCTTCGAGGACGAGGACGCGCAGCGCGCCGCCGACGTGATGGCCGAGCACAAGGTGCGTCGCCTGCCGGTGCTGAACCGCGACAAGCGGCTGGTCGGCATCGTCGCGGTGGCGGACCTTGTTCGCGCCGGCGTCGAGCACTCGGCGATCGAGGGCATTTCCGTGCCGACGCGCGAGAACCGGGCCTGAGCCGCACCTCGGGTCCTTCGACCGAGCCTGTCGGGCGGGAGGGTTCCTCCCGCCCGACGCTCTATGTGTGTCATCCGCCGCTGTTATTTAGGCGCGGAGGCTGTCGACCTGCTTTTCGGCTTCTGCCTTGGCAATGCCGTAGCGTTCCTGGAGCTTGCCGACCAGAATGTCTCGGTCACCGCTCGCTTCTTCGACATCGCTGTCCGTGAGCTTGCCCCACTGCTTGCGGACATTGCCCTTGAGCTGGTTCCAGTTGCCTTTCAACTCGTCCTTGTTCATTGCTGGCCTCCTTTTCGGCTCACGTTCGGGATGCAGGGCGCCGGTTGCCCGGCCGCTTGAGATCCCGCCCCGCTCGGGCGCGTGACCTCTTGAGGAGCTACCGAACCCGGTCCGGACGCCCTCTCTCACCATCCCACCAACGCGGTGCCCCTAGAGGACGTTCCCACAGGACCCGTCAAACATGATCGTTGGCCGCGTTCGAACGCTCGCGGTCCCGGCTCTTTTCCAGCAGCTGGATGATCCGCGCCTGTGCGGCGAAGAACGCGCCCAGGATCACACAGACGGCCAATACGACGACGGCGAGCCCCGTCCGCGTCGCGTCAGGCAGGCCCAGCTCTCGCAGGCCGGCCACGTCCATCGGGCCGACCAGCACGGCCCCCAGCACACCCAGGCCACAAAGGCCACAGAACAGCGCGTAGAACACGGTCGCCATATCCGGCCCTCTCCTTGGGGTCCTGTCCCATGCGAAGCGCGTCGGATGCGCTCACGCACAGGCCCATGGTCTTTCGACCATGGGCCTCTCCACAATCTGGCCGTTTCCCAAGAAACGTGACCGGTCAGGCTGCGTCCACCGATGACACTGGGGCCATTCCGCCGACCCGGCCGACATGACTGGATCAAGCGGACAGCGTATGACGGTCGGAGCCTCTCCCCCTACTCTGCCGCCTGGCCGGCGGCGGCGCCGGGCTCGACCCCTGGCGGCGTGACCGGCACCTCCAGCTTGTCCAGCATCTCCTTCGGCACGATCTGCCAGAACTGGCCGATCTCGCGTTCCCAGTTGACCAGCAGCCGCTGGGCGAAGCGGGACTGGGTCTCGGCCACGTGTTCCTCGACCAGCCCCTTCAGCAGGTCGGCGTAGTGGTCCACCTGGATGCGCTGCCAGATGACGTAGTCTGGGTTGATGCGCTGCGGCAACAGGCCTTCGGGGTCGTGGATGAAGGCCATGCCGCCCGACATGCCGGCGGCGAAGTTGGCGCCGATCTCGCCCAGGATCACGACGACGCCGTTGGTCATGTACTCGCACCCGTTGGAGCCGCAGCCCTCGACCACCACCTGGGCGCCGGAGTTGCGCACCGCGAACCGCTCGGCCGCCTGACCGGCGGCGAAAAGCTTGCCGCCGGTGGCGCCGTACAGCACGGTGTTGCCGATGATCGTGTTCTCGTGCGAGGCCAGGGGGCTGGACACCGCTGGGCGCACCACGATGGTGCCGCCGGACAGCCCCTTGCCCACGTAGTCGTTGGCGTCGCCGAACACCTCCAGCTTCAGGCCCTGCACGGCGAAGGCCCCCAGCGACTGCCCGGCCGAGCCGCGCAGGCGCACGGTGATGTGGCCCGGTTGCAGGCCGCGCTCGCCGTACTTGGTGACGATCTTGTGCGACAGCATGGTGCCGACGGCGCGATGCGTGTTGCGCACCGTATAGGTGAGCTGCATTTTCTCGCCGTCTTCAAGGGTATTGTGGGCATCCTTGATCATCTGCGCGTCAAGGGTCTCCGGCACCTCGTTGCGGCCTTCGATCGCGCAGTGCACGGGCAGGCCGCCGCTGTCCGGGTGGGCCAGGATGGCATTGAGATCCAGGTCGTCCAGGTGCGCCGAGCCGCGGCTGATCTGGTGCAGCAGGTCGGTGCGGCCGATCGCCTCGTTCAGCGACCGCAGGCCGAGCGAGGCCAGGATTTCCCGGATTTCCTCGGCCATGAAGGTGAACAGGTTGACCACCTTCTCGGCCGTGCCGGTGAACTTCTCGCGCATGGCCTTGTCCTGCGTGCACACGCCCACCGGGCAGGTGTTGGTGTGGCACTGGCGCACCATGATGCAGCCCATGGCGATCAACGCCGTGGTGCCGACACCGAACTCCTCGGCACCCAGCATGGCGGCGATGACCACGTCGCGGCCGGTCTTGATGCCCCCGTCGGTGCGCAGCAGGACACGGTGGCGCAGCCGGTTCAGGGTCAGCACCTGGTGCACCTCGGACAGGCCCATCTCCCACGGCAGGCCGGCGTACTTGATGGAGGTCTGCGGGCTGGCGCCGGTGCCGCCGTTGTGGCCGGACACCAGGATCACGTCGGCGTTGGCCTTGGCCACGCCGGCGGCGATGGTGCCGATGCCGGTGCGGCTGGTCAGCTTCACCGTGACCCTGGCCGACGGATTGATCTGTTTCAGGTCGTAGATAAGCTGCGCCAGATCCTCGATGGAATAGATGTCGTGGTGCGGCGGCGGGCTGATCAGCGTCACGCCCGGCGTCGAGTGCCGCAGCTTGGCGATCTCCACCGTCACCTTGAAGCCGGGCAACTGGCCGCCTTCGCCGGGCTTGGCACCCTGGGCGACCTTGATCTCGATCTCGCGGCACTGGTTGAGGTACTCGGCGGTCACGCCGAAACGGCCCGAGGCCACCTGCTTGATGGCCGAGTTCATGTTGTCGCCGTTGGGGCGCGGCTTGTAGCGCACGGGGTCCTCACCGCCCTCGCCGCTGTCGGACTTGGCACCGATGCGGTTCATGGCGATGTTGAGCGTGCCGTGCGCCTCCGGCGACAGGGCGCCGAGCGACATGGCCGGGGTGACGAAGCGCCGGCGGATGGAGTTGATGCTCTCCACCTCATCCATATTGACCGGGCTGCTGACCTGCTTGAAGTCGAGCAGGTCGCGGATGTTGACCGGTGCCATCCGGTACAGGCCCTTGGTGTAGCGCCGATAGGTCTGGTAGCTGTCGGTGCCCACCGCCTCCTGCAGCATGTGGATCAGGCGGCCGTCGTACTGGTGCGCCTCGCCGCCGCGCCGGTAGCGGTAGAACCCGCCCACCGGCAGTGTCACCACGGCCGGATCAAACGCCCGGGCGTGCTGCTCCAGCACCTTCTTCTGGATGCCCGGCAGGCCGATGCCGGAGATGCGCGACGTCATGCTGGTGAAGAACTCGGCCACCAGCGAACGCGACAGGCCGATGGCCTCGAAGCAGTGACCGCCCCGATAGCTGCTGAGCACCGAGATGCCCATCTTGGACATGATCTTCAGCAGGCCGTCGTTGACCGCCTTCTTGTAGCGGGCCATGGCCTGATCCAGCGTCAAGTCGCCCAGCAGGCCGCGCCGGTGCCGGTCGGCGATGCTTTCCTGCGCCAGCCACGGGTTGACGGTGGTGGCACCAACGCCGATCAGCACGGCGAAGTAATGGGTGTCCAGACACTCGGCCGAACGCACGTTGACCGACGTGAACGTGCGCAGACGCTGGCGCACCAAGTGTGTGTGCACCGCGCCGGCGGCCAGAATCATCGGCAGCGCCGCCCGGTCCGGCCCCATGGCCTGGTCGGACAGGATCACGTGGGTGCGCCCACCGCGCACGGCGTCCTCGGCTTCCTGGCGGATGCGGTGCAGGGCCTGACGCAGGGCGTGCTCGCCGCCGCGCGGGTCGAACGTGCAGTCGATCTCCGCCGCCGTCTCACCCATGTAGCGGCGCATGGCCTCGAACTCGGCGGTGGTCAGCACCGGGCTCTCAAGTTGCAAGACCTCGCACTGCTCGGGCGACTCGTCGAGGATGTTGCCCAGGTTGCCCAGGCGCGTGCGCAGGCTCATCACCCGCGTCTCGCGCAGGGGGTCGATGGGCGGGTTGGTGACCTGGCTGAAATTCTGGCGGAAGAACTGGTGCAGGCCCCGGTAGTGATCCGACAGCACGGCCAGCGGCGTGTCGTCGCCCATGGAGCCGGTGGCTTCCTTGGCGTCCGTGACCATGGGCTGGAGCAGGAGTTCCATGTCCTCCATGCTCTGGCCGAAGGCGACCTGGGCACGGCGCAGGGCCTCCGGCGCCAAGCCCGAGGGTTCGTCCTGGTCGCCGGTGATCAGGCTGTCCAGCTTGGTGATGCGCTTGACCCAGTCCCCGAACGCCTGGCGGGCGGCCAGCCGGTCCTTGATCTCCCGATCCTCGTAGAAGACGCCCTCGCGTAGGTCGACGGCAATCATGCCACCGGGTCCGACCCGGCCCTTGCGCACGATGTCGGACTCGGGCACGCGCACCATGCCGGTTTCCGAGCCGACCACCAGCAGCCCATCACGGGTGACGCTGTAGCGCATCGGTCGCAGGCCATTACGGTCCATGCCGGCGACCACCCAGCGGCCGTCGGTGGCGCAGATGGCGGCCGGGCCGTCCCACGGTTCGATGACGCAGTTGCAATAGGAAACCAGATCGCCGTGCGGCTCCGGCAGCGTGCTGTCCTGGGTCAGGCTTTGCGGGATCATCATGGCCTTGACCATGGGGGCCTCGCGGCCGGCCCGGCACAGCAGCTCGAACACGGCGTCAAGCCCGGCGCTGTCGGAGCTGCCCACGCGCACCAGCGGCTTCAGGTCCTCGATGGCCGCGCCCAGCAGCGGCGATGACATGCGCGTTTCGTGCGCCTTCATCCAGTTGACGTTGCCGGTCAGGGTGTTGATCTCGCCGTTGTGGGCGAGCATCCGGAACGGCTGCGCCAGCCACCAGGTGGGGAAGGTGTTGGTGGAGTAGCGCTGGTGATAGATGGCGAAGCTGGACTCGAACCGGTCGTCCAGCAGGTCGGGATAGAAACTGGTGAGCTGTTCGGCCAGGAACAGGCCCTTGTAGATGATCGAGCGGCAGGACAGCGAGCAGATGTAGAAATCCTGGATGCCGGCCGCGTGGATCTTCTTCTCGATGCGCCGGCGCACCACGTACAGGTCGATCTCGAACCGCTCGTCGTCGACGCCCTTGGGGTTGCAGATCATGATCTGCTCGATCTCGGGCCGGGTGGCGTTGGCCTTCTCGCCGATGACCGAGACGTCAACGGGCACCTGACGCCAGCCATAGATCGTGTAGCCGGCGGCGAGGATTTCCGTCTCGACGATGCAGCGGCATTCCTCCTGCGCCACCAGGTCCGCCTTGGGCAGGAAGACCATGCCGACGGCGAGGCGGCCCTCGCTCGGGACGTGACCGGTGGCGGCGATGTGCTCCTTGAAGAACGCCTGCGGGATCTCGACGTGGATGCCGGCGCCGTCGCCGGTCTTGCCGTCGGCGTCCACGGCGCCCCGGTGGAACAGCACCTTCAGGGCCTCGATGCCGGCCACGACCACGTCGCGGCGCGGCGTGCCGTTGATGGAGGCGACCAAGCCGACGCCGCAGGCGTCATGCTCGTCGGCCGGGCTGTAGGCCCCGGCCTGTTCCAGGCGCGCAGCGTTGGCGCGCCAGTCGGCCACGAAGCGGGCACCGGAGTCGGCGCCAGGGGTGTTGAACGTCTCGGTCATGGCCGGACTCCTTCTGGGGTCGGGGCCGCGCGGTCTTCGGGCGGCCGTCATTGCGAGGCGCGACACGCCCCCAAAAACCCACTGGGACTGGGGCAATCCAGAGCAGAAAGACGTTTCATCCGCTCTGGATTGCGTCGCCGCCATCGTGTGATGGCGGCTCGCAATGACATGTGTCTTCCAATTCGTGGTGTTAGGTCCTGCGGCGCCGGCCTTACGAGGCCAGGGCCATGTCCTGCGGCGGCTCGCCACCGGCGGCCAGCTTCGCCTGGATGTAGTCGTGGATGCCGGCGGCGGCGTCGCGGCCATCGCGCACCGCCCACACCACCAGCGAGGCACCGCGCACGATGTCGCCGGCGGCGAACACGCCGTCCATCTCACTCATCAGGCTGTGCGGGTCCACCTTGACGGTGCCCCACTTGGTCACCGGCAACCCGGGCTCGCCGAACAGGGTCGGCAGGTCCTCCGGCTCGAAGCCAAGGGCGGAGATGACCATGTCGGCCGGCTCGTCGAACTGGCTGCCCTCGATCGGCACCGGGCTCTGGCGGCCGGTGGCGTCGGGCACACCCAGGTACATGCGCACCGTGCGCACGGCACTGACATGGCCGTCCTGGTCGAGGATGGCCTCGGGCGCGGTCAGCCAGACGAACTCCACGCCTTCCTCGATGGCGTTGGCCACCTCGCGCTGCGAGCCCGGCATGTTGGCGCGGTCGCGGCGGTAGAGGCACTTGACGGACTCGGCGCCCTGGCGGATGGCCGTGCGCACGCAATCCATGGCGGTGTCGCCGCCGCCGATGACCACCACCTTCTTGCCGGCGGCGTTCAGCAGGCCGCTGTCGTAGTCGGCCACGGCGTCGCCCAGGCTGCGCCGGTTGGACGCCGTCAGGTAGGTCAGAGCCGGCAGCACCTCCGGCAGGCCGGCGCCCGGCACGGTCAGCGCGCGGGCCTTGTAGACGCCCGTGGCGACCAGAACGGCGTCGTGGCGCTGGCGCAGATCGGCCAGCGTCATGTCGCGGCCGATCTCGACGTTCACCTTGATCTCGACGCCGGAGTCGATCAGCCACTGGCTGCGCCGCTCGACGATGTGCTTTTCCAGCTTGAAGCCGGGAATGCCGTAGATCAGCAGCCCGCCGGCGCGGTCGTGGCGGTCGTACAGCGTGACCTGATAGCCCAGTTTGCGCAGTTGCTCGGCCGCGCCCATGCCGGCCGGCCCGGCGCCGATGATGCCCACCGACTGCGCGCGTTCCTGCGTCGGCCGCACAGGCTGGACCCAGCCCTTGTCCCAGGCCGTATCGGTGATGTATTTTTCGACTGCGCCGATCGTCACGGTACCGTGACGCGACTGTTCCAGGACGCACGAGCCCTCGCACAGGCGGTCCTGCGGGCAGATGCGGCCGCAGATCTCGGGCAGCGTGTTGGTCGCCGAGGACACGGCGTACGCTTCCTCCAGGCGGCCCTGGGCAGTCAGCAACAGCCAGTCGGGAATATTGTTCTGAAGCGGGCAGTGCACCTGGCAGAACGGAATGCCGCACTGCTCGCAGCGTGAGGCTTGGTCAGACGCCCCGTCGGGCGCATAGCCGGTATAGATTTCCTCGAAGTCGCCACGCCGTGCCTCGGCGTCGCGCTTCACCGGCATCCGCCCCTCAAGGCGGGTGAACTGCATCATCTTCCGCGTCATCGCGGCCCTCCTGTACGGACGTCTTATCCCGGATGGCCCGTCCGTGTTCCGAGGCAAACCGGGGCTTTGAGATACGCCTGCCGGGACGGGATCACAAGAGAAAAACGTCATATATAGCAGCATTGTTGACCTATTATCGGGGCAACAAGCCATTCGCCAGCCGCGACCCTCTGAAAAATCCGGACATTTCCGGGAATTTTGGTCAGGACATAAGACCTATATGCCCTCGCGGTTGTGCCGGGGATCCACGTCGCCGCAACATTTTGTGTCTGGGCCAGGAATAGGGTGATCTGCTATAAGGGATCCACACCATCTTGTGGATCATCCCCTTGTGGATCAGGCCGTGGACCCTCTCCAGCTCGTCGTTCTGGCCCTGGTGCAGGGCCTCACGGAATTCCTGCCCGTCAGTTCCTCGGGGCATCTGGCGCTGGTGCCGCTGTTGTCGGACTGGCCGGACCAGGGCCTGAAGATCGACGTGGCCGTTCATGTCGGGACGCTGCTCGCCGTCCTGGTGTACTTCTGGCGCGATGTGGGCGTGATGTTGGCCGGCGCGGGGCGCCTGCTGACGGGGCGCGGCGGCCCCGGTGCCCGCATGGTGGTCCACCTGATCATCGCCACCATTCCCGTCGTGATCGCCGGCCTTCTGCTCAAGGACCTGATCGAGTCCGGACTGCGCAACCTGGAGGTCATCGCCTGGGCCACGCTGGGCTTCGGCCTGCTGCTGGGGCTGGCCGACCGCGTCGGCATGACCGTGCGCCGGGTCGAACACATGACCTGGGGCGATGCCCTGATCCTCGGCCTGGCGCAGGCCTTGGCGCTGATCCCCGGCACCAGCCGCTCCGGCATCACCATGACGGCGGCCCGGTTCCTTGGCTACGAGCGGCCGGAGGCGGCGCGGTTCTCGCTGCTGATGTCGATCCCCACCATCACCGCCGCCGGCCTGCTGGTGGGCCTGGACCTGTACGAGATGGGTGACTGGGCCATCACGCGCGAGGCCCTGATCGCCGCCGGTCTGGCCATGGTCTCGGCCTTGGCGGCCGTGGCCCTGATGATGGCCTGGCTGCGCCACGCCGGGTTCCTGCCGTTCGTGATCTATCGCGTGCTTCTCGGACTGGGGCTGCTGGCGATCGCGTATGGGGTGGTCGAGATTTGACGCCATCCTCGCTTGGGCGCGCCCCGCCAAGAACACGCTTAAAAAAACGGTTCTCAAAAAAAAACACTCGGCAAGATTGCGCATCCTTGTTGGCTCTGCCCTAATTTTCGTCAAATCCACCAAAAGGTGGAGCCCCCCATTTGGTGGATTGACAGCCGAGGCCCCGAACCGCACCGTCGAGCGGGATACAACTAATGTGATATTGCGAGACCAAGTGCAGCGGACCGCGCCTCAGAAGATGGGCAGCTTGCCAGAATGGACCGCGTCGTTGCCGCGCTACGCGCGACCATGCCCGCCGACCCTCGCCATGCCACGCATGACTGAGCAACCAATGCCCAAAGGAGAGACGTCATGAGCAAGCAGTTACAGCCCCCCCGTTTGGTCGCCGGCGCCGTCACGGCGGCGGCCATCGCTCTCTGGGCGACCACAGCGCCGGCCGCCGTTAGCTACACTGTGGCCGACGGCCCGTTCGAATGGAGCGGCCTGACCTGGGATTTTAACCTATCGAGCAGCAAAGCAACCGTCACGATTAACGATGACGGAAGCCTGACGATGACCGGAAAACAAGGCGAGATGTCTCGGACCCAGGGCAGCATCACAAACCCGGACGAGTGGGTGCTGAAGGCACGCCTGCCTGATTACATCCGGTCGTCTGACAGGCAAAACATCCAGTTCCGTTTTCTTGACAACACTGATAACTCGTATGTTCCGCGCGTCTTCGTCGACCGAAACGAGTCTGATGCTGAATTAATGGCTCAATCGGGGGGATATGCTGGATTTGCAAACTATTACTACGGCGGCTGGACATACGACAAATCCGACGCGAGTTGGGATGGCGACTTTACTGAGCTTGCTGCTAGAAGTACAGGCGAACACACCGCTGACTTCAAACTGGATCCGACTGGGTCTCTGTACTTCGCTTTTGACGGCGTAGAGCCAGACAGCTACTACGATGCCGGGTTTGCAGACTTCAAGGACCTCTTTATCGGCTTCAACGCGTACAGCGGCGGTGAGGACATTTCCGTTACGTTTACGGGCGTCTCCGCAACCACGCCCCTCCCCGCCGCCGCGTGGTTCCTGCTGACCGCCCTGGGCGGGCTGTTCGGCGCCCGGTGGGCAAAGAGGCGCGCGTCCGAAAAGGCGGCGTGATCGGACCACTCAACCGCGTGGCCCGGCATTGCCCCCGGGCGCGCGGTTGCGTCACATGGGGCGGAGTCGAACACTGACTTCGCCCCATGAGGTTTGGTTCAGGCCTCCCTCGCGCCCGCTATGCCGTCAGGCGTCCGCCTCCGCCGGATATCCGGCCATCCACTCCCTGCGGCGGCGCCAGACTTCTTGCCACTTGTCCCGCAACGGTCCGAAGCGGCGCGGCATCGCGGTGGCCAGGAGCGATGCCGCCACCACCCGATTCACGATCCACGCCCAGAGCATGGCGCGCCCCCAGGGGAGCCAGACCCTAGGCCAATGCGTGTAGACCAGGGACGCCCGCCCGGTATGCAGCATGATGGTGCGGCGCGCCGTGCTCTGGCTGCTGGCGCCGACAATGTGCATCAGGCGGGCCTCGGGCGTGATCATCGGCCGGCAACCCAAGCGCGCCGCCCGCAAGCAGAGATCCGCATCCTCGCCGTACATCCAAAATCGCGTGTCGAAGCCGCCGAGCCGGACCCACAGGTCCCGGCCGATGAGCAGAAAACACCCGGTGATGATGTCCACGTGGCGGACGCTGTCGCGTGGCCATCCGCCTAGTGTTTCGGGGTTGAAGAGCGAAGACTTGGGCATCAGGGCCGTCAGCCCGAACGCCGAACAGAACAGGCTCCAAGGCGTGATCCGACCCCAGCACGAGGCAATGTTGAGCGACCCATCCGGAAAGAACGTACGGCCGCCGTAGACACCGCCATCGGGGTTCGCCTCGGCGAACGACACGATCGCGTCCAAGGCGCCCGGATAGACCTCGGTATCGGGATTGAGCAACAACAGCCACCGTCCGGTCGCTTGCTCGGCGGCGACGTTGTTGCCCTTGGCGAAGCCCAGGTTCTCCTCGGAGCGAATCAGACGCACCTCTGGGAAGTGCTCGGCCACGGCATCGGCGGACCCGTCGTGCGAGGCATTGTCAAGCACGATTACCTCGTAAGGACGAGAACACCCGACGTCGCGCACGGCCTTCAGCGCGTTCAGCAGAAGGTCGCGCGTGTTGTAGCTGATGATCAGGATGCTGAGGTCGGTCATGATCGGATCGCGCTTCCCTTTCTGGATCGTGGCAGGCCGATAACCACGCACCGCACCGTCAGCCACCACCAGCGACTGGATCGTGGGCCCCAAGCACGGACTGCATGGCCGAACAATACGCGTCCCGGATCGCCGCCCGTGTCAGCCGGGTCAACGCACCGGATTCCTGCATGTCGCGCAGGGTCGCCTTGATCTCGTCCTGACGACGGACGCCATCGACCAGCGCGGCGGCCAGGGCGTTTGTGTCATCGGGGTCCACGGCCACCACGGCCTCGCTGCCCTCGAAGTAGCCGGCGATCCCGTTTCCCGCCGCGTGGATGACGGGCGCACCGGACAGCAGGGCCTCTGTATAGACCATGCCGAAACTCTCGCGGAACGGCACCATGGCGAACCCACACGCGGCGTTCATCTCGTCCTGGATCCGCTCGCGCGGAACCGGCCCGATCAGGCGGCAATGGTCCGGTGCGCGGCGCGCGATCAGGCCCCGCACCGCCGCGAACCCGGCCGGATCGCCGCCACCGAGAATGTCCAGCCGGATATCGGGGACGTCCCGCGCGGCCGTAGCCACGGCCTGGATCAGCCCGGCCACGTTTTTCCGGCGGTATTGGCTCAGGTGGAAACACGTCTTGAAGACCGGCGCGGTCCGGCGCGGAGAGATGATGCCGTCCCGATCGTTCGGGCATGGCAGGATTGTGACCGGCCCCTCGCGAGAGCCAAGCATATGATCGAGCGCCGTCTTCGTCCATGGCGCGAACGGAAACACCATCGCCGCGCCGCGCCAGATGTCCCGCCACACACGGCGCAGGTCGCGCCGGACCGTGAGGATCTTGACGTCGGAAATCCCCTGGGACGAGATGACAAGGGGGCGGCCAAGCGCCTTGGCAACAGCGGCGCCGGCAAGTCCGTCGGTGGACAGCTTGTGGGCGTGCACCACATCGACGGACAGGCCTCTCTCTCGCACGTCCCGCACGATCCACGCGGCCAGCCGGTCCAGGTAGGTTTTCAGGAACAGGCCACGCGGAGGCCCGGGATAGGCCACGGCGCGCCAGTCCGGGCCGAACGGCAGGGCGGCGAGGTCCAGGCGGTGGTCCACCCTGTTGATGGAATAGACGTGGTGGTCGAAGACGTCGCTGGTCAGGTCGATCAGATTGGCGATCGCCTTCGTCTTGCCCGGCTGCAACGGATCAGGAAAGTCCGCAGATATATGGAGAATACGCGCGCCGCCCGCCTGGGTCGTGGCCCCCGCGTCGCGGGTCTCGTTCGACGGGTGCACGACGAATCCCCCTCAAGCACGAACCAGGCAAACGTCCGGCGACGTCACACGCGGCCAGCCCCCCTCGCCCCAAGGGTCGCAGTGGCCCGGACCGGCCGCAGTATCCGGACTCGGCCGGTGCCACGCAAGCGGCATGACGATGACGTCGACCGGGACGGCGCCCCGCCACCGGATCACCCGCGCGCCAGCCACACGACCAGCACACCCAGGGCAATCGTGATCACGCCGCTGATGCGCAACTGGGTCTCGGGCATCTCCAACGCCGCGCGGATCATGGCCCGCATGGGTCCCGCCAGCACGGCGTACAACAAGCCCTCGATCACCAGCACAAGGCCAAGGGCCGTCACAATATCTTGCAGCATGGGGTCTCGCTCTCGGTGGTGTCGCCCGTCCGAGCCCCGCTTTGTATAGAGAACCGGCCCAAAAGGAAACACGAAGCGGCGCATGGTTTTGCCGGTCGTCTCAATTGGGTTGCCGGCCATGGTTGGGCCGCGCCCAGCCGCCGCTGATCGGCCACTCACGGTCCCGAGCGCTCCGCGTCGTCCACCGACACGCCAGGGCCGCCCGCCGGTGTCGGGCAATAGAGCGCGGCCAGCGTTTCGATCAGCGCCAGAACCTCGGTACTGGCCAAGCGGTAGTGGATGTGTTGCGCGGCCCGACGCGTCTCGACCAACCCGTCGTGTCGCAGGCGCGCCAAGTGCTGCGACAGGGCGGACTGGCCGAGCCCCACCGTGGCCTCCAACTCGCCCACCGTCTTCTCGCCCTCGATCAGGGAACACAGGATCAGCAGCCGCCGGTCATTGGCCAGCGCCTTCAGCAGCCTCGCGGCCCGCGCCGCGTGCTCGTGCAGATGGTCGACATTCATGTTGCAAGATTAGCAGTCTCTAATATATTTTCAATCCGAAAGGGAGGGTCTTGTGCCCTTCCCCCCCCCTGCCGCGTTCCGTGTTCCGGGAGATCCGACATGTCGTTGCCGCGCCGATCCGGTCTCGCCCTGATCGCCAGTCTGATCCTGCTCGCGCTGATCGTCCCGACGGACGCGCGGGCCGAGCCCCTGACCGTGCGGCCCCAGCGCATCGCCGATGACAAGGCCGTGTTCGCCACCGTCGAGAGCGTGGACGTGCTGGCCGCCCGCGCCCGCCTCGGCGGCACCGTGGACCAACTGACGGTGGACGAGGGCGACGCGGTGACCAACGGCCAAAAGGTCGCCGTGGTGGTGGACGACAAGCTGGCCCCGCGAATGCAGGCGCTGGAGTCCCAGCTTGAGGGCCAGCGCGCCACCATGGAACAAGCCCGCACCGATTTCGAACGCGCCCAGCAACTGCGCGCCCAGGGCGCGGCACCGCAAAGCCGCCTGGACGCCGCCCGCACAAGCCTGGAGGTGGCGGAACGCCAGCTCGACTCGCTGCAATCCGAAATGGAGGTGCTGCGCCAGCAGGTCTCGGAGGGCGACGTGCTGGCCCCGGCCGCCGGCCGGGTGCTCGACGTCATGGTGTCCGAGGGCAGCGTCGTCATGCCCGGCGAGCCGCTCGCCCGCGTGGCCACGGAACGCTATGTCCTGCGCCTGCGCCTGCCGGAGCGGCACGCCCGATTCATCGCGGTGGGTGACAGCGTGCGCGTCGGGCCGCGCGGCCTGGACCCGGACGCCGCCCATCCCACGAAGGGGGCCGGCGACGCGGACTGGCGCGAGGGGCGTGTGGCGAAGGTCTATCCGGAACTGGAGAACGGCCGCGTCATCGCCGACGTCGAGGTCGACGGCCTGGGCGGCTACTTCGTCGGCGAACGCGCGCTGATCGAGGTCGTCACCGGCCACCGCACCGCCTACGTGGTGCCGCCGGACTACCTCAGCACCCGCTTCGGCGTGACCAGTGCCTGCCTGGAGGGCGGCCGCGTGGTCATCGTGCAGACCGGCGCCCACGTCCCCGGCGGCGTTGAAGTGTTGTCCGGCCTGCGCCCCGGCGATGTCCTGATCCCGGTCCAGTGCGGCGCGATGGATACCGCCCGCCGCGACGGCGCGGAGGGCGGGCACTGATGAAACTCGGCGTTTCCGGCCATCTCACCAAGGCCTTCATCCGCTCTCCGCTGACACCCCTGCTGCTGCTGGCCGCCATCGTCGTGGGCGTGCTGGCGCTGGTCATGGTGCCGCGCGAGGAGGAGCCCCAGATCTCCGTGCCCATGGTCGACATCATGGTCCAGGCCGATGGTCTGAAGGCCGTGGACGCCGCCGAACTGGTGACCAAGCCACTGGAGGACATCGTCAAGGGCATCGACGCCGTCGACCATGTCTACAGTCAGACCGTGGATGACGGCGTGACCGTCACGGCGCGGTTCGAGGTCGGCACCGACGAGGACGTGGCCATGCTGCGCGTCCACGAGACCATCCGCGCCAACCTGAACCGCATTCCGCTGGGCATTCCGGAACCGCTGATCGTCGGCCGGGGCATCAACGACGTGCCCATCGTCGTCCTCACCCTCTCGCCCGCGCCCGAGGTCGCCGAGCGCTGGACCGACGCCGGGCTGCACGCGGTGGCCGAGGAACTGCTGATCGAGCTGATCAAGGTCGAGGACGTCGGCCTGACCTTCATCGTCGGCGGCCGGCCCGACCAGATCCGTGTGGAGCCCGACCCCGAGCGTCTGTCGATGTACGGCATCACGCTCAATCGTCTGGTGGAGAAGCTGGAGAACGCGAACCGGTCCTTCCGCCTCGGCCGCCTGCGTGAGGCCGGCGACAGCGTGCCGGTGGTGGCCGGCCAGACGCTGCAGGGCGTGGCCGACATCGGCGACGTGTTGCTGACCACCCACGACGGCCGCCCGGTCTACGTCAAGGACGTCGCCAGCATCGTCGTCGGCACCGAACCGCTGGACCACCGCGTCTGGCAGATCGAGCCCCGCCCCGACGCCGCGCCGGACCAGGACAGCATCACAGCCCGTCCGGCGGTGTCCATCGCCCTGGCCAAGCGCCAGGGGGCCAACGCGGTGGTCGTCTCCGAGACCATCCTGGAGCGGCTGGAGGGCCTGAAGGGTCGCCTGGTGCCGGAGGGGATCGAGGTCGCCGTGACCCGCAACTACGGCGAAACGGCGCTGGAAAAGTCGAACGAGTTGCTGTCCCACCTGGGCATGGCGACGGTGACCATCGTCCTGCTGATTACCGTGGCCATCGGCTGGCGCGCCGGCATGGTGGTGGCGGTGGTGATCCCCACCACCATCCTGCTCACGCTCTTTTCCGCCTGGATGATGGGCTACACCATCAACCGGGTGAGCCTGTTCGCGCTCATTTTCTCCATCGGCATCCTGGTCGACGACGCCATCGTCATCGTCGAGAACATGGCGCGGCACTGGGCCATGAAGGACGGCCGCTCGATCGTGCGCAAGGCGATCGAGGGCGTGGCCGAGGTCGGCAACCCGACCATCATCGCCACCCTGACCATCATCGCCGCCCTGCTGCCGATGATGTTCGTGTCCGGCCTGATGGGGCCATACATGAGCCCGATCCCGGCGAATGCGTCGGCGGCCATGGCGTTCTCGTTCTTTGTCGCCGTCATGCTGACGCCGTGGCTGCTGATCAAGATCGCCGGGCGCGGCGCCGCGCGGCGCATGGGCGTGCCCTACGCCGTTCCGGGCGATCCGGGCGAGGACGAAGCGCCCACCGGCGCCGAGGATGGCGGCGGAGCGGCGTCGCGGGACCCCACCGAGGGCGAGGCCGAAGGCCGGCTGGGCGGCCTGTACCGCCGTGTGGCCGCGCCGGTGCTGAAGAGCCGCTGGCGCGCCTGGGCCTTCCTGATCCTGGTGGGCATCGCCACCATCGTCGCCTGCCTGCCGTTCTACACCGCCGACGTCACCGTCAAGCTGCTGCCGTTCGACAACAAGTCGGAACTGCAGGTGGTGCTCACCCTGCCCGACGACGCGCCGCTGGAAGAGACCGAGCGCGTGCTGATGGACGCCGCGCGGCGGCTGGCCGACCTGCCGGAGCTGACCAGCATTCAGCTTCATGCCGGCACGGCCGCGCCGTTCAACTTCAACGGCCTGGTGCGGCACTCCTACCTGCGCGACGCGCCCAACATGGGCGACCTGCAGATCAACCTCACGGCCAAGCACCACCGCGAGCGCGCCAGCCACGCCATCGCCCTGGAGGTGCGCGAGCGCCTGCGCGACCTGCCGTTGCCCGAGGGCGCGGCGCTGTCGGTGGTCGAGGTGCCGCCGGGGCCGCCGGTGCTGGCCACCCTGCTGGCCGAGATCTACGGCCCCGATACCGAGACCCGGCGCGCCGTGGCACGCGAGGTCAAGGGCATATTCGAGGCGGTCGATTTCATCGTCGACGTACACGACTCCTGGGGCGACCCGGCCGAACGCCTGCGCCTGGCCATCGACCAGCAGGCGCTGGAATACCACGGCGTCGAGGAGGAGGCGGTTTACGACACCCTGGCCGCCCTGCTGGGCGGGGTCAGCGTCGGCTATTCGCACCGGGGCCACGGCGTCGATCCGGTGGAGATCGCCGTGCGCCTGCCCAAGGCCGACCTGACCCCGGGCGAGCGGCTGCTCAGCACGCCGGTGCCCGGCGCCGCCGGCATCGTCGAACTGGGCGACGTGGTCACCACCTCGCGTGAAATGGCCTCGCACACCCTGTTCCGCCGCGACGGCCATTTCGCCGAGATGGTGCAGGCGGAACTGGCCGGCCGGTTCGAGGCGCCGATCTACGGAATGCTGGAAGTCCAGGACCGCATCGACGCCCACGACTGGGACGCGCTCGGCCTGCCGAAGCCGGCCATCCGCCTGTACGGGCAGCCCGAGAGCAGCGCCGAGCCGACCCTGCTGTGGGACGGCGAGTGGGAAATCACCTACGTTACCTTCCGCGACATGGGGGCGGCGTTCGGTGTCGCCATCCTGGGCATCTATCTGCTGGTGGTGGCCCAGTTCGGCTCGTTCAAGGCGCCGCTGGTGATCCTGACACCGGTGCCGCTGACCCTGATCGGCATCGTGCTGGGGCACTGGCTGTTCAGCGCGCCGTTCACCGCCACGTCGATGATCGGGTTCATCGCCCTGGCCGGCATCATCGTGCGCAATTCCATTCTGCTGGTGGACTTCATCAAGCACCGCCAGCCGACCGCCTCGTGCCTGCGCGAGGCCCTGCTGGACGCCGGCGCCATCCGCTTCACGCCCATCCTGTTGACGGCGGTGTCGGCCATCATCGGCGCGGCGTTCATCCTGACGGACCCGATCTTTCAGGGGCTGGCGCTGTCGCTGTGCTTCGGCCTGGCGTCGTCGACGGCGCTCACCCTGCTGGTGATCCCGGCGATCTATGTGGCGCTACGGGATGACGGGGTGGCGTTTCCGATGCGGGGTTGAGGACGGCCGTTGGACACAACGGTCAGTCAGAGCACCCGGTTTCGGTTCGCTCTCGGGAAACAGCCCGGCGCAATGCGTCGTTCAGCCGGGTCTGCCAACCAGGACCGCCGCCCTTGAAGTGGTCGATCACGTCCTGGTCAAGGCGCAGGGAGACCTGCTTCTTCGGCCGCGCAACGGGCGGTCGGCCGGGACCGCGCCGGGCGCTTTCCGCAAGGTCCGGAAACGCTCGGTCGAACGGAACGGCACGGGCGAAATCGTCCTCCGTCCATTCTGGGTTCTCGGGATCATCGACCGGTTGCTTGGTCATAGAGTGTGCGCTCCGTCTTGCTGGCGGGCCGTAGCGAGATCACGGAAACACCTTCAGCGCCCCTGCGGGCAAAGACGACGGCGACGATGCCATCACCGAGGCGGCCCATTGCCTTGAACCGGTCCTCACGCGCGGGACCTACCAGGGCATCGAGGAAGAACTCAGATGTCAGCGCAGCGAAATCCAAGCCGTGCTTGGCGAGGTTCTGGCGCCGCTTCGGCTCGTCCCACACGATGATCATAGCATAAATGTAGCGAACTTAAGCCTGTGCGCCAGTATTTTATGTAGATGCGGAAAACCGGCTTCACGTCCCGCCTTAGTGGAGAGCGTTGGCAAGCTTTTGCGAAGCGGAGCACCCGTTCAAAGGACCCGCCGGGCACGCTCCCGCCCAACGACAAAGCGTTCCCGGCGCGATGACCCCACACCAAAACCCGGCCCGCGACGGAAACGGGGGCCGGGTCAAAACCGGGTCGGTGTGCAGCAAGCCGCCGCGTCAGGCGGCGGCCTTGGTCCACAGGGAATCGAACGGCAGCGGGTCGTATAGGCGGCCCAGCGCGTCGGCCAGGGCATCGCGGCGCACACCCAGGGCCATCGCCCAGCGGCCCATCTGCTCGGCGGGCAGGCGCACGTGGCCGGCCTCGACATCCGCGACGAAGGCTTCCGTCACGGTCAGCACCTGCTCGGCCAGTTCGGAGCGGGTGATCTCACGGCTTTCCCGGAGATGGCGGACGTGGCAGCCCCCCGCGCGCAGACGGCTGTGCGCCTCCGGTTTCAACAGCACCTCCTCATCGGTCATGCCCACGGCATCCTCCTCGAACGACAACGCGAATGTATGAAGACTTTTACAGTCAGGCACGGCAACACTACGGGCTCAGTCCGTCCGTTGCCACGCCCAGCGAGGGCATACCTGTCATGCAGCGGAAACATTCCTCGCGCCGTCCTCGCCCCGGGCGCCGTGTCACGGCGGCCCCACGCATAAAAACTTACAATAATATGACGGATTTGCAACCGGTTTCGGGTCTACGGCAGGGGCACCGGCTCATGTCGACGACGCGCCGTCCGGTTTTGTCAACGTCCGGTTCAAAGCCTCCTCAACAATGCCAGCACCCCAGACCCGTCAAAACCGCGAGTCTGGGGTGAGGAACGACACATGTGATCGGAATGCTTTTTTCCCCCGAAGACCCCGCTCGGCCGTTTGGCCGAGCGGGCCTGTCTTGATTTGGCGAGTCGAAACACCGCCGTGGGGGCATCGCTCGTAGAAAACGACTCGGCGGGATCACCGCACTACGATCTTAAGGTTCGGCTCAGGCCGCCGTCGCCCGCAGCATCCAGGCGGTTTTCTCATGCACGGTCAGGCGGTCGGTCAGCAGCCCGGCGGTCACCTCGTCGGAGACCTCGCCAGCCTCACCGATCAGCGGCCGCAGACGCCGCGCCAGGGCGTCGTGATCCTTGGCCAGGGCGACGACCATGGCCTCGGCGGCCGGCGGCGTGTCGGGGGCATCCTCCACCAGGCTAAGGTCGGCGTAGCGGCCCAGCCCGCCGGGCGCGATGCAGCCCAGCGCGCGCACGCGCTCGGCGATGTCGTCAACGGCGGCGTACATGTCGGTGTACTGTTCCTCGAACATGTTGTGCAGGCCCTGGAATCGTGGGCCGACCACGTTCCAGTGAAAATTGTGGGTCTTCAAAGCCAGGGCAAAAGTACTGGCCAGAACGGCATTCAAACCCTCGGCGATGCTCTTGCGGGCGTTTTCTTCCAGACCGGTGTCGACGGATTGCTCACCCATGGTCTTTCGTGCTCCTCTTTTGGGTTGTTGAGTAGTCGGCCGGAGAGTTTTGGCGCCCCCCGGCCCCGCGTTTCAATGCATATGTGGCGCAAAGCCGCCTTTAAATCCATCAAACAAATCAGGAAATTTTGAGTGAGAGACCCGATCGAAGGATGACGGTACCGCCGGACCGCGCCATCCAGACCGGGCGGGAGACGCCCGCCCACCCGGCCCAAAGCCCCCTGCGTCGTGGCGGTCATCAAGCGAGATCGGGGCTGGCCGCTTGCGGTCTGTTGGGCGTCCGCTCCAGCGACAGTCGCGGAAAGCCCGAGAACGCAGCAAGGGCACTTCGCGACTCGGCTATTCCGTCGGCACGCGAGGGCCTGCGCCAGACGAAGGACCTCGCCCACCGCCACACGGTTTTTTGGGGCGCACTGCCTTCGACTGTGTTTCGGGCAATATTCTAAGATAGCCTACACGAACGTTGAGTGAACTTAATCAATGCCATGGAACCATCTCCACCAAACGGTGGAGGAAGCGCCGATCGGCTGATCCACCAGATGGGGGAGACGGAAAAAAACGGTTCCCTTTACGAAAAAATTACGCAAACGTTTCTTCGAATTCCCCACCACTGAACTCGGGCTTCGGCCTGTTGGGGGGCTTCGCTCAGGAGGAGCACACAATCCCGAAACGCATGGGGGCACGGGCCGAACAGCACGTTTGGCCGACCCCTATAAGGTGCGAGGCGCTCCGAGCGTCGCCAGGGAGGTATTCACCGCACCGGCAGACCGCGAACAGGCGCACCGGTGCTGAGAGAAGGAGATGGGGACATGATTGTGAACAAGATAAAGGCAACGACCCTTGGGGCCATTGTGGGTGGCGCCGTGTGCGTCGGCGCGGTTGCACCGGCGGCAGCGGCGACATACGACCTCAAGATCAGCACGATTACAGCAGTTTTCCAGAACTCGGTCCCGACAAACGGGGTCACGCTCTCTGGGCCTGGATCGACGGCCACAGCCTACTGGGGAACGCCCGCTACAGGCAGCCCGGGACAGAGTGGGTACGAGTTCGAGGCCGAGGCCACGCCCATCGAAGTGAATGCTGATGGCTCGGAATTTGACCTAGGGATTTTCAGACACATCAACAACCCAATCTATGCTCCGTCGCTTGAAAGCATCGACCTGAAGCTGACGTTCAACACCGTTCAATTTGGTGACTTCGATACGGTGTACTCCTTCTCTCACAACGAAACGCCGAACCAAAAACCCTGCCCGGGAAACAATGTGTCGATTTGCGATGATATTGTTACCGTGACCACGAACCCGGCGTTCTCGGACCAAGTAACGATAGGCAACGAAACCTTCTACCTCGCGATCACCGGCTTCCAGGTGGGCAACAACACGTTCACCGACTGGCTGACACGGGAAGAGGCAACCAACGAGGCGACACTGCGAGCCACCCTGACCAGCGAGCTCAATACGGTGCCCCTGCCGGCCGCCGCCTGGTTCATGCTGACCGCCATCGGTGGCCTGTTCGGCAGCCGTTGGCTGAAGAAGGGCCAGAGCGCCTAAGGTCCGCACAAACCAGCGGTCGTGGACGAGGCCGCCCTTGGCAGCAGCCAGGGGCGGCTTCCGTTGTGGGCTCCAGGGGCGAACAGCGGCCTTCCGAATCAAGAACGCTCTTCGCCATGATGAAACAACCCGACAAGATCTCGCCCAGCGACATTGGCAGGCTCCCTGGCGTCTTCAGACCGGGCGGGAGGTTCACTCCCGCCCGGACCCGGCGTCTAGGCGATTCAGCGAGACATCGCCGGACCGCGCGGCCCGAACATCCGCGCCGCCGCCGCCTCTTGCGTCTCGACCGAGCCGTCGCCGTCGACATCCAGGCTGTCGAAGCGGGCCGCGTTGGCCGCCGAGAATTCGTCAGCGGTCACGACGCCGTCCGCGTTGGCGTCCCAGACATCGAACCGCTGGCCCAGCCGGTCGGCCCGGACCTCGGCCCGCCAGTCACTGTTGGGACCCTGCCTCATGCCGCCACGGCCGGCCATGGTCCCCTGACGGCCCTCGATGAAGTCGGCGCGGGCCACCTGGCCGTCGCCGTCCGCATCCATGGCCGCGAAGCCCAGCTCGTGGAAGCGGTCGAACTCTGCGCGGGTGACGGTGCCGTCCTCGTCGGCGTCCATCACCAGCAGCAGTCCACCCGGACCACCCGAGCCGCCCCGCATCCCGCCGGGGCCATGCATCATGCGACCGCCGCAGGGGCCGCCGCCCATGCCCTGTCCGTAGCCCGGGCCGTCGCCCCATCCCCGGGCCTGCGCCCCCGCGTTCAGGGTCGCGGCGCCCAGGCCGGCGACCACGGCAACGGCGGCGGTGGTCATCACAACGCGTTTCAGTGCGGTGTTCATCACATCTCTCCCATGTTTCTGGGACGCCCGACGGGGGGTGTCCCGAGCCTCGGATGGTGGCGGACCCGAAACCCCGTGGTCCGATCCGCCGATGAGCCCATTGAACACCCGGCCCTTGACCCGGGTTTGACGGGAGGACACACGCGCGGTGACAAAGTGTGACGATGTGTGTGGGATTGCGGCGGGACACGCGCTGGACGTTCGGGCGGAGTCACCCGTCGTTGAACACGTCGATCAGGGCGGCGATGTGCCCCGCGTCGGGTTGGCCCAGGATCCGGTGGGCGTGCTCCCGCGCGGTATGGGACGAAATGCGCCGCACTCGCTGCTTGACCGCCGGAATGGCGAACGCGGCCATGGACAGCTCGCGCACCCCGAGCCCGAACAGCAGCGCCGTCAGGCGCGGATCGCCGGCCATCTCGCCACACACCGAAACGGGAATCCCGGCCGCCTGCGCCGCCCCGGTGGCGAAATGGATCAGCCGCAGCACGGCCGGATGCAGCGGATCGTACAGGTGCGCCACCGCCTCGTCCGTGCGGTCGATGGCCAGCGCGTACTGAGTCAGGTCATTGGTGCCGATGGCGAAGAAGTCCGCCTCGCGCGCCAGAGCATCGGCCGACAGCGCGGCGGCCGGCACCTCGATCATCACCCCCAACGGCGGCAGCGGGTCCGGCAGCGGCTGTCCCGCCGCGCGGGCGCTTTCGACCACCTCCGCAAGGATGGCGCGGGCCGCCCGCACTTCGTCAGTCGTGCAGACCATCGGCAGCAGAATGCGCGCCGGTCCGTGGCAGGCGGCGCGCAGAATGGCTTCATACTGGATGCGCAACAGTTCGGTCCGGGTCAGCGACAGCCGCACCGCCCGCAACCCCAGCGCCGGGTTGGCGCCGGCCTTGAAGTCCAGGGCGTCGCCCAGCTTCTCGCCGCCCAGGTCAAGAGTGCGGATGGTGACGGGCCGCCCCTTCATGTGCTGGATCAGATCGGTGAACGCCGCCGCCTGCTCGTCGGCGGTGGGCAGGCAATCGCGGTTCATGTACAGGAACTCCGAGCGCACCAGGCCGATGCCCTCGGCGCCCGATTGCAGCACCGCCTCCACCTCCGCCGGCAGTTCCACGTTGGCCTGCAGGTGCACGGCGACGCCATCGCGTGTCACCGACGGCACGTCGCGCAGGCGCAGCAGGTTGCGCCGCGTGCGCAGGAAACTGGCACGCCGGTTGCGGTACCAGGCCAGCGTGTCGGGGTCGGGGTTGAGAATCACGCAGCCTTTGGCCCCGTCGACGACCACGGTATCGCCCGCGCGGGCATGGCGCATCAGGCCCGTCACCGCCACGACCGCCGGCAGCGCCAGCGAACGCGCCATGATCGCCGTGTGGCTCTCGCGCGCGCCGAGCGTCGTCGCCAGCCCACCGACAACGCGCGGGTTCAGCAACGCCGTGTCGGCCGGGCTCAGTTCCTCGGCCAGAACGATACTGCCGCGCGGCACGGTGGTCAGGCCCGGCTGGCGGGGCCGGCGGTTCAGGTTGCGGATGAGGCGCCGGCCGACTTCACGGATGTCCTCGATCCGGGCGGCCAGGTAGTCGTCATCCATGGCGGAGAAGGCCCCGATCAGTTCGGCCATTTCCACCCGCACGGCGGCCTCCGCATTGACGCGGAACTCGCCGATGCGCCGGTCCGCGCCCCGCAACAAGCGCGAGCCCCGCATCATCTGCTCGTAGGCTTCGAGAATACAGGCCAGTTCCTCGCCCGGACCGCCGGAGAGGGTGCGCACTTTTTGGCCCAGCGCGCGGAACTCGGCGATCGAGCGGTCGGCCGCCTTGGCCAACCGCAAGCGTTCGCGTTCCACGAGTCCGCTCGGGATGCGGTATTCGGGGATCGGCGCCAGCCCCGTGTCGTGGAGGTAGACCGTGCCGATGCCGACGCCAGGGCCGACCGCCACCCCGTCCAGACGCATCATGGGTGCCGGGCCGCCGGCCTCCTCGGCCGTGAGCAACGGATCGACGTCGTCATCGTCGATCGAACAGGGAGCCACCGGCTCGGTGGGCGGCCTGCCTCGTCTAGTCCTCATGGAACCGGCCCGCGATCAACGCTTGCAGGGCCTCCAGCACCTCTTGCGCCTCCCGGCCCTCACAGACCACCTGAATGACCGAACCGGGACCGGCCGCCAGCATCATCAGGCCCATGATGGAATGGCCCGACACCTCCTGGCCCCGGCTGAACACCGTCACCGCCGCGTCGAAGCGCTCGACGGTCTTGACGAAGCGGGCGGCGGCCCGCGCGTGCAGGCCGCGTTGGTTGACGATCGTGCACTCGGCTCGCACCCGCCCGGCCCCGGCGCGCGCGGCGGCCACGCCCGAACCGCCGCCGTCATCGGCGGACCGCACGACGCGGGGGCGGAACGGCGGCACGGGCGTGGAGGGCGGGGCGGACACCGGACTACTCCTGCGTCAAAAGGCGCGAGGCCACGTTGATATACTTGCGCCCGGCCAGCTGGGCGCTGGTCACCGCGTCGGTGAGCGGTTCGGTCGATCGCACGGACGCCAGCTTGATCAGCATCGGCAGGTTGACGCCGGCGATCACCTCGATGCTCGCCCGGTCCATGATCGAAATGGCGAGATTGGACGGCGTGCCGCCGAACATGTCGGTCAGCACGATCACCCCTTGCCCCTGCTCGACCCGCGCGGCGGCCTCGACGATGTCGGCCCGGCGCTGTTCCATGTCGTCGTCGGGACCAATACAGATGGTGGCGACGTTCGGCTGAGCGCCCACCACGTGCTCCAGCGCGGCCAGCATCTCCTCGGCAAGGCGGCCGTGCGTGACGAGAACCAGTCCGATCATCGGCCCGTGTCTCCACCCGTCGCGCTCGCGCTTGTGCTCGGCATCGTTTCCCTCTGTCCTCTCCCGTCTCCGCTTCGATCCAGATCACGGTGACGCACCGTGACCCGCTCTCCCCGGCCCTGCAACCACGCTCCCAGCCGTTCCGCCAGCAGCACCGATCGGTGCCTTCCGCCGGTGCAGCCGATGGCCAGCGTCAGATAGCTCTTCCCCTCGCCCTGTTGCCGGCGCAGGACCACCTCCAGCAACCCCGTCAGCGCCGACCAGAACCGGTCAAGGTCCGGATCGGTGTCGACGTAGGCCGCCACCGGCGCGTCACGCCCGCACAACGGTCTCAATTCCGTCACGTAGTGGGGATTACGCAGGAAACGGACGTCGAACACAAGATCCGCCTCGCGCGGCAGCCCGTGCCGAAAGCCGAACGACACCACCGCGATCAACGTGGTATCCGTGCCGGGCGCCAGGCCGAGCTGATCCTCCAGGCGGCGTTTCAGGTCGCCCAGGGTCCAGTGGGCGGTGTCGACCATCACGTCGGCGCGCGCGCGCAGCGGCTCCATGCGCGCCCGTTCCAGCGCCAGGCCATCACTCAACGGCCGGTCGAGGGCCAGCGGATGGCGTCGCCGAGTCTCGGTGAACCGCCGGCGCAACACGTCATCGTCGCAGTCCAGGAACAACAGGGTCACGTCCAGCGCCGGCCGCTCGCGCAAACGGTCGATGGTGTCCAGCAGGCGCTCGACGGTGAAATCGCGCGTGCGCACGTCGATCACCACCGCCAGCGGCCGGTCGAGCGTGCCGCCGGCGATCAATCCGTCGAGCAGGGCCAGCGGCAGGTTGTCCACCGCCTCGTACCCCAGGTCCTCCAGGGCCGCCAGCGCCGAGGACTTGCCCGCGCCCGACATGCCGGTCAGCACCACAAGGCGCTGGTGTTCAGGCGCGGCACCTTCCGAGTCGGCAGCGTCAGCCCGAACCGCCAGGGGCTGTTCGCTCATGACACATCCTGTTCCGTCAGGGGCACGATCGCCTCTGTCGCGATGGCCGCCGCCAGGCGCACCTTGGCCGGCGCCGAGACCTCGAACGGCCACAGCACGAAGCGGCGCACCCGGGTTCCCTTGTGCGGGCTGTACCGGTTGGCATCGGCCACCGGGTCGCAGGTCAGCGCCGACGGCGTGCGCGGCACCGCGCCGGGCAGCGGCGCCATGTCGATCACCGCGATCAACGGCGCGTTGGCCACCCAGCGCGAGGTGTCCAGGGAAATCACCCCGATTCCCCGCACTTCCAGAAGGCCGCGCAACGGCTCCGGCGTTGAGGCGTACACATGCTCGGTGTCCGGGTCGCGATCGAGAATCACGCGATCGTCGGCCACCAGCCGCGCGTCGCCGCTTTCCAACAGGCGCAACGCCAGATCGGACTTGCCGGATCCGGCGCCGCCCCGCAACAGCACGCCGCCCTCGGCCAGGGCAACGCAGGTGGCGTGGACGGTCGAGGGCGCGGTCTCCAGGTCCATCGGATGTCCTTCCCGTGTGCTGTCCCCGAGGCGTGCCGGACCCCGAATGGGCGGCGGCGGTGCGCCGGGGTTGAGAGGGCCCCTGGAACGGGACTGGCGCACAGTGTAGCGTCCCCGGCGGCCCAAGGCGAAGGGTCCCATGGCGAGTCCCACCACTTGAGATGCGTTCGCATTGACAGATCCCCTCCGGGGGGATAGGTTATATCTTGACGTGACGCGCGACAGACCAGGGACTCGATGACCATGACCACGGTGGAGACCGCCCCCACGCCTGACGATGCGACGACGCCCCAGGCGAAGCCCGTGCATACGACGCACGGCGACATCATCAAGCGCCTGCGCCGCGCCGAGGGCCATCTGCGCAAGATCAGCGCCATGATCGAGGAAGAGCGCCCGTGCGTGGACGTGGCCCAGCAGCTCGCGGCGGTCGAGGCGGCGGTGCGACAGGCCAAGCAGGTGTTCATCCGCGATCACATCGACCACTGCCTCGACGGCGTGGTGCGCGAGGGGCCGGAGACCAAGGCGGTGCTGGCCGAGTTCAAGGAAATCTCGCGCTATCTGTAGCCGGAAAGGACGGGACCATGGACCTGACCACGGCGATTTCCGACGGCGGCGGGCAGCCGGTATTGCTGGCCGCAACGGCGTTGGCTCTGGGCGCCCTGCACGGGCTGGAGCCCGGGCATTCCAAGACCATGATGGCGGCGTTCATCGTCGCCGTGCGCGGCACCGTGGCGCAGGCTGTGCTGCTGGGGCTGGCGGCCGCCGTCTCGCACACCCTGATCGTCTGGATCCTGGCCCTGCTGGCGCTACGCTTCGGCGAAGCGATGATCGGCGAGGACCTGGAGCCGTGGTTCATGATGGCTTCGGGCGCGATCATCCTGGTCATCGCCGGGTGGATGTGGATCAGCACCCGCCGCGCCGACGCGCCCGCCGCCAATCATGGGCATGGGCACGGGCACGATCACCACCATGACCATTCTCATCATCACGACCATTCGCATCCCCTCCCCGGGGAGGGGAGCAGCGACGCTCATGCGGCGGCGCACGCGCGCGAGATCGAGTCCCGGTTCAAAGGCGCGGCGGCGGCCGGTGGCGCCACCACGCCTCAGGTCGTTCTGTTCGGCCTGACCGGCGGGCTGATTCCCTGTTCGGCCGCCATCACGGTGCTGATCCTGTGCCTGCACCTGGACCGCTTCTGGCTGGGTGTGGGGCTGGTTGGCGCCTTCAGCGTCGGCCTTGCCGTCACACTGGTCGCCGCCGGCGTCATCGCGGCGGTGGGCTTGCGCGCCGTTTCCCGCCGGACGCGACGGTTTGACCGCTGGCTGGCCAAGGCGCCCTATGTCTCGGCGGCCATCATCGCCGTCATCGGCGTCGGCATGATCGCCTTTGGCTGGAGCCACCTGTCCGGTCCGACAGTCGCCTGAGGGTAATACGGTCGAAGATCCGATCACCCACGCACACGCTTGAGAAACGCATTGCGGGCGTCGGGATCGTCGATGTGCTCGGCCAGCAACTGGCCCAGGTGGGCGGGACTGTTGGCCCGCGCGGCCTCGCGCTTGACCAGGACGCCGGCGATCGGCCCCAGGTGCTCGGCCAGCGCCAAGCGCAGGCGGTCCTTGTCCTCGTCCACGATCGCCCCGTTCACCGGCGCCGCCTGACTGCCGCCGGTGGCGGACGTGCCCGTGCGAACACCCGTGCGCACGCCCGAACCGGCCCCCGTCGGCCGAGACCCGCCGGTCCCCGCTTGCGTCCCGCTGCCGCGCGTCACCCCCAACGCGCCGCGCACCGCCTTGCGCTGGAACGCAGTGCGTTCGGCGTCATCGGGAATATGCTCCGCCAGCACCTCATAGAGCTGCCGCACGCCGCTCACCCGGGTGACCGCGTCGCGCACGATGACCGAGGCGACCGGGCCGATATGGGTCGCCAGATGCTCTCTGGCCTGACGCACGGCCGCCTCGTCGAGTTCACCGGCCGGACCGGCCGGCGGCGCGGCGTCGGCCAGCTTCATGACTCGCGTGGCGTCCACCGCATCGGCCGGATCGTCTTCCCCCTCGGGGGCGACCGCCCCGGCCGGCGCCGCCGCCTTGAGCGCCCGCCGGAACGCGGCGGCATCGGGATAGCGATCGTCCGGGTCTCGCGCCAGCGCCGTCATCATGACCGCGATCAGCTCCTTGGACAGCGGCTCGGTCCGGCCCACGGGTGGCTCCGGCGCGCCGTTCAGGACCCGGTACATCACCTCGTGCATACTCTTGCCGGGGAACGGCTTGCGCCCGGTCAGAAGCTCGTAAAGGACCACGCCCACGGCGAACAGATCGGTGCGGGCATCCACGGTCCCGCCAGTGAACTGCTCCGGCGCCATGTAGCCCGGGGTGCCAACCATCGCGCCGTGCTGGGACAGGCTGACCGAGTCCGCCAGACGGGCGATGCCGAAATCGGTGACTTTGACGGCGCCCGACTCCAGGATAATCACATTGCTCGGCTTGATGTCGCGGTGAACGACGCCAAGCGCGTGCGCCGCGCCCAGGGCGGACAGCACCTGCGAGACGACACGGACGCTGATCTGAGTCCCGAACGGAGTGTCGCGGGCCAGGAATGCCTGCAGCGACCGACCACGCACGTATTCCATGGCGATGAAGGCGAGCCCGGCGTCCTCACCGTATTCGAACACGGTCACGATGTTGGGGTGCAGGCAGCGGGCGGCGGCGCGGGCTTCCTGCCGGAAGCGGGTCAGCCAGTTGTCGGCGTCCGGTCCGTCCAGCAGATCGGCGCGCACGGTCTTCAGCGCCACCGGCCGGTCGATGTCCTCGTCGTGGCCGCGATAGACCACGCCCATCGCCCCACGGCCCAACTCGCCGTCGATCCGATAGCGGCCAATCCGCTCGGGCGCGGTCCGGTCCCGGTCCATCGTCATAGTCCCGCCTTCCATTCGGTCCGCCCTACTCCTTGAGCATGTTCAGCGCGGTTTCCAGGCTGCGGCGCATCCGCGCGAAGGCGGCGGACAGCGCCCCGATCTCGTCGCGGCTGTCGTGCTTCACCTCCGGCAGGTCCATGTTGCCCATGCTCACCTCGACGGCCATGTTCGACAGCCGCACCACGGGCCGGATGACCAGCACCCGCAGAAAGATGTTGAGCAGCACGGCGACCACCAGAAACACGGCGGCCAGGGTGCCGATGACAATCAGGAACGTGGTCCACGCCCGCTGCAGCGGCACCGACATCGGCACACTGACGACCTGGGCGCCGATCACCTCGTTCAGTTCCCAACCGAACCCGTTGCTGGGACCGTAGACCGCCAGCATCGACCCGGGCGCGGCCTGCACCGTACTGTGGCAGGTCAGGCAGCTTTCGTCATTGACCACCAGAGGCCGCGCCAGCACCAGCGCCTGGCCCGTGGGCGTCTCCCGGATGGTCACCAGTTCCTCCTGGTCGCGGTCCTTGCGGAACAGGTTGATGATGTCGGCTTCCCAATCGGTGGCACGGTCGACCGGGTTGGTCGGGTTGAGCGCCGCCTCCTTGTAGGAGAAATCCGGGTAGTCCTCGACCACCCGGCGGAGGTTCTCCTGTGCGGCGAACGACGGCACGGTGTGCGGCAGGAACGTGTCGTCCATGCGGTCGGCCAGCAGGGGTCGAATCTCGGTTGCGGTATAGGAGCGCACGGCCTGGGCCGTATCCATCATCACCCGCGCCCGGCCAAGCACGGCCTCCCGCGCGAAGTCCTGGAGAAGGTGATAGGTCAGCATGGCCGCCACCGCCAGCCCGGCGGCGAACATGCCGAACAGCACCAGGTTGAACTTCGTTCCGAGCCCCATGGACCGCTCCCCCATCACCAAAAACTGTGGAAAAAGCCCGCAAAAGGCCGAATACCCGCACTCCTCATATTAGAATAATAATAACTGAACGCAGGGGCGCGGCAACCCTTTTCGCGCCCGTCCGGAAAACGTCTCACTCCACCGTCTGCACCAGGCGGTCGATGATCTCGCCCAGGGTCACGCCGTCGGCCCGCGCGGTTAAGGTCGGCGCCATGCGGTGGATCAGCACCGGGCGGGCGAGCGCGACCACGTCATCGACACTCGGCGCCAGCCTCCCCTGGAGAATGGCCCGCGCCCTGCAGGCCAGTGCCAGCGACTGGCTCGCGCGCGGCCCCGGTCCCCACGCCACGTGCAGTTTGACCTCGGGCAACGCGGTGGTCTCCGGTCGGCCGTTGCGCACCAGGGTGAGGATGGCCTCGACCACGCTCTCGCCCATGGGCACGCGCCGCACCAGCCGTTGCGCGGCCAGCAGGTCTTCCTGTGTCAGAGTCGCTTCGGGGGCGACGTCGTGGTCGGTGGTGGTGGCCGCCAGCATGGCCCGCTCGGCCGCCCGATCCGGGTAGCCGATGTCCACCTGCATCAGGAACCGGTCGAGCTGGGCCTCCGGCAGCGGATAGGTGCCCTCCTGCTCGATGGGATTCTGGGTGGCCAAGACGTGAAACGGCGCCGGCAGGTCGTGGTAGTGCCCGGCCACCGAGACCTTGTGCTCCTGCATGGCCTGCAACAGGGCCGACTGGGTGCGCGGGCTGGCGCGGTTGATCTCGTCAGCCATCAGCAACTGACAGAACACCGGCCCGGGAATGAACCGAAAGCCGCGCCGGCCGCTCTCGTCCTGCTCCAGCACCTCGGAGCCGAGGATGTCCGCCGGCATCAGGTCGGGGGTGAACTGCACGCGTTTGGCGTCCAGCCCCAGAACCACGCCCAGGGTCTGCACCAGCCGCGTCTTGGCCAGCCCCGGCACCCCGATCAAAAGGCAATGCCCGCCCGACAGCAGGGTGACCAGCGTGCCGTCGATCACCGCCTCCTGGCCGAAGATGATGCGACCGATGGCCACGCGCGCCGCCTTGATTCGGTGTCCCAGTCTTTCTACGTCTTCCAGCACTGCCTGATCGGGACCGGCTTCGGGCACGCCGACGAGGGTGTCGTTGGATTCGGTGACGGAACTCATCGCCTCTCCTCTCAAGCACGACCACAGGGACACCGCATGACTTTGAACGCCCCGGACACTGGACACGGCCAAGACCGCGGCCCCGCGCCGCCGCCTCTGACGGACAGTGACCCGGACCTGCCCCCCGCGGTGGCGAGACTCGCGGCCTTGCGAACCCCCGGACCCGGCGGCCGGCCCCGCCACTTCTGCGGCGACCTCGGACTCTTCATAGATCGTGACGGCACCTGGCATTACCAGGGGTCGCCGATCGGCCGGAAGGAGATCGTGTGCCTGTTCGCCTCGGTCCTGAACCGGGCCGACGACGGTTCGTACTGGATGGTCACGCCGACCGAGGTCGGCCGGGTCGAGGTGGCCGACGTGCCCTTTGTGGCGGTCGAGATGTTCGTCATGTGCTGCGAGACGGGGCCGTGCATCAGCTTTCGCACCAACTGCGATGAAATGGTGACGCTGGACGAGGAGCATGACCTGCGGATCGAGCATGAGGCCGAGACCGGATCCCCGGCCCCGTACGTGACCGTGCGCGACGGTCTTGATGCCCGCCTGAGCCGCTCGGTGTATTATGAGTTGGTGGAACGCGGCGTCGAGGACGTCAGCGACGGAGAGAGACACTTCGGGGTATGGAGCAGGAACCGCTTCTTCAGCCTGGGAACGCTGGACGACGGCGAGACCGGGAGCTAGACCGGGCCGCCCTCGCCCGCCGCCTGCGCGAGGGCGTTGGCCGGGGCCAGGGATCGGACATGGCCATCGCCCGGTTGCTGAGCGGCGACGAGGCGCGGGCCTTCCTGGCCGACCGGCCGCCCGCCCCGCACCGCCCGGCCGCCGTGCTGGTGCCGATCGTCGACCATGCCACCGGCCCCACCGTCCTTTTGACCCGCCGCGCTGGCCATCTGGCGCACCATCCGGGCCAGGTCTCGTTCCCCGGTGGGCGGTGCGAGCCGGAGGACGCCGGCCCGGCCGACACGGCGTTGCGCGAGGCCCGCGAGGAAACCGGCCTGACGGCGGACCGCGTGGATCTGATCGGACGACTGGACGACTACATCACCGTCACCGGCTTTCGCGTCACGCCGTTCGTTGGCGTGGTGGCGCCGCCCTTGAGCCTGCGGCCCGACCCGACCGAAGTGGAGTCCATCTTCGAGGTGCCGCTCGCCTTCCTGATGGACCCGGTCAACCACCAGCACGGCGTGCGCGAGAAAGACGGCAAGCACCGGGCGTATTTTGCCATCCCCTACGAGAACCACTACATATGGGGCGCGACAGCCGGCATTCTGATTAACCTGTACACCGTGTTGCAGGACGCCGCGCCGACCGCCGATCCGCTGCCCTCCTGAGCACGCCCCCGCACCACACAAGGCCCGTGACCCATGCGCGTGTTTCTGACCATCGTTCTGCCGCTGCTGGCGCCCAGCCTGCTCTACATCGCTTGGCTGTTCCTCCGCTCCCGTACCGCCTCGGCCCAGGGGGACGGCGGCGAGGCGTCCTTCGTCTCCCGGCTTGGGGACAACGTGCCGTGGCTGACGCTGGTGCTGTCCGGCGCGGTGCTCGCCATCGGCGTCACGACAACCCTGTATGTCATCCAACCCACCGGCGACCCCGACAGCGTGTATACGCCGCCCCGGATGGAAAACGGCCGCATTCTGCCGGGCGAGATGCGGCCGCGCGAGGAGGCGAGCGACGCCGCGCCGGCGGTGCCGGAGTGAGAGCCGGGGGGACACTGGCGCGACACGATCACCGGACCACGGCCATGGCACGGGACTGGAGTCACCTCAAAACCCGGGCACCGGTGGGACAACTCTCCCCCGACCCGTGGATGAAATCGCCGGAGGTCGCGCGCCTGCTGACGGCCCTGCGCGCCGACGGCGCCCAGGTCCGCTTCGTCGGCGGCTGCGTGCGCGATGGCCTGTTGCGCCGCCCGGTCAAGGACGTCGACATCGCCACACCGGACCGGCCCGACGTGGTGCAAGACCTGCTTGAGCGCGCCGGCATCCAGACCGTGCCCTGGGCGCGCGGGATCGCGCACGGCACCGTGCTGGCGGTGGTGAACGAGACCCCGTTCGAGGTCACCACCCTGCGCCGTGACATCCAATGCGACGGCCGCCACGCCGAGGTGGTGTTCACCGACGACTGGATGGCCGACGCGGCCCGGCGCGACTTCACCATCAATGCTTTGTCGGCCACCCCGGACGGCGCGGTCTACGACTATTTCGACGGCATCGCCGACCTGTCGGCCGGGCGCGTGCGGTTCGTCGGCCGCGCCACCGAGCGAATCCGCGAGGATGCCCTGCGCATCCTGCGCTTCTTCCGCTTCCACGCCCACTATGCCCAGACGCCGCCGGATGCCGACGCCTTCACCGCCTGCCAGGCGCTGGCGCACACGGTGGACGACCTGTCGGGCGAACGCGTCCGCGCCGAGCTGCTGAAGATTCTGCTCGCACCCGATCCGGCCGGGGCGTTGCTGCTGGTGCGCGGCGCCCATGTGCTGGAGCGCCTGCTGCCCGAGGCCGGCCGCATTGACGTGCTGCGGATGCTGGCGTTTCTGGAGACGCGCGGCATCGTCCTGCCGGGCGTTGGCGCCGACGATCTGCGCCGCCTGGCGGCCGTGCTGAAGACCGACGAGCCAGGCGCGCAGGCGGTGGCCGAGCGGCTGCGCCTGTCGCGCTTGGAAAGCCGGCGGCTGACCGCCATCGCCGCCCTCCCGCCGGAGCGGCGCCCGCACCCCGGTCTGGACGGTGGCGACCGCCACCGCCTGCTCGACCGGCTGGGACCGGACCTCGTGCGCGACCTGATCCTGGTGGACTGGGCGGCGGAGCGGGCGCGCAGCGGCCACACCGACTCGCGACGCTCCCGCGCCTGGATGACGGCGCTGGAGGAGACCGCCACGTTCGCGCCGCCGCCGTTCCCGCTCAGCGGGCATGACCTGATCGCCGCCGGCGTCCCGCGCGGCCCCAAGGTTGGCGAGGCCATGGCGGCCCTGCGCGACTGGTGGCTGCGCGACGCCTGCCGGCCCGACCGCGCCGCGCTGTTGGCGCGGTTGGACGACCTCGGTATCGTCGTCAAGGCGCCCGTCCCCTGGCAGGACTAACCTCCGACGCCACCGCCGCCGGCCACCCCCCGGTCTGGCGCAAGGCCTCGCCGGCCACCATGGCGGCCGCCGTCACCACATTGAACGACCGCACCCCGGGCGCCATGGGCACCGTCACCCGGGCGTCCGCGGCCGCGTGGATCGCCTCCGGCACGCCGGAGCCCTCGCGCCCGAGCAGCAGCACGTCGTCCGGCCGGAAGGCGAAGTCCACATGCGCCACGGCCCCCGCCGTCGTCAGCAGAATCACACGCGCCCCCCGCTCCCCGACCGCGTCGCGAAAACACGACCAGTTCACGTGCCGCTCGGTTTTGACCTTGCTTGGATAGTCCATCGCCACCCGCCGTAACCGCCTGTCGTCCCACAGGAAACCGCACGGATCGATGATGTCGACCGGCAGCCCGAGCCCGGCGGCCAGACGCAGCACGGCGGCGGCGTTCTGTGGAATGTCGGGCTGATACAACGCGAGACGCATTCAAAAAAACCAGGATACGGAAGAGGTTAAGCCCCAAAGGCGACCAAAATTTGCCCTTTTCATGGCTAAGGAATTCGATTATACACCCCGAAAACCACCGTCGCCCATGGGTCGCGTGGGGCTCGAGTCGTCGGGCCAATCGCGGGGCATGAACGGGGGATCCGATCCGTCCCGGGTTTGGTTTCTGGCCGGCTCACGTCTTGCGATGAGCCGGCGGGGGCGGATTACCACGACCGAGGACCATAGACGCACGCCGATCCGAGGGGGAGGGAGCGTGAGTCGTCTTTTTTTGCGCTCCGTCAACGCAGTGAAGAGGTTGCTTCATCATGTCTCAAGCGGCTAACCCGGCCGGAAACGACGGCGGCACGACCCGCCGTGATTTCCTGCTGTACGCCTCGGCCGGCCTCGGCGCGGTGGGTACCGCGCTCGCCGTCTGGCCGTTTCTCGACAGCATGAACCCCGCCAAGGATGTCATGGCGCTGGCCGTCATCGAGGTTGACCTGTCGCCCATCGCGGTCGGCCAGGCCATCACGGTCACGTGGCGCGGCAAGCCCGTCTTCGTCCGTCACCGCACCCAGGACGAGATCGATCAGGCCCGCTCCGTCAGCATGTCGGCGCTGAAGGATCCGCAGCCCGACGAAGAGCGGGCGCCGCGCCCCGAATGGTTGGTGCAGATCGGAATCTGCACGCACCTTGGCTGCATCCCCAAGGGCCAGAAACCGAGCGATCCGAAGGGCGATTACAACGGGTGGTTCTGTGTGTGCCACGGGTCGCACTACGATACGTCCGGCCGCATTCGCAAGGGTCCGGCGCCGACGAACATGGTCGTGCCGCAGTACGCCTTCCTGGATGACACGACCATCCAGATCGGTGAGGAGTAATTCGTTCATGAGCAGCACACCCAACCCCGTCTGGAGCAATCGAGCCATCAAATGGGTCGATCGCCGGATGCCGATCTTCACATTGATGTACAATGAGCTGGTCGTCTATCCCGCGCCACGCAACCTGAATTACTGGTGGAACTTCGGCTCCCTCGCCGGTATTGCCCTGGTGATTCTGATCTTCAGCGGCATTTTCCTGGCCATGTACTACGTGCCGCACGAAGACATGGCGTTCGCGTCCATTGAGCGCATTATGCGCGATGTCAATTACGGCTGGCTCATCCGGTTCATCCACATGAACACGGTCAGTCTGTTCTTCTTGTGTGTATACATCCATATTTTCCGCGGCATGTACTACGGCTCCTATAAGGCGCCGCGAGAATTGCTGTGGGGCATCGGCGTGATCATCTACCTTGTCATGGTCGGGACGGCCTTTTTGGGCTACGTGCTGCCGTGGGGGCAGATGTCCTTCTGGGCCGCCACCGTGATCACCAGTCTTGTGACCCCCATTCCCTGGGTCGGCGAGGACTTGGCCATTTGGCTGTGGGGCGGCTTCGGGGTGAACAACGCCACGCTGCAACGCTTCTTCTCGCTGCACTACCTGTTCCCGATGGTCATCTTCGCGCTGGTGTTCCTGCACCTGTGGGCGCTGCACACGACCAAGTCGAACAACCCGCTGGGCGTGGAAGTGAAGAAGAAGGCCGATACACTGCCGTTCCATCCGTACTACACGATGAAGGATGCGTTTGGGCTGGGTGTCGCCCTGATCGCGCTGGCGTTCTTTGTCTTCTTCGCTCCCAACTACTTCAACCACGCCATCAACTACGTGCAGGCCGACCCGATGGTCACGCCCGAGCACATCGTGCCGGAGTGGTACTTCCTGCCGTTCTACGCCATCCTGCGCGCGGTGCCGGACAAGCTGGGCGGTGTCGTCCTGATGTTCCTGTCCATCGCGATCTGGCTGGCGTTGCCGTGGCTGGATACCTCCAAGGTGCGCAGCGGCCGCTTCCGCCCGCTGTTCAAGTGGTTCTTCTGGCTGCTGGTGATTGACTTCTGCATCCTCACCTGGCTGGGCGCCATGCCCGCCGAGGGCGCCTACGTCACCATGGGTCAGTGGGCCACCGCCTACTACTTCGCCCACTTCATCCTCATCCTGCCGCTGCTGGGGTGGTTCGAGAAAACCAAACCCGTGCCAGAGAGCATCAGTGCGGCCGTGACCGCCGGTCATGACAAGGAGGCCGCAGCATGAAGACCCTGATCCGTATCAGTACAGCCGCCGCCCTGGCCGCCGGGCTGTCGCTGGGCGGCACCGCCGCCCAGGCGGCGGGAGGACATGGCGGCCCCGAGTTGATGCATCCGTCGTGGAGCTTCGAGGGGATCTACGGCCGCTACAATGAGGACCAGCTCAAGCGCGGCTGGGAGGTCTACGCGCAGGTCTGCGCCTCCTGCCACCCGCTGGACTACATGCACTACCGCAACCTTGAGGGCCTCGGGTATACCGAGGACGAGGTGAAGGAGATCGCCGCGCAGTTCGAGGTCCGGGACGGTCCGGACGAGTGGGGTGAAATGTTCACCCGGCCGGCCACGCCGCCGGACGCGTTCGCGGAACCGTACGAGAACGACGCGCTCGCCAAGCTGGCCAACGGGGGCGTGGTGCCGCCCAACCTGTCGGTCATGACGCGGGCCCGTGACGGCGGCGCCGACTACGTCTACAGCCTGATGCTCGGCTACGAAGGCGGCGTGCCGGAGTGGGTTCACGAGGAGGACCCCGACTTCGCGCTGCCGCCGGGCAAGTCCTTCAACGCCTACTTCCCCGGTTACGCCATCTCCATGCCGGAACAGTTGTTCGAAGGCGCCGTGACGTACTCTGACGGCACCGAGGCAACGCCGGAACAGATGGCCAAGGACGTGACCGCGTTCCTGCAGTGGGCCGCCGAGCCGGAGCTGGAGGACCGCAAGGAACTGGGCCGCTACACGCTTCTGTTCCTGATCGTGTTCACCGGCGTGCTGTATGCCTACAAGCGCGAAATCTGGAAGGATGCCCATTGATCCGGTCCCGTCCGGTCGGGCACCCTTTTGAACACCTGATCAAACTGGGCCACCCGCTGCGGCGGGTGGCCCTTCTTTTTGGTTCAACGGGACATGCCGGGCGCGGCGAGCCCGGCTCGGTGAGTCGCCCAGCCCCTCGCCTGGGAGAGCTGCGCTATCCTTAATTCCGCAATTGGGCGCCAAGGCTCTATGCGACTTGGGAATTGGCTGTAGGGCAGGCCGTGGTGGCGCGTGCGAGTCGTCCGAATGGCCTCGACGCGCTGCGGCCCGATCAGGCACTTACCTGCGGTATCGGGGATGGGACAGGCGGACCGTTCATCAAACATTGGGCGGAGCGCGAACTCACCCTACGCATCTCTACGGGGCCTTACCCCCTACCCCGGCACCACGCGGATCGAGGTGATGCGGTTGCGCACCCGCTTCAGCACCTCGAAGCGGAAGCCGTGGAAGCGGTAGCTCTGCCCCGCCTCGGGAATGCGCCGCGCCTCGTGCAGGATCAGGCCGGCCAGGGTGTTGGCTACGTCGTCGGGCAGGTTCCACTCGAACTCGCGGTTCAGGTCGCGGATGGTGACGTCGCCGGCGATGACGTAGGACCCGTCCGGCTGCGTCCGCACGCCAGCCACCTGGATATCGTGCTCGTCGCTGATGTCGCCGACGATCTCCTCCAGGATGTCTTCCAGCGTCACCACACCCATGATGGTGCCGTACTCGTCCACCACCATGGCGAAGTGCTCGCGGCGTTCGCGGAAGGCCTGCAACTGGTGCAGCAGCGTGGTGGTGTCGGGAATGAACCACGGCGGCGCCGCCAGCCCGACCACGTCCATCTCGTCGAGGTTCCCCGTATAGGCCTGCACCGCCCGCAGCAGCGCCTTGACGTGCAGCACGCCGACGATGTTGTCCATGCGGTCGCGCCACAGGGGAATGCGGGTATAGGGGCTGTTGAGCACCTGCTCGACGATCTCCGAGGCCGGCAGGTCGGCGTCGATCATCACCAGGTTGGAGCGGTGCACCATGATCTCGCCGACCTCGACGTCGGCCAGGTCCAGCACGCTTTTCAGCATGGCCCGCTCGCGCCGCACGGTGCGGCCGCTGGGGCCATCGCCGTCGGCCTCGGCGGTGTGCAGTTCGATGGCCCCGCGCAACTCGGCCAGCGCGTGGGCGGCGGTCTTCTCCTGCCCGGCGTCGGCCTTGAAGACCTTCAGCATGACCTGAACCAGCCCCTGGATCACCCGTGTCACCGGCCAGAACAGCCACGTCAGCGCGCGCATGATGGGAGCCACCGCCAGCGCCATGGTGTTGGTGTGGGTCAGGGCATAGGTCTTGGGCAGGATCTCGGCGAAGATCAGCACCAGCACCGTCATGCCGGCGGTGGCGTAGACCACCCCGGTCTCGCCGAAGGCGGCGATCAGCACGCTGGTGGCCAGCGACGAGGCCAGGATATTGACCAAGTTGTTGCCCAGCAGGATGGTGCCGATGAGCTGTTCGCGCGTCTTCAGCAGGCGGTTGACAGTGCGCGCGCGTTTGTGGCCGCCCTTTTCCAGCTCCATCATGAGCGGGCGCGAGGCGGCGGTCAGCGCGGTCTCCGAGCCGGAAAACAGGCCCGAGAGGACCAGCAGCAAGACGATGGCGATGAGTGATTCGATCATGCTCGTGAGGCCGTGAGGGAGAGATCCCCGTCATTGCGAGGCGCGAAGCGGCGAAGCAATCCAGGGCAACGGGTGTCGTCGTCCGCTCTGGATTGCGTCGCCCCCTTCTCGCGAAGGGGGCTCGCAATGACGGCGTGTGTCAAGCGCGGGTCCTCGTGCCGTCGAAACGGGACGATGCCGGCGGACGGTCGCGACCCATCAGCCCAAGCTGGCCGCCAGGATCGCCCGCACCGCCTCGGCGGGGACGTCGCGTTCAAGGTAGGCGTGCCCGATGCCCTTCGCCAGGACGAAGGTGATGCGGCCGTCCGCCACTTTCTTGTCCTTGGCCATGTGTCCGATCAGCCGGTCGATGTCCCAGGCGCGGCCGGGGTCGGGCCGCACCGGCAGCCCGACCGCCGCGAAATGCGCCCGGACCCGCGCCACATCCTGGCCCGGGCACACGCCCAGCCGGTGCGACAGGTCGAGGGCCATGATCATGCCGATGGCCACCGCCTCGCCGTGCAGCAGGGTCTCGCCGTAGCCGGTCTCGGCCTCCAGCGCATGGCCGAAGGTGTGGCCCAGGTTGAGCAGGGCGCGCTGCCCGGCCTCGCGCTCGTCGGCGGCCACCACGGCGGCCTTGGCGCGGCAACTGACGGCGATGGCCTCGGCCCGCCGCGCCGCGTCGCCCTCCAACAGGGCCGGGCCGTTGGCCTCCAGCCAGTCCCAGAACGCGGCGTCGCCGATCAGGCCGTACTTGGCGGTCTCGGCGTAGCCCGCCAGCAACTCGCGCCGGGGCAGCGTCTCCAGCGTGTCGGTGTCGGCCAGCACCAGGACCGGCTGGTGGAAGGCGCCGATCAGATTCTTGCCGTGACGGCTGTTGACGGCGGTCTTGCCGCCGACGCTGCTGTCGACCTGGGCCAGCAGGGTGGTGGGGATCTGCACCAGGGGCACCCCGCGCAACGCCACGGCGGCGGCGAATCCGGCCAGGTCGCCGACCACGCCGCCGCCCAGGGCGATCACCGGCGTGCCGCGTTCGACACCGTAGCCCAGCATGGCCTCCAGCAGCGCATCGAGACGCCCCAGGCTCTTGCTGGCCTCGCCAGCCGGCACGACGTGGGAGATCCAATCGATGCCGGCCGCCGTCAGGGCATCGCCAAGCGCCTCCAGGTACAGCGGCGCCACGGTGGCATCGCTGACCACCATGGCGCGGCGGGCGCGCGGCAGGGCCTCGCGGATCAGCGACCCGGCGCGGGCCAGCAGGCCGGGGCCGATGTGGATGGGATAGGCGCGCGCGCCCAACGCCACGGTGACGGTGGTCGGGGTCATGCCGGGGTCCCGTCCCCGGGCGGCGCGGCCCCGGCGGCCAGCGCCGCCAGCACCCGCGCCGTGGTGTGGTCGGCGGAATCGGCGCCGGTGTCCACCACTAGGTCGGCCTCGCCGTACACGGGGTAGCGTTCCTCCATCAGGCGTTTCAGAGTGTCGCGCGGGTTGCCCGTGTTCAGCAGCGGCCGGTGCGTGCGCCCCGCCGTGCGCGCGACCAGAATCTCCAGGTCGGCCCGCAGCCACACCGACACGGCGCGGTCGCGGATCAGGGCGCGCGTCTCGGCGTCCATGAAGGCGCCACCGCCGGTGGCCAGCACGCAGGGTGGCCCCGTCAGCACGCGGGCCATGACCTTGCGCTCGACGTCGCGGAACGCGGCCTCGCCGTAAAGACTGAAGATGTCGGAGACGCTCAGCCCGGCCGCCTTGACGATCTCGTCGTCGGCGTCGATGAACGACCGCCCAAGGGCCGCCGCCAGCCGCCGCCCGACACAGCTCTTGCCAGCCCCCATCAACCCGACCAGCGCCACCGGCCGGGGATCGTCGATGCGTTGCGTCGGAACCGGCCGCTCTCTACACTGCCTCGCGGTCGCCATCGTCCTTGCTTAGCCCTCATCGCCGTGGCGCGCTCTGGGAGGGGCGCCACGAATGATATCCGGGCTGTGTAGACCGCCCCGGCGGCCCTTGTCCAGCATCGTGCCGCCGTCGGCGGGCGCCCCGACGCCGGACGCGGGACCGGACCTGGGGCGCTTCGAGGGCAGCCGACCGCCACACGTGCGCACGCACACGCCATCCACGACGAAGCAAGGGAACGGGATCGTGGCACGACGTCGCAGCCGCTCCACGGGGACCGAGTCCTCGGGAGTTCTGTTCAAGGTGTTGGGAAGCCTGGTGCTGATCCTGCTGGTGGCCGGCGGAGTCTTCCTGGCCACGTGGGACATCAAACCGCCCACGCGGACCATCGAAACGGTGATCCCCAATGACCGCTTCTAGGCGGGGCTGGCTCCGGCGCGTCGGTGTGGCGCTGGCGCTCGCCTGGGGGATGGCTCCGGCGGCCGGCGCGGCGCAGGACGACATGATGCCGCTGCCGCTGCTGCCGCCGGACCTGCGCGGAGACCCCCGGCCGGTGCCGGCCCCTGTTCGGCCCGAGGGTGGTGCCACGTGGGAGCGGGACGCGCCACGGCAGGACCCGCCGCCGCTGGCCGCGCCGCGCGAGGTGGCGCCGCCACCCGGCGGCCTGACCGAGGACGAGCGGCGCCTGCCATCGCCCGGAACGCCCTCACCCGAGGCCGCGCCCCGGCCCGCCGGTGGCCTGGAGGCGCCTGCGGCATCCTCCGGCCGCCTGACGCCGGACAGCGGCGGTTTCGCCCGCGACCTGTGGCGCGGCACGCCCGGCGACCGCGTGCGCGACCTGCTGGCCGCGCTGCCGACCGCCGTGCCCTCGCCGGTGGTCGCCGACCTGCGCCGGCGCCTGGTTTTGAGCCAGCAGACGCCGCCGGAGGGGCTGACCCCGCTCGCCCTGCTGAGGGCGCGGCTGGCGCTGCTCGACACCCTGGGCACGCCGGCGCGGGACCTGCCCGGGCCGGCCGGCGCGCGGGAGACGGGCGACGACACCGTCCACCGCGCGCGGCTGCGGGCCTTGCTGATGGACGCCCGCGACGACGAGGCCTGCGCCCTGGCCCGGGGCGTCGGCCTTGGCCACGCCGCCCCGGTCTGGCAACAGGCGCTGGTGTGGTGCGACCTGCACGAGGGACCCGATCCGCCGCATCAGGCCCTGCTGGGCCTGGCGCTGCTGCGCGAGATGGGGGCCGAGGCGGGCGGCGGCGAGGCGTTCTTCCTGCTGGCCGAGCGGCTGGCCGGCATCGACAGCCCGCCGCCGGACAGTCTGGCCGGGGCGTCCGCCGTCACCTACCGCCTGCTGCGCGCCCTGCCCGAGGTGGACGCGCCGGCCGACGCCCTGCGCCGCGACCAGCCCTGGACCGCGCGGGCGCTGGCCCTGGCCGAGAACGGCCCGCCGGCGGTGCGCGCCGAGGCCGCCGAGTTCGCCGCCGCCGTGGGAGCGGCGACGGTGGAGGACCTGGAAGCGGCGTGGGCCGGCCTGGACGTGGACCAGCGCGACCTGGAAACGCCGGTCTCGCGTGTGGTGCAGACCAACACGGCGCTGAACCGGGCGCTGGCGTACCTGATCCTGTCGCGCGAGAGCGATCCGGCGCGGCTGGCCGAGGGCCTGCTGCACCCGCTGGAGACCAGCCGCGCGCGCACCCCGGCGCTGTACCTGACCCACGCTCGCCTGTACGCGCCCCTGATCCGGAAGATCCCGGTCGAGCCGGCCGTGCCCGCCTTTCTGGGCGCGGCGGCCGGCCGGGCCCTGTTCGCCACCGGCTCGATCGAGGCCGGGCGGACGTGGCTGCGCCGGCTTGAGGTGCAGGGACGGGCCGGCGACGCCGACGCCGAGGACGCCGCCGCCCTGTTGTGGCCGCTGGCCCGCATGGCCGACGCGGCGCTGGGCGATCCGCTGCCGCCGGACAGGCTAATATTGTGGCGGCAGGCCCGCGCATTTCGCCTAGGGGACGACGCGGCGGCCCGCCGGGCGCTGGACCAGGACTATGTGCGCCTGCTGGGTCTGTTCGAAGCCTTGGGGGCACCGGTGGAGGACATCCACTGGCTGCCGATGCAGTCAAACCGGGTGTTCGTCGAGGCGGTGGGGCGCGACGGGGGCCATACCGACCACGACCGGCTGGAGTCGCTGGACCGCGCCGCCCAGGCCGGTCGCGTGGGCGAGACTGTGGCCCTGGCCATCCTGGCGCTGGGCCGCGAGGGACCGGCCGGCGCGTCGATGGAAACCCTGCGCGGGGTGATCGCCGCCCTGCGCGCGCTCGACCTGACCGCCGACGCGCGGCGCGTGGCGGTCGAGGCGTGGGTGGGGGGAGAACGGTAACGGTAGTGTGCGCGGCCGGACGCACGAGAGGATTTGGAGGCCGCGTGGCATGAGCACGTCTCCTGAGCGCGTCACGTTCGACGACGACACGATGTGGGTGGCCTTACGCGATGGCCGCACGATCGGCGTGCCGCTGGCCTGGTTTCCCCGGCTGCTGCACGCCTCGGCGGGCGAACGAGCGGCGTTCGAGCTGAGCCCACACGGCATTCACTGGGACGCGCTGGACGAGGACATCTCTGTCGACGGCCTGCTCGCCGGGCAGGGCGACCTGACCCGCTCCCGCGATACTGCGGCGTAATCCTTCAGACCGGACCGATCAACTCGACCGGCCCTGCATAGCGTAACACCGCTTCATCGGCCGTGATCAGGGTGGCACCCTCCACCATGGCCTGCGCCAGGAGGAGGCGATCAAACGGATCGCGGTGCAGGAGGGGCAGCGTGCCAACCATCAGCACATGGTCGGCAGTAACCATGAATTCCCGGTAGCCGGCGTCGCGAAGGCTTTCCAGCACCGCCATGGCATCGACCGTGAAATCCGCACGGCGCAAAACCGCTTTGATAACCACCTCCCAGATGGACACAACACTGAACGCCAGCGTGTTTGTGGGATCGTCGATCCGGTCTTGTATGGCATTTGGCAGGCGTTTGGGCGTGATCGTCGCCCACAGCAGAACATGCGTGTCCAACAACAGCAGGCTCACGTTGCCTTGCCCTCGAACAGATCGGCGATGAGGTCGGCCTCCATGGTGTCGAAGTCATCGGGTACGGTGAACTGGCCTTCAAGCGCCCCAAGACGCGGAACCTTGGGCTTGTTTGGGGGCTTAAGCGGCTGGGCGACAGGTTCCAGGCGCGCGATCGGGGTGCCGTCGCGTTGCAGAAGGATGGTGTCGCCGCGCGCCACATCGTCCAGCAAGCGCGCCAGGTCCGTTTCGGCGGCCTCGACCGTCACGGTGTGCATGGTCTCTTCCTCCCACAGGAGCGATCCGTTGAGTATTGGCCGCGCCCGAAGCGTCCGCAAGCCCTTCCCCCACCCCCCTTGCGGCCGGTAGACTCCCGCCCACCTGACAGGCACGCGCCCACGCGACCAGGGACCCCCCGCCCATGTTCCTCAATCTCTTCTACGAACTGCGCAAGGCCAAGGTGCCGGTCTCGCTCAATGAGTACCTGACGCTGCTGGAGGCCATGGTCGCCCGCGTGCCGCAGTACGACGTCGACGACTTCTATTTCCTGTCCCGCGCCGCGCTGGTGAAGGACGAGCGCAACCTGGACAAGTTCGACCGGGTGTTCGCCGAGGTCTTCAAGGGCCTGGAGAAGCCCGAGGGCCAGGAGGGCGTGACGGCCGAGATCCCCGAGGAGTGGCTGCGCGCGCTGGGCGAACGCTTCCTGACCGAGGAGGAGAAAAAGCAGGTCGAGGCCCTGGGCGGCTGGGAAAAGCTGATGGAAACCCTGCGCCAGCGCCTGGAGGAGCAGACCGAGCGCCACGAGGGCGGCAGCAAGTGGATCGGCACGCGCGGCACGTCGCCGTTCGGGGCCTACGGCTACAACCCCGAGGGCATCCGCATCGGCCAGGACCGCTCGCGCCACCGCCGCGCGGTCAAGGTCTGGGACAAGCGTGAGTTCAAGGACCTCGACGACTCGGTCGAGATCGGCACCCGCAACATCAAGGTCGCCCTGCGCCGCCTGCGCCGCTTCGCCCGCCAGGGCGCGGCCACGGAACTGGACCTGGACGACACCATCCGCTCGACCGCCCACAAGGGCGGGATGCTGGACCTGAAGATGGTGCCGGAGCGGCACAACACGGTGAAGGTGCTGTTGCTGCTGGACGTCGGCGGGTCGATGGACGACCACATCCGGGTGTGCGAGGAGCTGTTCTCGGCCGTGCGCTCCGAACTCAAGCATCTGGAGCACTACTACTTCCACAACTGCGTCTACGAGGGCCTGTGGCGCAACAACGCGCGGCGCTGGCAGGAGCAGATCCCGACCTGGGACGTCATCCACACCTACCCGCAGGACTACAAGCTGGTGTTCGTGGGCGATGCGTCCATGAGCCCGTACGAGGTCGTCTACCCCGGCGGCGCGGTCGAGCACTGGAACGAGGAGCCGGGCCAGGCGTGGGTGACCCGCCTGCTGGACCAGTTCCCGCACGCCGTGTGGCTGAACCCGGTGCCGGAGGCGCACTGGCGCTACACCCAGTCGATCCAGATGCTGAACGAGCTGATGGGCGGGCGCATGTTCCCGCTCACGCTGGACGGCCTGGATCGGGCCATGGGGGAGTTGAACCGGTAGGGGGCGTGCGGCGACAGCGGCGTTGGAATTGTGTGAGTCGGATCGCCCTTCACCCCCGCACGTCCTTCACCCGCACCGCCTTGCCCTCGGAGCGGGGCACGGACCCGGGCGGCACGATCGAGACCCCGCAGGTCACACCGATGATCGACTTGATGTGGTGACGGACCCGCGCGGCCGTCTCGACATAGGTCTCGGCGGCCAGGTCGGGCGCGGCTTCCACCTCGACGGCCAGGGTGTCCATCACCCCCTGACGGGCGACGATCAGTTGGTAGTGCGGCGCGGTGCCCGGAAAGCCCATCATCACCGCCTCGATCTGCGACGGATAGACGTTCACACCGCGGATGATCAGCATGTCGTCGTTGCGGCCCGTCACCCGCATGATCCGCACATGCGTCCGGCCGCAGGCGCAGGGCGTGTCATCCAGCCGTGTGATGTCGCGCGTGCGGTAGCGGATCATCGGCAGGGCCTCCTTGGTCAGCGTGGTGATGACCAGTTCGCCGGTCGCGCCCATGGGCAGCGGCTCCAGGGTCTCGGGGTCGATGACCTCGAACAGGAAGTGATCCTCCCACCCATGCAGGCCACAGCGCTCGGGGCATTCCATGGCCACGCCCGGGCCGATGATCTCCGACAGGCCATAGGAGTCGGTGGAACGGATGCCCAGGCGTTCGTCCAGTTCCTGACGCATCCCGTCGCTCCACGGCTCGGCGCCGAACAGGCCGATGCGCAGGGCGGAGGCGCGCAGGTCGACGCCCATGCCTTCCGCCACCTCGGCGAGGTTCAGCGCATAAGAGGGGGTGGCGCACAGAATGCTCGCCTCCAGATCCAGCATGGCGTTGATCTGGCGCTCGGTGTTGCCGCCCGACATGGGGACGACGGTGCAGCCCAGGCGCTCGGCGCCGTAGTGGAAGCCCATGCCGCCGGTGAACAGGCCGTAGCCGTAGGCATTGTGCACCACCTCGCCCGGGCGCACGCCGGCGGTGGCCATGGCGCGGGCCATCAGGTTGGCCCAGCGGTCGATGTCGCCAGCGGTGTAGCCGACCACTGTCGGCTTGCCGGTGGTGCCGGAGGAGGCGTGGACCCGCACCACCTGTTCGCGTGGCACGGCGAACAGACCGTAGGGGTAGTTGTCGCGCAGGTCGGCCTTGACGGTGAACGGAAAGCGGCGCAGGTCGGACAGGTCCCGCAGGTCGTCGGGGTGGACGCCCCGTTCGTCAAAGGCGCGGCGGGTGTGGGGCACGTTGGCATAGGCGTGCGCCAGCGTCTGGCGTAGGCGTTCGCGTTGCCGCTCGGCCAGGGCCGCACGGTCCAGGGTCTCGACGTCCGGATCGAGCATCCACGCCTGGGGCGCCATGACGTTCATTGCACTGTCCTCCCACCGTCGTCACGCAGCCCGCCGTTCTATCCCACTTTTTCTGATGGGGGTACTGCCCAGAGTCCGTCCGCCGCGAAGGTCATGACGCGTCACCGCGCGCGCCCTCGTGCCGCAGCAGCGTCCGCTTGCGCGCGAGACCCCAGCGGTAGCCCCCCAGGCCGCCGTCGGTGCGCACCACGCGATGACACGGCACCACCAGGGCCACCGGGTTGTCGCCGCAGGCGTTGGCGACGGCGCGGGTCGCCGTCGGACGGCCGATGGCGGCGGCCACCTCGCGGTAGGTGCGGGTCTCGCCGGGCGGAATGCGGCGCAGTTCCTCCCACACCCGCAACTGGAAGGCCGTGCCGCGCACATCCAGCGGCCCGTCAAACGGCGCGCCCGGCTCCGCCGCCAGCGCCACCACGGCCGGCAGCACGGTCCGCGCCGAGTCGCCGTCGGCCCGCAGACTGGCGTTTGGAAAGCGTGCCCGCAGGCTGTCCAGCAACGCCGCGTCGTCGTCGCCAAAGGCCACGCTGCACAGGCCGCGCGCCGTTGCCGCCACCAGAACCCGCCCCAGCACGCAATCCCCAGTCACGTAATCGATCACCGCCCCGGCGCCGCCCTTGCGGTAGGCGGACGGGCTCATGCCCAGTGCCGGGCCGACGTCGTTGTGTGCCCGCGCCGGACTGCCATACCCTGCGCCATAGATCGCCTCGGTCACCGTCGCGCCCTCCTCCAAGGCCGTCCGCAACCGGGCCGCCCGCACCGCGCGGGCGTAGGCTTTCGGGCTCACGCCGACCATCGCCTTGAACACCCGCTGGAAATGGCCCGGGCTCAGGCCGGCCTCGGCCGCCAGATCGGCCAGGGTCGGTTCGGTCTCGCAGGTCTCCAGATGCTGGCGCGCGGCGGTGACCGAAGCCTCCAGGGCGCCGTTGCTCGCCGACGCATCGGGGTGGCAGCGCCGGCAGGGGCGGAACCCGGCCGCGCGGGCCGGCTCCGGACTGTCGAAAAACACCACGTTGTCCCGGTTGGGCCGCCGCGACGGACAGCCGGGCCGGCAGTACACGCCGGTCGTGGTGACGGCATAGACGAAGGCCGACCCGGCGGAGGGCCGTCGTTCCACCACCGCCCGCCAGCGCGCCGTGTCGCCGTCGTCGTCTTGGCTTGGGGTCGCTCCGGTCATCGCCCTGTTCCTTCCGTCGCCCGCCCTCGACCCATATCAGGCGCCGACCTGCGCCGCATTCCGGTTCTTGCGATGGCATCCCGGCGCAACCATCCTGTATGCAGGCCCTTCCCAAAACCCCGCCTCTGGGTCAGAAAGGTGACACCGGATTGCGCACCGCGAGAGAACCGCGCACCCTTCAGGCAGGGACTCGGCCCCGATCATGACCACCACCGCCGCCAGCCCGATCCCCGACCGCACGGCCCGCGAATGGCGCGCCCTGGATGCCGCCCACCAGCTTCACCCCTTCACCAACTACAAGGCCCTGGCCGCCGAGGGCAGCCGAATCATCACCCGCGCGGACGGCGTGTGGCTGTGGGATTCCGAAGGCACCCGCATCCTCGACGGCATGGCCGGGCTGTGGTGCGTCAATGTCGGCTATGGCCGGCGCGAGATGGTGGACGCGGCGGCCCGGCAGATGACCGAGCTGCCGTACTATAACCAGTTCTTCAAGACCGCGACGCCGCCGGCCATCGAACTCGCGCGCACGCTGGCGGACCTGACGCCGCGCGGCCTGGACCACGTCTTTTTCACCAACAGCGGCTCCGAGGCCAATGATACCGCGATCCGCATGGTGCGCGAGTACTGGGCGCTGGAAGGCCAGCCGGAACGGCGCGTCATCATCGGCCGCCAGAACGGCTACCACGGCTCGACGGTGGCGGCGGCCTCGATGGGCGGCATGGACGCCATGCACAACCAGGGCGGCCTGCCGCTGCCCGACTTCGGACATATCCAGGAACCACACCAGTTCCGGTACGCGCCCAACGCCAGCGCGGAGGCGTTCGGCCGCGAGGCCGCCGGCTGGCTGGAAGAGGCGATCCAGGCCATCGGGCCGGGCCGCGTGGCCGCCTTCATCGGCGAGCCCATCCAGGGCGCCGGTGGGCTGATCGTGCCGCCGCCGGGCTACTGGAGTGAAATCCAGCGCATCTGTGCCAACCACGGCGTTCTGCTGATCGCCGACGAGGTCATCTGCGGGTTCGGCCGCACCGGCCACTGGTTCGGCAGCCAGACCTTCGACATCCGCCCCGATATCATGACCCTGGGCAAGGGCCTGTCGTCGGGCTACATGCCCATCGCCGGTGTCATGGTCGGCGAACGCGTGGTCCGCACGCTGTTCGAACTGGGCGCTGAGTTCGTGCACGGTTTCACGTCTTCGGGCCACCCGACGGCTTGCGCCGTGGCCCTGGAAAACATTAGCATCCTGCACCGCGAGGGGTTGGTCGATCGCGTGCGCGAGGATGTCGGTCCGTACTTCATGGAGCGCCTGGGCACCCTGCGCGACCATCGGCTGGTGGGCGAGGTGCGCGGGCGCGGCCTGATGGCGGGCGTCGAACTGGTGCGCGACAAGGCCGGTCCCACGTTTTTCACGCCGGTCGGGCGGGTCGGAACGCGCTGCCGGGATCACTGTTTCGCCAACAACGCCGTCATCCGCGCCGTGTACGACACCATGGTGATGGCCCCGCCCCTGATCATCACGCGCACTGAAATCGATACGCTCGTGGACACCCTGGCCCGCGCGCTGGACCAGACAGAACGCGACCTGCCCAAGCTGATCCCCTGACCCAACGTCACTCGCCCCCCTGTCTCCCCGGCCGGTCCGATGCGACACGGCCGCCGCCACACCCAGGATGGAGGGATACCCATGGCGCATCTTCGCACCACCCTGGTCGTCGGCCTTGTCGCCGTCGCCGTGTCCGCCGCCCACGCCCGGGCCGAGGAGCTGCATTTCTACAACTGGTCGGACTACATCGCCGAGGACACCATCCCGACCTTCGAGGAAAAGACGGGCATCGACGTGACCTACGATGTCTTCGATTCCAACGAGGTGCTGGAAGCCAAGCTGCTGGCCGGCAGCACCGGCTATGATCTCGTCGTGCCGACCGGCATCTTCATGGAACGCCAGGTCAAGGCCGGCGTGTTCCAGCCGCTCGACAAGTCCAAGATTCCCAACCTGGACAACCTGGACCCGCGACTGATGGGCTATCTGGCCCAGCTCGATCCCGGCAACGAGCACGCCGTCATCTATATGTGGGGCACGACCGGCCTGGGCTATAACGTGGACATGGTGACGGAGCGCCTGGGCGAGGACGCGCCCCTGAACAGCTATGATCTCCTGTTCAATCCGGAGTATCTGTCGAAGCTGGCCGACTGCGGCGTGCATATCCTGGACGCGCCGACGGAGCTCCTTCCCATCGCGCTGAACTACCTGGGCCTGGATCCGAACACCGACAAGCCCGAGGACTTCGAGGCGGTGCGCGAGCTGCTGATGCCGATCCGCCCGCACATCACCAAGTTCCACTCGTCCGAATACATCAACGCGCTGGCCAACGGCGACATCTGCCTGGCCCTGGGCTGGTCCGGCGACGTGCTGCAGGCCGCCGACCGCGCCGACGAGGCCGGCAACGACGTCACCGTGACCTACGTGATCCCCACGGAAGGCACGCTGATGTGGTTCGACACCCTGGCCATTCCGGCCGACGCGCCGCACCCGGACGCCGCCCACGCCATGATCAACTATCTGCTGGAGCCCGAGGTGGCGGCGTCGATCTCCAACTACGTGGCCTACGCCAACGCCAATGACGCCGCCGAGCCCTACATGGACGAAGAGATCCTCAATGATCCGCGCATCTATCCGCCGGAGGACGTGATGGCCCGGCTGTTCCCCGACCGCGCCTCGTCGCAGGCGGTGGACCGGATGCGCACGCGGCTGTGGAACCGCTTCAAGACGGGGATTTGAGGCGGGCCTCGGCGGGCCGTCTCTGGCCGAGGTCTGGCGTCGAAAAACCCCTCCCCAACCCTCCCCGTTTACGGCTATCATGTTCACACTACTTTCCGCCGAAGCGGCTGCTCTTCGCTCGAGCGACGACGTGACTCGTCATTGCGAACCCTCGTTGCAAGACGAGGGTGAAGCAATCCAGAGCGGAGGACACCAGTATTCGCCCTGTATTACTTCGTCGCTGCGCTCCTCGTAATGACGAAGTAGAGAAATTTTGTGTGAATATGATAGCCGTTTACGGGGAGGGTTGGGGTGGGGTCTTGTCCCGTTCCGTCGGCTCGCGCGAACACTGGCGGCGACGTGTGAATACGATAGGCCCGGCCGGAGGCACGACGAACCATCCTGTCCCCACCGCGACATTTTTCGCCATTCCATGTTGCTTTTGCAGGCGCGGTGCGCAATTTTGCTTGCCCCTGATGCGGCTTGGGGACCATTCGCGAGCGCGTGCCCAAGGCAGATCGAGACCCCGTCAGACCAGCGGAGAGCGCAGTTATGGCCAACGCCTACGATGAAGCCCACAGCCTGTCCTTGACCGATCCGGCCGCCTTCTGGGGCAAGGCCGCCGAGGACATCGACTGGGTGAAGCGATGGGACAAGGTGCTGGACGACTCCAACCCGCCCTTCTATCGCTGGTTCGTCGGCGGTGAGTTGAACACCTGCTACAACGCCGTCGACCGCCACGTCGAGGCCGGCCACGGCGACCGCACCGCCATCATCCACGACAGCCCGATCACCGGCACGCAACGCAAGATCAGCTACGCCGAACTGAAGCAGCTGACCGCCTCGTTCGCCGGCGCGCTGGCCGACCAGGGCGTGGGCAAGGGCGACCGTGTCATTCTTTACATGCCGATGGTGGCCGAGGCCCTTGTGGCCATGCTGGCCTGCGCCCGCCTGGGCGCCGTGCACTCGGTCGTGTTCGGCGGCTTCGCGGCCAACGAGTTGGCCACCCGCATCAACGACGCCAAGCCGAAGGTCGTGGTCGCCGCCTCCTGCGGCCTGGAGCCGGGCCGCGTCATCGCCTACAAGCCGCTGCTCGACGAGGCCATCCGCGTGGCCACCCACAAGCCGGACCGCTGCATCATCCTGCAGCGCGAGCAGAAGCAAGCCGACATGACCGCCGGGCGCGATGTCGATTGGGCCGAGGCCGTCTCCAACGCCCGCCCGCACGACTGTGTGCCCGTCAAGGCGACCGATCCCCTGTACATCCTCTACACCTCCGGCACCACCGGCCAGCCCAAGGGCGTGGTGCGCGACAACGGCGGCCATGCCGTGGCCCTGAAGTGGACCATGAAGGCGATCTACAACGTCGAACCGGGCGAGGTGTACTGGGCCGCCTCGGACGTTGGCTGGGTCGTCGGCCACTCGTACATCTGCTACGGCCCGCTGTTGCATGGCTGCACCACCGTCGTCTTCGAGGGCAAGCCCGTCGGCACGCCCGACGCCGGCACCTTCTGGCGCGTCATCAGCGAGCACAAGATCCCGGTGCTGTTCACGGCACCCACGGCTTTCCGCGCCATCAAGAAAGAGGACCCGAACGGGGAGTTCCTCAAGAAATACGACCTCAGCCACTTCCGCACCCTGTTCCTGGCCGGCGAGCGCGCCGACCCGAACACCATCACCTGGGCGCAGACTCAGTTGCAGGTGCCGGTGATCGACCACTGGTGGCAGACGGAAACCGGCTGGGCCATCGCCGCCAACTGCATGGGCTTGGAGGAGTTCCCGGTCAAGCTGGGCTCGCCGACCAAGGCCGTGCCGGGCTGGGACGTGCGCACTCTCGACGAGAACCGCCAGGAGGTGCCCCCGGGCCAGATCGGCGCCCTGGTGTGCAAGCTGCCGCTGCCTCCGGGCACGCTGCCGACGCTGTGGAACGCCGACGATCGGTTCCGGCAGGCCTACATGGACGAATACCCGGGGTACTATAAGACCGGGGATGCGGGCTTCGTGGACGAGGAGGGCTACGTCTACGTCATGACCCGCACCGACGACATCATCAATGTCGCCGGCCACCGTCTGTCCACCGGTGCCATGGAAGAGGTCTTGGCCAACCACCCGGATGTCGCCGAGTGCGCGGTCATCGGCGTGCATGACGACATGAAGGGGCAGATGCCGCTGGGCTTCCTGGTGCTCAAGGCCGGCGTGACGAAGCCGCACGCCGAGGTCGTCGCCGAGGCGGTCAAGATGGTGCGCGAGACCATCGGCCCCGTGGCCGCCTTCAAGAAGGCGCTGGTGGTGGGCCGCCTGCCCAAAACGCGCTCCGGCAAGATCCTGCGCGGCACCATGCAGAAGATCGCCGACCACCAGGAATACAAGATGCCGGCCACCATCGACGATCCGGACATCCTGCCAGAGATCGAGGAGGCCCTGCTGGAAGTCGGCTTGGCGCGGTAGGGCGCACCCAGCGCGGAGGGTCGCCAGATGAGCGTTCCCGAACAGACGGGGCCGATCCTGTCCCGGGCGGCCTTCTTGCGCTGGGCCGAGGAACGCGAGGGCCGCGTCGAGCGCGTGGAGGGTCGGGCCGTGGCCATGGCCCCGGAGCGGCGCGCTCATGTTCGCATGAAACAGCGCCTGTGGCGGGCGTTGAGCGATGCCCTGGCCGCGGCCGGGTCGCCGTGCGAGGCGTTGGTTGACGGCCTGACCGTGGAGATCGGCGAGGACGGAGATTTCGTCCCTGATGTGCTCGTGGATTGCGGTGCCGGCGATCCCGATGACATGGCGGCCGTTAACCCGGTCGTGGTGGTCGAGGGTCTATCTCCCGGATCCGTGCGCGTCGACACGGGATACAAACTGGCCGGGTATTTCTCGGTCGAGAGCATCCACCACTATCTGGTGGTCGACCCTCAAGGACGCCGGCTCGTCCATCATGCCCGCGCCGGGGACGGCACGCTCCGCACAACGATCCTGTCGCAGGGGCGGCTCCGTCTCGATCCGCCGGGATGTGACGTCAGCGTCGAAGACCTGTTTCGGGCGTGACCCCGGACCGGGCCGCGCCTCGGAACGGGACTCAAAACGGGGCGGAGTCGAAATCCGACTCCGCCCCGTCTCGGGATTCAGCCCCCCTCACGCCCCCCGCTCCTTGGCCACGGCGCGGGTGACGGCCCGCGCGCGGTCGCGCTCCTGGCGGCCCATCAGGGCGGCGGCGATAAGGATCGTGACTGTCGCCACCAGCACCAGCAGCGTCGCCAGCGCGTTGATCTCCGGCGTCACCCCCAGGCGCACCGACGAGAACACCACCATCGGCAGGGTGGTCGAGGCCGGGCCGGCGACGAAGCTGGCGATCACCAAGTCGTCCAATGACAGGGTGAAACTCAGCAGCCAGCCGGACACCAGAGCCGGCGCCAGCATGGGCAGAGTGATGACCATGAAGGCCTTGAAGGGGCGCGCACCCAGATCCAGGGCTGCTTCCTCGACGCTGCGGTCGAGCCCACCCAGCCGCGACTGCACCACCACCGCCACATAGGCCATGCAGAACGTCGTGTGGGCGATGGTGATGGTGTCGATGCCGCGCCCGGACGGCCAGCCCAGGGTGGTCTCCAGCGAGACGAACAGCAACAGCAGCGACAGGCCGGTGATCACCTCCGGCATGACCAGCGGCGCGGTGATCATGCCGGTGAACAGCAGCCGCCCCCGGAACCGCCCGAAGCGCACCAGCATCAAGGCCGCCATGGTGCCAAGCACGGTGGCCAGGGTGGCCGACGTGGTCGCCACCCGTAGCGAGACCAGGGCGGCGTCCAGCATCTGCTCGTTCTGGAACAGCTCGGCGTACCACTTCAGGGAAAAGCCGCCCCACACCGTCACCAGCCGGCTTTCGTTGAACGAGAACAGGATCAGCAACAGGATCGGCAGGTAGAGGAACGCGAACCCAAACGCCAGCGCCGACAGGAGGAGAAAGGAGCGGTTGCGCATGTCACGACTCCTCCGCCCGTTCGGCCTGCTTCTGCTGATAGTGCTGGAAGATGACGATGGGGATGACCAGGAACACCAGCATGGCGATGGCCACGGCTGACGCGACCGGCCAGTCCCGGTTGTTGAAGAACTCGCTCCACAGCACCTTGCCGATCATCAGGGTGCCGGCGCCGCCCAGCAGGTCGGGAATGACGAACTCGCCGACGGCGGGAATGAACACCAGCATCGACCCCGCCACGATGCCCGGCATGGACAGCGGCAGGGTGACCGTCAGGAACACCTTGAACGGCCGACAGCCCAGGTCGGCCGCCGCCTCCATCAGCGAAACGTCCATCTTCTCCAGGGTCGCATAGAGCGGCAGAACCATGAACGGCAGGTACGAATAGACGATCCCCACATACAGCGAAAACTCGGTGTTGAGCAGCGGCAGCGGCTCGTCGATCAGCCCCAACGCCATCAGCGCATTGTTGATGAGGCCGTTGTTCTTGAGGATGCCGATCCAGGCGTAAACGCGGATCAGGAACGAGGTCCAGAACGGCAGGATCACCAGCAGCAGGAACACCGACCGCCACGACGGCGACGCCCGGGCGATGGCATAGGCCATGGGGTAGCCGATCAGGAGCGCGATGCCTGTGGCGACGGCCGCCACCTTGAGCGAGTTCAGGTAGGCCAACGCGTACAGCGGATCGTCCAGCAGGAACAGGTAGTTGCCCAGGGCCAGCCGGATTTGCAGATAGCTGCCCTCGATCCATTCCAGCAGCGGCGTATAGGGCGGCAGGCCGAGGCGAAACTCGGCGAAGCTGATCTTCAGCACGATCAGGAACGGCAGCAGGAAGAACAGCAGCAGCCACACATAGGGCACGCCGATCACCGTGCCGCGCCCAAAGCGTTTCACGAGCCGCTGCAGGCGGGTGGCGTGATGGTCTTCGCCGCCCGGTTTCGCCCACGCCTGCTCCGCGTCGGCCCGGGTATCCGCCCCGGCCGTCATGACGTCACCACAACGACGTTGTCCGGCCGCCACGACAGGACCACCTCGTCGTCCCAGGTGATCTCGGGCTCGGCCATGCGTTCCTGGTTCTGGGTGGTCACCCGCGCCAGCGCGCCGCTGGCCAGGCGGACGTGAAAGGTCGAGATGCCGCCCAGGTAGACGATGTCCTCGACGATGCCCCGGTCCCAGTTGTGCGGCGTCTCGGGCGGCACGCGGGAGACGGCCAGCTTCTCCGGCCGCAGCGCCACCCACACGGTGGCGCCCTCGCGGGCGCTGATGCCGTGACCGACGAACACCGGGTTGGCCAGCGCTTCGGAGCGGATCAGAATGTGGTCCGGCTCGTCCTCGATCAGCACGCCCTCGAACAGGTTCACGGTGCCGAAGAACTCGGCGACGTATCGGGTGTTGGGGTACTCATAAAGCGCGTGCGGCGTGTCCACCTGGATGATCCGGCCGCTGTCCATGATGGCCACCCGGTCGGCCATGGTCATGGCCTCTTCCTGGTCGTGGGTGACGATGACGAAGGTGGTGCCGACGCGCTCCTGGATGGTGACCAGCTCAAGCTGGGTCTTCTCGCGCAGTTTCTTGTCCAGCGCCGCCAGCGGCTCGTCGAGCAGAAGGACCTTGGGCTGCTTGGCCAGCGAGCGGGCCAGGGCCACGCGCTGGCGCTGGCCGCCGGACAGGTGGTGCGGCTTGCGCTTGGCGAAGGGGGCGAGTTGCACCAGGTCGAGCATGTCGGCCACCCGCTCCCGGATCTCCGCCTTGGGCAGGCCGTCCTGGCGCAGGCCGAAGGCGACGTTGGCCTCGACCGTCATGTGCGGGAATAGCGCGTAGGACTGGAACATCATGTTGACCGGCCGGTCATACGGCGCCGTGTCGGTCATGTCCTGGCCGCCGATGAGGATGCGCCCGGCGGTCGGGCGCTCGAACCCGGCCAGCATTCGCAACAGGGTGGTCTTGCCGCAGCCCGACCCGCCCAGCAGGGCGAACAACTCGCCCTCGCGGATGGTCAGGGAGACGTGATCGACGGCGACGAAATCCCCGAAGGTCTTGACCACGTCGTCGACCTCAATGATTGGCCGCGCCTCCGCCCGGCGCAGCACCGCGCCGGGGCGGCTGCCCTCCGGACGGGCGGCGGCGGCCGTGCCGCTCCGCGCCATGGTGTCGGTCATGTCATCCGTTCCCCCCAAGGGCGCCGTGTTCCCGAATCCCTTCCCGGCCACCCCGCCGTGTCTATCGGATTCACACGTCTCCGCCAACGTCCGCGCGAACCGACAGGAGGGGACAAAACCCCACCCCACCCCTCGCCGTAAAAGGGGAGGGAGTTCCGCCTACACTCGTGTCGCGATCAGCTCTCCAGCCCGACGGAAGGTGTTGCCCTGACTCCTGTACCTTTCTCACGCGGTTCTGGGAATGGATGACGCCGCTGGTCACGCGCAGTGAAGCGGAGCGGAACGAAGCGTGACCAGCGGGCGACGGCCCGAAGCGGTGTGTATCCTTCCTGAACCGAGCCGATTCGCCGGGAGCAGCCCATAGACTCCTGTGGCTTGACCACCTGGGGAGGACGCGCGCCCTGGCGGATTGGCCGCGACCCAAGCCCCGTGGGGAGTCCGCGCCGGACCTGTGGCCAGGGGAATCGGGTGAACGGGTCATGCCGTGACGACGCTTGCGAGGTAGTCGT
>NZ_CAKZOT010000046.1 GCF_937138205.1 uncultured Rhodospira sp. | reverse complement strand
CCGGCGTGGTGGCCAACATCATCGAGTAGGGAGGGGCGCGCGCCGCGCCGGGCGGCTCTTGCACTGTTGGTGGACACAGCGGCAGAAAAAGGCTTGATCCGGCCAGTCAACCCGGCTAAACCATGCGGCTCCGCCCGGGCGGTCGGGTGGGGTCGCCAGCCGCCGTGTTCCGCCGATCAACGGTCTCTCACGCACCGGATCACCGGATCCAAGTTTGTCCCCTGGTACGAGGGGGCTGGATCGGGACCCGTTGCCAGATGACCCGGGCGCCGCGCTGGTTGTGAGCGCCTGGAGACGGGCTCGGGACGGTGACGACAGTCGCCGTTGGGTCTCGTCTCGCATGGCCCTGGAGGGGTGTAGCTCAACTGGTAGAGCACCGGTCTCCAAAACCGGGGGTTGCGGGTTCAAGTCCTGCCGCCCCTGCCAAGGCCAACAAGGCGCGACGTCAGGGCGTAGTGGTCGTCGCGCGACGAGTCATAGCGTGGGTATCCGGCGGCCCGATGACCCCGTCAGGATGCGGGCGGAAGGATGCGGATGCGGGGGCGACCCGGGCGTGATCTCGGGGATGGTGGTGTCTCGGCGAAGTGGCCGGGGCGAGGCGCCCAACGCGGCGGGAACCGGATGCGGACGAGTTAAACGACAACATGGCAAAGACAAACCCCGGCCAGTTCGTAAGGCAGGTTCGCCAGGAGCTGGCGAAAGTCACGTGGCCGTCTCGCAAGGAAACGGGCATTTCGACTCTGATGGTCTTCATTATGGTGTTTCTGGCGGCGATCTTTTTCTTCGTCGTGGATCAGATTCTCGCCTGGGGTGTCCAGCTTATATTCGGTCTGGGAGGGTAACAAGGCATGGATGCCCGGTGGTATGTCATCCACGTCTATTCCGGATTCGAGAACAAGGTGGCGCAGTCGATCCGTGAGCAGGCCGCCCAGAAGGGCATGGAAGAACTGTTCGAGGAGGTCCTGGTGCCGACCGAGGAGGTTGTCGAGGTTCGCCGCGGCGCCAAGGTCAATGCCGAACGGAAGTTCTTTCCGGGCTATGTGCTGGTGAAGATGGCGCTGACCGACGAGAGTTGGCACTTGGTGACCAACACGGCCAAGGTGACCGGGTTCCTGGGCGGTCGTGGGCGCCCGGCGCCGATTTCCGAGAAGGAGGTCGCGCACATCCTGCACCAAGTGCAGGAGGGCATCGAGCGACCCAAGCCGTCCATCACGTTCGAGATCGGCGAACAGGTGCGGGTGGCCGATGGGCCGTTCGCGTCGTTCAACGGCCTGGTCGAGGACGTGGACGACGAGCGCGCGCGCCTGAAGGTGTCGGTGTCGATTTTCGGCCGCTCCACCCCGGTCGAGCTGGAGTTCTCTCAGGTCGAGAAGCTCTGACGACCGTTTTCCGTTGCGGCCCCGGCCCTCGCGGCCGGTGGCCGTTCACGCGTGGGAGGATGCCCCGGAAGTCCACGGGGTCCGTACCACGCCCCTTGGACCCCGCGTCTGCGGGATAACAAGCCGAGGATATCATGGCGAAAAAGATTGTCGGGTACATCAAGCTCCAGATTCCGGCCGGCGGCGCCAAACCGTCGCCGCCCGTGGGTCCGGCGCTGGGCCAGCGCGGCCTGAACATCATGGAGTTCTGCAAGGCCTTCAACGCGGCCACACAGAACATGGAACCGGGGATGCCGATTCCGGTGGTCATCACGGCCTACGGTGATCGGTCCTTCACGTTCATCACCAAGACGCCGCCCGTCAGCTACTTCCTGAAGAAGGCGGCCGGCGTGCAGAAGGGCACGCAGACGCCCGGACGCGGCACCATTGGCTCCGTGACGCTGGAGCAGGTGCGCGAGATCGCCCAGCAGAAGATGCCGGACCTGAATTGTCCGACCGTCGAGGCGGCGATGGAAATGGTGAAGGGCTCGGCCTCGTCCATGGGCCTGAGCGTGGAGGAGTAGGGACCATGGCAAAAACCGGAAAGCGACTGCGCGCGGCCTATGAGGGCCTGGACCCGAATGTTGGGTTGGACCTCGCGGAAGCGGTGAAGGCCATCAAGGCCCGCGCCTCGGCGAAATTCGACGAGACGGTCGAAGTGGCCATGAATCTGGGCGTCGACCCGCGTCATGCCGACCAGATGGTGCGCGGCGTCGTCTCGCTGCCGCACGGGACCGGCAAGACCGTGCGGGTGGCTGTGTTCGCCAAGGCCGACAAGGCCGAGGAGGCGAAGGCCGCCGGCGCCGATGTCGTCGGCGCCGAGGACCTGATGCAGGAGGTGCAGGCGGGCAATATCAACTTCGACCGCTGCATCGCCACGCCGGACATGATGGGCGTCGTCGGTCGCCTGGGTAAGATCCTGGGTCCGCGCGGCATGATGCCGAACCCGAAGCTGGGCACGGTGACGCCGAACGTGGCCGAGGCCATCAAGGCGGCCAAGGCCGGTCAGGTGCAGTTCCGCGTCGAGAAGGCGGGCCTCATCCACGGCGGCGTGGGCCGCGTCAGCTTCTCCGACGAGCAGCTGGCCGAGAACATCCACGCCTTCGTCGATGCCATCGTCAAGGCCAAGCCGACGGGTGCCAAGGGCACCTATGTCAAGAAGATTTCGCTGAGTTCGACGATGGGCCCGGGTCTGCGGGTCAATGTCGCCTCGGTCGCCACCCAGATGCCGTAGGGCAGGGCGGCCGCGCAATTGGTTTGCCGGACCGGGTCGCGTGGCCCGGCACCGGCGGATGGTTCGGTCCGGGCCGTGCCCCGTGGGCATGGTGCGGATCGGAAACGGAGCGACGGGCGGCTGTGCCGCGCATCGCTCCAAGCCTGTCCGAGACCGTGGGTGGTCCGGGGTCCGTTCGCGGGCCGCCGGGCCTTGAAGGGAAAGGTTCCCGCCCGCGCAGACGGGAAGGGTTGAGTGTTCGACCGCACAGGGTCGGGTGTTGCCGTGCCGGATCATTCGGGGCGGGGGCGCCGGGTCCTCGGCGGAACGGCTTGAACTTTCCGTGGGCAGGTCCCGCGACCCCGCGACACGCGGGATCCGGCCCCCGGGTGTTCCGGCATGGCGACATGTCGGGGCGGGGAATGGGTCCGGCGACGCGGACGCGAGGACAACCGCGTTCGTGGCGCGGGTGCGGCCTTGGACCTTCGGGTCGGGGTCGGCTCGTAACACGGACCCAGTCAGCGGAGACGGATGTGAACCGAGACGAAAAAAAGGATCTCGTGGACAGCCTGCGGGCCGAGTTCGGGGAGTCCACCGTCTGCATCGTCACCCACTACCAGGGTCTGACGGTGGCGCAGATGGAGGCGCTTCGCGGCAAGGTGCGCGAGGCTGGGGCACGGTTCCGTGTCACCAAGAACCGGATCACCCGACTCGCTCTGGACGGCACGGACTTCGAGGGATTGAGCGACCTGTTCACCGGCCCGACGGCGATTGCCACGTCGGCCGATCCGGTGGCGGCCGCCAAGGCCTGCGTGGATTTCGCCAAGACCAACGACAAGCTGGTCATTCTGGGCGCGTCCATGCAGGGCCGGGTGCTCGACGCCGAGGGCGTTGGCGCTTTGGCCAAGATGCCCTCCCTTGATGAGCTGCGGGCCCAGCTTGTGGGTCTGCTCACCACGCCCGCGCAGCGGGTGGCCAGCGTCACGCAGGCGCCGGCCGGGCAGCTCGCCCGGGTGCTCAGGGCCTATGCCGATGCCAATGCCGAGGGCGAGGCGGCGTGATCGCCGTAATCCCCATTCCGACAGACCCCAAACCGTTCAAGTCGATCCGACGAGGAGCAAAGTACAATGGCTGATCTCGAAAAGCTGGTGGACGAACTGTCCGCCCTGACCGTCCTGGAAGCCGCCGAGCTGTCCAAGATGCTGGAAGAGAAGTGGGGCGTGTCCGCGGCCGCGCCTGTGGCCGTGGCCGGTGTCGCCGCCGCTGGCGGCGGTGGCGAGGCTGCCCCGGCCGAGGAAGAGAAGACGGAGTTCGACGTCATCCTGGCCGCGGCCGGCGAGAAGAAGATCAACGTCATCAAGGAAGTCCGCGCCATCACCGGCCTGGGCCTGAAGGAAGCCAAGGAACTGGTCGAAGGCGCGCCGAAGCCCGTGAAGGAAGCCGTGCCCAAGGACGAGGCCGAGGCGCTGAAGAAGAAGCTGGAAGAGGTCGGCGCCACCGTCGAGGTGAAGTAAGCCTCGCGTGGGTGTACCGATTCAGGATCGTCCGTGGGCCGGGGGGACGGCGGGTGTCCCCCCGGCTTTCGGGCGTTTGTGGTGTCGGCATTCGGATGGGGAGCCGGGCCGACGCCGGGTCGACGCGGGTGTTGCGTCGCCCAAGACAACAAGACGACGCCCAAGACCACAATGGGCGCGGGAATGGGAACCGGCCGGGGGCAACCGGTGCCACGCGGACGTTCGGCAGGACAGCAGGTAAGGAGCGGCAATGACCAAGTCGTTGACAAGTCGGAGGCGGGTCCGCAAGGACTTTGGGCGTATCTCCACCGTGGCCCCCATGCCCAACCTGATCGAGGTGCAGAAAAGCAGCTACGATCAGTTCCTCCAGGTTGGCCTGACGGCCGCCGAACGCACCGACAGCGGCCTTCAGGAGGTGCTGAAGTCCGTGTTCCCCATCCGCGACTTTGCCGGCAAGGGGGAACTGGAATTCGTCGGCTATGACCTGGAGCCGCCCAAGTATGACGTCGACGAGTGCCAGCAGCGCGGCATGACCTTCGCCGCGCCGCTCAAGGTGACGCTGCGCCTGCTCGTCTGGGACGTGGACGAGGAGACGGGTGCCCGCTCCATCCGCGACATCAAGGAGCAGGACGTCTACATGGGCGACATGCCGCTGATGACGTCCAACGGCACCTTCATCATCAACGGCACCGAGCGCGTCATCGTCTCGCAGATGCACCGCTCGCCCGGCGTGTTCTTCGACCACGACAAAGGCAAGACGCACTCGTCCGGCAAGTTCCTGTTCGCCGCCCGCGTGATCCCGTATCGCGGCTCGTGGCTGGACTTCGAGTTCGACGCCAAGGATCTCGTCTATGTGCGCATCGACCGGCGCCGCAAGCTGCCGGTGACGACCCTGCTGTACGCGCTGGAGGGAAGTGCGACAGAGGCGTTGCGGGCCGAGCGCGCGGCCGAGAACAAGGGCGTGGACCTGCTCGAGATCCAGGGCATGACGCCCGAGGAGATCCTCAACTACTACTACGATACCCTGACCTTCGCGCGCGACGAGAAGGGCTGGAAGATTCCGTTTGAGCCTGACCGGATGCGCGGCGTCAAGCTGATGCACGATCTGGTCGACGCCGACACCGGCGAGGTCAAGATGGAGGCGGGCGCCAAGGTCACGCCGCGCTCGGCCCGCAAGCTGGTCGAGGAGGGCATGACCAGCCAGCGTGTGTTCGCCGAGGAGCTGGTGGGCCGGTACGCCGCCGAGGACATGATCAACGAGGAGACCGGTGAGGTCTTCGCCGAGGCCGGTGATGAGCTGACCGAGGACATGCTGGCCGAGATGGAAAAGGCCGGCGTGACCGAGTTGAAGGTCCTGCACATCGACCACGTCAACGTCGGGCCGTACATCCGCAACACGCTCGCGGTCGACAAGAATACCTCGCGGGAAGAGGCGCTGATCGACATCTATCGCGTCATGCGCCCGGGCGAGCCGCCGACCCTGGAAACCGCCGACGCGCTGTTCAAGGGCCTGTTCTTCGATTCCGAGCGCTATGACCTGTCGGCGGTCGGCCGCGTCAAGATGAACGCCCGCCTGGGCTTCTCCAATGATGACGTGCCGGACACCATGCGGGTGCTGCGCAAGGCGGATATCGTGGAGATCATCCGCCTGTTGGTGGAGATGAAAGACGGCCGCGGCGAGGTGGACGATATCGACCACCTCGGCAACCGCCGTGTCCGCTCGGTTGGCGAGTTGATGGAGAACCAGTACCGCGTCGGTCTGCTGCGCATGGAACGCGCCATCCGCGAGCGCATGAGCGCCGTGGACATCGACACCGTCATGCCGCACGACCTGATCAACGCCAAGCCGGCGGCGGCGGCGGTGCGCGAGTTCTTCGGCTCGTCGCAGCTGTCGCAGTTCATGGACCAGACCAACCCGCTGTCGGAGGTGACGCACAAGCGGCGCCTGTCGGCCCTGGGGCCGGGTGGTCTGACGCGCGAGCGCGCCGGCTTTGAGGTGCGCGACGTGCACCCCACGCACTACGGCCGCATCTGCCCCATTGAAACGCCGGAAGGCCCGAACATCGGCCTGATCAACAGCCTGGCGACCTTCGCCCGCGTCAACCAGTACGGCTTCATCGAAAGCCCGTACCGCCGCGTCGTGGATCGGCAGGTGACCGACGAGGTCATCTATATGTCGGCGATGGAGGAGGGCAAGCACACCGTCGCCCAGGCCAACGCCGAACTGGACGAGAACGGCCGCTTTGTGTCCGATCTGGTCAGTGCCCGTCACGCCGGCGACTACGAGATGGTCGACCCGTCCAAGGTGGACCTGATCGACGTCTCACCCAAGCAGCTTGTGTCCGTGGCCGCCGCGCTGATCCCGTTCCTGGAGAACGACGACGCCAACCGCGCGCTCATGGGCTCGAACATGCAGCGGCAGGCGGTGCCCCTGGTGCGCGCCGAGGCGCCGTTCGTCGGCACCGGCATGGAAAGCGCGGTGGCGCGCGATTCCGGGGCGACCATCGTCGCGCGGCGCGCCGGCTTCGTACAGCAGGTGGACGCCACCCGCATCGTGGTTCGCGCCACACAGGAGACCGACGCCACCGCCTCCGGCGTCGACATCTACCGCCTGCGCAAGTTCCAGCGCTCGAACCAGAACACCTGCATCAACCAGCGGCCGCTGGTGAAGGTGGGCGATCTGGTGGCCAAGGGTGACATCATCGCCGACGGGCCCTCGACCGACCTGGGCGAGCTGGCGCTGGGGCGGAACGTGCTGGTCGCGTTCATGCCGTGGAACGGCTACAACTTCGAGGACTCCATCCTTATATCAGAGCGAATCGTTCGCGATGACGTCTTCACCTCGATCCATATCGAGGAGTTCGAGGTCATGGCCCGCGACACCAAGCTCGGCCAGGAGGAGATCACGCGCGACATCCCGAACGTCGGCGAGGAAGCCCTCAAGAACATGGACGAGGCCGGCATCGTCTACATCGGCGCCGAGGTGCAGGCGGGCGATATCCTGGTCGGCAAGGTGACGCCGAAGGGCGAAAGCCCGATGACGCCGGAAGAAAAGCTGCTGCGCGCCATCTTCGGCGAGAAGGCGTCCGACGTGCGCGATACGTCGTTGCGCGTGCCGCCGGGGGTGACGGGCACCGTGGTCGAGGTGCGGGTCTTCAACCGGCGCGGTGTCGAGAAGGACGAACGCGCGCTGGCCATCGAACGCGCCGAGATCGAGCGCCTGGCCAAGGACCGCGATGACGAAAAGGCCATCCTGGAAGGCAGCTTCTCGGCCCAGCTCAAGGAAATCCTGTTGGGCAAGACCGTCGTGTCCGGTCCCAAGGGGATGAAAACCGGAGGTGAGGTCACCGAGGAGTTGCTCAGCGAGTTCACGCCGGGTCAGTGGCGCCAGATCGCCGTCGACGACGAGGCCGTCATGGCCGAGGTCGAGGCGCGCAAGAAGACCTATGAGGAGAGCATCGAGCGCATCCACGCGCGCTTCGACGACAAGGTGGAAAAGCTGCAGCGCGGTGACGAACTGCCGCCGGGCGTGCTGAAGATGGTCAAGGTCTTCGTCGCCGTGAAGCGCAAGCTGCAGCCGGGCGACAAGATGGCCGGCCGCCACGGCAACAAGGGCGTGATCTCCAAGATCAATCCGATCGAGGACATGCCCTACCTGGAGGACGGCACGGCGGTCGATATCGTGCTCAACCCGCTGGGCGTGCCGTCGCGCATGAACGTGGGGCAGATCCTGGAAACGCACCTGGGCTGGGCCTGTCGTGGCCTGGGCCAGCAGATCAATGAGATGCTGGAGGCGGTGCGTCACGGCACGGGCGACACCGACGCCCTGCGCGAGCGCCTTCAAGTCATTTACGGCGAGGAGTCCTATAACGACGCCATCGCCGACCTGGAGGAACACGACCTGCTGGAGTTGTCCGATAACCTGCGGACGGGTGTGCCGATCGCGACGCCGGTGTTCGATGGCGCGCGCGAACCGGATATCGTCGACATGCTCGGCAAGGCGGGCCTGGATGCCTCGGGGCAGGTGACGTTGTACGACGGGCGCACGGGCGATGCGTTCGACCGCCCGGTCACGGTCGGCTACATCTATATGCTGAAGTTGCACCACCTGGTGGACGACAAGATCCACGCCCGCTCCATCGGCCCCTACTCGCTGGTCACCCAGCAGCCGCTGGGCGGCAAGGCGCAGTTCGGCGGCCAGCGCTTCGGCGAGATGGAGGTCTGGGCGCTGGAGGCCTACGGCGCCGCCTACACGCTTCAGGAGATGCTGACCGTGAAGTCGGACGATGTGGCCGGCCGCACCAAGGTCTACGAGGCCATCGTGCGCGGCGACGACGCGTTCGAGGCCGGCATCCCCGAATCCTTCAACGTGTTGGTCAAGGAGATGCGCTCGCTGGGCCTGGACGTGGAAATGAACCAGTCCAGCGTGTAACCCCGGGGTTTTGGCGCCGCGCCGTCCGCCCCGCGGACCGGCGGCGGGCGCGGCGTCCGCATCCGACACGATTTTGGGCGGCCCCACCGCAGGGGCGCCCCCGCGAACCAGCGGAGAAAGCGTTATGAACGAGTTGATGAAGATCTTCGGTCAGGTTCAGGGCACGCAGTCCTTCGACCAGATCAAGATTTCGATCGCCAGCCCCGACAAGGTCCTGTCCTGGTCCTACGGCGAGATCAAGAAGCCGGAGACCATCAACTACCGCACGTTCAAGCCCGAGCGCGACGGCCTGTTCTGTGCCCGCATCTTCGGGCCCATCAAGGACTACGAGTGCCTGTGCGGCAAGTACAAGCGCATGAAGTATCGTGGCATCATCTGCGAGAAGTGCGGTGTCGAGGTCACCCTGTCCAAGGTGCGCCGCGAGCGCATGGGGCACATCCAGCTGGCCGCGCCGGTGGCCCACATCTGGTTCCTGAAGTCGCTGCCCAGCCGCATCGGCCTGCTGGTGGACATGACGCTGAAGGACCTGGAGCGGGTCCTGTACTTCGAGAACTACGTGGTCGTCGAACCGGGCATGACCCCGCTCAAGCAGAACGAACTGCTGAGCGAGGAGGCCTATCAGCGGGCCATCGACGAGTACGGCGAGGACGGCTTCCGCGCCGGTATCGGCGCCGAGGCGCTGAAGGAAATGCTGCAGGACATCGACCTGGCGGCGCTGCGCGACGACATGCGCTTCGAGTTGAAGGAGACCAACTCCGAGGCCAAGCGCAAGAAGCTGGTCAAGCGCCTGAAGCTGGTCGAGGCGTTCATGGAGTCGGACACCCGGCCGGAGTGGATGATCCTCGACGTGGTGCCGGTGATCCCGCCGGAACTGCGGCCGCTGGTGCCGCTGGACGGCGGCCGCTTCGCCACGTCCGACCTGAACGATCTGTACCGCCGCGTCATCAACCGCAACAACCGCCTGAAGCGGCTGATCGAACTGCGGGCACCGGACATCATCATCCGCAACGAAAAGCGGATGTTGCAGGAGTCCGTGGACGCCCTGTTCGACAACGGCCGGCGTGGCCGGGCGATCACGGGCGCCAACAAGCGGCCGCTGAAGTCGCTGTCCGACATGCTGAAGGGCAAGCAGGGCCGCTTCCGCCAGAACCTGCTGGGCAAGCGCGTGGACTACTCCGGCCGTTCGGTGATCGTGGTCGGTCCCGAGTTGAAACTTCACCAGTGCGGCCTGCCCAAGAAGATGGCGTTGGAGCTGTTCAAGCCCTTCGTCTATTCGAAACTGGAGCTGTACGGCTACGCGACCACCATCAAGGCCGCCAAGCGGATGGTGGAGAAGGAGCGGCCGGAGGTGTGGGACATCCTCGAAGAGGTGATCCGCGAACATCCGGTCATGCTCAACCGCGCGCCGACGCTGCACCGCCTGGGCATCCAGGCGTTCGAACCGGTGCTGATCGAGGGCAAGGCGATCCAGCTTCACCCGCTGGTCTGCACGGCGTTCAACGCCGACTTCGACGGTGACCAGATGGCCGTGCACGTGCCGCTGTCGCTGGAGGCGCAGCTTGAGGCGCGCGTGCTGATGATGTCGACCAACAACATCCTCAGCCCGGCCAACGGCAAGCCGATCATCGTGCCGACGCAGGACATCGTTCTCGGCTTGTACTACCTCTCGATGGAGCGCGAGGGCGAGACCGGCGAGGGCATGGTCTTCGGCAGCCTGCAGGAGATGGATCACGCCCTGTATCATGGCCGCGTGGCCCTGCACGCGCGCATCAAGTGCCGCATCGACACGGTGGACGACACCGGCGAGCGCCGGCAGATGGTGGTCGAGACCACGCCGGGGCGCCTGCGCATCCATGAACTGCTGCCGCGCGACCGCAACGTGCCGTTCTCGGTCATCAACCGTCTGCTGCGGAAGAAAGACCTGCAGGACGTCATCGATACCGTCTATCGCCACTGCGGCCAGAAGGAGACGGTGATCTTCTGCGACCGCATCATGACGCTGGGCTACGGCCAGGCGGCGCGCGCCGGCATTTCCTTTGGCAAGGACGATCTCGTGATCCCCGCCAGCAAGGAGACCCTGGTGGCGGAGACCGAGGCCCAGGTGAAGGAGTTCGAGCACCAGTACCTCGAGGGCCTGATCACCCAGGGCGAGAAGTACAACAAGGTCATCGACGCCTGGGCGCACTGCACCGACCGGGTGGCCGAGGAGATGATGAAGGAGATCGCCAAGCTCGAACCGGGCAAGCCGATCAACTCCGTCTATATGATGGCCCACTCCGGCGCCCGTGGCTCGCCCGCGCAGATGAAGCAGCTGGCCGGAATGCGTGGCCTGATGGCCAAGCCGGACGGCTCGATCATCGAGACGCCGATCGTGTCGAACTTCAAGGAAGGCCTGACCGTGCTGGAGTACTTCAACTCCACCCACGGTGCTCGGAAGGGTCTGGCCGATACGGCGTTGAAGACGGCCAACTCGGGTTACCTGACGCGGCGTCTTGTGGACGTGGCGCAGGACGCCATCATCTGCGAGGACGACTGCGGCACTACCCAGGGTATCACCGTCAATCCGGTGGTGGACGGCGGCGAGATCATCGTCTCGTTGGGCGAACGCGTGCTCGGCCGGACCACGGCGGAAGAGGTGCTGGACAACAACGGCCAGTTGCTGCTGCCGCGCAACCACTTGGTCGTGGAAGCCGACGTCGAGAAGCTGGTTCAGGCCGGCGTCGAACAGGTGCGAATCCGTTCGGTGCTGACCTGCGAGGCCGAGCGCGGCATTTGCGCCGCGTGCTACGGTCGCGACCTGGCGCGCGGCACGCCCGTGAACATGGGCGAGTCCGTCGGCGTGATCGCCGCCCAGTCGATCGGTGAGCCGGGCACGCAGCTGACCATGCGCACCTTCCACATCGGCGGCGCCGCCCAGCGTGGTGCCGAGCAGTCCAGCGTGGACGCGGCCTTCGACGCCATCGTCAAGATCGAGAACCGGCAGGTGGTGACGTCGGAGGGCGGCACCCTGGTGGTCATGGCCCGCAACCTGGAGGTCGTGCTGGCCGACGAACTCGGCCGCGAAAAGGCGCGCCACCGCATTCCGTACGGTGCCCGCCTGCTGGTGGACGAGGGTCAGACGATCGCCAAGGGCACCCGCCTGGCGGAGTGGGACCCGTACACGCTGCCAATCGTCACCGAGAAGGAGGGCATCGCGAACTACGTCGACCTGATCGACAATGTCTCGATGCGCGAGGTCACGGACGAGGCGACCGGGATCTCGTCCCGTGTCGTGATCGACTGGCGCTCGCAGCCGCGTTCGGGCGACCTGAAGCCGCGCATCACCTTGCGGGATGAGGCGGGCGAGGTCATCACGCTCGAGAACGGGCTGGAGGCGCGCTACTTCATGTCGGTGGACGCCATTCTGTCGGTGGAACACGGACAGCGGGTCAAGGCCGGCGAGGTGCTGGCGCGCATCCCGCGCGAGGGCTCCAAGACGCGCGACATCACCGGCGGTCTGCCGCGTGTGGCCGAACTGTTCGAGGCCCGCAAGCCCAAGGACCACGCGGTCATCGCCGAAATCGACGGGCGCGTCGAGTTCGGCAAGGACTACAAGTCCAAGCGGCGGATTCTCGTGGTCGCCGAGGATGGCACCGAGATGGAATACCTGCTGCCCAAGGGCAAGCATGTGACCGTCCAGGAAGGCGACTTCGTCCGCAAGGGCGACCCGCTGATGGACGGCAACCCGGTGCCGCACGACATTCTGCGCGTGCTGGGCGTCGAGGCGCTGGCCGACTACCTGATCAAGGAGATCCAGGACGTCTACCGGTTGCAGGGCGTGAAGATCAACGACAAGCACATCGAGGTCATCATCCGCCAGATGCTGCAGAAGGTGGAGGTGCGCGAACCCGGCGACACCACCTTCCTGGTGGGCGAGCTGGTCGACCGCATGGAGTTCGCCGCCGAGAACGACAAGGCCATCAAGGATGGTGGGCGCCCGGCCACGGGTGACCCGGTGCTGCAGGGCATCACCAAGGCCTCGCTGCAGACGCATTCCTTCATCTCGGCGGCCTCGTTCCAGGAAACGACCCGCGTGCTGACCGAGGCGGCCACCGCCGGCAAGAAGGACTGGCTGGTGGGCCTGAAGGAAAACGTCATCGTCGGCCGTTTGATCCCGGCCGGCACCGGCGCCCTGATGAACCAGTTCCGTCAGATCGCGGCGGATCGGGACAAGGTCATGGCGCCGGCGCTCGACCAGCCGGAGGAGGTTGGCGACGCCTTCGACGGTGGGGGTACGGTCATCGCGCTGCCGGAAGAGGGAAGCGGCCCCGGCGAGGGCCGGGACCTGCCGATGCCCGGCGGCGAGGATTGAGTCGTCCGGCGGTCGTGATGCCGAGCGAGTCGAACGCGGTCGGGGCGTTTCAGGTGCCCCGGCCGCCGGCTTTTTCGGCCCCACGGCCGGCCGGTTGCGGGCGATTTCGCAACCGCCGCCCTGGTCTCGCGTCCGGCGTGGGGTCGCCCGGCGATTTTTGGTTTGTCGGGCTTGACGGGGTGGGGGCGGATGCATAGTATGCGCGCTCCCGAGGCGCCGGCAGGCGGATGAAAATCGCGCCACCGCGTGCCTTTGGGCCAGTTTCATGTCCGGGCCCGATGGCCTCTCCCCTCGACTCGGGGTTCTCGTCCGAGGACCCCCGGGTTTTTTTGTACCGGCGCGCCCGATCCGGGCGCGTCGCGTTTGCCTTGGGGGGCGGGTGTTGAAAGGGGCTGGGCGGACCGGCCAAATTGGTCCGCCGAGGACGACAGGTCGTGTCTTGGACTGAGTGAGCGAGATCACGCAAGGACGGGTATTGGATGCCGACGATCAACCAGTTGATCCGCAAGCCGCGGACGCCGCAGATCAAAAGAAACAAGGTGCCGGCCATGCAGGCCTGCCCGCAGAAGCGCGGTGTGTGCACGCGGGTCTACACCACCACGCCGAAGAAGCCGAACTCGGCCCTTCGTAAGGTGGCGCGCGTGCGCCTGACCAACGGCTTCGAGGTGACCTCCTACATTCCGGGTGAGGGGCATAACCTTCAGGAGCACTCGGTGGTGATGATCCGTGGCGGGCGCGTCAAGGACCTGCCCGGTGTGCGGTATCACATCATCCGTGGCACCCTGGATACCCAGGGCGTGAAGGATCGGAAACAGCGCCGTTCGAAGTACGGCGCCAAGCGTCCCAAGTAAGGAGCCCCGAGGATGTCCCGTCGTCGTGCCGCCATCAAGCGCGAGGTTTTGCCCGACGCCAAGTATGGCGACAAGGTCGTGGCCAAGTTCATCAACGCGGTCATGCTTGAGGGCAAGAAGTCCGTGGCCGAGCGTATTGTCTATGGTGCGCTTGACAAAATGGCCGCCCGGACCAGCCAGGATCCCGTGAAGATGTTCCACGAGGCCATTGATAACGTGAAGCCGGCGCTGGAAGTGCGCTCGCGCCGGGTTGGTGGTGCCACGTATCAGGTGCCGGTCGAGGTGCGGCCGGAGCGTCGGCAGGCGCTGGCCCTGCGCTGGATCATCGACTTCGCCCGCAAGCGCTCCGAGACGACCATGGTCGATCGCCTGTCCGGGGAGTTTCTGGACGCCGCCAACAATCGCGGTGGCGCCGTCAAGAAACGCGAGGATACCCACCGCATGGCCGAGGCGAACAAGGCCTTTTCCCACTACCGCTGGTAACCCAGAGCCCAACGACGTCCAGCCGCGCCCCACACCGTCCTGGCCCGTGAGGAATCCGAGATGAAACGCGAGACCCCGATTGAGCGCTACCGAAACATCGGGATCATGGCGCATATCGACGCCGGCAAGACCACCACGACCGAGCGAATCCTGTACTACACGGGCAAGTCGCACAAAATCGGCGAGGTGCACGACGGCAACGCCACCATGGACTGGATGGAGCAGGAGCAGGAACGCGGCATCACCATCACGTCGGCGGCCACGACGGCGTTCTGGAAGGACCATCGCGTCAACATCATCGACACCCCGGGGCACGTGGACTTCACCATTGAGGTGGAGCGCTCGTTGCGCGTGCTGGACGGCGCGGTGGCGGTGTTCGACTCGGTGGCCGGTGTCGAGCCGCAGTCCGAGACGGTCTGGCGCCAGGCCGACAAGTACGGCGTGCCGCGCATGTGCTTCGTCAACAAGATGGATCGCATGGGCTCCGACTTCTATCGCTGCGTCGATATGATCGTTGACCGACTGGGCGCGCGCCCGCTGGTGCTCAACATGCCGATCGGCGTGGAAAGCGATTTCGCCGGCGTGGTCGATCTGGTGAAGATGAAGGGGGTCATCTGGCACGGCGAGGATCTGGGCGCCAAGTTCGACTACGTCGATATTCCGGCCGACCTCCAGGACAAGGCCCAGGAACTGCGCGAAGCCCTGATCGAGACGGCGGTCGAGGCCGACGACGACGCCATGGAGGCCTATCTGGAGGGCAACGAGCCCGACGAGGAGACGCTCAAGGCCTGCATCCGCAAGGGCACCATCAACCAGATGTTCGTGCCCGTGCTGTGCGGCTCGGCGTTCAAGAACAAAGGCGTGCAGACGCTGCTGGACGCGGTGGTGGAGTTCATGCCGTCGCCGTTCGATGTGCCGGCCATCAAGGGCGTGCTGCCGGACAGCGACACGCCGGCCGAACGTCCGGCCGACGACCAGGCACCGTTCGCGGCTCTGGCCTTCAAGATCATGAACGACCCGTTCGTGGGCTCGCTGACCTTCGCGCGCATCTACTCGGGCACCATCGAGAGCGGCTCCTACGTTCTCAACACGGTCAAGGGCAAGCGCGAGCGCGTTGGCCGGATGCTGCTGATGCACTCCAACAACCGTGAGGAGATTAAGTGGGCCTCGGCCGGCGACATCGTCGCCGTGGTCGGCCTGAAGGAGACCACGACGGGCGATACCCTGTGCGATCCGGCCAAACCGGTGGTGCTGGAGCGCATGGAGTTCCCCGATCCGGTCATCGAGGTCGCGGTCGAGCCGCGCACCAAGGCCGACATGGAAAAGATGGGCATGGCGCTGGCGCGCCTGGCCGCCGAGGATCCGTCCTTCCGGGTCTCGACCGACGTCGAGAGCGGCCAGACGGTCATCAAGGGCATGGGCGAGCTGCACCTGGAGATTATCGTCGATCGTCTGAAACGCGAGTTCAAGGTCGACGCCAATGTCGGCGCGCCGCAGGTGGCCTACCGCGAGACCATCTCCAAGGAATACACCGTCGACTACACCCACAAGAAGCAGAGCGGCGGGTCCGGTCAGTTCGCCCGCATCAAGGTCACCTTCACGCCGCTGGAGCCGGGCTCGGGCTTTGAGTTTGAAAGCACCATCGTCGGCGGCTCGGTGCCGAAGGAATACATCCCCGGCGTCGAGAAGGGGTTGCGCTCCAGCATCGACAGTGGCGTGATCGTCGGCTTCCCGTGCACCGACTTCAAGGCCACGCTGATCGACGGGGCCTACCACGACGTGGACTCCAGCGTCATGGCGTTCGAGATCGCCGCCCGCGCGGCCTTCCGCGAGGGGATGCCGAAGGCGGGTCCGAAGCTGCTGGAACCGATGATGAAGGTTGAGGTGGTGACGCCCGAGGAGTACATGGGCGACATCATCGGCGACCTGAACAGCCGGCGCGGCAACGTTTCGGGCATGGACCAGCGCGGCAACGCGCGCGTCGTCTCGGCGGCGGTTCCCCTGGCCAACATGTTCGGGTATGTCAACACCCTGCGCTCGATGAGCCAGGGGCGGGCCCAGTACACGATGCACTTCGACCACTACGCCGAGGTGCCGAGCAACGTGTCCGAGGAAATCAAGGCGAAGATGGCGGGCTGACGCCGCCGACGTGCAACGACACACCGACCGTGCGAACGGAGACCAGAGAGAATGGCGAAGGAAAAGTTTGACCGCAGCAAGCCGCACTGCAACGTGGGGACGATCG
>NZ_CAKZOT010000045.1 GCF_937138205.1 uncultured Rhodospira sp. | reverse complement strand
GACCGAAACCGCCGCCCGCGCATCTCTTTCGTCACATCTACAATGTCAAAGAGCAAACGGACAAAGTCCGTTGGTCAAACAGCATGGCCAACAGAGTTGGCCGGTCAAACAGCAAACGGACAAAGTCCGTTGGTCAAACAGCAAACCAACAAAGCTGGCTCGCCAAGCCGCGAACCGGACCATCCGATCCGCCAAAATCCGCTGCCGGAACACCCGGCCCAATCAGCCCCGGAACAAACTTTCCTGCGGTGCGCGCCTCTCTCGGCCCAGCACCCCGGGTCGCCCGTCCCCTGTCTGATCTTTCAAGTCTGATCCCCCGACACCGCGTCGCGCGCCCCTCTCGGCCCGCCCCGTCGCGTCGGGAGCCCGGGTTCTACTCACACACACCAACCCGGTCAACAGCTTTTTTCAGTTTTTTTCGACCCGGCCGAACCCGGGCCGAAGCACCCCACCCTCGCGGCTACAGACAGGCCGTTGTGCGGTCAAATGCGGTCAAACCACTGACCGCGCCCGCCCACAGAGCACACCCTCGCCCCGCCGCGCACCATGAGGTGTCTTCAATACTGTATCAAACAGCAACCCCCTCGCCCAACCACCCGGCGCGCGGCCGGGGGACAGAAACCCCGCTCCGACCGAACGAACCGAACGTCGGGCAAAAAGGGGTCGCGGGAGGGCTGTGGCCTGACCGGCCAGGACCCTCTTTTTTAGGGGGAACGCGCCGCCAACGCAAGCAGTTTTTTGCCTACCCGGTCCGACATCGTGTGCCCGGCGGCACACCCACCGTCTTCGCGCCGGTCCGGCCCGGGCGCCCCAGTCTGGCCTCGGCCGAACGCGCGCTTGTGCGGCTCTGTCGGACTAGGAACTGTTGGCCATCTCGTCGAGGCGGTCGGCCGCCTCGTCCCAGCCGTACCCATATTCCTCGCTCAACAGGGAGACCAGCCCCTCGTAGTCCCCTTCCACGGCGTCCACGTCGGATTCGGAGACCCGAGGCCAGGTCGACAAAACCTGGTCGCGGGTCCATTCCCATCGGGTCTCGCACAGGTCACGGGTCTTCATGGTGCGTCATCGCGCGGCCCTCGTCACCGCGCGCCCCTGTCAAAGTGGTGAGTGTCAGCGGTGCGCCACCCCGGTCCCCACGCCGGGACCATCGCCCGGTCGAGCCCGGGTGTGCCTCTGTCAAGTATAGGGACTGGCCCCTCGGGGGGAACCCCCTACGGCACGGTCGGCCGGTTCAGGTCAGACCGCATCGGGTGCCAGACGCGCCCATCTGTGGCCACACTGTGCCGAGAAAAGCGGCTTGTTCCGTTTCAACCCTTTACGTACACTCCGCGCGCCGAGTACAAATCCCGCATCCGGCGGTGAATTGCGGCAAACGCACGGTCCATGTCCCATCGGCACGGCGCGGGCAACTGAGACGGATCAGCGGCATCCATCTGGTCATTCGCCGGGGTTCGGGGGTCGGTGTTTGACCACGCAGGCAGCCGCCACGGGGTTCGGTGAACCCGGTGGAAGAGGGCCCTTGGATTGTGACGTCAGGCCAACACGCGACTGACCTGTGGCGGTCGCCAAACGACAATGAATAGACGCGAAAAGGTCTCGCTTATGCCCTTTCGGAAGCCTCGACTGGTCCTTGTGGCGGCGGTGCTGGCCCTGGCCGGATGTGACTCCGTCGGCTCCCCGTTTCCATCCCTGAGCGGGCCTTCGTCCTCCACCTACGCCGGCAACCAGCCTCCGGAGTTGGGGTCGACCTACTTCGAGCCGTCCGGCGTGACCCCCGGAGCGCCCACCGGGACCTTTGTCGGTCAGAAGATCGTTGGGTTCCGCCAAGAGCTTGGCGCGCTGCAGACCGCCATCCGGAACCAGAATGAGCAGCTGCAGAACATCCGCAACAAGACGATCCAGGATTCGCAGGCCTATCACGAGAATGTCGCCGGCATGAACGCCCGCCTGCAGGTGGGCACGACTCCCGGCAACCCGGTGTTGATGAACCGCTGGGAACAGGCGCAGGCCCAGCTCAACACCATCAACGACGACATCATCCTGATGAACCAGTTGTCGGCGCAGATCACCACCAATTCAGCGATGGCCAACTATCTGCTGGATTCGGTGCGCGCCGCGTTCTCGCTGTCCGGCGCGGTCGACGAGGACCACCGCCAACTGCGTGTTCTGGAAGACGAGACCCAGCAGACGGTCGTGCTGATCGAACGCCTGCTGAAGGAACTGTCGCAGGATGTTGCCCGCCAGCAGCAGTACGTCAGCAACGAAAAACAGAACCTGAGCGCCCTCGCCCTGGCCATCAAGAACGGCCAGCTCTACGGCACCAGCTTCGCCAACCGCCCTATCCTGGGCAATCCCAACGCCCAGGGTTTTGCCGCCTCCGGCCTGCAGGGGCCGGGCGGGTTCGCCGCCGGCGGGCAGCCGCTGGTCATGGTGCGGTTCGACCGTGGGTCGGTCGACTATGAGACGGCGCTGTACGAGGCGGTCAACAACGCCCTGTCGCGCTACCCCAATGCCAGCTTCCAGGTGGTGGCGGTCGGCCCGGCGCTGAACGCCGTCGGCCAGGCGACGCCCAACACGGCCCAGGCCCGGCTGTACGCCGAGCGGGTCGTGCGCTCGCTGCAGGGGATGGGCGTCGACCCCAACCGCATCGGCCTGTCGGCGACGACCAGTCCGTCGGCGCAATACCCGGAAGTCCACGTTCTGCTGCGGTAGCGACGGCCGGCGCGGCGCGCTCATCGCGCGCGACCCGCAGCCCGACAGAACAACGGCGGGGCCACCGCAAGGCCGCCCCGCCGTCGTGAGTCTCAGCCGACCGGATGCCCGGATCAGCCCTCCGGCCGGTTCTCGATCAGGTCATCGACCACGCCCGGATCGGCCAGGGTCGAGGTATCCCCCAGGCTGCCGAAGTCGTTCTCGGCGATCTTGCGCAGGATGCGGCGCATGATCTTGCCGGAGCGGGTCTTGGGCAGGCCCGGCGCCCACTGGATGATGTCCGGGCTGGCGATGGGGCCGATCTCCTGGCGCACCCACTTGACCAGCTCCTTGCGCAGCTCCTCGGTCTCTTTCTCGCCAGCCACCAGGGTGACATAGGCATAGATGCCCTGGCCCTTGATGTCGTGCGGGAAGCCCACAACGGCCGCCTCGGAGACCTTCGGGTGGGCCACCAGGGCGCTTTCCACCTCGGCGGTGCCCATGCGGTGGCCGGAAACATTGATCACGTCGTCGACGCGGCCGGTGATCCAGTAGTAGCCGTCCTCGTCGCGGCGGCAGCCGTCCCCGGTGAAGTAGTAGCCCTTGTAGGTCGTGAAGTAGGTCTGCACGAAGCGCTCGTGGTCGCCGTAGACGGTGCGCATCTGCCCGGGCCAGCTCTGCGCGATGCACAGGTTGCCCTCGGTCGCGCCCTCCAGCTCCTTGCCTTCGTTGTCGACCACCACCGGGCAGACACCGAAGAACGGCAGCGTGGCGGAGCCGGGCTTCAGGTCGATGGCCCCCGGCAGCGGGGTGATGAGAATGCCGCCGGTCTCGGTCTGCCACCACGTGTCGACGATCGGGCAGCGGCCCTCGCCCACCACATTGTAGAACCACATCCAGGCTTCCGGGTTGATCGGCTCGCCGACGGACCCGAGGATGCGCAGGGATTGGCGGCTGGTCTTCTTGACCGGCTCCTCGCCGTCGCGCATCAGCGCGCGGATGGCGGTGGGCGCGGTGTAGAAGATGTTGACCTTGTGCTTGTCCACGACCTCCCAGAAGCGCGAGGTGGTCGGGTAGTTCGGCACGCCCTCGAACATCAGGGTGGTGGCCCCGTTGGCCAGCGGCCCATAGACGATGTAGCTGTGGCCGGTGACCCAGCCAACGTCGGCGGTGCACCAGTAGATTTCACCGTCCTTGTAGTCGAAGACGTACTCATGCGTCATCGCGGCATGGACGAGATAGCCGCCCGAGGTGTGCAGCACGCCCTTCGGCTTGCCGGTCGATCCGGAGGTGTAGAGGATGAACAGCGGGTCCTCGGCGTTCATTTCCTCCGGCGGGCACTCCGCCGGCTGGCTGCCAGTGACGGCCTCGTACCAATGGTCGCGGCCCTGCACCACCGGAACGTCGGCCCCGGTCGCCTTGACCACCACCACATGCTTGACCGACGGGCAGGATTCCAGGGCCTTGTCGGTGTTGGCCTTCAGCGGTACCTTGCGGCCGCCGCGCACGCCCTCGTCGGCGGTGATGACCATGCAGCATTCCGAATCCTGAATGCGGTTGGCTAGGCTGTCGGGGGAGAAGCCGCCGAACACGATGGAGTGGACGGCGCCGATGCGCGCGCACGCCAGCATGGCGACGGCGGCCTCCGGGATCATCGGCATGTAGATGCACACCCGATCGCCCTTCTTGACGCCCAAGTCGCGCATGGCATTGCCGAGGCGGCAGACGCGCTCGTAAAGATCGCGGTAGGTGATCTTGGCGTCCTTCGACGGATCGTCGCCTTCCCAGATGATGGCGGTCTGGTCGCCGCGCGTGGCCAGGTGCCGGTCCAGGCAGTTGGCCGAGACGTTCAGGGTGCCGTCATGGAACCAGCGGATGTGCACGTCGTGCGGGTCGTAGGAGACGTCCTTGACCTGGGTGTAGGGCTTGATCCAGTCAATGCGCTTGCCGTGCTCGCCCCAGAACCCTTCCGGATCGGAGATCGACCGCTGATACATCTCCTTGTACTTGGCGGCATCGATATGCGCGCTGGCTGCGGTGGCTTCCGGCACCGGAAAGACATGGACTTCGGACATGGGCAACTTCCTCCTCGTTCCCGGGATCCCGACCTTGGGTCGAGTAGCGGATGTTTGCTCTTGGCTCGCGCGCAACCAGCCTCCCACCGGTCACGGCGGCGCGGCGACATCGGCGGGCCGCACATTAGTGCAGAACTCCGCGCCTGCAAACCGGTTTGGCGGAACAATTTTAGCCGCATTTTGTTCAAGGGCGCCAGCCGCCGGTGTCCCGCGTCACGGGCAGCGGCAGTATGGTCAACCCGCCGCGCAGGAAAACGATCCAGTCCGGGCAAGGCAGACGACACGCCAAACGTTAGGGTGTCCTGGTCTTGGAGCCTTCGGCTTCGGGCGGCAGTAGCTCATCGACCGAGACCTCCAGCGCCGCCGCCAATCGGCGGTATGCGGCCACCGAACCAGGCTTCTTGCCCGCCTCGATCTCCATCAGATAGCTGCGCGCCACGCCGGATGCGTCCGCCAGGGCCTGCACCGACAGACCGCGCCGTTCGCGCCAGATCCGGGCCGGGTGCTCGCCGGCCATCAGGCGGGTGACCAGATCGACCGGCAGGTGGTTGGCGCGCGCCGCCGCCTTTCCCAGGCGCGCCTCGCGCTCCTCAGCCGTTGTCAGGGCCAGACGGTCCTGGGCGTCCTCCATCGACTCCAACATCCGTTTCATTTTTCGCGTGTCACTGATCGCGACACCGTTGTCAAGCCCACCCCCGTCACAGCCTCGGCTCGACGCGCTCGGGCGCGGCGCGGCGGCGGGTGTTCTTGCGCGCATCGCGGCCATCGCGGGCGGGGCGGCGGCGGCGTTTGCGGGCCATGCCCTTGGTCACCGCCACGGGGGTCCACAGGATCCCCTTGACCAGTTCATACGCCACCAGCGTCAGCACGATGCCGGCACCGGCCCAGATGAGCGACGTCGCGTCGAGCGGCAGCGCCGGCTGGAAGCCGTCGAGCGTGGCGCGGGCAATGGCCGGGTCCATGTGGCGCAGGAAGGCCACGGGCTGCAGGACGGGACCGGCCTCGGCGATGGCCCGCAACGCCTCGGTCAGCTCCGACACACGGGCCTCGCCGGTGCGCAGCATCTCGGACAGAACGGCCTTCTGCGCCGGGTCGACCACGTCGACGATCTCGGCCACATGGGCCTTCGTGCCCTCCAGGCTCAGCCGGGCCTCGTCCGCGTGACCGCCCAGGCGCTGCAGGTACTGCTGCAGGTACGCGCGCCATTGCGACGCCGCGCCGCCGCCGACGGCCGCGACGGCGGCCCCGCCCAGGGAATCCAGCTTGCGCAGTGCCCAGCCCACTGGCATCGTCCCCTTGTCCATTTGCCTCGCGCGGATCCCATGATCCTGACTCAGGCCATCGGCTTCACCGCCGCTCTTTGTACAACCGTTGCCTTCCTGCCCCAAGCCCTCAAGGCGTGGCGCACACGATCGGTCGCGGATCTGTCCCTGTCCACCTTTCTGGTGTTCACCATCGGCGTCGCCTGCTGGCTGGTCTATGGCATTCTGACCGTGGACTGGCCGATCATCGTCGCCAATCTGGTGACGCTGCTTCTGGCTGGCTCGATCGTGGTCATGCGCCTGGCGTTCGCGCCGCGCGCCGAGCCGGACTCCTGAGGCGGGACGCATGGACCTGACGGAGACCGGTCTGGCGCTCGGCGGCGTTCTCGCCATCATCCTGGTGGCCGGCTGGCGCGCCCGCCAGCCATGGCGGCCCGGCCGCGTGTGGCGCGTGCCCTGGCACGCGATCATGGCCGTGGCGCTGGTGCTGCTGCTCGGCTTGGTCGCGCACCTGGGCAGCCTGATCACCGGCGAGACGATCACGCCGCGCGCTCTCCGATAGCAGTCCTTGGCGGGTTCCGGGCGCCGCCAACCCATGCTAGAGGACGCCGAGCCCAACGCACACCATCAGGACTCCCCGCCCCATGACCGTTGAACCCGCCGCCCTGGCCGACTGGGTGGACCGCCTCGCCACCGCGCGCGTGTTGTGCGTGGGCGACGTCATGCTAGACCGCTTCGTGCACGGCGATGTCGACCGCGTCTCGCCGGAGGCGCCGATTCCGGTCCTGCGGATCCGGGGCCAATCGGCCATGCTGGGCGGGGCCGGCAACGTCGCCCGCAACCTCGTGGGCCTCGGCACGCGGGTGGTGTTCCTGTCGGCGGTGGGCGACGACGACGCCGGCCGCGAGATCGCCGCCCTGGTCGAGTCCCTGGCGGGCGTGGAGCCGCATCTGGCCGTGGACCCCGCGCGGCCGACCACGGTCAAGACCCGCTTCGTCGCCGGCGGGCAGCAGCTTCTGCGGGCCGACGCCGAGACGACCAGCGCCGTGAACGACGCGTGCGGCGATCATTTGCTGGCGGCGGCGCGGACGCATCTGGAGACGAGCGGCGCCGTGGTCCTGTCCGACTACGGCAAGGGCGTGCTGACGCAGCCGTTCACTCGCGCGCTGATCGAACTGGCGACGGCGGCGGGCGTGCCGGTCATTGTCGACCCAAAGGGCGCCGACTACCGTCGCTACGCTGGCGCCACCGTGGTCACCCCGAATCGCAAGGAGTTGTCGGAGGCCACCGGCGGCCGCGCCACGGAGGGCGACGCGGCCATCGAGGCCGCCGCCCGGCAGGTGCTGGGCGCCTGCGGCCTGGGCGCGGTGCTCGCCACCCGCAGTCAGGAGGGCATGACACTGGTGCCTGCGTCCGGCCCGGTCGAGCACCTGCCGACCGAGGCCCGCGAGGTGTTCGACGTCTCCGGCGCCGGTGACACGGTGGTCGCCACCCTGGCCGCCGCCCTGGCCGCCGGGGCCCCCCTGTCGGTCGGCGCCCGGCTGGCCAACACGGCCGCCGGCCTGGTGGTCGGCAAGGTGGGCACGGCGGCCGTGCGCGCCGATGACCTGACGGCGGCGCTGCACCACCAGGACCTCGCCCGCGCCGAGGACAAGGTGGTGCGGCTTGAGACCCTGACCGAGACGGTCGAACGCTGGCGCCGGGGCGGCCTGCGCGTCGGCTTCACCAACGGTTGTTTCGATCTGTTGCACCCGGGCCATGTCTCGCTGCTGGCGCAGGCGCGCGCGGCCTGTGACCGACTCGTGGTGGGGCTCAACTCCGATGCCTCGGTGCGGCGCTTGAAAGGCCCCACCCGCCCGGTGCAGACCGAGGCGGCGCGGACCACCGTGCTCGCCTCGCTGGCCGACGTGGACCGGGTGGTGATCTTCGGCGAGGACACGCCCCTGCGGCTGATCAGCACCCTGCGGCCTGACGTGCTGGTCAAGGGCGCGGACTACACGGTCGAGACCGTCGTCGGCGCCGACATCGTGCACGGATATGGGGGGCGCGTCCTGCTGGCACGGTTGGAGGAAGGCCATTCGACCACCGCCACCCTGGCGCGGGTGAATGGATCGGTGTGAGCGAATCCTCAGGGCCGATCGCCCCGCCCCCGCCGGCGGAAATCCAAGTAGATCGGCCGGCGCCCCTGCTCCAGCGCCTTGGCCTCGTAGCGCGTCTGGACGTGGTCGGCCGGCGGCGCACGCCAGTCGTCGGGCCGCCGCGCGGTCAAGGCGAAGGCCGGGTGCGCCGTGGCGTGCATCAGGGTCCAGCGGATATAGCCCATGTCGTCGCTGGCCACCCGCAGGGACCCGCCGTCCACCAGCAGGCGTGCGAACAGGTCCAGCCGCCGGGGCGCGATCATGCGTCGCTTGGCGTGCCGGCTCTTGGGCCAGGGGTCGGGGAAGAGAACGAAAATGCGCTCCAGGCAGGCGTCCGGCAGGTGCTCCAGCAGCGGCCGGATGTCGTCCGGATAGACCCGCACGTTGGTCAAGCCGGCCTCGTCCACCGCCGCCACCAGCTTGGCGACGCCGTACTCGAACACCTCGCCGCCGATGAAGCCCACGTCCGGATGCGCCGCCGCCTGGGCCGCCAGATGCTCGCCGCCGCCGAAGCCGATCTCCAGCCACAGCGCGCGTGTCGACTCGGGGAACAGGGCCGCCGGGTCGAGCGTCTCGCCCTCCCCCGGCATCGGAATGGCCAACGCGGGCAGGCGCCGGTCCATGACCGCCTGCCGACCGGCGCGCAGGGGTTTGCCCTTGCGCCGGCCGTAGAAGCGGACGTCCTCGGTGCGGGGCCCGGGCCGCGTGTCGTCGTCAGAGACCAAGGGCGCTCTTCAGGTCGGCGACCAGGTCCAGGCGCTCCCACGAGAACCCACCGTCGTCCTCCGGCGCGCGGCCGAAGTGCCCGTACGCCGCCGAGCGGGCATAGATCGGCCGGCTCAGGTTCAGGTGCTCGCGAATGCCGCGCGGCGACAGGTTCATCACCTCGCGCAGGGCCAGGGCAATGGCGGCCTCCTCGGCCTGACCGGTACCGTGGGTGTCCACATACACCGACAGCGGCTTGGACACGCCAATCGCATAGGACAGCTGGATGGTGCATTTGCGCGCCAGCCCGGCACCGACGATGTTCTTGGCCAGATAGCGCGCGGCATAGGCGGCCGAGCGGTCGACCTTGGTCGGGTCCTTGCCGGAGAAGGCGCCGCCGCCGTGCGGCGCCGCGCCGCCGTAGGTGTCGACGATGATCTTGCGGCCCGTCAGGCCGGCGTCACCGTCCGGCCCGCCGATGACGAAGCGGCCGGTCGGGTTGACGTAGAACTCGTCCTCCGGGCACATCCAGCCGTCGGGCAGCGCTTTCAGCACATGCTGGCGCACCAGTTCGCGCACTTCCTCGGACGCGGCCGCCGCGTCATGCTGGGTGGAGACGACCACGCTGGTGGCGCCGACCGGCTTTCCGTTCACATAACGCAGCGTCACCTGGCTCTTGGAGTCCGGCCCCAGGATCGGCGCCGCGCCCGACTTGCGGGCCTCGGCCATCGACTTCAGGATTCGGTGCGAAAAAGCGATCGGCGCCGGCATCAGCTCGTCGGTCTCGTCGCAGGCGTAGCCGAACATGATGCCCTGGTCGCCGGCGCCCTCGTCCTTGTTGCCGGCGGCGTCCACGCCCTGCGCGATGTCCACGGACTGTGCGTGCAGATGCACCTGCACGTCCGCCGTCTGCCAGTGAAAGCCGTCCTGTTCATAGCCGATGTCGCGGATCGCGTCCCGCGCCACCTGGACCAGCAGGTCCTTGTTCTCCGCCACTTCGGCCGGGCCGCGCACTTCGCCGGCCAGCACGACGAGATTGGTCGTGGCAAGGGTTTCGCAGGCCACGCGGGCGACGGGATCGGCGGCCAGGAAGGTATCGACGACGGCATCGGAAATGCGGTCGCACACCTTGTCGGGGTGACCCTCGGACACGGACTCGGAGGTGAACAGGTAGTCTTTGAGCGACACGATTTGGCTCCTTCGGGCGGACGACGGGACGGATCCGGCGGGAGGCTGCGCGGTCGCGCTTCGGACGGGCGACCGTCCCGTGACGGCCCCTCCCCCGACCGCCAACAAGCGCGGGTTCTTGGCACGAAACGCGGGGGCTTGACAAGGGCGCTGCGGCCCGGTTTCGGGAGTCGCGTGGCGCTTTCGTCCTTTCCTCTCGGGGGAGGGCCGATTATATCAGGGTGCTTCGTCCCATCCGGCTGGCCATCCGGCTGGCCATCCGGCCGGGCGCCGGCGGCGGGAGACCCCATAGCAAGCGAGGGAAAACAGGACGATGGCCCTGGACTGGAACGCGCGAAGCTGGCGCGACAAGCCCATCCAACAGGTGCCGGACTATCCGGACGCCGACCGCCTGCGCATCGTCGAGGCCGAACTGGCCGCGCTGCCGCCGCTGGTATTCGCCGGCGAGGCGCGGCGGCTGCGCAAGTCCCTGGCGCAGGTGGCGCAGGGCAAGGCGTTCCTGTTGCAGGGTGGTGACTGCGCCGAGAGCTTCGCCGAATTCGGGGCCAACTCGATCCGCGACACCTTCCGCGTCATCCTGCAGATGGCCGTGGTGCTGACCTACGGCGCCGCCTGCCCCGTGGTGAAGGTGGGCCGCATGGCCGGGCAATTCGCCAAGCCGCGCTCGGCCCCCATGGAGGTGGTCGACGGCGTCGAACTGCCCTCCTACCGGGGCGACATGGTCAACGGCATGGAGTTCGAACCGGCCGTCCGCACGCCCGATCCGGACCGGCTGCTGCGCGTCTACCACCAATCGGCGGCGACGCTGAACCTGTTGCGCGCCTTCGCCCAGGGCGGCTACGCCGACCTGTTCCAGATGCACCGCTGGACGCTGGACTTCGTCAAGGGCAGCCCGCAGGCCGAGCGCTACGAGGACATGGCCAACCGCATCACCGAGAGCCTGGGCTTCATGGAGGCCTGCGGACTGACGGGCGAGTCGGTGCCGCAGTTGCGCGAGACCGAGTTCTATACCGCGCACGAGGCCCTTCTGTTGAACTACGAAGAGGCGTTGACGCGCGAGGACTCGACCCACCCCGGCGAGTTCTTCTCGACCACGGCGCACATGCTGTGGGTCGGCGACCGCACCCGCCAGCGCGACGGCGCCCACATCGAATACCTGCGCGGCATCCGCAATCCCATCGGCCTGAAGGCCGGGCCGACCATGACCGAGGACGAGCTGCTGCGGCTGATCGACATCCTCGATCCCAACAACGACCCCGGCCGCCTGACCATCATCTCGCGCATGGGGGCCGACGCCATCGAAACGCAACTGGCGCCACTGGTCCGGGCCACGAAGCGCGAAGGCCGCACCGTGGTCTGGGCCTGCGATCCCATGCACGGCAACACGGTGAAAGCCTCCAGCGGGTTCAAAACCCGCTCGGTCGATCGCATCTTGAAGGAAGTGCGCGGCTTCTTCGCCGTGCACCACACCGAGGGCACGCACGCTGGCGGCGTCCACTTCGAGATGACCGGGCGCGATGTGACGGAATGCATCGGCGGCGCCCAGGCCATCACCGAGGCCCGGCTGGGCGACCGCTACCACACCCACTGCGATCCGCGCCTGAACGCCAACCAGGCGCTGGAGTTGGCCTTCCTGATCGCGGAGGGCCTGAAGCAGGAACGCAGCCTGGGCAAGCTGGCCCCGCCCGGACTGGCCGCCGTCTCGTAACGTCGTCCGTTCGGACCCATGCTGGAGCAACCATGGACTCCTTTCCCTCAGACGACTACGGCAGCATTGGCGCCACCTGGCCCCCGGCCGACCGGATCCAGGCGTGGACCGACACCTATTTCGTCCGCACGCGGGAGATCGTCCAGCGGTTCGGCGACTGCCGGGTGACCTATGCCATCTTCATGCGGCGCCCGGTCGTCTACGCGCCGCGCCTGGCCCTGACCTGGTTGCGGGCGACGGCGGCGGCGCGCGGCTTCGACGTGACGATCGACGAGGCGTTCCGCGAAAGCCAGTGGGTTGGCGCCGGCGAGCCCATGATGTATCTGACCGGCTCGTTCGCCGGGCTGGCGGACCTGGAGACCCTGTTCCTGCAGAAGCTGGGCGCCTGCGGTGTGGCGGCCTACAATGCCTTCACCATGAGCACCGAACTGCCGGAGGTGGCGTTCCTGGCCATGGACGCGCGGCATTGCGCCGGCACCGAGATGGCCGAGTTGATGGCCTATGCCGCCTCGGTGGGCTCCACACGGGCGCGGCGCAAGTCGGGGGCCAAGGGCTTCATCGGCAACGCGACCGACGCCACCGCGCACTTCTTCGGCCAGGACAAGGGCCTGGGCACGATGCCGCACGGCCTGATCGGCTATGCCGGCTCGACCGTGCGCGCCGCCGAGATGTTCCACGAGACCTTCCCCGACACACCGCTGGTCGTGCTGGTGGACTATTTCGGGCAGGAGATCACGGACTCGCTCGAGGTCTGCCGGCGGTTCCCGATGCTGGCCGCCGCCGGCCGGCTGAGCATCCGGCTGGACACCCACGGCGGCCGCTTCATCGAGGGACTGGACACGCAGAAGTCCTACGAAGTGCTGGACCGGCACTGTCCGGACGCCATTCGCGGCTATCGCTCCGAGACGGAGCTGCGCTATCTGATCGGCACCGGCGTTTCGGCGGCCGCCGTCTGGCACACGCGCGAACGGCTGAACGACGCCGGGTTCGACCGCGTGCGGATCGTCGCCTCGTCCGGGTTCGGGCCGGCCAAGTGCCGGGTCATGGGCTACGCCAAGGGACCCATTGACGTCATCGGCACCGGCAGCTATCTGCCCGACAACTGGAACGAGACCTACGCCACCGCCGATATCGTCGCCTATGACGGCGAACCGCGCGTCAAGATCGGCCGCGAGTTCCTGCTGCGCCGCCTGGAAGAGGACCAGCCGAGCCAGTAGTCCGGCCGCAGGTGCGCCCGCCTCCATTTGACCGCCGCCATCTCCCTTCGCGTCCGCAACCGCGAGCGCCCTGATGCGTTGCTTCGTCAGCGCAGTCATGGCAATCGGACAGGAGGGTGTGGCATGAACGGTACGTACGCAGGAGTTGCAGGATACGACCCGGCTCGTCCCTGGGACGTCACGTGGGGCGGGCTATGGAATGTCGCCCAGCGCGTCTTCGGCAAGATTTCCGGCGACAACTTGCCGATCATTGCCGGGGGCGTGACATTCTTCGCGATGCTGGCGGTCTTTCCGGCGCTGGCCGCCGTGGTGGCCCTCTACGGCCTGATCTCCGACCCCCAGGCGGTGACGAACCAGATCGCCGCCGTCAGCGGCGTTCTGCCCGAAAGCGCGCAGGCGGTGCTGACCGACCAATTGCAGCGACTGGTCGGCTCCTCGGCCGCCACGCTGCAGATCGGCACCGCCATCGGCATCCTGGTGGCGTTGTGGAGCGCCTCGCGCGGCATGAACGCCCTGGTTCAGGGCCTGGACATTGCCTATGGCGAACGCGAGGATCGGGGGTTCATCAAGCAAACGCTTCTTGTTCTGGGCCTGACGGCCGGCGGCTTGGTGTTCTCGATCGTGGCCCTTCTGCTGGTCGCCGGCGTCCCGGCGGTGCTGAAGGCGGTGGGGCTGGGCCAGGCCGTGGAGTGGTTGGCGACCCTCGCCCGGTGGCCGGTCATCCTCGGGCTCGCCATTCTGGCGCTGGCCGCCATCTACCGGCTCGCGCCGAACCGCCGGCCGGCGCAATGGCGGTGGCTGTCGCCCGGCGCCGTGGTGGCGACCACGTTGTGGATCATCGCCTCGATCCTGTTTTCCGTCTACGTGTCGACGTTCGGCAGCTACAGCGAGACCTATGGCGCACTGGCCGGCGTCGTGGTGCTGATGTTCTGGTTCTACATCACGTCCTTCATCGTCCTGCTCGGCGGGGTGATCAACGCCGAGATGGAGCGTGAGACGTGCCGGGACACCACGGTCGGCCCGCCCCGTCCCATGGGCGAGCGCGATGCCGTCGCCGCCGATACGGTCGGGGAACCAGCCGGATCCTGAGGCCGCGACGCGGCGATGTGGTAGAGGCGAGTGACAACACGCGTTCCGTGGCAACACCGATCAATGGCAATACGGCAGCCGCTGGGCCTTGGGGGGTCAGGACGCCTTGTCCAGAGGTTGGACGGCCAAGCGCAGACCCATGGCCTTCAGGATCGCCTGCAACCCGCGCAGTTCTGGATTGCCGCTCTCCGACAGGGTCCGGTAAAGCTGGGTCGGGTTCAGGCCGGCCTCCTCGGCGACCTTTGGCACACCCCCGAACGCCTTCGACATCTGCCGGAGGGCGATCAGCAGTTCCCCCTGGTCGCCATCCGCCAGGATGTCGTTGAGCAACGCCACAGCCAACTCCGGGTCCTCGCGGAACACCTCGGCCATGGCCTCATCGTGGGAACGATCCCTCACGGACGATCACCTCGCTTCGCCGCCTCGCCGCCTCGCTGGCACCAATCCCGCCAACACGCACAGGCTTTGTCGATGTCGCGATCCTGCGTTCTTTTGTCCCGGCCGCACAGCAACAGGATCACCGCCTGTCCTGCCAGCGCGTAGTAAACCCGATAGCCGGGACCGACATCCAAACGCAGTTCCCAAACCCCTTCGCGGCATGGCCTACAGTCGCCGAAATTCCCCAGCGAAAGGCGGTTCACTCGCCTCAGGATGGCAACCTTGGCTTTCTGGTCCCGAACATCGGAAAGCCATGCCGCGAAGAGGTCTCGCCCCTCCCCTGCCGTCAGATAGCGGCGGACGGAGTAGGATTGCGTTTGTTGAGGTGCCATCGTGCTCTTGTCTCCCAACGCTCGTCCGCGACTGACCATTGCATCCTAGCCGACGGCGTTGCTGTTGAACGCCAACGGTGGCACGTGTTTGGTCTTCGCAGACTGCAGCGGGGAACAAGTACGCTACCGGTCCGAAAGTGCCTACGCAGAAGCAATTTCGTCGATAAACGAATCCCTGTCAATCCCCCGTACTGATCCGCCGCGCGTCCAGCGTCAGCGGCAACGGGGTCTCGGCCGGCATGTCCGGCATCTCAAAGCGCCAGCCGTTGGCCAGTTCGATCCAGCCGCCCCACAGGTCCGGCTTTTCGCTGGCCGTGACCGGCTCCTCCAGGTCCTTTTTCGGCACATAGGCCTCGAACCCATTCGTCCCCTTGCGGATGGTGATCTTCATGATCAGGCGTCCTCTTGTGGTGGGGGCGGATCGCTCTCCGCGCTCTCCAGTTCGTGGGCGCGCATCCCGACCACGCGCAGGGTTCGGATGAAATCGACGTCGTAGATCCAGTGGCGTTGCAGGAAGGCACCGACGCTGCGGACGTAGCCGACGTCTCCCGCCTCGACCAGCACGTCGCCGATGCGCGCACCGGCCGTCGTGCCGTCGTCGCGCACCGGGACCCGCGCGCGCACCTTGGTTCCGGGTTCGAAGACGGGGGGCCGGTCGATCTCGACCAGCCCGTCGTCGCCACCTTTGTGTTGTGTGGGCTCGGCCATGGTCTGCCTCGCGCCGCTCAGGCCGGAACACAGGTGCCGGGCACCGGACAGACGGCATCGCACTGCGGCGCGTCGAAGTGGCCCTCGCACTCGGTGCAGGTCGCCGCGTCGATCTTGTAGGTATCGCCCTTCATGGCGATGGCCCCGGTCGGGCACTCGAACTCGCACGCCCCGCAGACCGTGCACTGAGAGCCCAGAATCTTGTAAGCCATGGAAGATTATCCCCTCTCTATGAGCCGTGAACTTAAGCGCGGCGCGCGGCGGGCGCCGCCGGAACCGCGCCCGCGTACCACTGTGCCACCGTGGTCTCGATCAGATCGTGCGCCGTGGTCTCATGAACGGCGATGCCGGCTTGCTCCAGTCGGCGCCGGGGTCCGGTGCCGACCTTGACGCACAGCACGGCGTCGATCCCTTCCAGCACGGACAGGATCGTCGTCATGCGCTCGGCGTCGCCGTATCCGCCGAGGCAGTAGTTGTCGGCGCGGCGGATGCCGACGAAGCGCACGCCGGCGGCGCCCACCTCGTAGACATGGAACTCCGTCGCCTTGCCGAAGTGCAGGTTCACACGCCCCCCGCCGCGCGAGCACACGGCCACCAGGCGGCGGTCATCGGCCGGGGCCACCGACCCGGCCAGGGCATCGGCGCGGGCCGCCTCGGCGACCTGTTCGGCGCGGCTGTCCTCGACCACCGCCCGGTAGGCGGCGCGCGCATCGGCATCCACCGTGGCCGGGGTCGCGTCCTCCCCTGCCCCGTCGCCGCACGAGTCCTGGCCGAGCATTCCGACCGCGTCGGCCCGGCACTGGCGGCAATGGCGCATCAGGCGAGCGTCGTTGCCGAGGGATTCGCGCAGGGCATGGAGTTCCACCGGTGTCGGCCCGGGCTGCCCAGTCAGGCCGAAGTGCGTGCCGTGCGCCGGGTCGGAGATCAGCGGCATGACGTTGTGCAGGAACGCGCCCTTCTCGCGCACCACCCGGTTCACGTCCTTCAGGTGCGCGTCGTTGATCCCCGGGATCATGACCGAGTTGACCTTGACCAGGATGCCGGCGGCGACGGCGCGCTCCAGGCCCTCCATCTGGCGCTCCAGCAGGATCCGGGCGGCCTCCACCCCGTGCCAGCGGCGGTGGTCGTGCGCGATCCAGGGGTAGATTTCCGCGCCGATCTCGGGGTCCAGGGCATTCAGGGTGATGGTGACGTGATGCACGTCCAGCGCCTTGAGCGCGTCGACATGGTCGGGCAGCGCCAGTCCGTTGGTGGACAGGCACAGCGTCAGGTCCGGCAGTTCGGCGCGGATCAACTCAAAGGTCCGCAGCGTGCGGGGCGCGTTGTGCAGCGCGTCCCCGGGACCGGCGATGCCCACCACGGAGAGCTGCGGCAGGCGCGCCGCCACCTGGCGCACCTTCTCGACCGCCTGTTCGGGCGTGAGGCGGTCGGAGACCACGCCCGGCCGGCTCTCGTTGGCGCAGTCGTATTTCCGGTTGCAGTAGTTGCACTGGATGTTGCAGCCGGGCGCCACCGCCACATGCATCCGGGCGAAATGGTGGTGCGCCTGCTCGGAGTAGCACGGGTGCTCTTTCACCTTGGCCCAGACCGCCGGGTCGACGCGGGCGGGTTCCGCCGGCCCCTGTGCCTCGCGGCGTTTGTTATGCGGCAGGCGGACGGTCCGGCCCGGCGCCGCCGCCGATGCCGGCGCCAGCGAGGCGCGAAGGTCGGCGGCGGTGGTGACGGATCCCAGTCCGTCGAGCGGAATGCGCGGCATCGAGGTCATGTGTCCGGTCTCCCTGGCGATGCGGGACAGGACCCACTCAGCAATCCCGATGCCAGTTTGGAAGTTGTGCGATTTCAGGACGTTACGCGACCGTACGCCTGTCCGGGGCGCGACACGCCGCCTGTCGGATTGTCGCAACACCGACATGGCGGTCCTGCGTCGGCGGGGACGGAACCCCTTGTCCCAGGCCGGATTTCACGCCTCAACCGCCTTGGCACGCTGATTGCTGCACCGCACGGCGACTCTTTTTTGTGCTCGCCGATCGACCTGTTAGGAGATCCTCGCCATGCTGTCCCTGACCGACACGGCCCAAAGCGCCATCCGACGTGCGGTGAGCCGGTCCGACGCGGCGCGCGGACTGCGGATTGTCGTCGCGGCCGGCGGCTGCGCCGGGATTCAATACCGGCTCGGCTTGGCCGCCGGCGCCGAGGAGGGTGATGCCGTGACGACCTTCGACGACCTGTCGGTGTTCGTTGATCCCGAAAGCGCGCCGTTGCTGACCGGAACGACCATCGACTTCGTCGAGGACGAACGCGGCGCCGGGTTCGTGTTCGACAACCCGAACGCCGCCGGCCGGTGCAGCTGCGCCAAGGCCGGCGCCTGAGCCAAGGGGAGGCCCATCGCATGAGCACAGTCGGCGCCGCGATCGACCGGTCCGTGCCACAACGGCCCGGTACGCCGGTGGTTCTGACGGACACGACGTTGCGCGACGGCGAGCAAACCGCCGGCGTCGCCTTCAGTCGGGACGAAAAGCTGGCCATCGCCACGGCGCTCGACCAGGCCGGCGTGCCGGAGCTGGAGGTCGGCATCCCGGTCATGGGGGCGGAGGAACAGGCCGACATCCGCGCTATTCTGGCGCTGCCGCTGCGGGCGACCGTGTTCGTCTGGTGCCGTCTGAGCGACCGCGACCTTGACGCGGCCTTGGCCTGCGGTGTGTCCATGATCCACATGTCGGCGCCCGTCTCGGACAGGCAGATCGCCGGCAAGCTGGGGCGGACGCGCGCCTGGGTGCTGAGCGAGCTGGACCGCCTCGTCCGCCGGGCGCGGGACCACGGCCTTCGCGTCAGCATCGGCGGCGAGGATGCCTCGCGCGCCGACGCGGATTTCGTCGCCCGGGTCATCGACACGGCGGCGACGGCCGGCGCCGAGCGCTTCCGCTTCGCCGATACCCTGGGCGTGATGGAGCCGTTCACGACCCGCGCCCTGTTCGAACGCTTGCGGGCCGGGACGGACCTGGATCTGGAAATGCACGCGCACGACGACCTGGGGCTGGCGGTGGCCAATTCCCTGGCCGCCGTGCTGGGTGGCGCCACGCACGTCAGCACGACCGTTGTCGGCTTGGGCGAGCGCGCGGGCAACGCCGCGCTGGAAGAGGTGGCCGTCGCCCTGGAAACCCTGCACGGCTGCGCGACGGGCGTGGATGCCCGTCAGTTGCCGGCATTGGCCGATCTTGTGTCCCGCGCGGCGGAGCGCCCCGTGCCCTGCGGCAAGAGCCTTGTGGGATCCGGCGCGTTCAGTCATGAAAGCGGGATCCATGTGCATGGCCTGCTGCGCGAGCCCGACACCTACACCGGCCTTGATCCGGCGTGCCTGGGCCGCGTCCACCAATTGGTGCTGGGCAAGCACTCGGGCGCCGCTGGCATGGCGCGGGCGTGCGCCGACCTGGGCCTGACGCTGGAGGCCGGGCAGGCGCAGCGGATGGTCGGGCTGTTGCGCGCCCACTATCGCCACAGCAAACGGCCGCCGCAGGCCAATGACCTGCGCCAGTGGCACGCCCTGACAGCCCGGACACTGACCGCCGCAACGCTCATGGGTCCGGCCGCGACTCGGGACGCGACTCCGTGCGACTCGATGATGACACCGCCCCTGATCGGCGGGTCGCTGGCTCCAACAGAAGGGGTGATCCCGTCATGAATGCCGCACTGCAGCGTCTTGCCGGCCTTTCGGCGGCGGAAGAGTTTTTCGAAGCCCTTGACGTGGCCTATGACCCCCAGGTACTGGCCGTCAGCCGTTTGCATGTGCTAAAGCGGTTTCGGGAATTCCTGATCGCGTACGAGGACCCGGACGAAAGCATCTTGCGTGACTGCCTGCGGCGCGCGCACGACGATTTCGTCACGTCGACCGCCCGCCGCGAGAAGGTGTTCGCGGTCTTCCAACAACAGACCGACGGAGCCGGCCGCGCCTTCATTCCCCTGGAGGCGCTGTCCCCGTCCCCACCATCATCCAGGGGAGAGTGAGCCCGATGAGCCAAGGCCCGAACATGGTCGTCTGCATCAAGCAGGTGCCCGACAGCGCCCAGATCAGCGTGCATCCGGTGACCAACACCATCATGCGCCAGGGCGTGCCGACGATCATCAACCCGTACGACCTGTTCGCGCTGGAAGCCGCTCTGAAGCTGCGCGACCAACTGGGCGGCAAGGTGACGGTCCTGACCATGGGGCCGCCCATGGCCGCCTCGGCCCTGCGCAAGGCGCTGGGTCACGGCGCCGACGACGCCATCCTGTTGTCCGACCGCTTCTTCGCCGGCGCCGATACGCTCGCCACCTCATATGCGTTGACGGCGGCGATTAACAAGATCGGCGCCGAACGGCCGGTCGACATTGTGTTCACCGGCAAGCAGACCATCGACGGCGACACCGCCCAGGTGGGCCCCGGCATCGCCCGCCGCATGGGGCTAAACCAGCTCACCTATGTCTCCGCCATTCCCTCCATTGATCTGGAGGCCGGCGAGATTTCGGTGCACCGCCGCGCCGAGGGCGGCGTGCAGGTGCTGAAGACCAAGCTGCCGTGCCTGATCACCATGCTGGAGGCCACCAACGAACTGCGCCGGGGCTCGCTGCCCGACGTGCTGCGGGCGGAACGGGCCGAGATCAAGGTGTGGAACGCCGAGGCGGCCGGGGTCGAGGACCTTGGCAAGTGCGGCATGAAGGGCTCGCCGACCAAGGTGAGCAAGGTGTTCGCGCCCAAGCCGCGCGCCGAGAAGGCGAAGATGATCACCGCCGAGGACGGCGCGCCCGCCAGTGTCGCCGCCGCCGCCGTCGAAACGCTGCTTGACGCTGATCCGCGCCTCTTGAGCGTGCTCACCAAGCAGACGACCGTCGCCTGACCCGGCCCGCGCGCCCGAGCGAGATTTCAAGGAGACCATATCATGGCCCAAGCCCCCGCCGCTCCCCCGGCCAAGGGTCGCAAGAAGACCGAGGAACTGCCCGAACACCTGAAGGCCTACAAGAACGTCTGGGTGTTCGTCGAACTGGAACACGGCCGCGTCCACCCCGTGTCGTGGGAACTGTTGACCGAGGGCCGCAAGCTGGCCGACGCCCTGGGTGTCGATCTGTGCGGCGTCGTGCTCGGCCCGAAGGCCGAGGGCACCGAAAAGGCGGTGGCCGAGGCGTTCCACTACAGCGCCAACCGCGTCTACGTGATCGAGGATCCGCTGCTGGCCGAGTACCGCAACGAGCCCTACACCAAGGCGATGACCGACCTGGTCAACAAACACAAGCCCGAGATTCTGATGCTGGGCGCCACGACCCTGGGCCGCGATCTGGCCGGTGCCGTGGCCACCACGCTGCAAACCGGGCTGACCGCCGACTGCACGGAACTGGCCATCGACGACGACAAGTCGCTGGCAGCCACGCGGCCGACCTTCGGCGGCTCGTTGCTGTGCACCATCATGACGCGCGCCGCCCGGCCGCAGATGACCACCGTGCGCCCGCGCGTCATGGCCATGGGCGACCCGGACCGCGGCCGCACCGGCGAGGTGGTGCGCGAACCGCTCGACATGGCCGAGGAGTCCATCGTCACCAAGGTTCTGGATTTCATTCCGGACTCCGACACCAACCAGGCGCAGTTGGCTTACGCCGACATCGTCGTCGCCGGCGGCATGGGCCTGCAACGGCCGGAGAACATCCGGCTGGTGGTCGACCTGGCCCAGGTGCTGGGCGCCGAGTACGGCTGCTCGCGCCCACTGGTGCAGAAGGGGTGGATGACCGCCGACCGGCAGATCGGCCAGACCGGCAAGACCATCCGCCCGCGCCTGTACATCGCCTGCGGCATCTCGGGCGCCATTCAGCACCGCGTGGGGTCCGAGGGGGCCGACCAGATCCTGGCCATCAACATGGACCCGAACGCGCCGATCTTCGACTTCGCCCATCACGGCATCGTCGGCGACGTGCTGGAACTGCTGCCCGCCCTGACCGAGGCCTTCCGCAAGCGCCTCGCCGTCGACCGGATGGCCGGCTGACGACCCGCAAAAAAACCAAAGGGCCTGAACCCGGCCCGCGATCACCCGGCGATGCCCGCCCAGGGCCGCCGGTCTCACGGAGACCAGAGAGCATGACCGAACATTTCGACGCCATCGTGGTCGGGGCCGGGCCGGCCGGCAACAGCGCCGCCCTGGTGATGGCCCGCGCCGGACTGTCCGTGTTGCAGATCGAGCGCGGCGAGTACCCCGGCGCCAAGAACGTGCAGGGCGCCATCCTGTACGCCAACGCGGTGGAACAGGTGATCCCCGACTTCCGCGACAGCGCGCCCCTGGAACGCCACATCATCGAACAGCGCATGTGGATGCTGGACGACCACGCCTATGTGGGCTCGCACTTCCGCTCGGACACGTTCAACGAACAGCGCCCGAACCGCTATACCATCATCCGCGCGCAGTTCGACAAGTGGTTCAGCGGCAAGGTCAAGGAGGCCGGCGCCCTGCTCATCTGCGAGACCACGGTGACCGGTCTGCTGCGCGACAAGAAGGGCAAGGTCATCGGCGTCAAGGTGGATCGCGACGACGGCGAGGTGACCGCCGACGTGGTGGTGCTGGCCGACGGTGTGAACGCCCTGGTCGGCAGCCGCGCCGGCCTGCGCCCCGAACTGAAACCGCAGGAGGTGGCCCTTGGCGTCAAGGAAACCATCTTCATGCCGCGCGAGACCATCGACGCGCGCTTCAACCTGAAGGGCAACGAGGGCGTGGTGATCGAGGCCGCCGGCTCGATCACGGCGGGCATGACCGGCACCGGGTTCCTGTACACCAACGGCGACAGCCTGTCGGTGGGCATCGGCTGCCTGATCAGCGACTTCGCCAAGAGCCAGGTGCGGCCGTACTTCCTGCTGGAACGCTTCAAGCAGCATCCGGCCATCGCCCCCCTGATCGCCGGCGGCGAACCGAAGGAATACGCCGCGCACATGCTGCCCGAGGGCGGATACAACGCGGTGCCGCAGGTGCACGGCGACGGTTGGGTGATGGCCGGCGACGCCGCGCAGTTGCTCAACGCCATGCACCGCGAGGGCTCCAACCTGGCCATGACCTCCGGGCGGCTGGCGGCCGAGACCATCGTCGCGGCCAAGAAAGAGGGCAAGCCGATGACGGCGGCCACCCTGAAGGCCTACCGCAAGGCGTTGGAGGACAGCTTCGTCCTGCGCGACCTGAAGAAGTACCGCCGCCTGCCCAAGATTCTGGAGACCAACAAGCACTTCTTCACCGACTACCCGCGCCTGCTCACCAACGCGGCCGAAACCATGCTGCGCGTGGACGGCGTGCCCAAGCGCGACAAGGAACGCGCCATCATGGGTTCGTTCCGAAGCACGCGGAAGCTGCGCGGGCTGATGACCGACCTCGTCAAGCTGGGCCGGGCGTGGCGGTAGGGGGGCCAGGGCTCACAAAGCCTTGGCGCCCAACTGGGGAATTGAGGATCAGAAAGTTGTGCAGCGACGGTTGCCGTCAAGCGTGTATCCCCTTGACGGCGTCGCTGCCCTACCGCTTGGGCGGTTTCGACCTGCGTCCGCTCCACGATGACGAAGGGTGGGGAGACGCACCGGCCGCCCCCGCGCCCATTGCGCGGGGGAATTCTGACGATTCGTTTAGAAATCAAGTCAAATTGCTCGACTTGCGCTTTCCGTAGGGGACCCCAACCTTCGTCGACGTCCGCGAGCGTTTGCTCCCGAGGCAACGCGTCTTTGGTCCAGGAGGCAAGAATTGTCTTGCACGACCGGATCCAGGGCGCTAGGATGTGATTGGTCGTCAGGAGACGGCCATTCAACCTAGTTGCCCCGCCGCCACATAAGGTTTTGGTGGGGCCGCGATCCAGAAGGGACGAAAACAATGGCTGACATTACCCTCTCCACGGGCATTCAGAACAACCTGCTGTCGCTGCAGCGGACGACGTCTAATATCGAAGAGACGCAGTTCAAGCTGTCGACCGGCAGAAAAGTGAACAGCGTTCTTGACGATCCGATTGCCTTCTTCAAGGCGCAGGACTTCAATTACCGCGCTTCTGACTTGGCGGCCCGTAAGGACGGCGTCGTCCAGGCCCAGAAAACCATCGAAGCCGCCACCAACGCGCTGGACGCCATCACCAAGCTGGTCAAGCAGGCCCAGGCCATCCAGGAAGCTTATGCCGCCGATACTGGCAATCCTGGAACCATCTCCTCCGATATGTCCGGGATCTATTCGGCCATCAACGATTTGATCAAGGACGCGCACTATCAGGGCATCAACCTGCTGAACACGGGCGACCAGCTCAAAGTCAAGTTTGACGAAAAGGGTTCGAGCACCCTGACGATGACCGCCGTGGGTGCCTGGACCGGCGCAGGGACCGGCGGTATTGCAGCCGCTCTCGCGACCCAAGATGCCGCGACCGACGTCCAAAGCCAGATCAGGATGATGGACGAGGTCATCGACGACCTGCGCGCTTACTCCAAGTCGTTCGGTACCGACAACGCCATCCTTGAGACGCGTCGTGAGTTCACCGACAATCTGGTGAACACCCTGGAAGTTGGCGCCGGCGAACTGGTGAACGCCGACATGAACGAAGAGTCCGCGAACATGCTGGCGCTGCAGACCCGTCAGCAGCTTGGCACGATCTCACTGTCGATCGCCAACCAGGCCGAATCGTCGGTGCTGCGTCTGTTCTAAGTGGCAGACCGAGGTCCGTGCCCCACGCTGTACGGGAACGCGGACATCGGTTGGTTTTTCGGGGCATCGGCTTGGTCTATGCAAAGATCGGGCCGGTGCCCCTTCCTTTTTCGGCGTCAGGGTCCGGGCATCGCTTCGGAGCCTGCCACGTGCATGTGGCGCCAGCGCGGGCGACGACAGGGCAAAAATGCGTCGTGCGCGGCAAGCGCAATTTTTAGCGTGATTGGCAGGCCACCCTCCCGCTTATCGCGCAAACGCGCTCCCCCCCCACCTCCCCAAGTCAGATCGCACCGTCCGACCGACCTTGGGCGATCGGCCGTCGCGCGTTTGACCCATGGCGCTTGCCATTTGGTTGGATTTCCTTGAGAATCCTGAGCGTACGGCGGTCTTTTTTTTGACAAGAGGAACGGGAAGACATGACCTCGGTCGCAGGCGACACCGAAACGAGCGACGTGGCGCATCCCTCGGACCCGGGGCTTGGTGCCCTGCAGAGCGAGTCGGCACAGGCGGCACACGTTCGGGCGCTGATTGAGGCGGGAGCACTGTTCCAGATCGACAGTCTTCTGAACGCGGGCACCATGGCGCCCTTGCCCGTCCTGGATCGGCTGGCCGTGGCGTTGTTTCAATTCGATTTCAAGGCCGTACAGGCGCTACGGCCAGACGTCACGGACCCGGGTGTTCAGCGGGCCCTGGACGCCGTCGTTCTTTTCCAGCCGCCACCGGACACGCCTGAAGAGGAAACGCCAACGGAAGGCGACGCCTCGGTGGCCCTGGTGATGGCGATGCTTACTCTGCTGGAAGACTCTCTTGCGGATATCCTGAGAAACCAGGTGCCGGAACAGTGGAACTCCTCGCTTCATCGCTACATCTTCATCCGGCTTCTGGTGTATACGCGGCCTCGACTGGGCACAGCCCTTGACACGCTCTTTTCTTCTGAGGATCTGACCGAAGGCGACACCTTCTGCCTCTTGTTGTACCATATCGAAAACGGGCATGAACACTTTGTCGACCGCATGTTGCGGGTCTTGATGAACCGTCACCGGGACAGCGGACACATCTTCTACCTGATGTATCGCCAAGCGCTCGCCGTGAATGCACCAACCACCGCGAAGGCTTGGCTCTTGAACGCGTGGTCCTGCTCGGGGGTGGACGAACGCCTGGCGGAACGGGTCTTTTGCTTGTTCGGGATTGACGACGCAAACACGACGAGCGCGGATGTTGGGCTGCGGGCACTCCGCGAGGTCGGTGACCGTTCGGCCTTCGCCGTGCGCCGGGAAGATCTGCGGGCCACCCCGCGTCCGGATTCGCCGTTTGGCGCCCCTTGCTTCGCGTTTGCCGACATCGACTTGGCGAACGATGTCGCCCATATCTGCCACCAACTTGCGCATGACCCGGTCACCCGGTCGGGCGGCGCCGCGCTGCAGTCCGACCAGGCCGGCGAAGAAATGCACGGCAGAGAAAAACGCTTCGTGATTGTAGCGCCACCTAAGCGGGTCGAGGACATCGGTTTGGCCGTCTCCGCCGTCAGCACAGCACCGATCGTATGGTTCGATTGCCTGGGGACGATTCTAGACAATGCCGCCAAGCTGGATGCCACCGTCAGCGCATCCGACCCTTCGACCCTTGCACGGCACGCCTCCGTTTTGCGCGGGGCTTGGGATCGGCTGGTGCAGGCCCGCGCGGGGGTCCAACCAGGCCGCCCCGTGTTTCATTTGGTTGCCGATCCACAATCGCTGGAGGCCATACGCGCCTTGTGGCCGGCAGCCGGTTATGTCCTGTGTGTGCCAACGCCTGACGTGGTCAACGACCTCGCGGCGGCGGGATTGCCGGTCGACGGCGTTGATCGGGTCCTGTGCTGGCGCCGACCATCCGGGATGATTAGGATACTCGCGCTGCTCGGTGTTCACCGGCAGAACCGCCGAAGACTGATGCAAACCGGCCACTACCTGCGCCATCTGCTGTACCCCGTCTGAGGGGGATCGAAAGCGCGAGGCTGACGTCTGCACAGTGCGGCCTTTGAGTTTGAACGTTATGCCGCGCAGCGCCTTACGCGAACCTTACCAAGCGTGTTTCCACGTGCGACAAGCCCCGTGAAGCGGAGACGAAAACGTGCAAAATCCAGATGAGGACGCCCCGGTGCCGACAGATGTCACTCGCCTGGACACGCTGCCAAGACAGATGCTGGAGGCGTACCAGGAGGGCGACTTCAAACACAGTAGTTTGCTTGCATTTTCCGTCGTGAAGGAAACACCGACCGATCAGGTTGGCTGGATCATTCACCTGGAAAGCCTTTTTCAAGGCGGACAGGTCTTGAGGGCCTTGTCCAGCGTGGATACGGCCTTGCGCATGATCCCCGGCTCGGCGGATCTTCACCGCCTGCGCGGCGAAATCCTGGTCGCGCTTGGTCGCGATCCCGAAGCAGAGGAGTCGCTGCGGGAAAGCCTGAGCCGCGACCCCGAAAACCCCCTGGCGGTGCAAGCCCTGGCGGCAATCCTGACCAAAGGCGGGCGTGAGGCCGAAGCCGCCCACCTGCCCCACGTGGACGAGGTGCAAGATCGACAAGCGGCCGTTCTGGCCCGGCTTCACCGGGCTGGGTCCGTGCCAAGTGTTGACGCGTTGCGGCGGATTGTGGCCGCGGCACCGGCGTTTGCCGAAGCGTATGCGGCACTCGCCGACGTAATGAGTGCCACCGAGGACACCCTGGACCTGGCCAATGTCTACGCGCGAACCGTTCAGTTGCGCCCCAAGGCGGTACGCCCACGCTACGGTTACGCCCGCGTGTTGACTGACCAGGGCGATCTTTTTGAGGCCCGTGATGTGATCCGAGCCGCCGTTGCTCTTCGGCCAGAGGCGCCGCAGGGCTATTTTGGCATGGCGTATGTTCTGTATTTCATGATGCGGTCCGAAGGCGCCGCGATCAACCACCGACGCGGGACCATGCTGGCGCCAGATCATCCGGGCGCTCGGCTCCCAATCGCAAGAGTTGTAGATCAGGTCCCCCACGCCGAACTCAATTGGTTCTTCGCGGACTGATCGAACGCCGGCGAACGAAGATCGTGCTCGGGATCTGTCCCGCGTGGGCACCTTTACTCGAACGCCCCAGACGAAATACGCCGCCCCGTCAGTTTCGACGCGGGTCGTCTGGTGGCACGACACGGATGCCGTGTCGGATCAGATCGCCGACTTCCTTGTGCATACCGTCGAGGCCGGCCATCAAGGCTTGCCGCAACACGGGCTCGTACACTGTCCTCTCGTCCTGTGACATGCGTCCAAGCGCCCCCATCACGCTCCAGACCATCTGCGAAAGGGTGCCACGAAATATGCTCTGGAATGGATGAGTCAACGGTTGGATCCAAAGCAACATGGCCAGCGACTTCAGCGTTTCCCGCCGTCGCGTCCAAGACAGCCTTTCGAAGGCTCGGCGCACGTTCCGGACGAAGGAGTCAAGGTCCTCTGAAGCATAGTTATACTTTTCCCTGTCGAAGTTCTCCCCTTCAATCACCAATGATGCCGCGCCCGTGTCGGCGAGTGGAAACACGCGATCGAGAAACTCTCCGACGGGCCCCTTGAGCGGCGGTACGGACGCAATGCGGACGCCATCGGAGAGATTCAGGGCGATCGCATCGGTCTGCGCCGCCAGAAGCTGTTGCAGTCTGTAGCGCGTCCAGTCGAACACAACGCTGGTATAGGCGGGTCCACCGAACGAGGCCTCCACCTCGATTGGCAGTTTTAGATCGGTTTTTTTCAGGTCCTCATCCGTGTAATACGCACTTTGTGCGCTGTGATGCCGGGCTTGGTCCACCGAACCGACATCAATGCCAAAGAGGACCAAGCGCCGGAACCCAAGAAACACGGCCAAAGCCGTGCCCGTGTTCGCTACGGTTGGATCACAATTGAGGAGAATATGTTCTGACCCCCAACCAAATCCGATCGCAACGTTGAGTCCCGGCCGGTAGAAGTACAGGCCCCGAGCAAAGAACTGCTCCAGATCGGGGTGCACCGTTGAACTGGCAATCATCGGAACGGATGCCAGATCGACTCTTTCCGCTATTCGCTCGTAGATGGGCCGCAGTGCTGTTCCACGCTCCAGCACCACGCACGCGTCAACACGGATGCCCCTCGCCAGCAAAGGCTCCACCGCGGTGCCACAGGCGATGACAGCGCAATGCTGGCTCAACCGTTCTATCGTGTCCAAGTTCTGGTCAAGCGACGGACCGGAGCCGATCACCAGAGCGGTCCCGTCGTGAACCGGCTGCCGCTTCAGGAGCGGCCGGTCGTGCTCCAAGATATTATCGGTGGTTGATTCCAGCATGATGATTTCATCCCGGAAAAACCCGACCCCAATGACGGCAGAACGGAAATCGCGAACCACGGTCCGGCACAAATCCACGTATCGGCTGCCGTCACCATGCGGATACAGGATAATGTTGTCAGGCATCATCCGTGCGGCCCGATGAAGCTGGTGCACCATCTTGGCAGCGCCTTCATTTCCGGGCGGAAGCACATGAAAGCTGATGCCAATGTCGCGACGATCACACAGTGAAAAAACTTCGCTCCAGTTGATGACGTGCAAAGAGGCCATGAAAAGATCGACGTCGAGAATAAAAATCAGAAGAGTATCGAGCATCGGGAAAGCATTAATGAGACGCGCAACGCCATCCGTCGATGGCGGATCCACGATGGCGAGCGTCAGTGCGTGTTCTGGTGCGAAGGGGCGCGCCCAGAAGGCATCATCGCAGAGGTCCTGTACGGCCCCGAGGTGGTCATGCCAATAGGCGGGGTCGCCGGTGCTGACATTCTCTAAGCGAATGTACATAGAAAGCTGGGTTGGGGCGGTCAAAAAAGCATCGACCCGCTTTCGAGAATACGCCGGCTCCGCCTCCGCCAGCACGGAACGGCCCGTGCGATCACGGAAAACCAGCCCGTCCGGTGTCTCGTGAAGCCGATAGCTACACCGTTCCATTTCAAAGAATTTTTGTAGACCCAAGACCCGGGCCGACAAGCACTTAAGATTACTCGGATACAGGACGGGATCAGTATAAATCTTGTCGGAAAATTCGATCTCCATTTACCTACCTCCACTTGAGGCGCGGTCGCGTTCTCGGTCGATCCGCGCCGCGCCCCTAACAAAAAACGAATACCCATTCGCCGTCCGCCCGTCCGCAAATAGGCACGGGAACAGCGTCAGTGTATCATAACGGCCCGTTCCTGGCACCAGACGGGTGAGATGGCCGGAGTCGTTCAGATAGCGGGCGGATTTACTGGTCGATCTTCGCGTGCCGCTCATTGAGCGCCTCGGATGGGCTCAGCCGTTGGGCGCGTGGTCATCGAACAACCCCGTTGCGCCCTCCAGGCGCTGGGCGCGCCTTGGCGTGATCTGGTTCGAGTGAACGTCGAACTGCTGCGCCAGCTTATCCAGCGTCTAATCGCTCTTGAGGACGGCAAGGGCCACTTTCGTGTTGAAGGCCGGCGCTCCCCGGGTACCGCTACCCCAGGATATTCACGAACGACCCACCGCCACCGACCTGGGCCAGAATGCGCTGATAACCACTCAGTGCACCGGACTGGGCGTTCAGGCTGGATTCGATCGCGTTGAACTCCCGGCGAGCCTCGTCCTCAATGTCCGCGATCTTGTCGTCCATCAGGCGACTCGTGGCGGTGAAGTCGTCCAAAAGCGATTTCTTCTCCGCCTCAAGGGAGGTGGCGATCGGCTTAACCTTCGCTTCGGCCATCGTGACCGAGAACGAAACCCTATTCAGTTGCGTGAAGGCGTCGTTCACAGCCTCGCGGGCAGCATCAATACCAGCATCATCTTCGAAGTCGTTGTAGTACCAAGCCGGCATGAGTCCGAGGCCACCCTTCTGAATCGTCCCCTCGAATTCATCCCCGTTCCCATCACTGCTATTGAGTTTAAACTCTATCGTGTTGGCATCGCGATCAATCGTGATGGTCTCAAACATGCTCGTCCCGTGCGCGATTACAAAGAGTGGGTCTTCGGCGCCGAGACTTTCAACCTTGGACATGAAATTGCCGCTCGGATCGTTCTGGTAATACTCGCCTTCGCTCGCATTGGTTCCGATCAAGTTGAAAGAAGACCCACCGTAAAGGGTATCGATGTCAGTCGTCGTACCGTAATCGCTGGAGAGTTCTTTTGTCTCAGGAAGAAGCGTGCGCTCATCCGCTCGACCGATCAAGTTATACTCGGCAGCATACTGATCCGCCACCTCATTCAATTTTTTCAAGTTTTCGTTGAACTGCTTGGCATAAAACTCTTTCGCAGTTGCCGAGGTCGTGGTCTTCGCCTTCGACAGCATCACCTTCATATCGCGCAAGACTTGTCTAATCTCTTCGATTTGGGTTTCGGCGTTTTTCACACCGTCCAAGACGTTTTGCACCTCTTTCAGACGGCCCACGACCGTCCCGCGACGCGCCAAAATTGACTGGAGCTCAGGATTGTATTTTGTCTCGACGGCGGTGACCTCCTTGGTCATATCCGCGTACAATCGACCGGCGATCCGGTTCATGAGAAACGCCGTTGGGTCGGACGACAACAGCGAGGAGGAACCTGCGGTCAGGGCGTTCACCATGGGTCTTCTTCCCTATCAAGTGGGACGCACTCGGCCCGACGGTTCGCCGCGAGCCATATCATTCGTGCCGATCATAGCACAAGTTCCCCACTGGGTGTGAATATGGAAATAGGTCGTGCTGCCCTTGCGTTCTGTCCGTTCGCCCTCGTCCATTCTTGGCTTGGCCGTGAAAGGCCGCCGGCGCCCCACCAAAATGGGGGAACCGAATGGTGAGTTTGCCCCGAAAAAGTGAACACCGGATTGTGGGCTGCGGCGTTCGGCGAGCTTTGGCCGACGTCTACCGCCGATGGACGCGCACGGCTGGGCACGGGCTTTCGAAATCGCCGCCGCCGTCCGGCCCGCGCACCGCCCATGACAGGCGGTGGCTGGGGCTCGCATCCTCGCTGGCCAGGTGCCATCGGGCCGAGTCGCCGATCAGGTCGGCGGGGCCGTCGACACGCGCGGGGTCGCCCAGGCACGCATACAGGCTCAGGTGGTTGGCGATGCCCAGACCAAGCGCCTTCAGCACCGCTTCCTTGCGGGTCCACAGTGTCATGAACAGCTGTTGGCGCTCTGGACCGCGCGGAACCAACTCGAGGGCCGCCGCCTCGTCCGGATGGAAGAAGCGACGGGCCAGGGGCACGGCCGGCACGCTGGGGCGTCCGGTCCACTCGGCGTCGACGCCCAGGTCGGCCCCCGGCGGCCACGGCCCCAGGCTGACGGCGCACGCGGCCAGACCCACCGTGTGGCTGAGGCTGAAGCGGGGCCGCGTCTCGGCGGTCAGCGGATACGGCGGCCGCGTCATGTCGACATGGGGGCGACCGCCCGGCTCGGTGACGAAATGCCAGGCCAGCGGGTCGGCACCGTGAAACCGGCTCAGCATGGTCCGCAGCAGCAGCCGCGCGGCGGCACTCGACCACGCGTGCCGTGGGTCGCGGAACGACGTCACGCGGGTCCATTCGTTGACCGACAGGTGCGGCCGCATGGCGTCAAGATCGGGCTGCCCGGCGGCGTCGGGTTGCAGCGTCCACAAGGCGAGGTCGAGTGCGTGGGCCGGCTCCCCCGGTCCGTCACGACAGGTATCTGATTCCGTGCCCTCACCCGACCGGGTCAGGGCGAGCGGCATCGTTTGCGGGGCGAGGCGGAGAACGGACGTTGACATGCGCGGATGGTGATGCAGGCTTGCCATCGCGTCAACGCTGGCGGGGTGCCGCCCCGGCGTGATGACGGTGACGATCTGGTTCATTGGCGGAAGAGGCTTCCATGCCATCCATCCTCGAAGACGCCGCGCTCGTGGTCATTGATGTGCAGAACGATTTCTGCGCCGGCGGCGCCCTGGCGGTCCCCGACGGCGACGCCGTGGTCCCGGCCGCGAATCGGCTGATCGAGGCGTTTCAGGTGGTTATCCTCACCCAGGACTGGCACCCGCCGGGCCACGCCTCGTTTGCCTCCGCTCATTCGGGGGCGGAGCCGTTCTCGATGACGGAAATGCCGTATGGACCGCAGGTGCTGTGGCCGGACCACTGCGTCCAGGGCACGGAGGGGGCCGCGTTCCACCCCGATCTGGACACGCGGCGGGCGCGCCTGGTCCTGCGCAAGGGCACCGACCCGGCCATCGATTCCTATTCCGCGTTCTTCGAGAACGACCGCGTCTCGGTGACCGGTCTGGCCGGCGCGCTGTCCGACCTGGGGGTCGAGCATGTGGTGCTGGCCGGGCTGGCCACGGACTACTGCGTGTGCTGGTCGGCCCTGGATGCCCGCGCCCTGGGCCTGAATGTCAGCCTGGTCGAGGACGCCTGCCGCGCCATCGACATGGACGGCTCGCTCGCCTCGGCCATGACCAACATGCTCCAGGCCGGGGTGCGCCTGACGAACAGCGACGCCGTGCTGTTCGGGTAGCCGCCGCCGATCACGTCGCGTCCGCGTCGAACGCGGCGTCGACGGGGATGTGCAGACCGTTCAGCAGCGCGTTCAGACGCGACGCCGTGCCGACCACCCGCAATAGATCGGCGTACTCGGCCTCGGTCATGCCCTTGGCGCGCGCCGCCGCCGTGTGCGAGTGGGTGCAGTAGTCGCAGCCGTTGGCGATGGAGACGGCGACGTAGATCATTTCCTTGGTCTTCGGGTCGAGGGCCGAGGCCGTGGCCATCACCGTCTTGATGTCGGCCCAGACCTGCTCCAGCAGGACCGGATCAAAGGCCAGATACCGCCAGACGTTATTGATGAAGTCCGTGCCGCGCGTGGCGCGGATGTCGTCGAATACCGCCTTGACACGGGGGTCGCTCTCCGGGTGCTCGGGGGGGCGGACGGTGGCCATGGTCGGGAGTCTCCTCTAACGATGCGACCGGCTGGCTCCGGACCGACCGCGAAGGCCCTGATCCGGTTGCCTGACTCTTTCTACACCACACGGTCGCCCGGCGCCGCGCCCAATGTCGAGTCGGGCACGGACTGTCTACAAGAGCTTGGATATGTGCCTGGAAACGGGCCGAACACGGCACCGTCGCGCCGCGCTCACCCGGCCAGCGACGGGCGCGGCGGGCCACGATGGTCGTCGGCGGCCAGATCCAGACCCCCCGCACGGCCTTCGGCAGCCTCGGCGACAAGCCCCAGAAGCTGTTCCGTCAAGGCGACGGCGTCGCGCGCCAGGGCCACCGAGTCGTCGGGTCCGTCCTGCAGCACGGCTCGGTCCGGGCTGCGCAGCCGGGCGGCGATCGACTGGAGCGCTTCCAGGTCGCCCAGACGCGCCACGTCGGCCTCGCCCAGCACGCCCAGTTCCATCAGGTCCATGGCCAGCAGGGCCGGGTTGTTGGTGGCCAGTGGCCGATGGCCCGCGTCCAGAGCCAATCCCTTCAGCGCCCGTTCGGCGGCATGGTGGGCCGCCAGGCACGCCCAGTCGGCATGTCCGGCGCGCATGGACCAGTGGGCATGGACCAGATCGTAACGGGCCTGCCGCAGCCAGCCCTTCGCCGCATCTCGGGGATTCATCGGGGCGCCCTCCGAGGGGAGCATTTCACCAAACAGGATCGCAGGCGCGCGACACACCGGTCAATCGAATCGTTGGGCGGTCGCACCGAGATCGGAAACCCTACGGCCAGAGCGGGATGGCCTCGGCGCGGATGTCGGCGACCATGTCGCCGGCCGCCAGGTCCGCGCTGCGCCACCGCGCCGGGGCGACGGCCACCACGTCCACCGGCCGGTCGAAGGCGGAGAAGACCCCGCTGTCGAACGCCTGCCGATCGCCGATGACCGCGATATCAGCGTCCGACAGGCCGTCGAAGTCACCGCGCGCCAGGGACCCGAACAGCATGACGGCCTCAATGCGGGCCGGATCGCGAACCGCCCGCGCACACGCTGTCCGCAGGGCGGCGATGACCTCGTGCCGCACCCGGTCGCGGACCCGTTGCATGTCCGGCGGCCGGCTCATGGGTCGCCGACCCCGAGCTGGGTCCGCGCCCAGGCCAGCACACGGTCGGCTGTCTCCAACGCGCCTTGAACGCGCGGCGACGAGATGACATCCCCGGGGGCCGTGAGGCCATCGCCCAGAGGGTATCGCGCCGTCACGCTGAACTCCGTCAGGGCCGCCAAATCGCCCAGTGTCTCGACCGTAGCGGTGTCCATGCCCCCGTGCTGGACAACAGCGTGCGCCAACGCCGCCAGGTCATGCACCGGCGCGGGCCGCGTCCCCAGGTCGATCAGCACGGCCTTCAGCGCTTTTTCCGCTGCCTGCTGGGCGGCGTAACAGGCCCATTCCGGATCACTTTGATCAGCCGAGCGGTGGGCGTGCGCAAGGTCACGCTCGGCCTGCCTCAGCCATGCCGTGGCCCTGCGATCGGCGATCATGCCCCGTTCACCTCTCCGTGCTCCGCTCTGCCAAGCCTATCACAGCGAGCCGGCGGCGCGCACGGCTACCCGAAGATCACGTCCGGCAGCCAAGTGGCCATTTCCGGCCACAGGGCCAGCGCCCCGAGTCCCACAAGCTGGATCAGAATGAACGGCAGCACGCCTTTGTATATGGACATGGTGCGGATTGACGGCGGCGCCACCCCGCGCAGATAGAACAACGCGAAACCGAACGGCGGCGTCAGGAACGACGTCTGCAGGTTCATGGCGATCATCACGCCGAGCCAGACCGGATCGAGGTCCATCCTCAGCAGAACAGGCCCGACGATCGGCACCACGACGAAGATGATCTCGATGAAGTCCAGGAAGAAGCCCAGGACGAACATCACCAGCATGACCACCAGCATGGCGCCAAAGGCGCCGCCGGGCAGGTTGGTCAGGAACTCATGCACCATCTCCTCGCCGCCCAGGCCCCGGAACACCAGCGAGAACAGACCGGCGCCGACGATGATGATGAACACCATCGAGGAAATGATCAGCGTCTGGCGCATGACCTCTTGCAGGATGCCCATCGACCAGACGCGCCGCAGGCTCTCGCCGATGCCCAGGAAGACAATGCCGGTACAGGCCACCGCCGCCCAGATGCCCACGGTGTCACCCGGGCCGATGGCATCGCGGGCCACGCGCAGGTCCACCCAGCGCGCAAGTAGCAGCATGACCACCAGCGCGCCGAAGGTCAGGATGATGGGCCATCGGGTGCTGCCCTCCAGCTTCAGGCCGCCCAGCAGCAAGGCGCCCACGGCGCCCACGGCGGCGGCCTCGGTGGGCGTGGCCACGCCGGTCAGGATCGAACCCAGCACGGCGACGATCAGGAACACCGGCGGCAGCAGGGCATTGGCCAGGGTGCGGACCGTCTCCCACCCGGTCATGCCGACGTCCGCCGCGTCGTGGATGGCCGGCGCCCGTTTCGGCTGCAACCACGCGACCAGCGCCACATAGGTGATGTACAGCACCACCAGGCCCAGGCCGGGCAGCAGGGCACCGGCGAACAGATCGCCCACCGACACCGGCTCTGGCGACCAGTTGCCGATGGCCCGCTGGGCATCGGTGTAGGCGTTGGAGATCTGGTCGCCCAGCAGCACCAGCACGATGGACGGCGGAATGATCTGCCCCAGAGTGCCGGCCGCGCAGATGGTCCCGCAGGACAAGGCCGGACAGTATCCCCGGCGCAGCATGGTCGGCAGCGACAGCAAACCCATGGTGACCACGGTGGCGCCGACGATCCCGGTGGAGGCCGCCAGCAGGGCGCCGACGATGCACACCGAGATCCCCAGGCCGCCCCGCAGCGTGCCGAACAGCTTGCCCATGCTGTCCAGCAGTTCCTCGGCCACGCGCGAGCGCTCCAGCATCACGCCCATGAACACGAACAGCGGCACGGCGATCAGCACCTCGTTGGTCATGGTGCCGAAAATGCGCTGCGGCATGGCCGCGACGAAGCTCATGTCGAAGGCGCCGATGAACCAGCCGACGATGCCGAACAACAGCGCCGAGCCGCCCAGGGTGAAGGCGACCGGAAACCCGCTTACCAGGAACAGGCAGGTGCCGGCGAACATGACGAGGGCGTAGATTTCGCGCTCCATCAGGGTCATCGGGCTGCCTCCTGCTCGGCCGCGCCATCGGCCTCGACTCCGGCGAGGGTCAACACCGACCGGAGGATCAGCGACAGGCCCTGTAGGAGGACCAGACCGGCAAACACCAGGATCACGGTCTTGAGCAGGTAGATGCCCTGAACGCCGCTGGTTTCCTTCGACCCCTCCATGACCCTCCAGGCGTTCATGACGTAGTCCCAGGAAACCCACAGGATCAGCGCGCAGAACGGGACCAGGAACAGCAGGCTACCCACCAGATTGACGATCGCCTGGCGGCGCGGCGACGCCTCTCGATAGAACACGTCCACCCGGACGTGGCCGTCCATCAACAGCGTGTACCCCGCGCCGACCATGAACAGCAGGCCGTGCATGTAGACGATGCTTTCCTGCATCCAGATGAAGCCGAGCCCGAACACGTAACGCAGCACGACCACCAGGAACTGCACGAGCACCATGATCAGCGCCAGCCAGGCGGTGGTGTGCCCGACAAAGCGGCTGAACGCGTCAAGGGCGCGGGCCAACGCGGCGAGCGACGACACCACGATTTCTCCCTGCTACGACAAATGGGAGGAGCCAGAAGCGGTTACGCCTCCTGCTGGCGCCCGCCCGAAATGGGCGGCGGCGCGCCCCATCACCCCAGGAAGGGTGTGGGCACGCGCCGCCGGTCAGGGCACGCTGGGACACGGGGCACACCCCGCGACCCGGCACGTCAGCCCTTGGTGTACTCATACGGCAACTCGCGGGCGTTCCAGTACGCCTGGTCGGCGATCCGCGCCCAGCCCATGGCCTTGGCGCGGAAGTCGATGAACGAGTCGTAGACCTTCTGCGTCATCGGATCCTCGGCGGCCACCTCGGCGACAACCTCGCCGGCGGCGGTACCGATGGCCGTCATGACGTCGTTGGAGAACTTGCGCAGCTCGACGCCGTGTTCGTTGACCAGTGTGTCCAGCGCGTCGCCGTTGCGGGCGTTGAACTCGGCCAGGGAGTAGTCGTTCTCGGCGGTGGCGGCGGCCTCGATAATGGCCTTGTCCTCATCGCTCAGGCTGTTCCAGACGTCCAGGTTGACGCCGCCGGACAGGGTCGTGCCCGGCTCGTGGAAACCGGGATAGTAGTAGTACTTGGCGACCTTGTAGAAGCCGAACGCGAGGTCGTTCCAGGGGCCGACCCACTCGGTGGCGTCGATGGCGCCGGACTGCAGGGCCGGGAAGATCTCGCCGCCGGGCAACGACACGGCGGCCGCGCCGATGCGGCGCAGAACCTCGCCACCCAGGCCGGGCATCCGGATCTTGAGGCCCTTGTAGTCTTCCAGGCTGTTGATTTCCTTGTTGAACCAACCGCCCATCTGGACGCCGGTGTTGGCCACCATCATCGGCTTGATGTTGAAGCCGGCCGACAACTCGTCCCACAGCGCCTGACCGCCGGCGTGATGGATCCAGGAACTCATCTCGGTGGCCGTCAGGCCGAACGGCACGGCGGCGAAGAAGTTGAACGCCTTGGACTTGCCCTGCCAGTAGTACTCGGCGCCGTGGTACAGTTCGGCGGTCCCGGAAGACACGGCGTCAAACGCCTCGAACGGTGGCACCAGTTCGCCGGCCGCGAACACCTTCACCGTCAGGCGACCACCGGACATGGCGGTGATGCGTTGCGCCAGCCGCTCCGCGCTGGTGCCCAGCCCGGGGAAGTTCTTCGGCCATGTGGTGACCATCTTCAGTTCGCGCCTGTCCTGAGCGATGGCGGGCGTGGCCAGCGTGGAGGCAGCGGCGGCACCGGCGCCGGCGACGGCGGCGCCGGACAGAAACTCGCGGCGTTTCATGAGACGTTATCTCCCTCGTCTGTCCTTGATTGTTCGGACGGGACCCCTGGGGCTGGTACCCTCGCACGGTCCGGCCCCCCAGGGAACCGGGTCCACCGCCCGGACGCGGTCGTCGCGCCGGGCCGGGCACCCCAGAAGGACTCATGAGTAGACCAAGATGCCCTGAAACGAAAGGATCATTTCCGTCGGGTATTTGGGTTGGTGTTGCAGTGGCCCGACGTCTGCGCGAGAGTTGCGCCGACACGGAGGCGGCGGTTGAGGTGGCGGAAGGTGTTCGCGCTGTTCACGGATTTCGGGCTGGAGGGACCCTATACCGGGCAGGTGAAGGCGGTCCTGCATCGGGACGCGCCGGGGGTCCCGGTGGTCGATCTGTGCGCCGACGCGCCGATGTTCGATCCCATGGCCTCGGCCTACCTGCTGGCCGCGTTGGCACCGACGCTGCCCCCCGGCACGATCGTGCTGGGCGTGGTCGATCCGGGCGTCGGCTCGCAGCGAGGCACCGTGATGCTGTGCGCCGACGACCGCTGGTACGTGGGGCCGGACAACGGCCTGTTCGCCCTGGTGGCGCGACGGGCCGCGAAGGCGCGGGCCTTTCCGGTGTTCGCGGCGGACGGCCCCATCAGCGCCAGCTTTCACGGCCGCGACCTGTTCGCGCCCGCCGCCGCGCGACTGGGACGCGGCGAGCGACCCGACCCGGCGCTAGCCAGTGGGCCGGGGCACGTCGACCGGCCGGACTGGCCCGACGATCTGCCGCGCATCGTCTACATCGATCGCTACGGCAACGCCATGACCGGGGTCAGGGCCGCCGGCCTGGAGGCCGGGACGGACATCATCGCCCACGGGCGCCCGGCGCGCCGCGCCCGCACGTTCTCGGACGTTCCCGTCGGCCAGGCCTTCTGGTACGAGAACGCCAACGGCTTGGCGGAACTGGCCGTCAACCAGGGGCGGGCGAGCGAAGCCCTGGGGGTGCGGCAGGGGGACGCGGTCACGATCCGCCCGCCGCGCCGGGGCGGGTCATGAGGCTCGACAACACCGGCTCGATGGCGGAAAAAGGCTCGAAGCCGTGGCGCGTCTGGCATAGTCTGCAACTGGAATGCCTTCGGTTGAGCCGCCGGGGGCGAGAGTGACCATTGGGAGGAGTTGAACTCGGGCCATGGCGTGCTGGGTAAAGTTCTGGGGCGTCCGCGGTAGCATTCCCTGCCCGTCTCCCGACCATGTCGTGTACGGCGGCAACACGAGCTGCGTCGAGGTGCATCTCGACGGACGGCACATTGTGTTCGACGCCGGAACCGGCCTGCGCGGCCTGGGGCAGTCGCTCAACGCACGGGGCGTGACCCATGCCACGCTGCTCATGACGCACACGCACTGGGACCACATCATCGGCTTTCCGTTCTTCGCCCCCGCGCATCGGGCCGACTTCACGCTCGACATCATGGCCGGACACGTGGCGGACAACGGCGGCATCCGGCGCCTGTTCTCGAGCCACATGTCGGACCCCATGTTTCCGGTACCGCTGGACGCCCTGCGCGCCCACATCACCTTTCGGGACTTCAAGCCGCGCGAATCGTTCGTGATCGAGGACGCCGTGCACGTGCGCACGGCGCCGTTGAACCATCCGAACGAGGCCACGGGCTACCGCCTGGAGTACGACGGACTGGCCATCTGCTATATCACTGATACAGAGCACCGACCGGGCCATCCCGACGAAAACGTGCTAGGCCTGATCGACGGCGCCGATCTCGTCATCTACGACTGCACCTATACGGACGAGGAATTCGCCGAGCGGATCGGCTGGGGCCATTCGACGTGGCAGGAGGGGGTGCGTCTGTGCCAGGCGGCCGGCGCGCGCCAACTGGCCGTGTTCCATCATGATCCGGACCACACGGACTCGGTCATGGAACGCCTGGAGGACGAAGTCCGCCGGCACTGGCCCCCGGCGCTGGTGGCGCGCGACGGCATGGAAGTGACCTTGCGGCCCTGATCTCCGGTCCAGAAAACTTGGCGGTGGAGTCCCCCCATGCCCGTCACGCCGAGCCTGCCGCCCGATCCCGACCGCCTGCACCCCATTGATCGGCGTGCCGGCGTCGTTTTCCTGCGCCCGTTGCTCGCGGCGCATCCGCCGGCCGAGGGCGCGGGACCGACCGAGGTCGGCGCGTACAGCTACTATCACGATTTCGAGGACCCGACCCGCTTCTTCAGCCGCAACGTGCGCTACCATTTTCCGTTTTCGCCGGAACGGCTGGTGATCGGCAAGTTCTGCGCCCTGGCCCACGGGACGACCTTCGTCATGGCCAGTGCCGCGCACACCATGGCCGGGCCGAGCACCTACCCATTCCCGATCATGGGCGGCGCCTGGGCGGAAGCGATGCCGCTGGCCGACGTGCCATTTCCGAACAAGGGCGACACCGTCATCGGCAACGATGTCTGGCTGGGCTATGAGAGCCTGATCCTGCCCGGCGTAACGGTGGGCGACGGCGCCGTGGTGGCGGCCCGCGCGGTGGTCCACGACTCGGTGCCGCCCTATGCGGTCGTGGCCGGCAACCCCTCCCGCGTCATCCGGTTCCGCTTTGAGCCGGCGATCGTTTCTCGGCTGCTCGATCTGGCGTGGTGGACCTGGCCGGCGAACCGCGTCATCGCCGCCATTCCGACACTGGTGGACGGCGATTTGGACGCCCTGGAACGGCTGGCCCCATAGCGACCCCGCCGTCAGCGCGGCATCACGCGGATCGCCACCCGCCGGTTGATTTCCTGGTTGTTGGCGAGCGGGCTTCCGTCCGGCCCCCGGTTCGGAACCTTCGGCGCCGTATGCGCGAAGCCGATCGCCCTCATGCGCTGGTCGGCCACGCCCTGGTCCTCGAGCACCCGCACCACACCCGAGGCCCGGGCCGATGATAGCTCCCAGTTCGACGGAAAGCGCCGCGAGCTGATGGGCGTGTCGTCGGTGTGCCCCTGCACTTCGATCTGGAAGTTCCGATACTTGGGCGACCGCAGGGTGTTGGCGATGCGCTCGAACACCGGAACCGCCTCAGGCCGGACCTCGGCCTCGCCGCGATTATAGAACGCGGCACTGGCGAACTCGATCACCAGGCCCTGCTGGTCCTGGCCCACCGCCACGGCGTCGTCGACCTTCATCAGGTTCACGGCCGACTCGATGTCCTGGCGCAGCGACTCGATCGGGCGTTCGATCTCGCGCTTGCCGATGCCCTTGGCCATGCCGGCCTTGACCTGTTCGAACAGGATCGGGTCCACCTTGGAGATGGCGGCCAGCAGGATGAAGAACGCGAGCAGCAGCGTCGCCATGTCGGCGAAGGTGGTGACCCAGTCGTTGTCCTCGTCCCGGCGCGGGGCCTTCCGAGTCCAGCTTTGGCCCAGGTTCTCGAACATGAACACCTCCAACCGCCCGGACCCCGGCCCCGCCGTGAGCGGACGGCCGCGGTGCCGCCCTTACGCCTCGGACGGACCGTTCGTGGGTTTCGCGACCTCCGGCCGACCGCGCATCATGCTGTCGATGCTGAAGTGCAGGGCCGGATCCAGGTAGCTGTTCATCTTGTCCTGGATGTAGCGCGGGCTCTTGCGTTCCGCCAGCAACGCCAGCCCTTCGGCCAGCAAGTAGTTGCGGAAGCGCACGATCTCCTCGCGCTGCTGCACCTTGTTGGCGGCGGGCAGGAAGATCAGACGGGCCGCCAACACGCCGTAGAGCGTGGTCACCAGGGCCACCGCCATGCCTGGTCCCAGCGAGGCCGGATCCTCGCCCATCTTGTCGAGCATGATGATCAGGCCGACCAGCGTCCCGATCATGCCGAACGCCGGCGATGTCGCGCCCATGTTGCGCAGGATGTCGGAATAGACCGTGTTGCGCTGGAACGTGGTCTCGACCGTGTTGGCCAGAATCTCCCGCACTTCCTGACCGGTGTAGCCGGTGATCACCAGGTCGATCCCGTAACTGAGGAAGCGGTCGATCTTGCGCGCCCGTGCGGCATCGGTTTCCAGGCCGGCCAGGCCGCCCTTCTGGATCACATAGCCCCAGCGGATCACACGTCCCACCTCGTGCGTCAGGATGGCGCGGCCGACCTCGTGGGCCAGCAGGATGCCCGCCATCGTCCGCAGGGAATGGACGACGAAGCGCGGTTCGAAGGAAATGAAGGTGGCCGCCAGCGTCCCGCCCAACACCATGATGAAGCTGGGCAAATTGAGAAAGATAAAGACGTTGTCCGTGCTCAGAATGATCGAGCCGACGAACAGACCGAAGCCGAAGATAACGCCGAGGATCGTAGCGATGGACATTAAGACAGGATCCCAGAACGAAAAAACTGGATCAATTTGTTGGCACCGAACGAAAATCCTGCGAACCGCCAAGACGGCCCCACAGATGACCGCTTGCGTCCGGTGTTCCCTGACCTAACACCCAGGCTGCAACAGCTTCGCATTGCCCCGGCGGGATCCCTGATGACCTCGTTCACGAAGGACCGTCCACAGACCGCCCTCTCGACGAGACTACCAACGGATCGGGCGGCACCTTAACACGTCTTGGGCCGCGACACGCAAGCGCGGATATTGCCCGGAGAAGGTTTAGAAAGCTTGAACATCCGTAACGGCATCAAAACAAAGCTGAGGCATGGCAACGAAAGCTTAACCGCCGCACTCTAGTCAAACAGGGTACGAGCGCGGGGGATGCCGTCGGCACAGCCCGTTTTTCAGGGACCAAGACTCAGCATCGCGACAGGGCTGGCGAAACACTGCATCCTCGATGATAGAATACCGTCGCCACCCAAGCCGGTCGGCGGGAACCGCCTGCACAATTGCACTGTTTTGGGGCCTCAGCCCGATGGACGCAACAGACCCGCTCATGCAGATTGGTGCCGCGCTGACGGCCCTGGTCTTTGCCCTGGCGCTCCGGCTGGGCCGGCGGGGCGAAGCGGCCCGTGACAGGCTGGCCAGTTGGACGGCCGGGGCATTCACGTTGGAGGCCGCCGCCGTGCTGGTCTCCGTCACCGTCGGTTTGGGCACCGAGACCGGCGTGTTTCTGTACTCGGCCCTGCATGGGCTGGTGCCGGTGCTGGTGCTGGCCGGCGCCGGGCGCCAGCGGCCGGGCGGCGAGCAGAACGCCGTGCTGCTGGCCCTGGTCGGCATCACGGTGGGCGGGCTCGGCACGGCGATGGTCGCCGACGTCCCCACGGCCACAGTGTTGTTCTGCCTGCACGTGTTCAGAGCCGGCGTGTTTCTCGGCGCGGCGTGGCTCATCACCCGCGCCCTTGGCCGGCGCGGCCGCGCGGTCGCGGGCATCGGCGCGACCGCCGGCGTGTTCGCTGCTGGGGTGGCCCTTGGCATCGGTCTGGATGCGCTGTCCGCCGGTTCCGATCCCGCCTTCGCGGCCGTGACCTCCTGGGCGGGGGTCTTGGAGGAAATCGCGCTTTACGGGCTGGGGCTGACCGTTCTGTTGCTGCCGGGACACACGCGTCAGGACAGCGCGATCGCCCCTCGGTCGCCCGAGGGCTGGGCGGATCACCTCATGCAGGCCATGGGTCAGGCCGCGCTGGTGGTCGGGACGGACGGGCACGTCGCCTGGGCCAACGCGGAGGCCGGCCGCCTGTTCGCCGAGGGCACCCGGTCGGCGCTGTTGGGCAAGGACATACGCCTGCTGTTCCCGGACTTCGGCCATCGGATCACCGACGCGCCCGGCAAGGGCACCGGCGTGCCTTCCTCGCCGACGGCGCGATCGAGTCTCGGCCGGACGCTGGGCGGGGCCGAGCTGGGGCTGGAGATCACCCGTCTCCCCATTCCCGGACCGAGCGGCGAGGCGATGACGGGTGTGGTGGTCCATGCCTCGTCAGGCACGAGTCTGTTGACGGGCCTGGTGCATCTCTCGCGGGACATGGACGCGGCCGTCCTGGCCGGCGACTCGGCCGAGGCGTTGTGCCGGCTCGCCTGCGATCGGCTGACCGACATTGAACGCGTGCCGCTGGCATGGATCGCCTTGCGGACCGACCGTGACACGCCAATCCTCGCCGCCGCCGCCGGTCCCGAGGCCGTCGACCTGTGCGATGGCCTGGGCGGTCCCCCGCCAGACTCTTTGGCGGGAACCATCGAACCGCTGTTCCGCCAAGCCACGCTGCATCCGTTCGCCGCCCCGCCGCACGCGCCGGACGGCGACCGCCGGAAACCCGGCGGCACGGGCGAGCCGATCCGGGTCGCCCCGGACGGTCTGCGGCCGGGGTTCGCCTATGCCCTCAGGGCCGGAGACGAGGTGCTTGGCTGCCTGGTGGTGCACCCGGCCGGCGATGCCTCGGACCGCGGGCTGCGCCAGCGCGCCGAGTTCATTGCTCGGCGGTTGGCCATCATGACCAAACTGATCCGCAATTCATCGTTCCTGCGGCTGCAGGCCACCGCCATGACGGTGGCAGCCAACGCCGTGTTCATCACCGACGATCAGGGGCGGATCGAATGGGCCAACGAGGCGTTTGGCCGCCTCTCGGGCTTCAGTCCCGACGAGATCATCGGCAAGACGCCTCATATCCTGTTTTCCGGGCACCAGGACGCGGCCACCTATGCCGACATGTGGGCGACCATCCGCCGTGGCGAGGTGTGGCGCGGCGAACTGGTGGAACGCCGCAAGGACAACACGCTCTACACCGTCTGCCAGACCGTCACCCCCATCACCGGCCCGGACGGAGTTTCCGTGCACTACGTGGCGGTGCACGAGGACGTGACCGAGCGCAAGCGGGCCGAGGAACGCATCCGTTACATGTCAAACTACGACACCCTGACACGGTTGCCCAACCGGGCGCTGTTCCGAGACCGCCTCATCCATGTCGTCCAGCAGGCGCGCCGCACCGACGGCACTGTCGCCGTCCTGTTCGTGGACCTGACCAAGTTCAGCCGCGTCAACGACACACTGGGCCACGACATCGGCGACCGGATCCTGATGACCGTCGGCTCGCGCATCAACGCCGCCGTGGCCGAGGACGTGGACACCGTGGCCCGCATGGGCGGTGACGAGTTCGCCATCATCCAAAGCGTCGTGGGCGGCGCCGACGCCGCCGCAACCCTGGCCCGCCGGGTGGCGAAGATCATCGAAACGCCGGTCGAGGTGGGCGGACACACCGTCTCCCTGCGCGCCACGGTCGGCATCGCCATGTATCCGGACGACGGCAACGACCCCGACCAGATCATCCGCAACGCCGACCTGGCCATGCACCGCGTGGCCCACCATGAGGGCGAGCACTACCGTTTCTACTCGAATGACATCAACAATGAGGCCCAGATCCGACTGGGCCTGGAGGCCGACTTGCGCCGGGCGCTGGACCGCGACGAGTTGGAGAACTTCTATCAGCCGCAGTATGACATGACCGGAACGCTGGTCGGTATGGAGGCCCTGGTCCGCTGGCGCCATCCGACCCGAGGGCTCGTCCCGCCCGGGCAGTTCATCGGCGCCGCCGAGGACAGCGGCCTGATCCTGCCCCTGGGCGAGGCGGTCCTGCGCCGCGCCCTCGCCGATATCGACGCCTGGCGAGCGCACGGCCTGCCGACCCTGCCGGTGGCGGTCAATCTCTCGGCGGTGCAGTTCCGCGACGGTGGCCTGGTGGACCGCATCCGCGAGTCGCTCGAGGCCCACGACCTGCCGCCCGAGGTTCTGGACCTGGAGATCACGGAAAGCGTCCTGATGACCGACCACGTCGGCACCGTCGCCTTCCTCAACCAGTTGACGGGCGCCGGCTTTCGGATCGCCATTGACGACTTCGGCACGGGGTACTCGTCCCTCGCCTATCTGAAGCGGTTCCCGGTGCACAAGCTGAAGATCGATCAGTCTTTCGTTCAGCACCTGGACACGGACACCAACGACGCCATCCTGGTTCGCGCCATCATCAACCTTGGGCACAGCCTGGGCATGACCGTCATCGCCGAGGGCGTCGAAACACAGGCGCAGTTCGAGTATCTGCGCCAGGAAGGCGCCGACGTGGTGCAGGGGTATCTGTTCAGCAAGCCGATTCCGAGGGAAGAGATGGAGGACCTGTTGCGCACCGAAACCGGCCGCATCGGCCGAGCGGCGGCGCGCGTCGGACCCTGACGCGCCGCCCTCCGCCGGCGCCGGCCGAGCGAACGATCGCTCAGGCCGCGTCCCCGTGTTGCGTCGGGTGGCCCTGCGCCCGCCAGGCCGACATGCCGCCGCTGACCACCGCAAGCTGCTGGAAGCCCGCCTTCTTGAGGATCCGGGCCGCGTGGGCGGCGCGGCTGGACGTCTGACAGATCAGGAACACCGGCGTGTCGGCATACGCGCTCAGGCCGGGACCCGCCTCCTCCACGCGCCGGCCAAGCTGGTCCAGCGGCAGGTTCAACGCCCCCGGAACATGGCCATGGCGGCCCGCGTACTCGCCCGGCGTGCGGACATCAACCACCAGCACGTCGTCGCCACGATCCAGGTGCTCGCGCAACACGGACGGCGCCACCAGGGGGACACCGCCCGCCATCAGGCGCGGCATGGCGCGGAACAGAAGAAGCGCCGCCATGCCGATCAGCACGGGCACAAGGATCTCCATGGAGACAAGATCGAAGCCGTCCACGGTGGTCATGTCCTGTTCTGGCGGCGGGAACGTAGGGTGTGCGGGAGGTAACCCCGCGCCGGGGCGCTGTCAAGAATGGGCAATGCCCGCGGGTCCGCCGCCCCTCGTCACGACGGGCTCGACTCCCGCCCGTCGGTGATGGAGGATGCCCCACCGTTTGCCCCCGAACCCCAAAGGACCTTTCGCCCTATGATCCGTCATGTCGTGCTGTTCAGCCTTACGTCGCCGGAACACCTGGAGACGGCGCGGGCGGGGCTTGAGCGGCTGGCCACGAATCCGCACGCTCGCGCGCTTGAGGTCTCGGTCAACCTGAAGTCCGATCCGATCGGCAACGGCGTCGACCTGATCGTGCACGCCGTGTTCGACGACGAGGCCGCGCTGGAGGCCTATCGCCGGCACCCCGTCTACCAGGAAGCCATCGACATCGTGCGGCCCTTGCGCGACGTCCGCGTGGCCGCCGATTTCGTCAGCACGATTACCTGACCCGCCTCCCCGAGGTGTCGTCGGCCGCGTGGCGCTGGCGTCCGCATGGACACACCGACCCGCAGGGCTTACATCCCCGGCCATGACAGACACCTCTCTCCCCTCCCGGATCCGCGTGATCGGCGGCGGCCTCGCCGGCAGCGAGGCTGCGTGGCAGTGCGCGCGCCTTGGCCTCGTCGTCGAGCTGATCGAAATGCGCCCCATCCGCGCCACCGACGCCCACGTCACCGACGGCCTGGCCGAGCTGGTGTGCTCCAACTCGTTCCGCTCCGACGATGCCGAGGGCAACGCCGTCGGCCTGCTGCACGAGGAAATGCGCCGGCTGGACTCGCTGGTGATGGCGGCGGCCGACCGCAACCGGGTGCCGGCCGGCGGCGCCTTGGCGGTGGACCGCGAGGCCTTCTCGCGCGACGTCCATACCACGCTGGAGAGCCATCCCAACGTGACCATCACGCGCGGCGAGATCACCGCCCTGCCCGGCCCCGACGACGGCCCGACGATCATCGCCACCGGCCCCCTGACCTCATCGGCGCTGGCCGAGGCCATCCGCGCCGAGACGGGCGAGGACCACCTGGCCTTTTTCGACGCCATCGCCCCCATCGTCCATCGGGACAGCATCGACATGGACGTGGCCTGGTTCCAGTCGCGCTATGACAAGGGCGAGGGATCGGACTACATCAACTGCCCGCTGGACCGCGCCCAATACGACGCCTTCATCGACGCCCTTTTGAGCGCCGAGACGGTGGCCTTCAAGGAGTGGGAGGGCACGCCCTACTTCGAGGGCTGCCTGCCCATCGAGGTCATGGCCGAGCGCGGCCGCGAGACCCTGGCCCACGGCCCCATGAAACCGGTCGGCCTGACCAATCCGCGCGCACCCGACCGCAAGCCACACGCCATCGTCCAGTTGCGCCAGGACAACGCGCTGGGCACGCTCTACAACATGGTCGGCTTCCAGACCAAGATGCGCCACGGCGAGCAGGCGCGCATCTTCCGCATGATCCCGGGCCTGGAACGGGCCGAGTTCGCTCGCCTGGGCGGTATCCACCGCAACACGTTCCTCAACAGCCCGCGTCTGCTGGACGGTACCCTGCGCCTCAAAAGCCGGCCGTGGGTGCGCTTCGCCGGGCAGGTGACGGGGTGCGAGGGGTATGTGGAAAGTGCCGCCGTGGGGTTGATGGCCGGCCTGTTCGCGAGCGCCGAGGCGCGCGGCGAGACGCCGGCGTCGCCGCCAGCGACGACGGCGCTGGGGGCCTTGCTGAACCACATCACCAACCCGGCCCACGCCGAGACGTTCCAACCGATGAACGTCAACTTCGGCCTGTTCCCGGAACTGCCGCCGGAGTTGACCCGGGTCGGCAAGCGCAAGCTGCGCGGCCGCGACCGCAAGGCGGCGTATGCGCGCCGGGCGCTGGAGGATCTGGCGGCGTGGATGGGCGAGCAGCGGGCGGAGCACACGAACGCCTGAACGCTTTTTCGCACCGGCTCAATACCCCGCCACGACCCCATCGGCGCGGGGATCGGTCGCCCCCTCCAGAACGCCGTCGGGACGGCGCACGATCGCCCCGGCATGGCCGGTCACCTCGTCGAACGGCCCCAACCGGGTCACGGTATGCCCCGCCGCCTCAAGGGCCGAGATCACCGCCGGATCGAGCCGGCTTTCGACCTTCACGTCGTCGGTACGCCCGACCCAGGTCCGACCCAGCATCCAGCGCGGCGCCGTCACGGCCTCCTGCAGCCCCTGGCCGAACAACACGTGGCGGGTGAAGATCTGCGCCTGCACCTGCGGCTGCGCGTCACCGCCCATGGTGCCGTAGACCATCGTCGCGCCGTCGGGCAGCCGCGCCATGGGCGGGTTCAGGGTGTGGAACGGCCGCCGGCCCGGCTTCAACACGTTGGGCCGGGCCGCGTCGAGCTGAAAACTCGTGCCCCGGTTCTGCCATAGGATCCCCGTGTCGCCCAACACCACGCCGGCGCCGAACTCGTGGTACAGGCTCTGGATGCAACTGACCGAACGCCCTGCATTGTCGATGCAGCCCATCCACACGGTATCGCCGTCGCCGACCCCGTTGGCCGAAGGCCACGGCGCGGCGCGGCGCCGGTCGATGCGGGCCGCGCTCTGATCCAGCATGGTGTCCGACAGGTAGGTCGTCGGGTGCAGCGCCATGTAGCGCGGATCGGTCACATGCCGGTCACGCACCGCGAAGGCCACCTTGGCCGCCTCGATCAGCCCGTGCGCATGGTCGAACGATCCCGCCTCGGTCACCCCCAGGCGTTCGAACAGGCCCAGGATCATCAGCGAGGCCAGCCCCTGGGTCGGCGGCTGCGTGTTGTAGACGGTGCCGTGGTCCAGCTTCAGGACCAGCGGTCGGCGCCGCACCGAGCGGTGGCTGGCCAGATCATCCGAAACCAGCGGGCTGCCCACCGCCTTCAACTCGGCCGAGATGGCGCGGCCAACCTCGCCCCTGTAGAAGTCCCCCAGACCGCGCTCGGCCAGGCGGCGCAGCGTCTCGCCCAGGGCCGCGTTGCGCAGACTCGCACCGGCGGCGGGCGCCGCCCCGTCCTCCAGGAACAGGTCCGCGAACCCCGGTAGGTCCGCGAGTTGATCCCTGACCTGCGCCGTGGTCCCGGCCAGCGATTGTGCCCGGGGACAGCCCGCCTCGGCGTAGTGGATCGCGTCTTCCAGCAGGCGCGCCAGCGGCAGCGCGCCGTCCCAATGCTGGCCGCTGATCTCCAGCGCCGAGGCCCAGCCGGACACCGCGCCGGCCACCGTGTTGGCCGCCAGAGGACCGCGGACCGGCACGCGGTCCAGTCCCTGGGACCGGTACAGGTCGACGGTGACGGCCTTGCCGGCCACGCCGGCGGCCTCGATGGACAAGGGCGCGCGCCCGGGCCGGGCCACCAGCCAGAAGGCATCGCCGCCCAGGCCGTTCATGTGCGGATAGACGACGGCGCACGCGGCGGCGGTGGCCACCATGGCCTCGATGGCGTTGCCGCCCTCGCGCAGGACTCGCAATCCCGCCTGCGCCGCCAGATGGTGCGGTGCGACCACCATGCCCCCATCGGCCATCAGGGTGTGCAGCATGGCTCCTCGATCCCGTCGTCGGCGTATCGGACGTTCGTCATGTATGCGGGATCGGCCCCACCTTCGTCCAGCACCTCTTGGCAGGTTGCCCGGTCCGGCGGAGCGGAGTAAGGAAGGGGCGCTCCCGCGAAAGCCCGGCGGAAAAGGCGCAATGAAACGAGACTACACCCATAGCATATACATGCCCATTCCGTGGGAGATTTTTCATCGCGACACGCGCGTGCTTGCACAGCGGGTCCTGGCCACGGGGCGGCGCTTCGACGGGATCATCGCCATCGCCCGTGGCGGCCTGATCCCCGCGTGCATCATCGCCCGGGAACTGGACATCCGCACCGTCGAGGCGGTCAGCGTCGCCAGCTATGATGATCGGTCCCAGGGCGAGCCGCGTATGCTCAAGGGCGTCGACACCGAACTCGTCGGCGACGGGCACAACTGGCTGATCGTCGACGACCTTGTGGATTCGGGCGTGACGGCCGGAGTCGTCCGCCGCCTCCTGCCCCGCGCCATCATCGCCACGGTGTACGCGAAGCCGGAAGGCCAGGCGGCCGTGGACCTGTTCGCCGTCCCGGTGCAGAGCGAGTTGTGGCTGCTGTTCCCGTGGGATGCCGAACTGAAGCCCAACGAGCCCCTGGCCCGGAACGGGCTGGGCGGCAAGCCCGGACCGTGACGCGCCGGTGCGGATGACAATTGTTCAAAGGGCATGACCCGGCGCGCAAGGGCGTGCAGAATGGCGGCCCCAGGGGCGCCGCACTGCGCGATGCGGCCTGGGACCCGAAGAAACAAGGACCATGCCCATGCGTTCCAAGGCTTTCTTGATCAGAGCGTTCCTGTTGCTTGCCCTGATCATGGCCGGCGCCGCGCGCCTCGCCCCGGCGAATGCGACGGAGCCGGAGCCGCTCAGCCTCGGGTTCATGCCCTACCTGAACGCCGAACACCTGATCGAGAAGTACACGCCCCTGGCCGACTATCTGTCGGACCACCTGGACCGGCCGGTCCGGATCACCGTGGCCCGCAACTACAACGAGCACATCCGCCTGACCGGGGAGGATCGGCTGGATATCGCCTTCCTCGGCGGCAGCCCCTATGTCGTGATCGGCGAGCGCTATGGCCTCAAGCCCCTTCTGGTCCGGTACGTGTTCTCGGGCAAACCGACCTTCCGTTCAGTCATCCTGGTCGACGCCAACAGCGGGGTCCAATCCTTGGCCGACCTGGCGGGCAAACGCATGGCCTTCGGCAACGTGAACTCCACCCTCAGCACGCAGGTTCCGTTGTACATGCTGATGCAGGCCGGGGTGGGACTGGGGGACCTGGCCGCCGCAACGCATCTGCGCAACCACGAGAACGTCATCCTGGGCGTACGGTTCGGCGACTTCGACGCCGGCGCGGTGGCCGAGGAGGTCTTCAACGAGCATGATGACGGGACGATCCGCGCCCTGGCCCTGTCGCCGGACCTGTCGACCCATGTGTTCGTGACCCGCACGACCATGGACCCGGCTCTGCGGCAGACCATCGCCACGGCGCTCATAAGCCTGCGCGACGATCCGCGCGGCCCGGCGATCCTGGGCGCGATCAGCCCGACCCTGACCGGATTCGCCCCGGTGCGCGATCGCGACTACGACCTGCATCGGACGATTCTGGCGGACGTCCTGCCCGTCCTCGGGGAGTGACAGGCCAACGATGGGGCGCACCCTGAAACACAATCGGTGGGGGCTGCTGGTCACCATTGTCCTGGTTCTGACGCTGTTCGCCTCGCTCGCCAGCGTGCTGGTGCATGGTCAACAGAAGGCCCGGTTGACCGAGGACCACGTCCGCAGGATGCGGATGGAGGCCGATCTGATCGGCGCCGTCCTGACCGACGCCATGCTGCGCCACGATTACGCCGAGGGGCAGCGCCTGCTGGCCGACTGGACGGCCAAGCACACCGAGGTCGTGGTCCTGACCGTCGAGTTGGACAACGGCCGGCCCTTCTTCGTCTATCGAGCACAGGGCCACACCGGCAGCACGCCGTTGGCGGTCGAGCGCGTGTTCCGGTACCACGACCGCGCCCTGACCCTGACCCTGTGCCATGACGTGGCGGAGCTTACCGGCGCCATGGCCTCCCTGCGGGGTGGGCTCGTTCTGTTAACGGTCTCATTGATCGGCCTGACGGCCCTGACCCTCTGGTACATCCTCTTCCGCTGGATCCTGCGGCCGATGGAGGAGGAGATCGCCACCCGCACCCGCGACCTGAACGCGGCCCGCGACACCCTGGAGCAGCAGGTCGCGGAGCGCACCGCCTCGCTGGCCGCCGAGATCGACATGCGCCGGCGCGCCGAGGCCGAACTCCGCAAGCGCGGAATGCTGGTCGAGCAAAGCCCGGTCATGATCTTCATCACCGATCGCGACGGGGTGATCGAATACGTGAACCCGAAGTTCGAAGAGGTGACGGGATACGTGGCCGCCGAGGCCCTTGGCCAGACGCCACGCCTGATCAAGTCGGCCGACACGCCGCGCGCCGTGTACGAGGACCTGTGGCGCACGATCCTCGCGGGCCGCAGTTGGCGCGGCGAACTGAAGGATCGCCGCAAGGACGGCCGCGAGTTCTGGGCCACCGTCGCCATAACCCCCATCAAGGACACGGACGGCGCGATCACCCACTTCGGCGCCCTGCACGAGGACATCACCGAGCGCAAGCTGGCCGAGGAGTCGATGATCGAGGCCCGCCACGCCGCCGAGATGGCCAACAAGGCCAAGACGGACCTGCTGGCCAACATGAGCCATGAGTTGCGCACGCCGCTGAACGCCATCATCGGCTTTTCGCAGGCGATGACGGACGGCCTGTTCGGTCCGCTCGGCGATGAGCGGTACGGCGAGTACGCCGCCTTTATCCGGTCGTCCGGCACGCACCTGCTGGACCTGATCAACGACATCCTGGATGTCTCGGCGGTCGAGGCCGGCCGTCTGACCCTGAACGAGGAGCCGGTCAGCCTGGCCGACATCTTCGAGTCCTCCTCGCGTCTCGTGATGCCCCACGCCGAGACCGCCGGGGTCACGCTGAACAGCACCATCGGCCGCGACCTGCCGCTGGTCGAGGCGGATCCCCGGCGACTGAAACAGATCCTGCTCAATCTTCTGTCCAACGCCGTCAAGTTCACGCCAGAAGGCGGCCGGGTCGACTGCGACGCCCGGATCGACACGGACGGGGCGATGGTGATCACCGTGCGCGACACCGGCATCGGCATGGACGCGGACGGCCTGGCCACCGCCATGTCCAAATTCGGCCAGGTGGACAGTTCCCTTTCGCGCAAGCACGAGGGCACCGGCCTGGGCCTGCCCCTGACCAAGGGTCTCGTCGAACTGCACGGCGGCACCCTGGACTTGGCCAGCACGGTCGGCGAGGGCACCACGGTCACCGTACGCCTGCCCGCGTGGCGGGTGATCGCGCCGACAGGGACGATGCGTTAGACATGCCGTGGGTTGCCCCGACATTGCGCGGGGGGGCTCCCGAAAGCCCAACACGGGACAGACCACGGCGACGGTGGCACCAGCCACGCCTTGGGATCAGGCCTGCCCGTCCGGCGCGTGCCCCTCGCGGCGCAAACGCGCCCACACGGCCCGCCGCTGGGGCGACGTCATCCGTTTCCAATCGCGGATTTCCGCCAGGGTGCGCCCACAGCCCACGCACACCGCCCCCGCCTCATCCAGCCGACAGACCGAGATGCAGGGCGAGGGGACCTCGTCGTCTTCGTCGGGAGACTCCGCCATCGCGCGTTCCGAAAGGTCCTCGGTGGGGCTCAACAGCCGTCGTCGTCCAGGGGCGTCAATTCCTTCAGCGACGCCCGCAAGGCCATGGTGCCGAAGTCCTGAATGATCTCCTGGGCCACCCCGTTGGCGTGGTAGCGCAGCCGGATTTCGTACTCGGGCAGGCTGCCCGTACTGTCGGGCGCGAAAAAGCTGAGCACCATACGCCAGGACGGCCCGGCCAGCAGGGCATGATCCGCCAGTTCCGACGGCGCGCCGGCCGGCACGGCCTCGATCAGCACCGCCGTCGCCTGCATCGGGCCGGCCGGTTCGGAGCCATCGAACATCGGCACGGTGAAGATGCGCTTGCCCTGGCGCGCCGCCCGCAGCGCCGCGAAGGTGTGTTCCGCCGGCAGCATAACATCGGGCGCCAGGTCCATCGTCTTTTCCTCGGGGTGCGAGAAGGTGGCCACGCCGCCCTCGCCCGGGTCCATGCGCGCCCTGCCGTCGATCAGCTCTTGGACCGCGCCGTTCCGTTCCGAGCGGATCCGGAACCGGTACTGGGTGCTGTCCTTGCTTTCCCAGGAAATGAACGACCAGTCGGTGCGGACCGAGTCGGCGCGGGCGTAGGACAGGTCCAGGTGGGTGCGGCTTTCCATGGCCCACCCGTCGCAGGTATCCGTGATCCGGTAGTGCATGGCGCCGCGCGCGCCAATCACCGGGCTGCCGTCCGCCCGGCTGATCAGGCGCAACTCGTAGCGGGCCTCGTGCGGCGTGAGGGAGACCGCCTGCCCCGACGCGCCGCCGTCGTCCTCGGCCGTGGCGGGCGCGGCCGCCAGGCCAAGCGTCAGCGCCGCCAGGATCATCCCAAGGATTGCCCGACCGGGGCCGCGCCAGCCCGTCGAATGCCGCCTCTGGGTCACACGCGCGCCGCTGATCGTCATGCCGGGAGCCTCCTGTCCTGTTCCATGGTCACCGGGACCGCCGGGTTTGGCCGTCCATCCCGCACCGCCCCAATTTGGGTCGGGACGCCGCCGAAGTCCAAGGAAGAGTGGACGGAAGAGTGGACGGAAGAGTGCACTGGGCCGGTGCCGCCAGCCCAACCGCGCACGAAAAACCGGCGGTGCGTGGGGGAAACGCACCGCCGGCGGGGGGACAGAAGAACGCGAACAAACGCCGTCTTCTGCGGCCAGACAGTAGCGATGCGGGCCTGACGGTGGGCTTACCCGTATATTACATCTCATTCATATAACACCGATACCAGAGCACGATGATCCGACTCATCGCGCCCGGATCAGCGTGCCCGCGCCGTGCGGCGTGAACAGTTCCAGCAGGATGGCGTGCGGCACGCGGCCATCCAGGATCACCGCCGCCTCGACGCCGTTCTCGACCGCCTTCAGGCAGGTCTCGACCTTGGGGATCATACCGCCCGAGATCGAGCCATCGGCGATGCCCGAATGCGCCTCGCCGGCCGACATCTCCTCGACCAGCGTCCCGGCGCCGTCGAGCACGCCCTTGACGTCCGTCAGCACCAGCAGCCGCCGGGCATCGACGGCGGCGGCGATGGCCCCGGCCACCGTGTCGGCGTTGATATTGAACGTCTCGCCGTCATCGCCCTGGCCGATTGGGGCGATCACCGGGATGACGTCCGAGCCCTCGAAATAGTTCAGGACGTGCGGCTGTATTTCGGTCGGCTCGCCGACGAAGCCCAGGTCCAGCAGCTTTTCGATGTTGCTGTCCGGGTCCCGGCGCGCGCGGCGCAGCTTGGTGGCCCGGATCATGTGGCCGTCCTTGCCGGACAGGCCGATGGCGAAGCCGCCCGCCTGGGTGATGGCGGTGACGATCTCCTTGTTGATGGAGCCGGACAGAACCATTTCGACGATGTCCACCGTGGCCCGGTCGGTCACCCGCAGGCCGTCGATGAACTCGGACTGGATTTTCAGGCGCTCCAGCATCCTCTGGATCTGCGGCCCGCCGCCGTGCACCACCACCGGGTTGATGCCCACCTGTTTGAGCAGCACCACATCGCGCGCGAACAGGGTGGACAGGTGCGCGTCCCCCATGGCGTGGCCACCGTACTTGATGACCACGGTCTCGCCCGAGAACCGGCGCATGTAGGGCAACGCCTCCGACAGGGTCTTGGCCTTTTCCAGCCAGACCTCGCGCAAGGCCTCCTTGTCCTGACCGATTCCGTCGTGGCCGCCCATGCCCCGGTCCCCCTTCACGATCCGTTTGTCACGCCGTGCCGTCGCCCGCCGGCAGCGCGATCTCGGCCAGCGCGGCGCGCACCTCCGGCACGCCCTCGCCCGTCTGCGCGCTGGTCGTCAGCACGTCCGGATGGGCCGCCACATGGCCGGACAGCGCCGCCCGCGTGGCCGCCAGCACGTCGAAGAGCGCCTTCTTGCCCGGCTTGTCGGCCTTGGTCAACACCACCTGATAGTTCACGGCAGCGCCGTCGAGCATGGTCATGACCTCGCGGTCGATGCCCTTCAGGCCGTGGCGCGCGTCCACGAGCAACAACACCCGCCGCAGGGGCGGCCGACCTTTCAGGTAGGCGTTCACCAGCCGCGTCCAGGCGTCGACCTTGGCCTTGGGCGCACGGGCGAAGCCGTGCCCGGGCAGGTCGGCCAGCATCAGGCGCGGGCGGCCCTCTCCGCCCAGCGTGAACAAATTGATCTCCTGCGTGCGGCCTGGCGTGTTGGAGGTGCGAGCCAGCGTCTTGCGGCCGGTCAGGGCGTTGACCAGGCTGGACTTGCCAACGTTGGAGCGGCCGCAGAAGGCGACCTCCGGCAGGTCGGAGGCGGGCAGGCCCGACAGGTCGGCGACGCCGCGCAGGAAGGTGCAGGGCTGGGCGAACAGCACCCGGCCGGCTTCCAGCCGGGCTGCCGCCTCGTCCTTCGCGTCATCCTCCGCCAAGACCCCGATCCCCGCCCGCTCAGGGATTCACCTTCGCCCCCATGCGCCGCATGATGTACCACTGCTGCGCCATGGACAGGATGTTGTTCAAGGTCCAGTAGATCACCAGCCCGGCGGCGAAACGCGCCAGAATGAAGGTGAACAGGATCGGCAACATGGCCATGATGCGGGCCTGCGTCGGGTCGGGCGGCGTCGGGTTCAGTTTCTGCTGCAGGTACATGGACGCGCCCATGATGAGCGGCCAGATGCCGATGTGCAGGAACGTCGGCGCATCCCACGGGATCAGCCCGAACAGCGTGAAGATGTTGGTGGGGTCGGGCGCCGACAGATCCTGGATCCAGCCATAGAACGGCGCGTGCCGCATCTCGATGGAGACGAACAAGACCTTATACAGGGCGAAGAACACCGGGATCTGGATCAGGATCGGCAGACAGCCCGACAGCGGATTCACGTTCTCGCGCTTGTACAGGCCCATGATCTCCTGCTGGGCGCGCTGCTTGTCGTCCTTGAAGCGCTCCTGGATCTTCTTCAGCTCCGGCTGCATCTTCTTCATCTTCGACATCGACGTGTAAGCCTTGTTGGCCAACGGGTAGAAGGCCAGCTTCAGAAGAATGACGAAGGCGATGATGGCAAGGCCATAGTTGCCAAGCAGGTTTTCCAGCCAGAGCAGGGAATAGAAAAACGGCTTGGTCATGAAGTAGAACCAGCCGAAGTCGATGGCCAGGTCGAAATTGGTGATGCCGTACTGGTCCCCGTAACCGTCCAGCAATTGCACTTTCTTGGCGCCGGCGAACAGGCGGTTTGTCGTTTCCACGCTGCCGCCCGGCGCCAGCGTCTGCCCGCTCAGGCGGTAGTCCACCTGAAAGCGCTCGCGGCCGTCGGTGACGTGGCGGATGAAGCGGGCGTTGGCCTCGCGCTGCTGATCGAAGGCCAGCGCCGCCAGCCAGTACTTGTCGGTGATGCCGATCCAGCCGCCGGTGGTGGTGTGGGACTGGGTCGACTCGTCTTCCAGGTCGCCGTAGTTCACCTCGGTCAGGGTGCCGTCGAAGACGCCCAGCGGCCCCTCGTGCAGGATCCAGATGCCGGTGGTGGCCGGCCGGTCGGTGCGCGAGACGAGCCCGTAGGGGAACATCGTCAACGGGGTCTCGCCGGTGTTCTCGACCCGCTGGGTGACGGTGAACATGAAATGCTCGTCCACCGCATACGTGCGCGTGAAGCGAAGGCCGGCGCCGTTGTCCCAGGTCAGCGTCACCGGTTCGCCGACCCGCAGCGTGTCCGAAGACGCCGTCCACGGGGTGTCCGCGCCGGGCAGCGGCATGGAGACGGACCCGCCCCCCTGTCCGGCGGCCACCCATCCGAACTCGGCATAGTACGGATCCGGCGCGCCGGCCGGAGAGAACAGATGAATCGGCGGACTGTCCTCCTCAAGCGACTCGCGATAGTCCGTCAGGATCAGGTCGTCCACTCGCGCCCCGCGCAGGCGGATCGATCCTTGCAGCTCGGCCGTGTCGATGGTCACCCGGCCCCCGTCCGACGCCGCCAGCGCCTGCGCCCGCGACACCACGTCCGCGTCCATCACGGGTCCCGGTGCGCCGGGCGCCGGGGGAATGCCCGCCTCCGTACCGCCGGGCGCCTGGGGCGCGGACCCCGGCACGACGCTCGCGCCGTCGCCCGTCGCGGTGCCGTCCGCCGTCTGGGCCTGTTCGGTCTGCTCCGTCGGGGGCGGCGGGAACATCGTCCGCCACACGAACTCGAAACCGAACAGAACGGCAATCGAAAGCACGATCGCGAGGATCAGATTACGCTGGTCGACCATGGGTCCTTTGTCCGTCACACGATCCGGCCGAGGTCCGGCCGGTCGGAAGAGCGGGCGCGCCGGCGCGGGCGCCCCACGCGGTGTCAATCATGGCGCTGAATCGGAAGGCGGGTCGGCGGGCGCGTCGGCCGCGCCGGCCCGGGCCGGATCCCCCGCACCCCCTCGGGCACGCCGTGGCGCGGGGACGGGATCGTATCCCATGCCGCCCCAAGGATGGCAACGAAGAATCCGCTTCAGGGCCAACCATCCGCCGTACAGCACGCCATGGCGCTCCAACGCCTCCATGGCATAGGCCGAACAGGTCGGCAGGTAGCGACAGTTCTGTCCCAGATAGGGCGACAAAACAAGCTGATAGACGCAGATGACACCGCGCAGGGCGTGGCGCGGCCAGTGCGCCAAAGGCGGGAGCCGCCAGCTCATGACGGGGCCTTCCCGGCGCCCCGCCCGCGCCGGCGCCCATCGCCGCGTCCGCCCGCCCGGCCACCGCCGCCACCGCCAGCACCGGCGGCCAGCCGGTCCAGCGCCTTGCGCATGTCGCCCAGCATCCGCGCGAAATCCTGCTCGTTGGTCTCGCGCCGGCCGATCAGCACATAGTCCCAGCCCGGCCGGGCGGCGACCGGAAACACCTGATCGGCGGCCGCGCGCAAGCGGCGCCGGGCGCGGTTGCGGACCACGGCCTTGCCGACCTTGCGGCTGACGGTGAAGCCCAGGCGCGGGGCCAGCGCATCCACACCGAGCCGACGCACGGCCGGATTGGGCGCGGCCTGCAGGATGAAACCCGGCGCCACCCACTTGGTGCGGGCGCCGGCCACGCGCAGGAAGTCGCCCCGGCGCTTCAACCGCTCCACCGCTTGCCGGGGCGGGTCGGCCGCCGTGCATCCGGGCGAAGACGCGGTCATGCTGGCTGCGACCCCGTGCTGTGGAGAGGTGTGGGGTGTGGGGTGTGGGGTACCCGGTCCTAGGCGGACAGGCGCTTGCGGCCCTTGGCGCGGCGGTTGGCCAGGACGCGGCGACCGCCCACGGTCGCGCTGCGGCTGCGGAACCCGTGCCGCCGCTTGCGGACGAGCTTGCTGGGCTGATACGTGCGTTTCACGGTGGCGACTCCGTCGGCCAGAACAAGTTTGAAAGGGAAGGGCGGGTTTATACTGGCGCCCCCCGGCCCTGTCAACGCCGAGCCGACGTTCACGGATTCGCCGCCGCACTTCTCGCTGGCAAAAGTTAAGACTATGTGGCAAAACAATATGGTGTCCAGTGTTTTAAAGGTAATGTGAGAAGTTCGGCGGACATGGGCGCGATGCCCCGCTCCGCGCCTGTCCTCCCGGGGGAGCGACCGATGACCCCACCACGCGCCCCAGGCGCGATCGCGCGACACCCGGCCCGGTCCCACCGCGCCGGCCCGTCGCGCTGGCCGTGGTACCGCCTGGCGGGCGTGGCCCTGGTGATCTGCGCGCCCTTTGCCGGCATGGCGCTGGCCACCCAGCTTGCGCCCGAGCCGGCGGCCGCGCGGGACGAGCCGGCGTCGCTGGCCGTCGACGCGTTTCCGGCCCAGGACCTGGCCGACCAGGCCAAGGCCGAGGTGTTGCGCCTGACGCGGCGGCTCGCCCTGGTCAGGAAGGAGCACGCGACCGCGACCGGCGAGACGCGCCGCCTTCTCGGGGAGGCGGTCGCCGCCCTGTCCGAAGGCCGGGCCGGCTTCGCCATTGTCTCGCGCGCGCTGGGTCATGCGCCCACGCCCGTCGACGCCGCCACCGTGGTCCGGGCGCGTGCCGATGCCGACGCGGCCGAAGCCGCCGTGCGGCGCGCCGATGCCTTGCTTGCCCAGGCCCGCCGCCGGGACACGGCGGCTCCTGCCGAAACCTCGGCGCCCGCCGCGCTGCCCGACCCCGCACCGCCCGAGCCAGCTGTTGCGGCGGACGCCACGCAGGGGCCACCGGCGCCGCCGCCGGCGCTGTTCCGCATCCTGACACCGCCGGCCGCCGACAGGGCGAAAGCGACGGCGGAACCTCCGGCCCAGCCCGAGCCCGAACCCGAGTCCGCGCCGCCGCCGGAGACGGCAAGCAACACGGCCGCCCCTCCGCCGCCCGAGACGGTGACCCCGCCAGCCCCTCGCGACCCAACGCCGCCCGCGCCACCGCCGCCCCTGGCCGGCGCACCCAAGCCGGCCGGTCCGGCCCGGCCAGCCGCCGCCTCCACGGTACGGCCGGCGCCGCCGGTCGCGACCGCTCAACCCCAGCCCGGCCCGCCGCCGGACGACCCGTCCGCCCCAACGCGGACGACCACCAACGCCTTGCGCACCCTGGACCCGCTGCCGGCCACCGGCCCCGTCACCCAGACCGCGCGCCTCACGGCGACCACACCCGCGCCCGACGCCCCGCACGGCAGCACGCTGGTGGACAACCTGGGTCGCACCCTGCCCTCGCCCCCAGCGGTCGAGATGACCGGCACCGCCGCCCTTCCACCCGAAGGACAGCCGCCGTTCGAACGCGGCGGGCCGGCCGACTGGCGCCCCGCACTGAACCCGCTGGCCCGGCCGCCGGGTGACCCGTCGGTCGTGGTCCATCCCGATTTCGCCGGCCCGGCTGTTCCGGACGCGCTGCCGGCCGCCGCCAGCACCCGCGCCTATGCGGACACGGCCCCCGCGCGCACGCGGCCGCTGGAACTGGCGCCGCCCGGCGACGCGCCCCCCGAGACCGACACCACCCCACCCGAGGAGCCGAAGCCCCGGGCCGCCGCGCCGCCCCCGGAGCCAACGCCAACCAACACAGCCACGCCGCCGGCGCCGTCGCGTCCGCCTCCGGCCGATCGCGACGATCCGCCGCCGCCGCCGCCCACGATCGCGGAGACCGAGACCACCGCCGCGCCGCCCCCGCCGCCGGCCGTCGCCGCGCCCGCGCCCCTGCCGCGGCGGACCGAGACCGCCGGCGTGCAGCCCTTCGCCCTCGGTCCGGCCGACTCGGCGCCGCCGGCCGAGTCCCGCGCGCCCGACGCGCGCGCGCAGTTCGCCGACATCGCCGTTCAGGTCGCGGCCCATCACACCAAGGCCAAGGAGATCCTGGGGCAAATCGATCCCGTGCGCAGCGACCTGACCCGCCGCATGGAGGCGCTAGCGCCCGACGATCCGCGCCGCGCCGGCATGGCCGAGGTGCGCGACATTATCACGACCGCCGAATCCAGCCTGCGGGCCGCCGTCACGCGATTCGGAGCACTGTCGGAACAGTTGCGGGTCGTGCTGGCACAGGATCCGGCTCCCGCCGTGGACTGGACCCCGCGCGACGCCGCGCGGCAGGCCATCGCCGCCAGCACCAAGGCCAACCAGGGCGTGAACGGTCTCAAGCAGGCCATGGCCCGATTCGAGGCGGTGATGACGCAGGGCACCACCCGCCTGACACCGGGCGCCCTGGCGCAATAGAGTCGCGTCCTGGTGCCGCGTGTCAGGCGGCGCCGGACACCGGTGTCGCGCGCTCAATCCGCATCCGCTCCCGGGGGGAGTGCATGGCCTCCCATAGATCGGTGCGGCGCTGCACGTTCAGCCAGAACTCCGGGCTGTTGCCGAACACACGCGCCAGAATCAAGGCGGTCGACGCGGTCACGGCGCGGCGGTCGTTGCACAGCTCATTTACATGTTTGCGGGGCACGCCCATGGCCTCGGCAAGCGCGGCCTGTGTCAGGCCCATCGGCCGCAGGAACTCCTCGGTCAGGATTTCGCCTACCGTGGCCGGCTTGCGTTTGGTTTCAAGCATGGACGGAAGCCTCGCGCGCGGCTCGAATCAGAATGCCTCGACCGTACCGCGCCACGGGTCGAATGCAAGCATCGGCACGCTTCGTGCATCAAACAAACCGCTGGAACAAACGCTTATAATCTCTTGAATCATATCCGTTCTTGGCTTATGCTCCGGGTTTAAGAGAGCCCCTCCCCTGCCCTGCCGCGCGGCCGCATCCGGACCGCCCTTGCCAGACGCCCGCGCTTTCAGCGCCCGGGCGCGGGCCTTCTGTCTTTCGCACATGCACTAGATATAGTTATCCACACCCCTGTGGACACAAAATCTATTGCCATCGGTCCCCGCCACGCATACTGTTGGGTCCACGCGTCGACGGAGACACAACATCCTGTGCACCACACGATGTCACGCCGTCGACCCGCGCCAGCCACACGCAGAGGGGACACGCGAGCCATGCGCATCGACCGCCACTATACGACCGAGGGCCAGGACCCCTACGCCGACATTGCCTTCCGCGCCACCGCCAGCGAGATCCGCAACCCGGACGGCTCGGTGGTGTTCCGGCAGGAAAACATCGAGGTGCCCGCCGACTGGTCGCAGGTGGCGAGTGACGTGCTGGCGCAGAAGTACTTCCGCAAGGCCGGCGTGCCCCTGGCCCTGCGCCCGGTGCGCGAGGACGACGTGCCCGCATGGCTGTGGCGGCACGAGGCCGACACCGAGGCCCTGGCCGACCGCCCGGCCGACGCGCGCACCGGCGGCGAGACCAGCGCCCGCCAGGTGTTCGACCGGCTCGCCGGCACCTGGACCTACTGGGGCTGGAAAGCCGGCTACTTCGACGCCGAGTCGGACGCCCGCGCCTACTTCGACGAACTACGCTTCATGCTCTGCACCCAGATGGGCGCCCCCAACAGCCCGCAGTGGTTCAACACCGGCCTGCACTGGGCCTATGGCATCGACGGGCCGTCGCAGGGCCACTACTACGTCGACTACAAGACCGGCGAGATGGTCGCCTCGCACAGCGCCTATGAACACCCGCAGCCGCACGCCTGTTTCATCCAGTCGGTCAACGACGACCTGGTGAACGAAGGCGGCATCATGGACCTGTGGGTGCGCGAGGCGCGCCTGTTCAAGTACGGCTCCGGCACCGGCACCAACTTCTCGTCCCTGCGCGGCGAGGGCGAGCCCTTGTCCGGCGGCGGCAAGTCGTCCGGCCTGATGAGTTTTCTCAAGATCGGCGACCGCGCGGCCGGGGCGATCAAGTCGGGCGGCACCACGCGGCGCGCCGCCAAGATGGTCATCTGCGACGTCGACCACCCCGATATCGAAACCTTCATCAACTGGAAGGTCCGCGAGGAACAGAAGGTCGCCGCCCTGGTGACCGGTTCCAAGACGCTGGCGCACCACCTGAACGCCGTGCTGGGCGCCTGCCGCCAGTGGGACGGCGCCGCCGACGCGCCTGATCGCTTCGACCCCAAGGTCAACAAGACGCTCAAGAAGGCCATCGTCGCCGCGCGCAAGGCGCTGGTGCCGGAGAACTCCATCCAGCGCGCCATCCAGTACGCGCGCCAGGGCTACGCCACGCTGGAGATCGAGACCTTCGATGCCGACTGGGACTCGGCGGCCTACCAGACCGTGGCCGGGCAGAACTCCAACAACTCGGTGCGCGTCACCGACGACTTCCTGGAGGCGGTCGAGCGCGACGGCGACTGGAACCTGACCCACCGCCTGAGCGGCAAGACCGCGAAGACCATGAAGGCCCGCGACCTGTGGGAACAGATCTGCGAGGCCGCCTGGAACTGCGCCGACCCCGGCCTGCAATTCGACACCACCATCAACGAGTGGCACACCTGCCCGGCGGGCGGGCGCATCAACGCGTCCAATCCGTGCTCGGAGTACATGTTCCTGGACGACACGGCGTGCAATCTGGCGTCGCTTAACCTGATCCGCTTCCGCCGCGAGGACGGCACGTTCGACGCCCAGGGGTTCGCTCATTCGGTGCGGCTGTGGACCATCGCCCTGGAGATCTCGGTCCTGATGGCCCAGTTTCCGGCGCGGGAGATCGCCGAGCGGTCCTTTGACTACCGCACGCTGGGCCTGGGCTACGCCAATATCGGCGGCCTGCTGATGGCCAGCGGCCTGCCCTACGACAGCGAGGCCGGCCGCGCCCTGTGCGGCGCCATCACCGCGCTGATGACCGGCACCGCCTACGCCACGTCCGCCGAGATGGCGGAAGAGATGGGTGCGTTCGCGCACTACGCCGACAACGCCGACGCCATGCTGCGCGTCATGCGCAACCACCGCCGCGCCGCCCGGGGCGAGTTGAAGGGCTACGAGGGCCTGTCGGTGACGCCGGTGCCGCTCGACCACGCCGACTGTCCGCAGCCGGACCTGATCGACGCCGCCGTCGCCGCCTGGGACCGCGCGCTGGAGCTGGGCACCGCCCACGGCTACCGCAACGCCCAGGTGTCGGTGATCGCGCCGACCGGCACCATCGGCCTGGTGATGGACTGCGACACCACCGGCATCGAGCCCGACTTCGCCATCGTCAAGCACAAGAAGCTGGCCGGCGGCGGCTATTTCAAGATCATCAACCGCATGGTGCCGGCGGGCCTGCGCGCGCTCGGCTATGACGAGACGACGATCGAGCGCATCGGCCGCTATGCCACCGGCCACGGCACGCTGAAGGGCGCGCCCGGCGGCGACGGCGCCCTGACCCACGCCGCGCTGCGCGCCAAGGGTTTCACCGACGAGGCCCTGGGCCGGCTGGAAGATGCCCTCGGCACCGCCTTCGACATCCGCTACGCCTTCAACGTCTGGACCCTGGGCGAGGACTTCTGCGTGCGCGGGCTCGGCCTGTCGGCGGAGCAGATCAACGACCCCGGGTTCGACATGCTGGCGGCCCTGGGCTTCGGCAAGGCCGCCGTCGAGGCCGCCAACACCTACGTCTGCGGCGCCATGACGGTGGAGGGCGCGCCGGGCCTGAAGCCCGAGCACCTGCCGGTGTTCGACTGCGCCAACCCGTGCGGCCGCATCGGCAAACGCTATCTGTCGATGGATGCGCACATCAAGATGATGGCGGCGGCGCAGCCGTTCATTTCCGGTGCCATCTCCAAGACCATCAACATGCCCAACGACGCGACGATCGCCGATTGCGACCGCGCCTATCGGACGTCGTGGAAGCTGGGGCTGAAGGCCAACGCGCTGTACCGCGACGGCTCCAAGCTGTCGCAGCCGCTCAACGCCCAGGTGCTGGACGACGAGGACGGCGACCTCGCCGATGACATCGCCGACGCGCCGGCCGCCGAGCGCACCACGGTGGTCGCGGAGCGCGTCGTCGAGCGGGTGGTGCACCGCCTGCAGCGCCACCGCCTGCCCGATCGCCGCAAGGGCTACACCCAGAAGGCCGTGATCGGCGGACATAAGGTCTATCTGCGCACCGGCGAGTACGAGGACGGCAGCCTGGGCGAAATCTTCATCGACATGCACAAGGAAGGCGCCGCCTTCCGCTCGCTGATGAACAACTTCGCCATCGCCATTTCCATCGGCCTGCAGTACGGCGTGCCGCTGGAGGAGTTCGTCGAGGCGTTCACCTTCACCCGCTTCGAGCCGTCGGGCATGGTCGAGGGCAACGGCGCCATCAAGATGGCCACGTCGATCCTGGACTACATGTTCCGCGAGATCGCCATTTCCTACTTGGGCCGCAACGACCTGGCCCACGTGCAACCGGACGACCTGCGGTCCGACACCCTGGGCCGTGGCAACGACGAGGGCGACTTCACCGAGGAGTGGGAGGAGGAGCACCTGCCGCGCGAGGTGTCGGCCGGGTACGTGCGCTCGAACCTGTACGTGCTGCACGGGAACGGCCGGGCGCACGGCGCCGAGGCGGTCGCGACCGAGGCCCGCGAGGCCGCCGGCGGGACGGCGGTGCAGGCGCTTGCGGTGGGGCAGACCATGGCCATGGCCCCGGTCGGCGGTGGCGGCGGGGGCGCCGGCGGCGGCTCCGGAGACTCCACCATGGCCCGCATCCGCGAGGCGCGCATGAAGGGCTATGAGGGCGATTCCTGCGGCGAATGCGGCAACTTCACCCTGGTGCGCAACGGAACGTGCCTGAAGTGCGACACCTGCGGGGCAACGAGCGGGTGTTCGTGAGGATTGCGGGTTGGGGCGGGCCTGCGCCACTGGCGCGGCCCGCCTGAAAGCGACATGCGCAAGCGTGAGCACTCGTGCTCACTCATATCAGCCGACCGAAGTCATGACTCGTCGCCATTCGCCGGGCGCAGTGCCGACGCGGCAGATCCCTCGGCTCGCTTCGCTCGCTCGGGATGACAATTTTCTTAAAAAAACAAATACATACGTCATCCCGAAGCGTCCGTTAGGACGCGAGGGATCTCCCAAGGCCGTGTGTCGACGGTCCGGAAAACGTGTCACGATTTTCGTCGCCCGGTATCACTCACTGTCTTGAGTTCCCGCGTTCGTCGGCAATGAGCACCGACCGCGCCTCGGCCGGCGGGAGCTTCAAGCCGCGGCCGCGACAGATCAAAGGTTTACATTTGGGCAGTGGGCAAAGAGTATGTTCGAGATCCGAACCGCTTGGAGCCTAACCCTTTGAGAAACAAAACTCTTTACACGATTGGATACGAAGGGGCGTGCCCAGGGGATTTTTGGGCGACCTTGGTGGCGGCTCGCGTACAGATCCTCATTGACATCCGGGACAAACCATTCTCGCGCAAGAGCGGCTTCTCGAAAAGGGCCTTGGAAGAGGACGCCGCCGCGCACGATATCGGCTACGTCCATCTTTCTGGCCTTGGAGACCCCAAAGAAGGCAGAGAGGCCGCGAAGGCAAGAAACTACGAATTGTTTACCAGGATATTTGAGTCTCATATGAAAACACCACAAGCGCAGTCGGATCTGAAACAAGCCATGACCTTATCCACGGAAGGCACGTCTTGCCTCCTGTGCTATGAGCGAAAACCTCAACACTGCCACCGGATGATTGTGGCGAAACACATGATGTGGTATGAGGAGTTTCGTGTTTGTCACCTTGGAGTGCAGGCAGGGATAGTCAGGAAATGTCTGCCGTCATCCGCAACCTATGAAGACAGAAATCTCGACATCGGGCACTTCTGAAGCTGTCGTCATCGTAAAGGCAGCACCTCAGGTGAGTGCCCGACACGGTGAAACAGTCTGCTGCGCAGCTATTGACATTTACGGGCATTGGCTTCGTTTGTATCCGGTATCGTTTCGATACCTTGATGAAGGCAAGAAGTTTGGGCGATGGGACCGGATTAAGTTTCGTTGGAGGTTGCCTTCGGATGACAGACGGTTTGAGTCGAGGCGAATTGACCAGGACTCACTTCAAATCACTGGGAAACTTAGACAAAGTGACAGAGAGTTATTCTTGTCCAATACTGTGGTCACGAGCTTGGCCAATGAGAAGGAACGGGGAAGAAGCCTCGCGTTATTAAAAGCAGACATAGTGGATTTTTTGATTGAGAGAAAGGACGACAAAGAGATCAATTTACAACAGTCGAGATTCGATGCATTACACGCACAAGCGGACCTTTTCAACACAAAACCTTTGATACCCTATGCACCTTCTCCCTACAAGTTTAAATACAAATACATTACCGATGACGGCGAGCGAGAAGGAACATGCCAAGACTGGGAGATCGAAGCAACATTCTACTATCATTCGCGCGAATATGGTGAAGACAAGGCGCTTTCATTCATAAAGGCAAAATTCGGTGAAGAATATCCGCGCAAAGGTATGCTTCTGGCAATGGGAACCCATTCGCTGCATCCCGATACATGGTTAATAAACGGGATCGTTCGTCTTGACGATATTCGACAGCTTTCACTGTTCTAACCATGATCCTCAGTCCGTCGGATGCGCTGACGGCCGCGTTCGCGGCCCTCAGCGCACCCTACAAGCCCCCTGCCCTACCGCTCATACGTCGCGGTGATGCTGGCGCTGTCGAGCGCGCCGCCCTGAAGGAAATACCCGACCATAGCCCCTGACGCGCTTTCGTCCACGGGCAGGCTTTCGTCGGGCAGAGCGTAGACGGTGAAGATATAGCGGTGCGGGCCGTGCCCCTCCGGCGGGCAGGCGCCGCCGAACGCGTTGCCCCCGAAGTCGGTGCGGCCCTGAACCGCGCCCTCGGGCAGCGGCGCCTCGACGCCCACACCCGTCGGCAGCGACGTCGTCTCGGCCGGGATGTTGAACAGGGTCCAGTGCCACCAGCCGGAGCCGGTCGGCGCGTCCGGGTCGTAGACGGTTACGGCGAAGCTCTCGGTCCCCTCCGGGGCGCCCGACCAGGACAGCGCCGGCGACAGGTTGCCGCCCTCGCAGCCGAAGCCGTTGTAGACGTGCGCCTCGGTCAGGGGCTCGCCGTCGGTGATGTCGTCGGAGGTCAAGGTCATGTCCGCCTGGGCGGCGCTCGCCCCGGCGACCGCGAAGCCGATCGCCGCGACAGAGGCGGAAAAGGCACGAAAAGCGCGCATGGTGCTCTCCCTGGGTTGAAATGGGGTGGGTGGACGTGATGGCGGCCGGCGCCGACCGTCCGGCGCCCAAACACCGACAAAGCGATGACGTGAGCACGATCGATCCGTCCCGCAACCGTGCCGCCGCCCGATCCGCCTCCGCCCGCCTTCCCATCGGGCGCCGCGTGCATTACAACGGCCCGTCTCCCTCCCCCGACGGATCCGAAGACGATGACCGAGTTGACCTCCCTGTGCGTGTTCTGTGGCGCAAAACCCGGCAATAACCCAGCCCTGGCGGACGCCGCCCGCACGCTCGGCACGGCCATCGGCCAGTCGGGCCGGACGCTGGTGTTCGGCGGTGGCCGCGTCGGCCTGATGGGCGAACTGGCGCGGGCGACGCGCGACGCTGGCGGGCACGTCGCGGGGTTCATTCCGGAGCACCTGGAACGCGCCGAACGCGCCGACAAGACCCTGCCGGAGTTGCACGTGGTCTCGGACATGCACACCCGCAAGCTGGGCATGTTCGAGCGCGCGGACGCGTTCTGCATCCTGCCGGGGGGGCTGGGCACGCTGGACGAGACCTTCGAGATCCTGACGTGGCGCCAGCTTGGCCTGCATGACAAGCCGATCGCCCTGCTCAATGTCGAGGGATTCTGGGATCCGCTGCTGGAGGTGATCGACCGCATCATCGTCGAGGGCTTCTACCACACCGCGCACCAGCACCGCCTGTTCACGGTCGTCACCGACCCGGAGGCGGTCCTGCCCACCCTGGCGGCCGAACTGGCCGGGCAGTCCCCCGACGCCGCGCCCGCGCCCGGTCACGACGCCCGGGCGCTGGGGTAGGCGCGCCCCTCTTGCGTTGTGCCATCCCTTGACGGGCGGACCATGGACCGCCTTCATCGTGCCTGCTTGACGTCGCGCGACACTCGCCAGCAAGTTTCGGTTGCCAAAAGGAAATCGAAGACGGACCATACAACTGTCCACGACCAGCCCCGCCGGTTCTTTTTTTGGTAGGCCCTGGATGGCGTTGCTCGGGCTTTCATCGTCTCGCGCCCCATTCATCGCGATCATCCGCCTTAGCAATCCTATATTGTCACAATAAAAATGGAGCGACGCACGATGTCTAGCAGTGTATTTGTCTCTCATTTTGTCGAAAAAAATGGCGTTCGGATTGTTGTCCTTATTTTTGCAATTGGCATTATAATACGGACAGCTTCTATTATACAATACCCTCTTTGGATAGACGAGGCTTATAGCGTATTCTTTTCTGGACTTAGCTGGTCAGAGTTATGGGGTGATATATTCAAGTATGAAATAATCCCCCCATTTTACTATTCAATATTAAAGATTTGGCGAGGTGTGTTCGGGTCGAGCGAACCGGCGCTTCGGCTTTTGTCGTTGCTGTCGAGCGCGGCCGTCCCTCTCGTGTTGTACGCCACGGCTCGTGTCGCATTTTCAGGCCGAGAGGGGCATTGGGTGGGGCTTCTGGCCGTCGCCCTCGCGAGTGGTTGGCTGTACCAGATCAAATTTGCCGAGGAAGCGCGTCCCTATGCGCTTCTCAGCATGGCGATGGCGTTCGTCATGTTAGGGTCCCTCTGGCTGCTGGCCAATGCCGGCCGGTTTTCGGCGCCCCTTAGCAAGGTCGTTCGAAGTACGCCCGGGACGATCCTCGTGATCGTGGGGCTAGGCGTCGCGATGGCCTTACTTTCCAGGCTCCACAATTTGTCGGTGATCACCGCCGCTTTGATCGGCATGTTTCTATTCGTGGTCTCTGTGGTGCAGGTGCGGCGCGTACCCGGTCTTCTTCAGGCCGTGTTGGCCGTGGGGTTTGTTTGTCTGGCGTTGTATGCGCCGTACGTCAGCACCCTGCTTTTCCAGGCCAGCAGTGTTTCCAAGGACTTTTGGCTGGAGGCACCGACACTTACAACCTTGGTCGTTGACTCTCTTCGTATTTACAGCCAAGTTCCCAGCACCTGGTTGGCGAGGAACGTGGCCGATGAATGGGTCGTTGCGGCAATTGGCTCGCTTATTTTCCTTGTGCCGCTGGTTCCGTCCGTTGTAGGCCTTTTTAATGTTTGCCGCCGCAATGGACGGCCCTCTTTTTTTTGGTTTTTACTGATCGCAGCCTTTGGGCCCGGGCTAGTTTTGTTGATCTTGACGTATGCATTCACCCCAGTATGGCTGCCACGTACTCTGGCACATACGTCCGTACCCTTCATTTTGATTTTGGCGGCCTTGCCTTGGGGCCTACCGGAACGCTGGCGAACGCTTGGCGTGATTGTTGTTTTTGGATTGGCGCTCATGGGGCCAATGATCTTGCTTGCAAAAATGATCGTGATAGACCCGTCAAGCGTCGACAACCATCGGTCCTACCCTCACATGCTTGGTGTAATTGAGCATGATTCTGAAAAAAATATACCTATTGTTCTTGCGCCCAACAGTCTGGACCTCCCGGTTTCCTACTACGCAAAAAAGATGAATATTCCAAATCCGATCCACGTTGTTCCAGGACCTTATCCGCAGAGAGGCGAACAATACACTTATCCTTCGGGCAATCGAGGCGCTCCAGCCATACGAGAAGAAGACGTCGAATCCGTTATTGAGAAACTTGAAACCGCGTCAGAGATATGGGTCATTACGCGCAAACTTGATCTTTTTGACCCGAACGATGTATTCATCTCACGAATGAACGCCGCATTTAAATGCCAACAGGACGTCTATGGCCATAAGCCCTACCAAGTAGCCTTGACGCGTTTCACCAGAGAAACATGCGACCCCTGATTCGGCAAACAGTGCCCGGCGGCACCCGACTCCCTGCCTACTTCGGCTCCATGCGCAGGGCGCCGTCCAGCCGCACCACGCTGCCGTTCATCATCGGATTCTCGATCAGCGACCGCACCATGTGGCCGAATTCCTCCGGTTTGCCCAGGCGGTGCGGGTGCAGCGTCTTGCTGATCAGTGCGTCATAGAGATCCGGGGGGAAGCTATCGAACAGCGGCGTCTGGAACAGGCCCGGCGCGATGCACATGACCCGCACGCCGACGCGCGCCAGCTCGCGCGCCGCCGGCAGGGTCAGCGCGGCGACCCCCCCCTTTGACGCCGCATAAGCCGCCTGGCCGATCTGGCCATCGGTGGCGGCGATGGAGCCGGTGTTGACGATGACGCCGCGTTCTTGCGTATCCGCGTCCACTGGCAGGGGATCCAAGGCCGCCATGGCGGCAGCGGCCTGGCTCATGACGTTGAACGTGCCGATCAGGTTGATGCTGATGACGCGCGAGAACGTCTCCAGGTCGTGCGGCCCATCCTTGCCGACCACCCGGCCGCCGGCGACGATGCCGGCGCAGTTGACGCAGAGGCGCGCCGGGCCATGCGCCGCCGCCGCTTCGTCCAGGGCGGCCTTGACGGAGTCGGCGCTGGTGACGTCGCAGACGACGCCGAGTCCGCCGATCTCGGCGGCGGTGGCCCGCACACCCTCGGCGTTGACGTCCAGAACGGTGACGCGCGCGCCGGCCTCGGCCAGCGCCCGCGCGGTGGCCTGTCCCAGGCCGGAGGCACCGCCGGTGACGACGGCGGCATGACCGGAAATCTGCATCCTGACGGGGTTCCCTGATTGGTGTGATTTGGATTGGCGCCGATGGCGCGCGTGACTTGTACCCGAACTGCCCGCGCCTATGCCACCACCCGCTTGCGCAGCACCAGGCGCATGGCATCCACCGCGCGCGGTGTGGCCAGGATGGTCTCGACCGGCGTTCCCTCGGCCTCCAGGCGTTCGCCCAGGGCGGTGAAGGCGAATTCCAGGCTTTCCAGGTGGAACCGCGCCTCGGTCCAGCCGATGGCCGCGTGGCCGTCGGTGAAGGCCGTGAACGAATGCTCGTTGAAGGCCCGCCGGTTGGCCGGGTCGGCCCAGGCGCCGTGCGACAGGTCATAGGGGACGAGGATTTCCATGATCCCATTTTCGGCCAGCAGGGTCAGGCACGTGGTCATGAGCGCCGTCAGGTCCGCCACCCGCGCCGGCACCCAGGGCGCCAGGATGCGCGTCAGCCCGCCCGGCGCCAGGGTCAGCAGCCCGAACCGGTCGGTGTCGAAGACCCGGCCGACGAGGGTCGGGTCGCAGGGATCGGCGACGAGGTCCGGCGGTGCCGCATCGCCCGGCACCGGCAGGCCCGGCAGGGCGAGATTTAGGGCGTCCACGACCGGATTGCGACCCCCGTCGAGATTGAGCACGGTCGGCGCCGGCCCGGGTGGGGCTTCCGGAGGCGGATCGGGATCGGGCGCGGGCGCTTCGGCCAGCCGGTCGGCCGCCGCCGGCTTCGCCATGGTAGTCCGCACCGGCGCCGTCAGGTCCGCCGGCAACCGCGCCAGCGCCCGCTTGAGAATCGTCGCGGCGTCGCGCCGGCGCACCGCGTCCAGCCCGCGCTGTTCCAGGGCGTGGCGGCTGTCCACGTCGTGCGCCAGACGCAGGCAGGCGCGCGGCAGGTCCTCGAAGGCCGCCAGCCGGAGACCGCCGCGTAACGCGACATCGGCCTCCAGGTCGGGCGTCGCCTCGGCCAGCACCACCTTGCGGTTGGCCAGCAGATAGACCAGGCGGGTCGGCTCCGGCGGCTGCTCGTCCAGCGGCGCCAGTTCCAGCACCATCTGCGCGCGGGCCACCAGGGCGTCGCGCTTCTGGCCACCCACTTCGGACACATGACGCACGTCCATGCCCTGGGCCTCCAGTTCGGCCATCAGGCGCCAGCGCGCCCGGTCCATGGGGCCGATGAACAGCAGGCCGATGTCGTGAGCGCGCGCCGGCGGACAGCGCCCCAGGGCCGGCACCCACCCGGGCGGGACGTGCTGCACGCTTTGCGGATCACGGCCGCTGGCCCGCAGCAGGGTCTCGCCCGACGCGCCGCTGACGTCCCACACCGGGTTGCGGGCGAGAAGGCGGGCGTAGTCCGGAAACCGCCCCGCCAGCCCGCCAGGCCCGCCCGTCCGCACCGGCAGGGCATTGTAGACCACCACCTCGGGCGGCAGCGCGTCGAGGGCGCGCCCATCCAACATGTGGCCGCCGATGAGGATGGTCAGGGCCTCCGCGTCCGTCTGGCCGGCGTCTGTCACGCGGCTGACGTCGTGGCCAAGGTCCTTCAGCGCCTCGACCGTGATCAGAACCAGATCGTCCAGGGCGGCGGTTCCCGGCACGCCGGACGGTCGGGGATGAAAGACGCGAATGGGACGGCGCGAGACCATGACCCAGCCCTACTCGGCGGCCGGCAAGGCGGCGGCGTCGTCCGCCGCGCCGGCCTGGTCCAGGGGAATGCGGAACACCTGCCCAGGGTAGATCAGATCCGGATCGCGGATCTGGTCGGTGTTGGCCTCATAGATGATGGTGTAATCGATCCCCTGGCCGTACACGGCGCGAGCCACACGCCACAGGTTGTTTCCCGGCTGCACAACCACCATGGTCTCGCCGCCCGCCGCCGCGTCGGCGACAAGGTTGGTGTGGCGAAACGGCAGCTCCACTCGCTGCTCGACCGCGCCGTCGGCCGCCACCTCGTCGACGCGCAGCGTATAGACCTTGTCCTCTAGATCGGCCGCCCCGGGGGTGGCCGTCCAGGTTCCCTGGGCGTCGGCCTCGACCCGCGCCAGCGGTTGGTTGTCGACGTAGAGCTGGACGGTCGCCCCGGGCGCGGCGGTACCGGACAGCGACAGCGCGCCGCCGCTCGCATAGTCGACACGCGACAGCCGCAACTCCCCGGCAACGTCCGGCGGCGCCGGCCCCTGCAGCAGCCGGGCCGCCGCGCCGCCCTCGCGCGGCGCCTCCAGCGCGATCACCGGCCCCTCGCGATCGGCCCCCGGCACCGACAGGACCACCACGCGTTCCGACCGACGCGCCCCCCCCGTTCCGCCCCCGGCGGAGGCGGTGAGACCCGACCCTGTAACCGCCGTGCCCGCCCCGTCCGCACGGGCCACCAGCGACAGCTCGCGGTCCCCCGCCGCCAGCGGGGCGTCGGGCACGAACACCCACTCGCCGCGCGCATCGGCAGTGACCTCGCCGATGGCCGATCCGGCGTCGAGAATGCTGACCCGCGCGCCCGGTTCGGCACGGCCGGCCATGACGGCGCTGCCGTCGGCCTCGACGCGCACCACGTCGAAGCGCGGCGCCGCCGGATCGGACGGCGCGCCACTGGCGCGCACCCGGGGCGCGACGGCGGCCACCTGATCCGAGGGCGCGGGCGCCTCGGCGGTGACCGCCGGCGGCGACGTTTCCGCGCCCGGCGCCGTGGCCTCCGCTTCCGGTCCATCCGGCGCGTCAACGACCGAGAGGGTCTCGCGCGCCTCCTCCATCACCCGATCGAGACGCTGATCCCCGGTGGTCGAGGGTGCCGCCGGCGGGGGCACCGTCTCGGCCGGCGGTGGCGCCTCCGCCTGGCGGGACGGGCCGTCGGACCCGGTCACGAGGTGCCACGACAGGATCGCGACGGCCAGCACGCAGGCCGCGATCACAAGGCTCCACAGGACACGCTCGCTCATGGTACTGCCTCCCCGTGGCAGACTGGGCCGATGCACCGCACCGGCTTGAGTCTGGGCGCTGTGTGACCATGGCCGGCCCGCCGCGCCCGCGCCCGACTCTGACGGTCGGCGGGCGCGCTGGCAACAGCGCGCGGCACGCGCCGCATCCCCCGCCGCTGCTGTTTCGCTGGACAAACCGCGTCACGCCCTCGATACCGTGCGTCGCAGCGTCCGCGCCCCCACACACCACACGATGAGTTGGAGGACCGCCGCCATGACCACGCCCTTGACCACCGCCGAACACGACGCGGAGCAACCCAAGCGCCCGGTGAAGGTCTGGGACCTGCCCGTGCGCCTGTTCCACTGGGCCCTGGTGGCCGCCCTCGCGATCTCCTGGTGGAGCGGCGAGGAAGGGAATTTCACGGTCCACTTCATCTCCGGTCACGTGGTCGTGGGCCTGATCGTCTTCCGCGTGCTCTGGGGCGTTCTGGGCAGCCAGACCGCGCGGTTCAGGGATTTCGTGCGCGGTCCCGGCGCGGTCCTGCGCTACGCCCGGCGGATGTTCGGGTCCGAACCGGAGTACAGCGTCGGGCACAACCCAGCCGGCGCGGTCATGGTGCTGCTGTTGATGGTCGTGGTGGCCGTGCAGGCCGGCACCGGGCTGTTCGCCAGCGAGATGACCTACGCCTTCGTCGAGGGACCACTGGCCCCGCTGGTCGACAGCGGCACGTCCGAGGCGCTGACCAGCTTGCATAAGTCGTTGCTGTTCAACGCTCTGCTGGCCCTGGTCACCCTACACATCGTGGCCGCCCTTGCCTATCTGCTGATCAAGCGGGAAAACCTGATCAACGCCATGGTTACCGGTTGGAAGACGTTGCCGGCGGAAAAAGCAGAGCGGGCGCCGAGGATGGCCAGTCCGCTCGTCGCAGCCGGGGTCGCGGCCGTCGCGGTGGCGGTGGCCGGGGGACTGTACGCGATGACGTAGCAGTGAGCGGGGTTATGATTGCCGCCGTATAGAGGGCGTCCCGGTGCGCGACGGCATGGCGCGTGACACCCCAACCTGCTAGGAGTCTCGGGTTTTGCCGTTGTCTGGATGAAGGGTTGTATCATGGGCTCTCCCGCTGTGCGCGCCGACCACGCCGACGCCGGTTTGACCGATCCCTCCCTGATGGCACGCCTGCGCGTCGCCACCCGTGAACCGCACGAGGCCCTGCACGTGGCCCCGGGGCTGGCCACGCTGCAGGCGGAGACGCCCGACCCGGCGCGCTACCGGTTCATCCTCGAACGCTTTGATGCGTTCCTGGAAACGGTCGAGAGTCAGGTGCTGATCGCGGCCGACCCCTGGTTCGAAAGCCAGGGATTCCGGCGCCAGTCTCGCCGGCCGAACCTGGCGCAGGACCTCGCGGACCTGGACACCGCCGGCATTCAGGCCCCGCCGACGCCGGCCGCGCCGAGTGTGCCCGCCCTGCCCACGGGCGAGGGCGCGGCCCTTGGCCTCCTCTACATCACCGAGGGTTCGCGGTTGGGCGGGCGGACCATGGCCCGACAGCTCGCCGAGGCACTGCCGGCCGAGATCGCCGGCGCGACGCGGTTCCTGGGATCGCCCGGACTCGATCTCAGCGCCCACTGGCGGCGCGTCGGCGCGTTCATCGACGCCCAGGGGCGCGACGACGAGGCCCGCGCCGCCGCCGCCCTGGACGCCGCCACGCAGGGCTTCGCGGTGCTGGCCCACTGGTTCGACGAGGCCCCATGACCGACTCCGCCGCCGACCTGCCCACGGTCGATCTGAGTGAATGCGAGAATGAGCCGATCCACCTGTTGGAGCTCGTTCAGCCGCATGGCTGCATTCTGGTGCTGGGCCGTCACCCCCTGACGGTGCTCTCCGCCAGCGCCAACACCGACTCCATCCTGGGTGAGTCCGCCGAGTCCCTGCTGGGGCGCCCGATCGACACCATTCTGGACGCGCTCGCCGTGAACGCGTTGAAGTGCCTCCAGGCTCTCCCCCACCGGGCGGAGCCCGTGCCGCCGGCCGGAGTCTATGCGCGCCCGCTGGCGCGTGGCGGGTCCGCGGGGCGGTTGCGCGCGACGGCCCACCGCGCGGACCAGAGCCGCCAACCGCGCCTGATCGTGGAGCTGGAACCGGTCGCCGAGAACGACGAGGACGCCGCCGAGCAGACCTACGCCGCCGAGGCGGTGGCCGAGCCCAGTATGCGGGAGAACGAGAACCTCTATCTGTTCCTGGACCAGACCGTGAACGCCATCGCCGGCCTGACCGACTACGACCGGGTGATGGCCTACAAGTTCCACCCCGACTGGTCCGGTGAGGTGGTGGCCGAGGTCTGCCATCCCGACCTGACGCCGTATCTGGGGCTGCGCTACCCGGCGTCCGACATCCCCTCTCAAGCGCGCCGCCTGTATCTCGACAACCGCCTGCGCGTGATCGTCGACGTGGGGGCCACACCCGCGCCCATGGTGCGGGCCTCGTCCGTGGCCGATGAACCACCCCTCGACCTGGGCCACGCGACGTTGCGCAGTGTGTCCTCCTACCACATTGAATACCTGCGCAACATGGGCGTCGGCGCGACCATGGTGGCGTCGCTGATCGTCGACGGCGCCTTGTGGGGCCTCATCGCCTGCCACCACATGACCCCCAAAATCGTGCCCTGGCACCAGCGCGAGGCGGCGGCGCGCATCGTCGGCCGCGTGTCGGATCGCATCGCCGACATCCTCAGTCTGCAGAGTGACCGCCAGTCCCGGCGAATCCACCGTTTCCTGACCATGAGCCGGTCCCGTGCCGACGACCGGTTCGGCATCGTCGACGCGCTGTTCTTCGGCACTCCGCGCCTCAGCGACGTGATCCGATGCGACGGCGTGACCATCCACGTGCAGGGACGCACGGCGTCCATCGGCAACACGCCCCCCGGCGACGCCATCGGCCCCTTTCTGGACGTCGCATGGCGCCAAGCCGAGGACGGCATCTTTGCCTCGCACGAACTCTCGGCCGACCCGGCGTTCGAGGGCCTGCCCCTGGCCAACAGCCACGGCGCGCTGGTGGCCTTCCCCGGCGCCGATCATTCCGTCGCCCTGATCTGCTTCCGCGACGAAGTGGAACACGAGGTGCACTGGGGCGGTGACCCCAACAAACCGGTCGAGGTCGACCGCGCGTCCAACCGGCTATCGCCGCGCAAATCCTTCAACCTTTGGCGGCAGGGGGTGAAGGGCCAGGCCCGCCCGTGGGAGCCCTGGACACTCGACCTGATTCGTGGCGCGGCCGAGATGCTGTTGCGCGGCCCGGATGAGGGCTTGGACGTGGACGGCGACGGCCGCCCCGACCCGATCCCGGCGGCGGCGGCGGCCACGCTGACAGCGGCGATGGACGACCTGTTCGCCCGCTTCGAGATGCGCACCGAGGCGCTGCTTGAGGGCCTGGACCTGGTCGACAACGGCGCCCTGCTGGCCGTGCCCTGGGCGCGCAATGGCGGCGAGGACATCGCCGTGGCCGCCAACCAAGCCTTTCGCACCCACTTCGATGTGGACACCGGAGACGTCGGCGGGCGCCCGGTGCGCGAGGTGCTGACCGCCATGGGCCTGCCGGGGAGCATCGCCGCCCTGCCGCTCGGCCAGACCAAGGAGGTCGAATGGTGGTCGGGCAAGGACGGGCACCGAACCTTGCGCGTGCTACGGCGCGGCCTGTTTTCCGTCGCGCGGACGGGATCGGACGCGCGCAAGGACGATGAGCGGGCGTGGGTCATCTATACCTTTGACGATGTGACGCATCTGTACCGGACTCAGCGCGCGCTCGGCGCCGCCCGCCAGCAGGCCCTGGCCCGAGCACGGGGGCGCACGGAGTTCCTGGCGCAGCTTGCACGCGAATTGCGCGACCCCCTCCATGCCATCGAAAGCTTCGCCGAAACCCTCGACCAGAGCACCGGACCGGTCCGGACCGACCGCTACCGGGAGTATGCGGGCAAGATCCGAGACCTCAGCGGCGACCTGCTCGATCTGCTGAACGAAACGCTCGACATGACCCGCCTGGAGCGCGGCGGCGAGCACACCGACTCCTCGGTGTTCGACCTGACCGTGATGGTCGGCGACCTGTGCCGTTCGGTACAGGAGTCGCACCGCCACCACGACACCTCTTGGGATTGGCACCTGCCGAACGAGCGGATCATGGTCCATGGCGATCGGGACGCCCTGCGCCATGCCTTCCTGACGCTGATCACGGCGGCGCTGCGCGCCAGCCCGGCCGGCGGCATGGTGATGGTTCGGCTGGTCATGGATCGCAGTGGCGAACCCCGGCTTTCGGTCAGCGACACCGGCCTGGGGCTCGGCGAGGAGGATCTGATGGCCCTGCGCCGTCCCCTTGATCCGACCCTGGCGCGCGACACCGGCACCATGGTGCCGAAACGCGGCCTGGGCCTTGCGCTGGCCCGGGCGTTGGTGGACCTGCACGGCGGCGCCGTCACCGTCACCAGCAACCCGGGCACCGGCACCACGGTCAACGTCACCCTGCCCCGCCACCGGGTGGTGGACCGCGACAACCCGCCGTCGGGGTAGTCCTTTGCGGGGTAGTCCTTTGAACGATCAAGCCGTCGGCGCCTACAGCGCGTAGCGCATCCGCAAGGTCTGGCGCGTCTCCGGGGCGGTGACCGGGATGGCGGCGTCGTCGAAGGACGGTCGCGTCGGCACGACGGCCGGATCACGCGTGAACCCGAAGCCCTCCAGTGGAACCCCGAGCAGGCCCTGGTCGAAGCGGCCGTTGTCGTTCTCGTCGTGATAGGCCGCGACGGCATAGCGACCCGGCGGCAGACCCGGAACGCGGATCGTGACCTGCCCCTGGCGGGCGGAGACCTGCGCGGCGGCTCGTTTGGCCTCGGGATCAAGGAACCGGTCAGCCCGGTCATAAATGGCGACGTAGACAGTGCCCTGGCCGCTGGCCAGGTTGGTGACGGTCAGCGAGAGAACCGCCGTTTCCGGGCCGCCGGCGCGGGCGGAGGTTTCGGCGCCGTGACTCGGCCCAGAACCGAGACCGAAGACCATCATCAGGGCGAGCAGACCGGCGGCCCCGACGGCCACCATGGCCGGGCGCCGCCTGACCGGAGCAGGAGCCGTCATGGATGGGGACCGCGTCCCGTAGGGGTGCGCTGCCCGTAACCGCAGTCGCATTTCTCGGAACTCTTCACCAGACGGGCCGCCCAGGCCACCTCGGGGCTGCCCGGTTTCTCGGCCCGGTCCCAGGCGAACTCGGCGCCGCAGCGCTGGCAGACCAGATTGGGGGGCTGGCGCGGCTCCTCCCGCCCACCGGGGGGACGCGGCGCGCGCGACCGCAGTCCGGCGCGTTTGGGTGGCGGGATCAACTCCCCCTTTTCGGGCTCGTCCGACGGGGCCATGGCCTCCGAATCCTCCTGATATCGTCGCAAGCGCCCAGGGCCGGGCGCGACGGTCCGCCCCATATAGGCCGGCGGGACCGCAAGTCCAGGGGACGCCGCCCGCTCATGGCTCCTCGCCGGGCGCGGACGGGCGGGACTCCGCCTCCAGGCGGTGCCCGTCGTGCGCGCGCCGCTGTTGCTCGCGCGTCATGGTATCGCGCCGGCGAGCCTCTTTCGTCTGCCCGAAGTGGACCCGATTGGCCTGGGCCGTCGCGTCCTTCTCGGCCCGTTGGCGCTGTTTGCGGGCGCGGCGCAGGTTGACGATCTCGGCCATGCGACCTCCGGAAACTGGCCTCAGCCCGACAGAAAATCGACCACAAGGCGGTTGATCTCGGGTGTGGTGAACATCGGCGCGTGGCCGACGTCGGGCACCTCGTGCACCGTGCAGTCCGGATGCCGTTCGGCCATCTGGGCCGCCGTCTCCTGCGTCAGCACATCCGAGCGTACCCCGCGCAGGACGAGCACCGGACACCGGATCAGGCCCCAGAGTCCCCACAGGTCGGTGTCGGCCTGCTCCTGGCCTTTCATCGGGTCGCCGATCCCGGGGTCGTGGTGGCGCAGCCACCCCGGGCCGTCCTCGCGCTGTACGATCGAGTGGCGGGTCAGGTCGGCCCAGTCGCGATCGGTCATGGGGCCGAAGTCGGCGTGAATCTCGCGGTAGTGGGCCTCCGCCTCCTCCGGCGAGGCGAACGTCGGCTCCGGCGCCGTGGTGTATTCGGCGATGCGCTCCAGGGCTGCCTTGGGGATGAACGGGCCGATGTCGTTGAGAACCAGCCGGCGGATGGGACTGACCGGGCTGGCGGCCAACAGCATGGCGATCAGCCCGCCCATGGAGGTGCCGACCCAGTCGACCTGATCCATGTCCTTCGGGGCCGTCGCCCGCCCGATCAGGGGCGTCATGTCGCCAATGTAGTACGGCAGTTGGTAGCCGGACGAATCGGTCAGCCACTCGCTCTCGCCGCGTCCGAGAACATCCGGGGCCAGGGACCGGCGGCCGGCCTCGGCGAGGGCCGCGCCCAGGTGGTCGAAGTCGTGCGCGTTGCGGCTCAGGCCGTGCACGCAGATCACGGCGGGCGCGTCACCGTGCGGCGGGCCCCACTGGCGATACGCCATGCGCTTCAGGCCCTCGGGGCGAGCACAGAGCACATGGCGGACAATCGCGTCCGAGGCGCTGGCATCACTCATGGTGGAACCCCTTCTTCGATCTGCCCGGCGGCAGTGTAACCGGGTTGGCGGGGGCCGGTCCAATGCCGGGTGCGGCCGGATTGCGTCCTGGCGCCCTCGATCACGCTAGATGATTGCATTCTTGCCGGGGATATGTACGTTAACGGTGATTGGCGGCGCGTTCGTTCGCATGGGTAGCGGACGACGCCGCCGGGTCGGACGTGTGCGGGGCGCGCGTCGACAGGAGGCCGAGGCGGCATGGATACGGACAAGGCAGACCAACAGGACTCCACCCGGACCGGCCGGGTCCGCGCGGCCCTTGAAGACGAGATCCTTGACGGCCGCCTGCCGCCGGGGCGCCGGCTGGACGAGGCGTCGCTGGCCCGGCGGTTCGCCGTCTCCCGGACCCCGGTGCGGGAAGCGCTGCGCCAACTGTCCACGTCCGGGCTGGTGGACCTGCGCCCGCGCCAGGGCGCCGTTGTGGCGCGCCTGTCGCTGCCCCGGCTGTTTGAGCTTATTGTGGTCATGGCGGACCTGGAAAGCCTGTGCGCCCGCCTGTCCGCGCGCCACATGACCCCGTCAGAGCGGCGGGTGATGCTTGAAGCCTGCGATGACTGCGAGCGCGCAGTAGTGGAGAACCAGGGCGATGAGGCTTTCATCGCGGCCAACGGACGGTTCCACGATGCCATTCACGCCGGATCACACAACGCGGTCCTGATCGAGTTGGCCTCTGCACTCTGCGGCCGCTTCCAGGCCTACAGCCGCTACAGCACCGCGCCGCCCGGTTTCGTGGCGGAGGCACAGGCCGATCACTGGTCGGTGGCCCGGGCCATCGTCAACGGCGACGCCGACGCCGCGGCCGAGATCATGCACCGGCATGTGTCGGCCGTCGGGGACATGTTCGCCGAGGCCCTCTCCCTTCCCCCGGATGAATAGGACGATGGGCGCCACGCCGGCTTGAACCCCATCCGAGCCCATGGCATCAGTGGCGGTCACGCTTGGTCGCGCGGGCGCCGTGCCGCGCGCGTCCGGGCCATGCCATCGCCATGCAAAAGCGCGCCACCCGAACCGGCGCGCGTCCTTGGGAGGGACCCGTCATGACCGTCAGCACCGCGCCGCAGACCGACCCGTTCGCCCTGGCCCAGGGGCTCAGCGGCCACCACCTGATCGACGGCCAGTTCGTCGCCGCCGCCTCCGGCCGCACCTTCGAGGTGATCAATCCGGCCACCGGCGCCGTCATCGGCCACGCCGCCGACGGCGACGCCGCCGACGTGGACCGCGCCGTGGCCGCCGCCGCCCGCGCCCAGGCCGAGTGGAAAAAGACGCCGGCGCGCCAGCGCGGCAAGCTGGTGGCCCAGTGCGGCGCGCGTCTGGCCGAGCATGTGGACGAACTGGGCAAGCTGATCGCGCTGGAGACGGGCAAGGCCCTGCGCACGGAAAGCCGCGTCGAGGCCTCGGTGCTGGCCGACATGTTCGTGTTCTTCGGCGGCTTGGGCTCGGAACTGAAGGGCGAGACCGTGCCCTTCAACCCCAACATGATGACGGTGACGGTGCGTGAGCCGCTCGGTGTGGTCGGCGCGATCATTCCGTGGAACGTTCCCTTGTTGCTGATGGCCATGAAGATCGCGCCCGCCCTGGTGGCCGGCAACACGGTGGTGGTCAAGTCGGCGGAAGAGGCGCCGCTGACCGTGCTGCGCGTCATGCAGATCATGAACGAGATCCTGCCGGCCGGCTGCGCCAACATGCTCTCCGGCTTTGGTCCAGAGTGCGGCGGGCCGCTGGTCGCCCATCCCAAGGTGGCCAAGGTCAGCTTCACCGGCTCGGTGGAAACCGGGCGCATCGTCTCGCGCGCCGCCGCCGACCGCCTGATCCCGGCCACGCTGGAACTGGGCGGCAAGAGCCCGATGATCGTCATGGGCGACGCCGACATCGACCGCGCCGTCGACGGCGCCATCACCGGAATGCGTTTCACCCGCCAGGGGCAGAGCTGCACCGCCTCGTCGCGCATCTATGTGCACGAGTCGGTCCACGACGCGTTCGTCGAGAAGGTGCGCGCACGGGTCGATGCCATGGTGATGGGCGATCCGCTCGACGAGGCCACCGACATCGGCACCATCATTTCGCCGCAGCAGTTGGAGAAGGTTCAGGGCTTCATCGAGGCCGGGAAGAAGGCCGGCGCCACCTGCATCACCTGCTCCAAGATGCCGGAGGACGCGGCGCTGTCGAAGGGCCTGTTCCTGCAGCCGGTCATCTTCACCGACGTCTCGCCCGACGCGGCGCCGGCCAAGGAAGAGGTGTTCGGCCCCGTGGTCTGCGTGTTCAAGTTCAGCGACTACGAGGACGTGCTGGCCAAGGCCAACGACAGCGAATATGGCCTCGCCGCCACCATCTGGACCAGCGACCTGAAGACCGCGCTGGACGCCACCCACCGCCTGGAGGCCGGCTTCGTCCAGGTCAACCAGAACCTGGTGGTGCAGCCGAACCTGTCCTATGGGGGCGTCAAGAACTCCGGCCTGGGCAAGGAAGCCTCGCTGGAATCCATGCTGGAGCACTTCACGCACAAGAAGACCATCATCTTCAACATGGGGTGAGTGTGGGCGGGCGCAGCCCGAAACGGCGAGCCTTCAGTGCCACTCATGGGACTGTCTTCGTAGAACACCTGTACGCGGTGGGCTGCCCCTTCGGGGCGAGCCCACCCGACAACCCGCCGGCCTCACCCCGGCTTGTGCGCGGCGATCATGTCGTTGACGTCCAGGTCGCGGCCGAGCCTCTCCACCTGCCCTGTCGCCAAAGGGCGCGCCCCAAACGGCCCCGCTTCAGTCGTGATGGCGTCCGCCAGCCCAGGCGTCGGCGAGCGCCGCCAGAACGGCCCCAATCGGAACACCCAGGCGCGCGGCTTCGGCCTTTAGCGCGGCATGGGTCGGTGGTGAAACCGAGGCCGTAATCCTGACCCCACTGGCGTGCGCCGCAAGCTCTTCGGGTGACGGCAGGTCATCGGTGGTGGGTGCCGGCCCGATTCCGTCCATCTCGCCCAGGTCTTCAGTGTAAGCCCCGTCGTTCTTGCCACTCATGGTACAGCCTCCGGCCTTTGCGCCAGTAACCGGCTCCGAAAATACGGATGCTACCATCCCGCTTCGTGAATCTGACCGTCAACACCCGCCCGTCGACCAACCCAAGACAGAACATCCGACGCTCGTCAGCGCTATGACCATGATCCTCAAACACAAGCCGTTGCGGATCAAGAAAAGCGAGAGTCGCGTCCTGGAAACCGACACCATGCTTCAGGCGGTTGGCTCGGTCCTTTCGCTCATCCCATTCGAAGTGGGTCACAACACGCCGCCCCGCAACGGGTTGCTGGATTGGGACAGCGCCCACTCAAACAATGATGGCGCCTAAAAAAGACGATCCGCGCCCGCAAAAACCCTCACCCCGGCTTGTGCGCGGCGATCATGTAGTTGACGTCCAGGTCGCGGCTCAGCGCCCAGTCGCCGGTCAGCGGGCTGAACGACATGCCCACCAGGTTGTCGACCGTCAGGCCGCCGGCGCGCAGGCCGCCGGCGAACTCGGACGGGCGCACGAACTTGCGCCAGTCGTGCGTGCCCCGGGGCAGCCAGCGCAGCACGTATTCGGCCCCCACCTTGGCCAACGCGAAGGCCTTCATGGTGCGGTTGATCGTGGCGCCGATCAGCAGGCCGCCGGGCTTGACCAGCGCGCCACAACTCATCAGGAAAGCATCCACGTCGGCCACGTGCTCGACCACCTCCATCGTCAGCACGACGTCGAAGGCCAGCCCCTCGGCCTCCAGCACCTCCGGTGTAACGGGGCGATAAGTGATGTCGAGTCCGGACTGTTCGGCGTGCACGGCGGCGATCTTGGTGTTCTTTTCGGTGGCATCGATGCCCGTGACATCGAACCCCAGGCGCGCCATGGGCTCGCACAGCAGGCCGCCGCCGCTGCCGATGTCCAGCAGGCTGAGGCCGGCGAACGGGTGGCGCTGGCCAATGTCGCGGCCGAAACGGTCGACGGCACGGTCGCGGATGTAGGCCAGCCGCTTCGGATTGAAGGTGTGCAGCGGCTTGAACGGGCCTTCCGGATCCCACCACGTCTCGGCCATGGCGGCGAACTTGGCCACCTCGTCGTCAAGCGCGGAACTGGCAGGGCGAGAGGCGCTGTCAACATTCATGGTGAGTCTCCGGACTGGCAATAGGACCCTTCGGTCGGGCTGCGCGCGGCCTTGCCTCGCACAGGGCGAGCGGGTATGAAGACCGCGCCCGCGCCCCCGACACGCGTCCGTTTACAGGGAACCGGCGGCGGCGGCAACCGGATCGCCCCATGGCATCCGGCTGGGCGGCCGGGCTGGGCAGCCGGGCATCGCGGAACCGCCGGACCCGGGGAGTCGCGCCGGCGCGCGGACTCGGACATAGGGATTTCTGAGGCAAAGGGACAGGCCGGCCATGGCGCGCATCGTGATGAAGTTCGGCGGCACCTCGGTCGGCAGCGTCGAGCGCATCAAGACCGTGGCCCGCCGCGTCGCCGAGGAGGCCGAGGCCGGCAACCAGGTGGCGGTGGTCGTCTCCGCCATGTCCGGCGACACCAACCGGCTGGTGGGCCTGTGCCGCGAGGTTTCGCCCATGCACGACGCCCGCGAATACGACGTGGTGGTCTCGACCGGCGAACAGGTAACCATCGGCCTGCTGTCGATCGCCTTGCAGGACCTGGGAATCGAGGCCCGCTCGTGGATGGGCTGGCAGATCCCGGTGCGCACCGACGTCGCCCACGGCCGCGCGCGCATCCTGGACATCAACACCCAGACCTTGATCCAGCGGATGGACCAGGGCCAGGTGGCGGTGGTGGCCGGCTTCCAAGGCATTGGTGAGACCGACAACCGCGTCACGACGCTGGGCCGGGGCGGCTCGGATACCTCGGCGGTGGCGCTGGCGGCGGCCCTGGGCGCGGACCGCTGCGACATTTACACAGACGTCGAGGGCGTCTACACCACCGATCCGCGCATCGTGCCCAAGGCGCGCAAGCTGGGCCGCATCACCTACGAGGAGATGCTGGAAATGGCCTCGCTGGGGGCCAAGGTGTTGCAGACCCGGTCTGTCGAAATGGCCATGAAGCACAATGTCCGGGTGCAGGTGCGGCATAGCTGGCCCGAGTACTGGACCGTTCCCGGAACCCTGGTTTGCGGCGAGGATGAGATCGTGGAAAAGGAAGTTGTCAGCGGCATCACCTACAGCCGCGACGAGGCGAAGGTCACGTTGTCCAAGGTCTCCGACCTGCCCGGCGTGGCGGCGCGCATCTTCGGCCCGCTGGCCGAGGGCAATATCAACGTGGACATGATCGTCCAGAACGTCTCGGACGACGGCCAGTCCACCGACCTGACATTCACGGTCCCGACCGGGGACCTGAACAAGGCCGTCAAGCTGCTGGAAGCCCGCCAGGACGAACTGGGCTATAAGGCCCTGACGGCCAACGACGGCGTGGTCAAGGTGTCGGTGATCGGCGTCGGAATGCGCAGCCACGCCGGCGTCGCCCAGACCATGTTCAAGGCGCTGGCCGAGCGCGGGATCAACATCCAGGTGATCACCACCTCCGAGATCAAGATCAGCGTCCTGATCGCCGAGGAATACACCGAGCTGGCGGTGCGCGCCCTGCACACCGCCTATGGCCTTGACGCCGCCTGAGCCGGCTCGCTCTCGCGTTCCCCGATTGAGCCCGTTTCGCCCGACCCCAGCCGCCGGACCCGACCGCCATGACCACCACCGAGACTCCCCGCCAGCACCTCGACCGCCTGTGGGCGCGCGGCCGCGCCCTGCTCGGCACCGATACCGCCATCATGGGCGGGGCCATGTCGTGGGTGTCGGAGCGGCATCTGGTCTCGGCGATCTCGAATGCCGGCGGCTTTGGCGTGCTGGCCTGCGGCTCCATGGGGCCGGACTTGCTGGCGGCCGAGATCGAGGCCACCCAGGCACTGACCGCGCGCCCGTTCGGGGTCAACCTCATCACCATGCACCCGGACCTGGACGCGCTGATGGACGTCTGCCGGGGCCTACAGGTGGGCCATGTGGTCCTCGCCGGCGGTCTGCCCTCGGGGACCGCCATACGCCGCCTGAAGGACGGCGGCGCGCGCGTCCTGTGCTTCGCCCCCGCCATGGCGCTGGCGCGCAAGCTGGTCAAGCTGGGCGTGGACGGCCTGATCATCGAGGGCGCCGAGGCCGGCGGCCATATCGGCCCCGTCTCCACCAGCGTTCTGGCGCAGGAAATCCTGCCCGAGGTGGGCGCGGCGGTGCCGGTGTTCGTGGCCGGCGGCATCGGCCGCGGCGAGGCCATCCTGTCGTATCTGGAGATGGGCGCGTCCGGCGTGCAACTCGGCACCCACTTCGTGTGCGCCACCGAAAGCATCGCCCACCCGAACTTCAAGGCCGCCTTCATCAAGGCCAACGCCCGCGACGCCGTGCCGACGGTGCAGGTCGACCCGCGCTTTCCCGTCATCCCGGTGCGTGCCCTGCGCAACAAGGGCACCGAGGCCTTCATGGAGACCCAACGCGCCGTCATCGCCCGCTTTCAGGCCGGTGAGATCGACCAGAAGAGCGCGCAACTGGAGATCGAGCATTTCTGGGCCGGTGCGTTGCGTCGCGCCGTCATCGACGGCGACATCGAGAGCGGCTCGCTGATGGCCGGGCAGAGCGTCGGCCTGGTCAAGGAGGAGCAGCCGACCCAGGTGATCATCGACACCCTGATCGCCCAGGCGGAAGCGGCCCTGACCGCACGCGGTCAGGCGACCGCCGCGCCGGCGGCGGCCACGGACCGGGCGGTGGCGCCCGAACCGGTTCCCTGATGCCGTTGCCCGATTCCACCGGTCGGCGCCTGCTGGGGCGCTTGCGGGAGTACATGGCCGGCGGCGGCACGGCCCAGGAGCGACTCGACCGTACGGTGCGGCTGATCGCCGAGGAGACAAGTTCCGACGTCTGCTCGTGCTATGTCATGCGCGCCGGCGAGGTGCTGGAGCTGTTCGCCACACAGGGCCTTTCGCAGGACGCCGTCCACGTCACCCGGTTGCGCGTCGGCGAGGGCCTGGTCGGCGAGATCGCCGCCCGCGCCCGGCCGCTCAACGCCCCCAATGCGTGGGACCATCCGGGCTTTGTGTACCGACCCGAGACCGGGGAGGACGTGTACGCCTCGCTGATGGGCGTGCCCATGATCCGGGGCGGACAGGTCATTGGCGTGCTGGCGGTGCAGAACCGCGATCGGCGCCCGTACAAGGACATCGAGATCGAGGCCCTGGAAACGGTGGCCATGGTGCTGTCCGAGCTGCTGGCCGGGACCGAACTGATCTCGCGCGACGAACTGGCGCCGGTGGCCGGCAATGCCGTGCTGCCCTTCCGCATGGAGGGGCTGTGCCTCAACCCCGGGGCTGCCCTGGGGACGGCGGTCTACCACCGCCCCAAGGTGCATATCGAGCGGCTGATCTGCGAGGACCCGGACGCCGAGCTGGCCCGCCTGCGTGAGGCGTTGCAGGCCTTGCGGCGGTCCATCGACGATCTGATCCACAGCCACATCGACCTGTCCGGCGACTACCGGGAGATCCTGGAAGCCTACCGCATGTTCGCCGACGACGCCGGGTGGGTCTCGCGCATCAGCGACGCCATCCGCTCCGGCCTGACCGCCGAGGCGGCGGTGCGCCGTGTCGACGACGACATGAAGGTGCGGCTGTCGCAGGCCAACGACCCCTACATTCGCGAGCGCCTGCACGACCTGGAGGACCTGGCCAACCGGCTGCTGCTGCACCTGACGGGCCACGGGCCGACCTCAGCGCAGGGGCAGTTGCCCGAGGACGCGGTCTTGATCTGCCGTTCCCTCGGTCCGGCGGAGCTGCTGGACTACCCGCGCGGCACCGTGCGCGGCGTGCTGATGGAAGAAGGCGCCCCCACCATGCACGCCGTGATCGTGGCGCGGGCGCTCGATATCCCGGTCATCGGCCGCCTGGCAGGCGCCTTTTCGCGCATCGCGCCGTTCGATGCCCTGGCGCTCGATGCCGACAACGCGCAGGTGTTCGTGCGGCCGAGCGACGATGTCCGCGAGATCTTCCTGCACAGCGTCGCCACGCGGCAGGCCCGCAAGCAGGCGTATCTGGCCGAACGCGACCTACCGTTCGAGACCCGCGACGGCGAGGCCGTCACTGTCATGATGAACGCGGGCCTGCTGATGGACATGAGCCACCTGGACGACACCGGGGCCATGGGCGTTGGGCTCTACCGGACCGAACTGCCGTTCATGACGCGGCCCAGCCTGCCCGACGTGCCCACGCAGACGCTGCTGTACCAGAAGATCCTCGATCAGGCCGGGGATCGACCCGTGGTGTTCCGCACGCTGGACGTCGGCGGCGACAAGCTGCTGCCGTACTGGAGCAACGATGGCGAGGACAACCCGGCGATGGGGTGGCGCTCCATCCGCATCACGATGGACCGGCCGGCGGTGCTGCGCAGTCAGCTTCGGGCATTGCTCAGGGCCAGCGCCGGGCGGGAGCTTCGCGTCATGTTTCCGATGATCGCCGACGTGGCGGAATTCGACCAGGCGCGGCGCCTGGTGGATGCCGAGGTGGCGCGGGAACTGTCCCGCGCCGGCGATCTGCCCAGCGAGATCTGGGTCGGCACCATGCTGGAGGTGCCGGCACTCCTGTACCAGTTTCCGGCCCTGCTGCGGGCGGCCGATTTCGTCTCTGTCGGCAGCAACGACCTGCTGCAGTTCCTGTTCGCCACCGATCGCGGCAATCCGCGCGTCTCGTCGCGGTACGACGTGCTGTCGGTGCCGGTGCTGCGGATGCTGCGGGACGTGCGCGAACAGTGCGACGCGGCCGGCAAGCCCGTCACCATCTGCGGCGAGATGGCCGGCCGCCCGTTGGAGGCCATGGCCTTGATCGGCCTGGGATATCGCCGCCTGTCAATGGCCGCGCAAGGGATCGGGCCGGTCAAGCAGATGCTGCGGTCGATGGACAGCCGCACGGTGACCACCTACGTCCAGGCGTTGATCGACCGATCGGCCGCGCACCCCCGCCGGGCGCTGGCGTCGTTCGCCCGGGATCATGCCATCACAATCTCGTAAACGCTTCATAACGTGTTGTAACGCGGGTTCTTTCCTGCCTTCGTGAGGGACCTGGAAAGCCGTTTCGTCCTTCGATAAGGTAGGGTATATGTCAGGGCATTGGTTTGCGTGCCGGCCACGCACCCACAGGGGCGGACGACCGCCGCGACCTTTCCGGCGGATGACGCGAGCGGACCACGCGATCAGGTGATGAGGACGACAACCTTGGCCAATACGGCGGAACGGCGGCATCCTCACGAGGGGTATATCCCGGCGGCGCATGTCGGCACCTTATTGCAGGAAACGCGCTTGCGGCTCGGGCAGGACCTGCGGATCGTCGCTGACGATCTTCGCATCCGCTATCACCACCTGCTCGCCATTGAGGACGGCCGGTTCGACGACCTGCCCGGCGCCACCTATGTCACGGGATTCATCCGGGCCTACGCCGAATACCTCGGGCTGGACGCCGAGGAGATCATCCGTCGCTACAAGAACGAGCCGCAGGGTGCCAAGCCGGCCGACCACCTGGACTTTCCAGCGCCCGCCAACAGTGGCCGCCTGCCGGCCGGGGCCCTGCTGCTGGTGCTGCTGGCCGTGGCCAGCCTCGCCTACGGCGGCTGGTACTGGATGTCGACCAACAACACGTCGATGGCCGAGCTGATCCCGGCGATTCCCGACCGGCTGGCGAGCCTGATGGAAGGGGATGACGGCGCGGGACCCGCGACGGGGCAGGCGGAGCAAGAGACGTCGCCCGAGCCCGCCGAGCGCGCGGACCCCACCGAAACGACCGAACCGACAGCCGAGACCCCGGACGCCGCTCCGGTCGACACCGCAACCGATACCGTCGACGCGGCGGACGGCGGCGCGGAGGACGGGGGCGCGGCCGATGAGGGGGCGCCGGCCGGCGACGGATTGGCGGCGCTGAATCCCACCTCTCCCACCACGCCTCCAGCCCAAGACCCGGCGGCAACGGCCGCGGAAGAAACCGCTCCGGCCGATGACGACGCGCCCGCGCCGGACGACGTGACTACGCCGACGGAACCGGCGACCCCCGACGTGGCGGCGGTCGATGAGACCGAAGAGGCGGAAGAGACCGCACCGCCAGCCGAGGAGGCGGCGACCGCGCCGGGTCCCGAAGACGCCGAGGACCCGCAACCGGCCGAGGCGCCCGACGCAGTCGCGCCGGACGAGGCCGCGCCGGATGAAGGCGTGGCGGATGAAGGTGTGGCGGACGAGGACGTCGCACCCACCGAACCCGTTACCGACGGCGCCGACGAGGCGGGGGATGGCGACGCGGCTGAACCGGCCGAGGCGCCCGAAACCCCGGAGGCGGCCGCACCGGCCATTCCCGAGACCGAGACGGCGGAGACAGCGGAGGCGCCGGAGCCGCCGGCCGAACCGGAGACGGAAGAGCCCGCCGAACCGGAAGAGGAGCCGACACCCGCCTACATCGGCCGCGCCGCGCCGTCCGAGGTTCAATCGGTCGCCAACGGCTCCCGCATCGTGCTGCGCGCCAACCGCGATTCCTGGATCCAGGTGCGCAAGGGCGGCGACCTGGTGGTGCGCCGGCTGCTGCGGCGCGGCGATACCTACGCGGTGCCGACCGATGGCGGCTATACGCTCAACACCAGCAACGCCGGCGGGCTTGAGGTCTACGTGGACGGCCGGCGGGTGCGCAACCTGGGGCCGGTCGGGGTGCCGCGCAACGGCGTGCGGCTGTCCCCGGGCAGCTTGAACTAAGGCCCACGAACCCCTTATACCAGGGGCTGAAACGCGCGGGCGGTCCGCTCCGGACCGGCCCGCGTCCGTACTTGTCGGACCACGACCGAGGGGGTCCCATGTCCGTTCGCCCCTACCGCGACATCACGCGTCGCAAGAGCCGCAAGATTTTCGTCGGACCGGTGCCGGTGGGCGGCGACGCCCCCGTCACCGTGCAATCGATGACCAACACCATCACCGCCGATGTGGCGGCGACGGTGGCCCAGATCAAACGCCTGGAGGAGGCCGGCGCCGATATCGTCCGCGTCTCCTGCCCTGACGAGGAGGCCACGGCCGGCCTGAAGGAGATCGTCAAGCAGGTCAGCGTGCCAATCGTCGCCGACATCCACTTCCACTACAAGCGGGCCATCGAGGCCGCCGAGGCCGGCGCCGCCTGCCTGCGCATCAACCCCGGCAATATCGGGTCGCAGGAGCGCGTGCGCGAGGTGGTCCGCGCCGCCAAGGACCACGGCTGCTCCATGCGCATCGGCGTCAACGCCGGCTCGCTGGACAAGCACCTGCTGGAGAAGTACGGCGAGCCCAACCCCGAGGCCATGGTCGAAAGTGCCCTGGAGCACGCCAAGCTGCTGGAAGACAACGATTTCCGCGAGTTCAAGATCTCGGTCAAGGCGTCCGACGTCTACCTGGCCATCGCCGCCTACGAGGCGCTGGCCGAGGCCTGCGACTATCCGCTGCACCTGGGCATCACCGAGGCCGGCGGGACCCGCGTCGGCACTGTCAAATCCTCCATCGGCATCGGCTGGCTGCTGAAGCAGGGGATCGGCGACACCATCCGCGTGTCGCTGTCCGCCGATCCGGTCGAGGAGATCAAGGTCGGCTTCGATATCCTCAAGAGCCTGGACCTGCGCCACCGGGGCGTGCGCATCGTCTCCTGCCCGTCCTGCGCCCGGCAAGGCTTCGACGTCATCAAGACCGTTGCCGTCCTGGAAGAGCGGCTGGCCCATATCGCCACACCCATCTCGCTGTCCATCATCGGCTGCGTGGTCAACGGCCCGGGCGAGGCGCGCGAGACGGATATCGGCCTGACCGGCGGCGGCACGATGGCCAACGAGGGCTCGGCCAACAAGGTCTACATTGCGGGCGTTCCGGATCACAACATCAACAACCCGCAGATGATCGACCACATCGTCGAACTGGTGGAGAAGAAGGCCGCCGAGATCGAGGCCGCCAAGGCGGCGGAAAAGACGGCGGCGGAGTAGTTTGGGCGTTGGCCTGAAACGAGAAACGTCATTGCGAGGAGCGTAAGCGACTACTCTCTGGGGTGTGGCGTCGCTTCGGTGAGCCGAGACCATGAAGACGACGAATCCCACCTCGACCCTCCCCGTGCCGGCGATCTCTGAGTCACACACATCCAAAGCCGCTGTTTTCCGCCTGAACCCCCTCCCAACCTCCCCCATAAATGGGGGAGGTGTCAGGCAGGCACCTTCCGGTGGGGTGGAGGGCAGGCCGTAAAATGGGTGCAGGCCGGACCCCCTCCCCATGAAATGGCTATACGATTCACACATCTTTACTCCCTCTTGTCATTGCGAGGAGCGTAGCGACGAAGCAATCCAGGGCGGATACTTGCGTCTTGTGCCCTGGATTGCTTCACCCTCGTCTTGCGACGAGGGTTCGCAATGACGTGTCACATCGCCTCGCGAGCGAAGAGCCGTCGCTTCGGCGGAAACGTGTGATACGATAGCCGTGCCGGGGACGGTGTGCCGCCCCTTCCCAACCCGAGCAGACCGTTGCCCGGCATCGCGCGACATGGACCCAGCGAACCCAGTGTGAGGATACCGCCATGACCCCCGAATTCCTGATCACGTCGATGGTCGTCATCCTGCTGCCGGGCACCGGCGTTCTGTACACGCTGGCCTGCGGACTCGGGCGAGGCTGGCGCGCCAGCGTCTGGGCGGCGGTCGGCTGTACGTTCGGGATCGTCCCGCACATCGCCGCCAGCATCGCCGGTCTGGCCGCGCTGCTGCACACCAGCGCCATGGCGTTCATGGTCATCAAGTACCTGGGCGTCTGCTACCTGCTGTACATGGCCTGGAGTGTGCTGCGCGAGGGCGGCGCGCTGGAGGTCAAAGGCGAGCGCGCCCCGGCTCCGGCCGGCCGGATCGTGCGCGACGGTATCCTCCTGAACATCCTGAACCCGAAGCTGTCGCTGTTCTTCCTGGCTTTCCTGCCGCAGTTCGTGCCAGCCGGAACGACCGCGCCGACGCTCGTCATGCTGTGGCTGGCGGGGGTGTTCATGCTGCTGACATTCATCGTCTTCGTCGGCTACGGCGCGTTCGCCTCGGCCACCCGGCGCCACGTCATCTCACGGCCAGAGGTCATGCGCTGGATGCGGCGCGGCTTCGCCGGGGCGTTCGGCCTGCTGGGGCTGCGGCTGGCGCTGGCGGATCGGTAGCAGCGACGCGCACCCCTCACACCGTTGCAAATCGGGTCCGGTCTGAATATGACGGGGGCGGCACCCGGCCGGAGTGACGGGCGAGCGGCCGAGCCGATGGGAGACAATGTGTAGGGTGGGTTGGCACCGTCCGTGGCGCCGATCGCGGCGGCTTACGCCTTCGGCGGGAACGCCCTTCGGACGACGGGCTGCGTTTGGCATTGGCACGACATTTGTGCAGCGTTAAAAAAACGAGCTTGGAAATCTGCTGCAATCCCGTCATGCTGCTTTGGGAACATAGAACTTGGCACCGAGTAGGGCTGCGCGGCTCACAGCGATTAAACTGTACTGCTTGCTATGATGAAAAAGACACATCTGACCGGCCTAAATGTGTTTGGTTTTAGGCCCTTTGAACGCCTAGAACTCAAAAATCTATCTCGAGTGAACTTGGTAGTCGGAAAAAATAGCTTAGGAAAAACGTCGCTCTTGGAGGCAATTAGTATATTTTCTGCTGAGGGATCGCCCGCCCGCATCCGCGACTTACTGGTAAATAGGGGCGAGATTTCTCTGGACACGCGATCGGATGCGGACGCGGATTCTGGTAGCGCGGAAGGTTTTTCTTATGAATCTCTTTTTTATGGTCGCCCAGACCTAGCGGAAGCGTGTCCGAGCTTTTCAATTGAAGGCAAGTATATAGAAGGTTTTTTCCAAGAAACTCATACAGTTACACAAACTCTTACAGTTAAACATTGTCAAATTATAGATGAGATCGACGAGGCAGAAGGTGGTAGAGTTCTTAGAGCGCGTCGGATTATGACCGAAGAAGATGCTGAATTTTCTGGACGTGCCTATCCTGGACTATCCATCCAATATGGAGAACGTGAACGTCTGGTGTCATTTGGTAGAATTGAGAACTTCCGGAGACTTCGTTCAGTAGACTCTGATGCGCACCCAGGATTCCAGTTCGTTCCTGCTGAAGGCCTCGGCTCCGACTATGTCTCACTTCTTTGGGATAAGATTGCGCTACGTGAGGAAGAAGACATTGTGTACGAAGCGTTGCGCTTAATCTGCAAGGATCTGGAGAGGGTAGCTTTTGTTGGATCTCCTCGAGATCGTTTGCGTTCGTACGGCCGTTTTGCTTTGGTCAAGATTGGGCGACACGCAATGCCTGTCCCGCTGCGCAGCCTTGGTGAGGGTGTCAACCATCTATTTGGGATCGCTGTCTCACTCGCGGCCGCCAGGAACGGCTTTCTTTTGATTGACGAAGTTGAAAATGGTGTTCACTACTCCGTCATGAAAGATCTCTGGGCTTTGATATTGAAGCAGAGTCAAGATCTAAATGTTCAGGTTTTTGCAACGACACACAGCCTTGACTGTATTAGAGGTTTTGAGGCGGCAGCCTCAGGCCTCGATGCCGAAGACGCATCGTTGATTCGCCTCGAAGGTGTGAATGGCGTTATTTCTGGGGTTTCTTTCGAACCTGATGAGCTGAATTTAGTCGTAGAAAAGGAGATAGAGGTGAGATGAACGATAATTCGAATGTTTTATTGGTCGAAGGCAATGACGACCAGCATGTTTTCTGGAATTTGTTTGAAGCTCACTCAATTCCTGTATCTTTTTCAGTTGAGAAATGTGGGTCAGATAGTGGGGTTCTAAGAGACTTAGGCGTTCGTTTGAAGGGAAGCACTACTCAAGCGATTGGAGTTATTTTGGACGCAGATGTTAGTCCCGAGGGGCGCTGGATTAGCATCAAGGATGTGTTGAGAAAACATGACTACCCTGAGATTCCGGACGAACCGCAATCACATGGCGCCGTTGTTTTGCGAGAAGGAAAGCCAAGGATTGGTATTTGGCTGATGCCGGACAATGTTACTCAAGGCATGCTGGAGGACTTTGTTTGCTTGTTGATTCCTGATGGAGACGAGCTTTTTAACTATGCGAGAACCTGCATCAATGGCATGTCGAATGATTTGCGTTTGTTCAAAGACGCACATCAATCCAAGGCAGAAATTCATACGTGGTTGGCTTGGCAAGAAGATCCCGGGACGCCTATGGGCTTGGCAATTCGGAAAAAATATCTCAACCCGGATCGGGGGAAGGTGCCCGATTTCTTGAAATGGGTTGAGCGAGTGTTTTTGACCGAAGGTACGAATCATTCTGCGTAATTTTTTGGCTGCATTTGTTGTGCGAATGCGAGTTTCTTGTAGTTGTATGGCCGTGATCGCGAAGGCGCACAATTGATCGGGTACCGTGACGGCGGACAGGTCCGTCGTCATCGGTCCCAGGGGGCCTTTTCCGTCAGCAACCGGCGCAGCGCGGGGTTGTCCTGCGGCGGCGCGTCAAGGGCATCCAGGAAAGCCTGGAAGCGGTCTTCGACGAGGGTGAACAGCTTACGGTCCTGCAGGACGGTTTCCGCGTCCCGGCAGGCGCTGTCCAGCATGAACTCCGAGCGTGTCTTGCCCAGGGCCTCGGCGGCCTGGTCGATCAGCGCGCGTTGCCCCTGGCTGGCACGCAGGTTGATGGAGACGTCGCGCGGCGGCCGAGACCGCGCGGCGGGGGGAAGATGGGACATGATGGCCTCCGTCACACCATGCTCCAGGAGATGTTGGCTGTGAGGGCAATGTCAATACGCTTTCGGCCGGCGGACGGATCGTCCCTCCAAATGCCTCACACCGTTGCAAAACGGGTCCGGCCTGAATATGACGGGGGCGGCACCACGGGCCTCACCGGTCCGTGGCGTGATCCCGTTTCCCGTTGTCCCGTCTCCTGAAGGACCCCCATGGCCGCCCTGCAACCCGTGCGCGGGACCCACGACCTGCTGCCCGACGCCGCCCGTGTCCACCGCGCCGTCGAGGACCGCGCGTTCGACGTCGCCCGCCGCTTCGGCTTCGGCGAGATCGTCACGCCCATCTTCGAGTTCACCGAGGTCTTCAAGCGCACCCTGGGCGACACGTCGGACATCGTCACCAAGGAGATGTACACCTTCGAGGACCGGGGCGGCGAGAGCCTGACCCTGCGACCCGAGGGCACGGCGGCCATCGTGCGCGCCTTCATCTCCGGCGGGCTGGCCCAGAGCGTGCCGGTCAAGGCGTTCTATCGCGGCCCCATGTTCCGGTATGAACGGCCGCAGAAGGGCCGCCTGCGCCAGTTCCACCAGGTCGGCATCGAGATCCTGGGGGTCGAGGGGCCGGCCGCCGACATCGAGGTCATCACCTGCGGCTATCATATTCTCGAAGCCCTGGGCCTGGGCGGCACGGTGACGGTGGAACTGAACACCCTGGGCGACCTGGACAGCCGCGCCGTCTACCGCGAGGCCCTGGTCGCCTACCTCCAGGGGCATAAGGACAAACTGTCCGAGGACAGCCTCGCCCGGCTGGAGCGCAACCCCATGCGCATTCTCGACTCAAAAGACGAGGGCGACCGCGCCGTGGTGGCCGACGCGCCCGTGCTGGCCGATCACCTCAACGACGCGTCGCGCGACTTCTTCGCCCGCGTGCGGGAGGGCCTCGCCGCGCTGAACATCCCGGTCGAGATCAGTCCCCGGTTGGTGCGCGGGCTCGACTACTACACCCACACGGCGTTCGAGTTCACCACCACCCAACTGGGCGCCCAGGGCACGGTGCTGGCCGGCGGCCGCTATGACGGGCTGGTCAAGCAGATGGGCGGCCCACCCACCCCCGGCGTCGGCTGGGCGGCGGGGGTCGAGCGCCTGTCCATGCTGCTGGCCGACCCGCCGCCGGCGCCGCGCCCCTTTGCCGTGATCCCGGCGGGGGCCGAGGCGGAGGCGCTCGCCCTCACGCTCACCGACCGCCTGCGCCGCGCCGGTCATGTCGTCGACCTGGGGTATGGCGGCAACATGGGCAAGCGCATGAAGCGGGCCAACAAGGTGGGCGCCCGCGCCGCCATCATCCTGGGCGACGAGGAACTGGCGGCCGGCGAGGCCACTGTCCGCGACCTGGACAGCGGCGAGCAGGCGCGCGTGCCCCTCGATGCGCTGGAGGGAGCGCTGGACCGGTTCCGGTGACGACGCCCCCGGGCGACAGCCCCGAGGGCCCCGGGGAGGCGGCGCTGGGCAGCCTGGTGATCGTGGGCGTGAACCACCATTCCAGTTCCATGGCCCTGCGCGATCAGGTGACGCTGGAGGACGAGGCCATCCCCGCCTTCCTGGGCCACCTGCGCGCCAACGGCCTGACCCAGGCGGTGGTGCTGTCCACCTGCGACCGGGTCGAGATCATCGCCCAGGCCCCGCAGTCGGAGGTGGCCGACGCCACCGCCGAGGCCGCCCTGGTCGCCCTGGCCGAGCATGGCGAGGTCTCGCCGTCCATGCTGCGGAACCAGGGCTACGTGCATCGGGGCGCCGACGCCGCCCGGCACTGCTTCGCCGTGGCCGCGTCGCTCGACAGCCAGGTGATCGGCGAGCCGCACGTGCTGCGTCAGGTCAAGGCCGGGTACTCCACCGCCCGCGCCGCCGGCATGGTGGGGGCGGAACTCGAACGCCTGCTGCAATCCGCCTTCGCCTGCGCCAAGCGGGTGCGCACCGAAACCCACATCGCCGAGGGGCCGGTGTCGGTGGCGTCGGCGGCGGTGCAGGTGGCGCGCGACCTGCACGGCGATCTGGACGGCTGCGCGGCCCTGCTGCTGGGCACCGGCGAGATGGGCGAGTTGCTGGCCGAGTCCTTTCAGGCGCACGGCCTGGAGCGCCTGGTGGTGCGCGGCCGTCGCCGCAGCCGGGCCGAGGCGGTCGCGCGCCGGCTGAACGCGCAGGTCAGCACGGCCGAGGCGCTGATCGACGACCTGGTGGCCGCCGACATCGTCATTTCCTGCTACGGCGGTCGCGAGCACATCCTGGGCGAGGATGCCGCCCGGCAGTCGGCCAAGAGACGGCGGCGCAAGCCGGTGTTCATCGCCGACGTGGCCGTGCCGGGCGACGTCGAGCCGGCGGTGAACAAGGTGGACAACGCCTTCCTGTATGATCTGGATGACCTGGAAGGCATCGCCATGGAAGGCCGCGCGCATCGCGAGGCCGAGGCCGAGGCGGCGTGGCGCATCGTGCGCGACGAGGTGGGGCGGTACCAGCAAGGCCGGGTGGAGCGGGCGGCGGCGCCGGTGATCACGCAACTCCACGCCCGCTTCGAGGAGGAGCGCAACCGCGTGTTGGCCGAGGCCGGCGACGACGCCGCCAAGGCGACGCGCTTGTTGATCGGCCGGCTGTTGCACACCCCGTCGGAGGAACTGCGCCGCCTCACCGCCGGCCCGCCGGAAAACCTGCGCCACGCGGAGAACGTCACCCGCCGCCTGTTCCGCCTGTCCGGTGCCGCGGCGCCGGGCGCCATCCCCATTCCCGATCATCCAACAGACAACGAAGACCCAACATGAGCCTGGACGAGAAACTGAGCCGCGTGGTGTCGCGGCACGAGGAACTGGGGGCGCTGCTGTCGGGCTCCGACCTTGACGCCCAGGACATCCCCCGCCTGTCCAAGGAACTCTCCGACCTGACCCCGGTGGTCGAGGCCATCGCCGCCCTGCGGCAGGCGCGCGCCGACCTGGAGGACGCCGAGGCGATGCTCGGCGATCCGGACATGCGCGAACTGGCCGAGGAGGAGGTCGGGCGTTTGCGAGAAGAGGTGCCGGAGCGCGAGCGCGCGGTCAAGGTCATGCTGTTGCCGAAGGATGAGGCCGACGAGCGCAACGCCATCCTGGAGGTTCGCGCCGGCACCGGCGGCGACGAGGCCGCCCTGTTCGCCGGCGAACTGTTCCGCATGTACGAGCGCTACGCCGCGTCACAGGGCTGGCGCTTCGAGGTCATGGAGGCCACCGACACCCCCATCGGCGGCCTGAAGGAGGCCATCGCCACCGTCTCCGGCCGCAACGTCTTCGCCCGCCTGAAGTACGAAAGCGGCGTGCACCGGGTGCAGCGCGTCCCGGTGACCGAGGCCGGCGGGCGGATCCACACCTCCGCCGCCACCGTCGCCGTGCTGCCGGAGGCCCAGGCCGTGGACGTCCACGTCGAGGACAAGGACCTGCGCGTGGACACCTTCCGCTCCCAGGGCGCCGGCGGCCAGCACGTCAACACCACCGACTCGGCGGTGCGCATCACCCACATCCCCACGGGCATCGTCGCCGCCTGCCAGGAGGAGAAGAGCCAGCACAAGAACCGCGACAAGGCGATGAAGATGCTGCTGGCCAAGATGTACGACGAACAGCGCCGCGCCGCCGACCAGGAACGCGCCGATACGCGCAAGAGCCAGGTGGGCTCCGGCGACCGCTCGGAACGCATCCGCACCTACAACTTCCCACAGGGCCGGGTGACCGACCACCGCATCAACCTGACGCTCTACAATCTCGACAAGGTGATCGCCGGCGAGGCCCTGGACGACGTCATCGACCCCCTGATCGCCGAGGATCAGGCGGCGAAGTTGGCGGAAGTGGGGTGAGGGGGCGTTGCAGCCAGATTTGCGCAACAGGCTGCCGGCATTTGTGCCCCCCATTGGCGCCCGCCCGTCCTTCGGCTATACTCGCGAGGCAAACGCGATGTGATCAGGAAAGGTCGTGGAGAATGACGGCGAAAGCCCATCATGTGGCGCCGAGGGGTAGCAAGTGGAGCGTTCGGCGCACCGGCGCGGCGCGGGCCTCCAAGCTGTTCGACACCCGTGAACAAGCCGTCGAACGGGGCCGGGAACTGGCGCGGCGCGACAAAAGCGAGCTTTACATCCATGGTACGGACGGCCTGATCCGGGAGCGACTCTCGTTCAACGGAGACGCATCCGCGCGCAAGGGTTGACCGGTGGCGGGGCCATCCTTCGACCACTGTGTTTTCATTAATGCGCCTTTTGATGACGCCTACGCGCCCCTTTTGCGGGCCATACTGTTCTGCGTGACGTACCTGGGCTACGTTCCCAGACTGGCGACGGAACGCTCGGACTCGGGCGAGATGCGTCTCGCCAAGATTCTGGGCTTGATTGAAACATCCCGGTTTTCCATCCACGACCTGAGCCGCTGTCAAGCCGCAAGCGTTGGCGAACATTATCGCCTGAACATGCCCTTCGAACTGGGCCTGGACTATGGCTGTCGCCTTTATTGCGGCAACGGACGAGGCATGAAACGCTTTTTGATCCTTGAGGAGCAGAAATACCGCTATCAGGCGGCCATCTCCGACTTGGCTGGATGTGATATTCAGGCGCACCAGGGGCAGTATGGCGTGGCGGTTCGCAAGGTTCGGAACTGGCTTGTCAGCGAAGCGGGAACCACCGCGCCCGGTGCCGAACGGATCCTCGGCGCATACGAGGATTTTCAGGAGTGGCACTGGAAACAGCAGATGGCGCTTGGGTTCTCCGAGGACGACATCCGTGATGCTCCGGTGCGAGAACTGCTGGAGGCAATGTGCCAGTGGATGGACTTGGGGCAACCTACCTGATACAGGCCGACAATAGCATTGACTGATCGGCTTCGTGATCGCAGCGACGGACCGGTCGCAATGAGTCTTTGTTTTTCTCGCCGCAGCGCCTCTTCAGGGCGCGCGGCACCATGTGCGCCGGCTCGATTATTCGTTCAAGCTGGCGTCGCGTGTCCGGCAGACAGCCCTACTCCGCCTCGGCCACGATGCGGAACGTATCGTGACAGGCGCGGCAGTATCCCGTGACCTCTTGCAGGTTGGACAGCAGCGCCGTGACGGCTGCGGCGTCGGGGCTGTCGCCCATGGCCCGCGCCTGTTTCGCGAACCGCTGACCGGCCGCGTGGAAGCCCTGGCCCATGGTGCGGAAGGCGTCCGGCATGAACCGGCCGAAGCCCATGCCCCGGCCCTGTCCCATGCCCATGCCCTGGCCCATGGGCATTCCGGCCGCCTCCATGGCCGCGCGCATCTCGGCCTTGCGCTGGGCGATCTCATCAGGGCTGAGGCCCTGCTCCTCCAGCGCCTCCCAGACGCGATGGCCGAAGTCCCAATGGATGTCGGCGATGTTGGCGGCCGCCTCGTAGTTGCCGTCCGCCAGTTCGTACAGGACATCGTCCAGCGAACGCATGTGGCCGTGCATCTCGGCCCGGAACGCCTCGGCGACGGGTGCGGGCAGCGTGACCACGGTGCGCGGGTCCTCGACCTGTTGCGCCCCGGCCGGCGCCGAGCCGATGCACAAAGCCAGGGCCGTGCAGACGAGAAAGGTGCGTCGAAACCGTCTCGGCATAGCGAGCCTCCCAAATGGTCTGTGGGACGACGACCGGACCGGACCGTCCTTCCGGCGGCCACACCACATCATGCCCGGACTTGCCAGCGGGTCCTACGGGCAGGATCACTCCGCCGCCTTGGCCGGCTCCGGTGGTTCCCAGCGCAGCACCGGCTGGCGCGCCGCCCGCGTCTCGTCCAGGCGGCGGCGCGGCGTGTGGCGGGGCGCCTCGGTGAAGAACGCGGCATCGCCGGACCGCGCCCGGTCCGCCAGCGCCAGCACGGCGTCGCAGAAGGCGTCCAGGCTGTCCCGGCTTTCGGTCTCGGTCGGCTCCATCAGCATGGCCCCATGCACCACCAGCGGGAAGTACATGGTCATCGGGTGGAAGCCCTCGTCGATCATCGCCTTGGCGAAGTCGAGCGTGGACACGCCGGAGCCCTTCAGGAAGCGGTCGTCGAACAGGGCCTCGTGCATACAAGGCCCCGCGAACGACGGCGTCAGCGTCTCGCCCAGGCGCGCCAGCAGGTAGTTGGCGTTCAGCACCGCATCGCCCGACGCCTGGCGCAGCCCGTCCGCGCCCATGCTCATCACATAGGACAGGGCGCGCACGAACACGCCGAACTGGCCATGGAAGCCCTTCATGCGACCGAACGGCTGCATTTCGCCCTCGACGTGCTCGATCAGCCGATAGCCGGCGCCGTCGGCGACCACGTGCGGCAGTGGCGCGAACGGCGCCAAAGCGGCGCTCAGCACGGTCGGCCCGGCGCCCGGGCCGCCGCCGCCGTGCGGCGTCGAGAACGTCTTGTGCAGGTTGATGTGCATGGCATCGACGCCCAGGTCGGCGATCTTCACTCGGCCGACGATGGCGTTGAAGTTGGCGCCGTCCAAATAGAAGTACGCGCCGGCCTCGTGCACCGCCGTCGCCAAGTCCATGATGTCGTTTTCGAACAGGCCGCAGGTGTTGGGGTTGGTCAGCATCACCCCGGCAACACCGTCGTCCAGCGCCTCTCGGAAGGCGTCCAGATCGACCCGCCCGCGCGCGTCCCCCGGCACGCCGCGCACCTTGAAGCCGCACAGCGCCGCCGTCGCCGGGTTGGTGCCGTGCGCCGAATCCGGCACCAGCACGATCCGCCGCTCGCCCGCGCCGCGCGCGTCCAGGGCCGCGCGGATGGCCTGCATCCCGCACAGTTCGCCGTGCGCGCCGGCGGCGGGCGACAGCGCCACCGCCTGCATCCCGGTCAGGCCGAGCAGCCAGTCCGACAGCCGGTGCATGACCGCCAGCGCCCCCTGCACGGTCGACTCCGGCTGGAACGGGTGCAGATCGGCGAACCCGGGCAGCCGCGCCATGCGTTCGTTCAGGCGCGGGTTGTGCTTCATGGTGCACGAGCCGAGCGGATAGAACCCGGCATCGATGGCGTAATTCTTCTGCGACAGGCGCGTGTAGTGGCGCACCACCTCGGGCTCGCTCAGGCCGGGCAGGCCGATCGGTCCCGTGCGCGCCAACCCGCCCAGGCGGTCCGGCATATCGGGTGGCTCCGGCAGGTCGACGCCGGTCTTGCCGGGGTGGCCCTGCTCGAAGATCAGCGGTTCCTCAATGCGCAGGCCGCGGTTGCCGGTCAGGGTGGGGGTGCCGCGATCGGTCATGCCAGAACCTCCGTCAGGGCGCGCGCCAGCGCCTCCATGTCGTCCCGCTCGGTCGTCTCCGTGGCGCAGACCAGCAGGCCGTCCGCCAGTTCGGGATAGGTGGGCCAGAAGCGCGACAGCGGCACCCCGGCCAGGATGCCCCGTTCCGCCAATGCGTCGACAATGCCGGCCGCGTCCTGCCCGGGCAGGCGCACCAGCACCTCGTTGAAGAACGTGGGTGTGACCACCGTCAGGCCCGGGACCGTCTCCAGCAGCCCGACCAGCTCGACCGCCTTCATGTGGTTCAGGCGCGCCAGCCGCGTGAAGCCGGCCTCGCCCAGCAGTGTCATGTGGATGGTCCAGGCCAGCGCCACCAGGCCGCTGTTGGTGCAGATGTTCGAGGTCGCCTTCTCGCGCCGGATATGCTGCTCGCGGGTGGACAGGGTCAGCACCCAGCCGCGCCGGCCGTCCTCGTCCACCGTCTCCCCGGCCAGCCGGCCCGGCATGTGGCGCACGAACTTCTTGCGGCTCGCGAACAGGCCGACGCCCGGGCCGCCGAAGTTCAGCGGGCTGCCGAGGGCGTGGCCCTCGGCGACGACGATATCGGCGCCCATCGCGCCCGGCGGCGTGACCAGGCCCAGCGACACCGGCTCGGCCACGGCCACCACCAGCAGCACGCCCTCGGCGTGGCAGGCCTGGGCCAGCGCCGACAGATCGGACAAGCGGCCAAAAAAGTCCGGGTTCTGCACCACCAGGCAGGCCAGCCCCTCGTTCAGGCGGCCGATCAGATCGGCGATGCCCATGGGGTCGGGGTCCAGCACCTCGACGTCGATGTCGGTGTAGCGCAGGAAGCTGGCGGTGGTGTCGGCATAGTGCGGATGCACCCCGCCGGCCACCAGCACCCGCTTGCGCCGGGTGACACGGCTGGCCATGGCCGCCGCCTCGGCAACTCCCGTGGCGGCGTCGTACATGGAGGCGTTGGCCACCTCCATGCCGGTGATCAGCGCCACCTGGGTCTGGAACTCGTACAAGGTCTGCAACGTGCCCTGGCTGACCTCAGGCTGATAGGGCGTATAGGCGGTCAGGAACTCGCCCCTCTGGATCAGATGGTCCACGGTCGCCGGCACATGATGGCGATAGGCCCCGGCGCCCAGGAAGCACGGTCCCGCGCCGGCCGGGCTGTTGCGCGCCGCCAGGGCCGCCAGGTCACGCTCCACCGCCATTTCGGTGGCGTGATCGGGCAGGTCGTCAAAGCGGACGCCGGTCAGGGCCTCGGCCGGAACATCGCGGAACAGGTCGTCCATCGACGCGGCGCCGATGCGCGCCAGCATGGCGCGGCGGTCGTCGTCGGTCAGGGGCAAATAGCGCATGGGGCGGGGTCCTCGCGTCGTTCAACTCGCACACAGAAACCAGACCCCCCTCGCGACCTCCCCCATTACATGGGGAGGGGCGCGGTGGGGTCTTGCGCCGGGCCGGCCCTCGGGCTCGCGCCAAAGCCGGCGGCGAAGCGCAGTCCGTCGATGTCTTGGCGCCGCTGGGCCGGCGCCGGGGAGGCGGTCGAACGCACCCGACAACGGTCCGCATGGGTCGCGCTCACAGGCCGCCGGTGTTACTCCAGCCCTGCCACAAAGGCGTCGTAGGCCTCCTGGTCCATCAGGTCGTCGAGTTCGCCGGTGTCCTCCAGCGTCATCTTGAAGAACCAACCGTCGCCCATGGGGTCGTCGTTGACCGTGCCCGGGGCGTCGGCCAGGGCCTCGTTGCCCTCGGTGACGGTACCGGAGGCGGGCGCATAGACCTCGCTGGCGGCCTTGACCGATTCGATCACCGCCGCCTCGTCGCCCTTGGCCAGGGTCTTGCCCTCCTCGGGCACCTCGACGAAGACGATGTCGCCCAGCTGCTTCTGGGCATAGTCGGTGATGCCCACGGTGGCGGTCTCGCCGTTCACGGCGAGCCATTCATGGTCCTCGGTGTAGTAGAGCGTCGTCATGATGGATGGTCCCCCAAAATCAGCACGATGGAATGAATGGACGGGATGGTGTGGCGTGAGCGCGGCGAGTCACGCCGCGCCTCCCCCTGCAACTAGCCCCTGAATTGGCGCGGCGGCGTGAACGGCAGCGCCACGACCTGGGCGGGCAGGTCCTTGCCCCGCACCCGCAAGGCAACGCGGGTGCCCGGCTTCGCCAGCCAGGGCGGCACATACCCCATGGCGACCGGCCCACCGACCGTGGGGCCGTAGCCGCCGCTGGTGACCATCCCCACGGCGGTCCCGTCGGCGTCGATCACCTCGGTGCCGGCGCGGGCCGGCGCGCGCCCCTCGGGGCGCAGGCCCACCCGGCGGCTGGGCGGACCGCCCCGAAGCTGCTCCAGGATGGTTCGGGCGCCGGGGAAGTCGCCGGCCTCGCGTCGTGTCTTGCCGATGGTCCAGGCCAGATCGGCCTCGATGGGCGAGGTGCTTTCGGTGATGTCCGACCCGTACAAGCACAAGCCGGCCTCCAGGCGCAACGAATCGCGCGCCCCCAGCCCGGCCGGGGCCACGTCTTCGTGCTCCAGCAGAGTGCGGGCCAGCCGCTCGGCGGCCTCGGCCGGAACGCTGATCTCATAGCCGTCCTCGCCGGTATAGCCGGAGCGGGTGACGAAGCACGGCGCCCCCATCAGCTCGACCGCGCGGGCGTCCATGAAGCGCATGTCGGCCACCTCGGGCGCCAGCGCGGCCAGCACACCGGCCGCCGCCGGACCCTGCAGCGCCAAAAGGGCGTGATCCTCCAGCACGGTGACCTCGACCTCCGGCAGGTGCGTGCGCAGGTGGTCGACGTCGGCCTCCTTGCGGGCAGCGTTGAGCACCGCGAATAGATGGTCGCCGGCGTTGGCCACCATCAGATCATCAAGGATGCCGCCGGCGTCGTTGGTGAACAGGGTGTAGCGCTGCCGTCCCGGCTTCAGGGCGCGGATGGCGCCCGGCACCAACCGTTCCAGCGCCGCCGCCGGGTCGGCGCCGGTCAGCCGCACCTGCCCCATATGCGAGACGTCGAACAGACCGGCCTTGGCGCGGGTGTGGGTGTGCTCGGCCAGCACGCCGGCGGGATACTGCACCGGCATGGCATAGCCGGCGAAGGGCACCATGCGCGCGCCCAGTTCGCGGTGCAGGGCGTCCAACGGCACGGTGCGCAGCGGCGTCTCGGCAGAGGGGGACTCGGCCATGGCGCGGGTTCCTTGATCTGGGGGCCTCCCTCGCGCGCGGGCGGGGACGACCCGAGGGGCCTCGGCCACCGCCCGATCCACCGCGACTCCCCGCGCGGACACCGGCGATGGTGCTGCCCCCCTCTGTCTCGGAACCTGAAAGATTGACCGCCACGCCATGGGATGCCCTGGGGGCGACGGCTTTCATCTTCGGTGAGGCGCGCGCTCATGGCGCCCGCCCGCTTTCCAGAGGCCCCGCGACCGCGCGGTCCTTTTGCCTGAGAGTTTCCGGGGGCGGTTGCTCCTTCGGCGCCGGCCGCCGTGTCCGCCACTGGGGACAACGGGCCGGTCTCTCCCACGCGGTCGATCCGGGTTCGACCGCAAAGAATAGACATGCGCGGGGCAAGGTCAACCGGGCAATGGCCGACCACCGTCCTTCCCAGCGGGCGCGGTGTGTGCAACAAGGGCGGCATTGGCCCGGATTTCCACCGGTCCTCCCCTGCAGAAAAGAGGCCGCCTTGGCCCCCAGAACGCGCTCCGCCCCGCCCCTGATCGTCCTGCCCGCCCGCATGGCCTCCACCCGCCTGCCGGGCAAGCCGATGGCCGACATCGCGGGGGAGCCGATGATCGCCCACGTGGTCGCGCGCGCCCTGGACGCCCACGTCGGTCCCGTGGTCGTCGCCTGCTGCGAGGAAGAGGTGGCCCGCGCCGCCAGCCGCGCCGGCGCCCGGACGGTTATGACGGACCCGGACCTGCCCTCGGGATCGGATCGGGTGTGGGCGGCCGTTCAGTCCGCCGACCCGGACGGCCGGCATGATCTGATCATCAACCTTCAGGCCGACCTGCCGACCCTGGATCCGGTGCTGCTGCGCGATGTGCTGGCACCCATGGCCGATCCGGCGGTGGACATCGCCACCCCGGTGGCGCGCATCACCGATCCCGCCGAGATCGCCGACCCGGGCGTGGTCAAGGCTGCCGTCGGCCTCGGCCCCGGCCGGCGCGTCGGTCGCGCCCTGTACTTCAGCCGCCTGCCGGTGCCCTGGGGCGAGGGGCCGCACTACCATCACATCGGCCTGTATGCCTATCGCCGCGCCGCCCTGGCCCGATTCGTGGCCCAGCCGCCCACGGTGCTGGAACGCCGCGAGCGCCTGGAGCAGTTGCGCGCGCTCGAGGCGGGGATGCGCATCGACGCCGTTCTGGTGGACACGGTGCCCTTGGGCGTGGACACGCCCCAGGATCTGGAGACGGCGCGCCGGCTGCTGGGGGCGGGCGCGTCGTGACGGCGCGGCTGGCGCAGCGGCCCTTGGGGCGCAGTGGCCGCACGGTCTCGGCGCTCGGCCTGGGCTGCGCCAGCTACTGGGCCAAGCCGCGGTTCCCAGAGGCGCGCGCCCGCGCGGTGCTGGCGGCGGCGTTGGAGGCCGGCATCACCCTGTACGACACCGGGGCCTCGTACGCCCATGGCCATGCCGAGGTGCGGTTGGGGCGACTGCTGCGCGAGTTGGGGGCCGATCCCGACGCGCTGGTGATCGGCACCAAGGTCGGCACCGTGGCCGACCGGCGGGGACGGCTGGTCAAGGATTTCCGCCCCGAGTCGGTGACGGCCCAGGTCCGGGCCAGCCTGGAACGCCTGGGGCTGGAGCGTATCGCCCTGCTGCAATTGCACGGCCCGGAGCCGGACGACCTGACCGAGGAGTTGCTGTCCGCGCTGGAGCGCCTGCGCGACGACGGAGTGGTCGACCTGCTGGGCATCAACGGCTTCGCGCCGGTGATCCGTCACGCCACGGGCTTGGCGCCGTTCGATGTGCTGATGCCCTTCCTGTCGGTGATGGAGCCGGGCAACGCGGCGCTGGTCAGGGCGGCGGCGGAGACCGGACAGGGCGTGCTGGTGGCCGGACCGCTGGCCCGCATGGCCTTCGCCCCGCCGCTGGCCCGCTGGCTGACGCGGCCGAGCGGCCTGTGGTACCTCGCCCGCGCAGTGCGCCACGGGCCGGGGCCGCTGCTGCGGGCGCGGGCGCTGCGGCCGGCGTTGCGGGCGCCCGGCTGGACCCCGGCGGAGCTGGCGCTGGCCTGGGTGCTGGAACAGCCCGGCGTGGCCTCCGCCGTGTTCGGCACCACCACGCCGGCCCACGTCACCGCGCTGACCGAGGCGGCCCACCTGCCGCTGCCCGACACCGTGCGGGCGGCCGTGGCGCGGGTGCATGGACTGTAAGATCATGGACCGTTTTGCGGGTGGCCTGCGCGCAACCTAATCGAGAAAATCCGCAGGCGCTTTCCGTTCGCGGGAGACCAGGCCGGCACCGGTTGCGCAGGGCAATCGGGTGATACCGCCCGACGAAAAGCCCGCGAAGCGGGGCAATCCGCCGTGTGGCGGCGATGCGGCGGGTTGCGCCTTTGGCGCGAACCCGCCCTACGACGTCTCTACGACGTTTCGTATTTGGCCAAAGGCGCATTCACCCGATTGCCCTGCGGCGGGGGTGGTCAGGGCGGGGCCGATCTGGTAATCAGCGCTCTTGCGCGCCCGGCTATCGGGCGGTGCCTATCTGGCACCGCCGCCAGCCAGGCCATGGTCACGGCCCCGTAGCTCAACTGGATAGAGCACCGGTTTCCTAAACCGGGGGTTGCAGGTTCAAGCCCTGCCGGGGTCGCCACGCCCGCCCACCATCGGCGGGCGGACGGGCGGACGGGCCACCGGGGCCGCGCCCTGCCCAGCCGCCGGTCCCTACACCGGATCGTGGGCCGAGCGCTCCGGCACCTCCTGCAGGTCGAGCACCAGTTCGACCACGTCCTCCTCGACCATGCCGACGCGGCGGAAGCCCAGGTTCTCGCAGAAGTGCAGCATCCGCGTGTTGTCCTTCAGCACCTGGCCGATCATCTGCCGGGTGCCGCGCGCGCGGCTGTAGCGGATCATCTTCTCCAGCAGCGCCACACCCAGACCCGAGCCCTTCAGGTCGGAACGCACGACGATCGAGAACTCGGTGCGCTCGTTGTTGGAATCGGTGACCGTGCGCACCACGCCCAGGGTTTCCTCCTCGCCGTCCCTGTCGAGGTCGGCGCGGGCGATGAAGGCCATTTCGCGCTCGTAGTCGATCTGTGTGAGGCGGGCCATCTGGTCGTGTGGCAGTTCCTTGACGAGACCGAAGAAACGGAAGCGGATGTCCTCGGGCGTCAGGCGCGAGACGAACTCGTAGTGCTTGGGTTCGTCCTCCGGCCGGATCGGGCGCAGCAGCACCCGATGGCCACTGGCCATGGTGAACCACTCCTCCAGGTCCTTGGGATAGGCACGGATGGCCAGCCGGTGCGGTCCCTTCTTCTGCGTCGCGTCCAGCTTGATGCGGGCATCGACGGCCAGCACGCCGCGGCTGTCGGCGAACAGCGGGTTGATGTCCAACTCGACGATTTCCGGGACGTCGATGGCCAGTTGCGCCACCTTGATGAGGGTCAAGCAAATGGCGTCCAGGTCCGCCGCCGGCCGGTCGCGGTAGCCCTGGAGCCGTTTGTAGATGCGCGTGTTCACGATCAGGTTGCGGGCCAGGTTCATGTTCAGCGGTGGCAGCGTCACGGCGCGGTCGGCGATCACCTCGACGGCCGTGCCGCCCTCGCCGAACAGGATCACCAAGCCGAACACCGGGTCCGTGGTCACGCCGATGATCAACTCGTGCGCGCCCGGCCGGCGCATCATCTTCTGCACCGTGAAGCCGTCGATGTTGGCGTCCGGAAAGACCTGACTGACGCGGTCCAGAATGCCCTGGGCCGCGTGGCGCGTTTCTTCCGGCGTGTTCAGGTTGAGCACAACGCCGCCGACGTCCGACTTGTGGGTGATGTCGGGCGACAGGATCTTGACCACCACCGGGCAGCCCATGCGCTCGGCCACCTCGGCGGCCTCGTCGGGACCGCGCGCGATGTGCGTCTCGACCGTCGGGATCCCGTACGCCGCGAACACCGCCTTGGCGTCGGGCTCGGTCATCACGACGTGGCCCTTGGACATCGCCCCCTCGATGACCAGGCGGGCCGTGGTCGCCGCCGGCGTGAACTCCACCGGCAGCGACGGCGGCGTCTCCATCAACATCTTGCGGTTACGGGCGAAGGTCACCGTGTGCATGAAGGCCCGCACCGCCTGGTCGGGCGTATCGTAGCTGGGGATCGACGCCTGGGCGAACATGCGCCGCGCGTTGGCGACGGCCCCCTCGCCGACGAAGCAGGTGGTGATGTGCGCCTTCTTGTTCTTGGCGGTCAGGTCGATGACGCTTTGGGCGATCTCGTCCGGGCTGCTGACGGCGGTCGGGGCGTGCATGACCAGCACCGAGTCCACCTCCGGCGCCTGGAACAGAATCTCCATCGAGTCCGTATAGCGCTTGCCCGGCGCGTCACCGATGATGTCGATGGGGTTGGCGCGTGACCATGTCGGCGGCAACACCGAGTCGAGCTTGCCCACGGTCTCGTCCGACAGATTGGCCATAGTGCCGCCCATGTCGATCAGGTCATCGACCGCCATCACGCCGATGCCGCCGCCGTTGGTCATGATCGCCAGTCGCTCGCCGTGCAGACGACGCTGGTGGGCGACGGTTTCCACCGCCTGGAACAGTTCTTCCAGGTTGTACACGCGCAGGACACCGGCGCGGCGGAAGGCGGCATCGTAGATGTGATCGGCGCCGGCCAGGGCGCCGGTGTGCGAGGCCGCCGCCTTGGCGCCCTCGGCGACGCGGCCGGATTTGATGGCTAGCACCGGCTTGTTGCGGGACGCGGCGCGGGCGGCCGACATGAACTTGCGGGCGTCGCGCACGGCCTCGATGTACAGCAGGATGGCGCGGACGTCCGGATGCGTGCCCAGGTAGTCGATGGTGTCGCCGAAATCGACGTCCAGGTTGTCGCCCAGCGAGATGAAGTGCGAAAAGCCGATGCCGCGCGGCGTCGCCCAGTCCAGCACCGCCGTGCACAAGGCGCCCGACTGGCTGACGAAGGCCACCTTGCCCGGCTTCGCCGGCTCGTGCAGGAAGCTGGCGTTGAGGTTGACGCCCGGCACCAGCAGGCCGACGCAGTTCGGCCCCAACAGGCGCATTCCATAGCGGCCGGCGTTCTCCAGCATCCGTTCCTGGGCGGTGCGGCCCTCGTCGTCCTTCACCTGGCCCAGGCCGGCGGTGATGATGATGGCCGCCCGGACACCGCGGTCGCCCAGGGCCTCGACGACGCCGGGCACGGCCTTTGGCGGCACGCACACCACGGCCATGTCCGGGGTCACCGGCAGCGACGCCACGTCGGGATAGGCGAGCACACCGGCGATCGCCTTGTCCTTCGGATGGACGGGCATGATGGGGCCCTGAAACCCGCCCATCAGCAGGTTGCGCATCACCAGCGCCCCCACCGTCTTGGGGCGGTTGGAGGCGCCAATCACCGCGACCGACGTGGGGGCGAAGAGGCGGTCCAGATTGCGTGTGCTCATGATGATTCCCCTGACGCTGGGCCTGGTTGCCGGAACGGTGCGCCGAGGGTACGCGTTTTTCGCTGCACTGCAAGATCAACCGGCGCGCCGCCTCGCCCCTTCCCTACGCGCGGGATCAGGGATTGGCTCACTCAATCCGGTACGAACAGCTTGCCCTGAACCAACGCGACCAGCGTCCGCAGGAACACCGTGACGATCACCACGGTCGTCACGCTCACAAGGGTCCAGCAGATGACCGACATCTCGTCATAGCCATTGAGGTGATGGAACTCCATCGCCGCCACGGAAACCGCCGCCATGGGGAAGGTATAGGCCCACCAGGAGACGAAAAACGGCACGCGCAGGAACTGCCGGACCAGTGTGGCGTTCAGAAGCGTGATGAACAGGGCGAAATAGACCAACACGCGGGCAAAACCGTCCACGACGCCGCCATTCAGGGCCACATAGGACAGGAATCCGATGGCCGGCGGCGCGATCAGGATGAACAGCGTCGGGATGAACTTCGCCGGCAACTGGTCATGGAACACGATCCGGTAGAAGACGATCGTGAACAGCAGGATCCAGAACACCATGCCGATGGCGAAGAAGAACCATGAAATTTCATCATAGCCCAGCCGCGCGCCGCTCAAGGGCACCAGCACGTTGCCGACCACCGGGATGAACCAAGCGGGGTTGGAATGATTGATCTGTTGATTGTGCACGATCCAGCGGCTGATCAGGCGCAGCGTGAACACGAGGTGGAGCGCCGCGCCGACCGCCCACAGCCAGGACATGGCGTTGTGCGAATAGGGCTCGGCCGCCAGGGACAGCAGCAGCAGGCTGATCGAGACCGCCGGGAAGAAGCTCGACCGAACCGGGTGATTGAACTCGGCCTTCACCTCGCCGGCGTGCATCACCCACTTGAAGGCGTACAGGATGGCGATGGCCACGAAAGCCGCGGCCGCCACGCCCAGCACGATCTCGCCCACGAGGGCCGGAACCCCCAGCACGTGATGCGCCTTGCGCCACGTGATCCCCAGGCCGGCCGTGCCCATCACCAGAGCGAACAGGGGGATGGGAACGTGCATCAGCCAGTTCGAGCCGACCTTCTCTGCGTGGTCCGGCGTGGCGGACCCGACTCTTTCGGACATGGAAGCCCCTCCTCCTTTGCTGCGCGGTGTTTCGCGCGGACACGCGCTCTGTATATTTGATTGACCTAATATGCAAGCCGCGTGGCCACCGGCTCGGGCAGGCTCCCGGCCAGCGCCATCAGGCGCACCCGGAACAGCGTCGCGATGCTGTGCGCATCGGTGATGGCGCCGGTCTCCGCCATGCGCACGGCCTCGGCGAAGGGCACGCGGCGCACTTCCAGCTTTTCGGTGTCCTCGGGCTCGCTGGGGCCGGGGGTCAGATCCCAGGCCAGGAATGACACGCCCGCCTCGTCGCTGACGCAGTTCGACAGGTGCAGCCGCAGCACCTCGGCCCAGTGGCCGGCGATCAGGCCGGTTTCCTCGCGCAACTCGCGGCAGGCGGTGTCAAGTGGATCGGTGCCCAGCGGACACCCACCCTCGGGCAGTTCCCAGCTCCAGGCCTGCAACGGGTAGCGGAACTGGCCGACCAACGTCACCGTGCCGTCCGCGTCCACCGGCAGGACACAGACCGACAGGTTGCGGAAGTGCACGACTCCGTAGATCCCGGGGGAGCCGGCCGGCGTCAGCACCTGATGCTCGGTCACCTGAATCCACGGGTTCTCGTAAACCCGGTCGCTGGACAGGGTGGTCCAGGGATTGTGGTCGGGCTCACGCGTCATGGTTCGATCTTCCGGCAAGACGTGGCGCGGTGCGGTCGGCTGCCGCATCGGCCCAATCTACCGGCTGGATCGGGGCGGCGACTTGACGGAGCGCAATAGCCCCGTCTCCGTGCGATCCAGACGGACATTGCCGCGCCCCACCTCGCGTCGGCCCGTCGATCCAACCGCCACCCGACGCCCAGAGACGCGGGGTCGCCGGGTCCGGGAGGCGCCCGAGACACAGTCCTCCGAGCAAAGCGCGGACTGAAGCAGGCCATTGGGCCTATGCGGCGGGACGACTGGGCCGCGATCCGCCCTAGACTTTCCAGAACACGAACCCGGCCCACGCCAGGGCGATCGCCAGCCCGCCCCACAGCGGCGTACCGAAAAGCCCGAGCCATCCGAGAAAGATGAACGCGCTGCCGACGAGGGTGATGAACAGACGGTCGCCACGTGTGGTGTCGAGGCCGAACGCCCCCCGGCGTGGCGCGCCGCCGGGGACGAAATACTCCCACACGCCCATCGTGGCGATGGCGGCGGCGATGAACAGAAAGAAGGCGGCGGTCGGCCACGTCCAGGCCATCCAGCTCAGTCCCACGGCAGGCCCTCCCTTGATCCGTAGCGCCTACACACGCCCCAGGGCGAAGCCCTTGGCGATGTAGTTGCGCACGAAATAGATGACGAAGGCGCCGGGGACGATGGTCAGCGTCCCGGCGGCGGCCAGCAGTCCGAGTTCATAGCCCGAACTCGACGCCGTCCGCGTCATGGTGGCGGCGATCGGCTTGGCCTCGACAGCAGTCAGGGTCTTGGCCAGCAGCAGCTCGACCCACGAAAACATGAAGCAAAAGAAACAGGCCACGCCGATGCCGGCGGCGATGGTCGGCAGGAAGATGCGCACGAAAAAGTGCGGGAACGAATAACCGTCCACGTAGGCGGTCTCGTCCAGTTGTCGCGGCACGCCGGACATGAATCCCTCCAGGATCCACACCGCCAGTGGGATGTTGAACAGCGTGTGCGCCAGGGCCACGGCCAGATGCGTGTCGAACAGACCGACGGCGGAATACAGTTGGAAGAACGGCAGCGCGAACACGGCCACCGGCGCCATGCGGTTGGTCAGCAGCCAGAAGAACAGATGCTTGTCACCCAGGAAACGATAGCGCGAGAAGGCGTACGCCGCCGGCAGCGCCGCCGTGACCGAGATGACCGTGTTGATCGTGACGTAGGCCAGGGAGTTCACATAGCCCATGTACCACGTCGGATCGCTAAAGATCGTGATGTAGTTCTCAAGCGTGAACTCCCGGGGCCACAGTGTGAAGTCGCCGAGAATTTCGTTCGTCGTCTTGAACGACATGTTCAGCAGCCAGTAGATCGGCAGCATCACGAACAGGATGTACAGGGCGGGGACCAGCGGGCTCAGGCGTCTCATCACCGTTCCTCGTCGCGCATCATCAGGGTGTAGAAGATCCAGCTCAGGGCCAGGATGATCAGGAAGTAGATCAGCGACATGGCGGCCGCCGGCCCCAGATCGAACTGGCCCAACGCCAGCTTCACCAGGTCAATGGACAGCAGGGTGGTGGAATTGCCCGGGCCGCCGCCGGTCAAAACGAAGGGCTCGGTGTAGATGTTGAAGCTGTCCATGAAGCGCAGCAGCACGGCGATGGTCAGCACGCGCTTCATTTTCGGCAACTGGATGTGGCGGAAGATGGCCCAGGTGCTGGCGCCGTCGATCTTGGCCGCCTGATAGAATGCGTCGGGGATCGACACCAGCCCCGCATAGGCCAGCAGAACCACCAGCGACGTCCAATGCCACACGTCCATGGCGATCAGCGTGAACCAGGCCGCGCCGGGCTGGCGCGTGAAGTTGTAGTCGATGCCGAGGCCGTTCAGGACTTGCCCCAGCAGCCCGATCTCCGGCAGGGCGAAGATGTTCCAGATCGCCCCGACCACGTTCCACGGGATCAGCAGCGGCAGCGCCATGGTCACCAGACAAACCGGCACCCAGATGCCCCGCTTGGGCATGGTCAGGGCGATCACGACGCCCAACGGAATTTCGATCGCCAGAATGGTGAACGTGAACGTGAGCTGGCGCACCAGCGCGGCATGGAACCGCTCGGAATGCAGCACGTCCTCGAACCAGATCAGCCCGGCCCAGAAGAACGTGTTGTCGCCGAACGTCTCTTGCACCGAGTAGTTCACCACCGTCATCAACGGGATGAAGGCGTTGAAGGCGACCAGGACCAGCACCGGCAGGACCAGGAACCAGGCCTTGTGGTTGACGGTCTTGTTCATGGCGTTCCTCCGTCCGGGACCAGCCAGCCGTCCGCGTAAAGCCGTGTTTTCTCGGGGGCCAGGGCCAGCCGCGCGCCGTCGGCGGGGATCTCCACGCCTTCGCTGACCAGAGCCTTGATCACGAAGCCGTTCAAACACGTGTGCACGACCCGGTAGCGCCCCGCGTCGCTGACCTTGAGGATCTCGACCGGTACGCCGGTCTCGGCGCCGCGATCGGCCAGGTCGATGAACTCGGGACGCACGCCGATCTCCAGACGCCCGGCGGCCGAGGTCACGGGGTTGGCAATGGGGATGGCGTGGCCCTCCACCACGGCCTTGCCGCCCTCCAGGGTGCAGGGCAGCACGTTCATGCCGGGCGAGCCGATGAAATGGCCGACGAAGGTGTGCTGGGGACACTCGAACAGGTCCACCGGCGTGCCGATCTGCACCACCTGGCCTTCGTTCATGACCATGACCTGCTCGGCGAAGGTCAGGGCCTCGGTCTGGTCGTGGGTGACGTAGACCATGGTCAGCCCCACGCGCTGGTGCAGTTCCTTGAGCTTGGACCGAAGCTGCCACTTGAGATGCGGATCGATGACCGTCAGCGGTTCGTCGAACATGACGATGTTGACGTCTTCTCGGACGAGGCCCCGGCCCAGGGAAATCTTCTGCTTGCCGTCGGCGGTCAGGCCCCGGGCCCGCCGGCCCAGCATGTCGGTCAACTCCAGCATGTCGGCGATCTCGCGCACGCGGGCCTTGACGCGCGTCTCATCCACACCCCGGTTGCGCAGGGGAAACGCCAGATTATCGTGCACCGTCATGGTGTCGTAGATCACCGGGAACTGGAACACCTGGGCAATGTGGCGCTGGTCCGGCGGCTGGTCGGTGACGTCGCGGTCGTCGAACAACACCCGGCCCTCGGTCGGCCGCAGCAGGCCCGAGACGATGTTCAGCAGCGTCGTCTTGCCGCACCCGGACGGCCCCAGCAGCGCATAGGCGCCGCCGTCCTCCCACGTCTCGTCCAGGTGCTGAAGCGCCCAGTCCGCCCTGTCGTCGCGGGTCGATCCGTAGGAGTGGCGGACCCCCGCCAAGGTGATTTTCGCCATGCTTCCCCCTGGGCCCACCGGTCTGGTCGCCGCGCCCCGCTCAGCTCAGGCGGCGATCCGCGCGCCATCGGGCTCGAAATAAAGACCCTGGGCCACGTCCATATGCAGGCGCGCGACCTGACCAACCGGGACCGCGTGAATGCCGTGGGATTGAGAGACCCAGGGTGCGGCTCCGTCATCGGCGCCAAGACGGAAATGGACGACACTTTCCGAGCCGCTCAACTCTGTGACCAGCACCATGCCGTCGATGGCCACCGGATGGGTCCCGTCCGGAGCCAGCGTGACGTGATGCGGCCGGATGCCGAAGACATACGCGCCATCCGGCAGCGCCTGGATGGGCGGCGGCGCCGTCCAATCGGTGTGCTCGCCCAGGCGAATCGTCGCGCCGTCCTTGGTGACGGGCGCCGTATTGATGGGCGGTTCGGAAAAGACCTGCGCGCTCGTCAGGGTGCCGGGTCGGCGGTAGACCTCGCCGGTCGGACCGAACTGGGCCACGCGCCCCTGAAACACCGTCGCGGTATTACCCCCGAGCAGCAGTGCTTCGACCGGTTCGGTGGTGGCGTAGACGACGACACAGTCCCGGTCCGCGAACAGGCGCGGCAACTCGTCGCGCAGTTCCTCGCGCAGCTTGAAGTCCAGGTTGGCCAAGGGCTCGTCGAGCAGCACGAGGCTGGCGTCCTTGACCAGCGCCCGCGCCATGGCGCACCGCTGTTGCTGGCCGCCGGACAGCTCCGACGGGCGCCGCCCCAGCAGGGGCGTGAGCTTCAGAAGGTCCGCCATCCGTTCGACGCGGGCCTTGATCTCGGCCTTCGGCATCCGCGCGACCCGCAGCGGCGAGGCGATGTTCTCGAACACCGACATGTTCGGGTAGTTGATGAACTGCTGGTGCACCATGGAAACGTTGCGCTTCTGCACGGGCATCCCGGTGACGTTGACGCCGCCGAACCACACTTCGCCGGCGGTCGGGCGCTCCAGGCCGGCCATGAGCTGCATCAGCGTGGTCTTGCCGGCGCCCGTCGTGCCCAGAAGGATGTTGAAGACGCCGGGCTCGAGCGTCAGGTCGGTGGGGTAGATGTGGGTTTCCCCGCCCACCTGCTTGCTCACGCCCTTGAGGTCCAGAGGCATGGTTCGGCTGCCCTCGCGGTTCGTCTGGCCGGCACAAAGGAGAGCTGATCGGGCCACGTCATTGCGAGCCCCGCCTTTTTTTTCGCGTCGCGAAATTGGCGGGGCGAAGCAATGCAGGGCGGGTCGGATGACGGTGTCCGTTGCCCTGGATTGCTTCGTCGCTTCGCGCCTCGCAATGACGACATCTTATCCGCAGTGGACTCGGACCCTATTGCTCGGCCCAGCGCTCGACGAGCGCGTCGTAGTCGACGGTCTCGCCCGGTGGCTTCTCGTTCTCCAGCGCCGGCTTGGCGCCGCCGTGACCGATCCACTCGTCGGGATCCTTCGGCTCGTTCAGGCGCGGCCCGCAGCCGCCGTAGGTGTCGTTGGCCTTGTCGGCCCGCTCCATGCGCGCCATCACCTGATCCATCTCGCTGGCGAGACGGTCCATGGCCTCCTGCGGGGTGAAGACGCCGGAGTTCACATCGCCGATCTGCTGCCACCAGATCTGGGCCAGCTTCGGATAGTCGGGCACGTTGACGCCCGTCGGGGTCCAAAGCACGCGGTCGGGCGAGCGGTAGAACTCGACCATGCCGCCCAGCTTCGGCGCGCGCTCGGTGAAGCTTTCATGCCGGATCGAGGAATCGCGGATGAAGGTCAGACCGACGTGGCTTTTCTTGGTGTCCACGGTCTTCGACACGACGAACTGGGCGTACAGCCATGCCGCCTTGCGGCGGTCCACGGGCGTCGACTTCAGGAACGTCCAGGAGCCGGCGTCCTGATACCCCAGCTTCATGCCCTCTTCCCAGTACGGGCCATGCGGTGACGGCGCCATCCGCCACAGCGGCATCCCCTCTTCGTCGACCGTGTTGTTGCCTTCGCTTTGCGGCGCGACCATCGAGGCGGTGAAGGCGGTGTACCAGAAGATCTGTTGCGCGACGTTGCCCTGCGACAGGGCCGGCAGCGACTGGTAGAAATCGTAGTCGGCGGCGGCCGGCGGCGCGTACTGGCGCAGCCACTCGTCCCACTTGCGAATGGCGTAGACGGCGGCCGCGCCGTTGGTGGCGCCGCCGCGACTGACCGAGGCGCCCGCGGGGTTACAAGACCCCTCTTCCATGCGGATGCCCCATTCGTCGATCGGCCGGCCGTTCGGCAGGCCCTTCGACCCCGCGCCGGCCATGGACAGCCAGGCATCCGTCATGCGCCAGCCAAGGTCCGGGGCGCGCTTGCCATAGTCCATGTGGCCGTAGACGCGGACGCCGTCGATTTCCTTGACGTGCTCGGTGAAGAACTCGGCGATATCCTCGTAGGCCGACCAGTTGACCGGCACGCCCAGGTCATAGCCGTACAGCTCCTTGAACTGGGCTTGCAGGTCCTCGCGGTCGAACCAGTCCTTGCGGAACCAGTACAGGTTGGCGAACTGCTGATCGGGAAGCTGGTACAGCTTGCCGTCCGGGCCGGTGGTGAACGACTTGCCGATGAAGTCGTCGATATCAAGCATCGGGTTGGTGACGTCGGCACCCTCGCCAGCCATCCAGTCGGTCAGGTTCATCGCCAGTTGCAGGCGCGAGTGCGTGCCGATGAGGTCCGAGTCGTTGACGTAGGCATCATACAGGTTGCGGTTGGTCTGCATCTGGGTCTGCACGGCTTGTACCACCTCGCCCTCGCCGAGCAGCTGGTGGTTGACCTTAATGCCGGTAATCTCCTCGAACGCCTGGGTCAGGACCCGCGACTCGTACTCGTGCGTCGGAATAGTCTCGGACAGGACGTTGATTTCCATGCCCTGGAAGGGTTCGGCGGCGTCGATGAACCACTGCATCTCGGCCAGCTGTTCGTCCCGGGACAGGACGGACGGTTGGAATTCGTCGTCGATCCATGTCTCCGCCTCCTCCATGCCGGCATATGCGGGCAGGGCGAACGCCACCATCACGCCGAACGCGACCGTGGCCGTCAGGGTGCCTTTCATCCCGTTCCTCCCATCAATTCGTTCTTGAAACAACACCGCATCATCAAACGAAACAAAGCGAACGTCAAGGCGACAATTTTCGTTGTTAAGGGCGCGATTTTTCGGGAAAATCATCTGGAAATGATCAAAAGTGAGCGAACGCGAAAGGCATTGGCCGCGTGAGCGAACTTTTTCGCGCCGCAACATGACGGAAGCGGGCGAAACGAACACCGGAACAGGGGGCGGTCCTGCCGCCGACGGGATGATGGAAACGCTTTCCCCACGGCAGTCGGACATTCTGTCCATCGCCCGGCGCGAGGCGCGGGTGACGGTGGACGGGCTGTCGTCGCGTTTCCAGGTGACGCCGCAGACCATTCGCAAGGACCTGAACGACCTGTGCGAACGCAATCTTCTGAAACGCGTGCATGGCGGCGCCATGCTGCCGTCCGGCGTGTCGAACCTGGGCTACGAGGCGCGCCGGCGCATGGCCGCCGAGGGCAAGCGGCGTATCGGCCGGCGCGTCGCCACTCTGATCCCCGACAACAGCTCGACCATCCTCAACATCGGCACCACCACCGAGCAGGTGGCCATGGCTCTGCGCGCCCACGAAGGCCTGATGACGGTCACCAACAACCTGAACGTGGCCAACATCCTGCGCGACGCCCCCGGGGTTCGAGTGGTGGTCGCCGGCGGCGTGCTGCGGGCGTTCGACGGCGGCATCATCGGCGACGCCACGGTGGCCTTCCTCTCGGACTACAAGGTGGACTTCGCGGTCATCGGCGCCTCAGCCATCGATCCCGATGACGGCACGGTGCTCGACTACGACCATGCCGAGGTGCGGGCCGCGCGCACCATCCTGTCCCACGCGCGCACCACCATTCTGGTGGCCGACGCCATGAAGTTCGAGCGCACCGCGCCGGTGCGCATCGCGCCCCTGACGGACATCGACATCTTCGTGACCGACCAGCCGCCGCCCGAGTCCATCCGCGACCTCTGCGAGGCCGGGGGCGTAAGACTCGAGGTCGCGCCCGAGGAGGAGGGCCCGTCGCCATGACCGACTCGCGGTCCGCATTCGATGTCTTCATCGTCGGCGGCGGGATTAACGGCACGGGCATCGCCCGGGACGCGGCCGGCCGGGGATTCTCCGTCGGCCTGTGCGAGATGAACGACCTGGCGAGTGGTACGTCGTCGTGGTCCACCAAGCTGATCCACGGCGGGTTGCGCTATCTGGAGCACTACGAGTTCCGCCTTGTCCGCGAGGCGCTGATGGAGCGCGAGGTGCTGTGGGCGATGGCCCCGCACATCATCTGGCCCTTGCGGTTCGTGCTGCCGCACCAAAAGGCCATGCGGCCCAAATGGCTGCTCCGCCTGGGGCTGTTCCTGTACGATCACCTGGGCGGTCGTAAGCGATTGCCGGGCACCCGCGTCCTCGACCTGCGCGCCGATCCGGCGGGAGTGCCGCTGCGGGCCGGCTTAGACACGGCGTTCGAGTACTCGGACTGCTGGGTGCAGGACGCCCGCCTGACCGTGCTAAACGCCCGCGACGCCGCCGATCGGGGCGCCGAGATCATGGTCCGCACCCAATGCCTCGGGCTGGAGCGCACCGACGGCACCTGGACGATCCGTCTGAAGGACACGGCGACGAGCCAAGAGCGCACGGTCTTGGCACGCTTGGTGGTCAACGCCGCCGGACCCTGGGTGGACATCTTCCTGCGCGGCCCCCTGGGCCGCGCCGACGCCCACAACGTGCGCCTGGTCCAGGGCAGCCACATCGTCGTCCCGCGCCTGTTCGACCACGACAAGTGCTACATTTTCCAGAACGCGGACCAGCGGATCGTCTTCGCCATTCCGTTCGAGCGCGACTTCACGCTCATCGGCACCACCGACCAGGAGTACATCGGCGATCCCGGCACGGCGCGGATCTCCCCGGATGAGATCGACTATCTGTGCCGGGCGGCCAGCGCCTATTTCGTGGCGCCGGTCACGCCGGATCAGGTGGTCTGGAGCTATTCCGGGGTGCGGCCGCTGTTCGATGACCACGCCGGCAAGGCGCAGGACGCGACCCGCGACTATGTGCTGCGGGCCGACCCGGGCGAAGGCGCGCCGCTGCTCAACATCTTCGGCGGCAAGATCACCACCTACCGCCGTCTGGCCGAGGCCATGCTGGAGCAGATCGAGGCGCGGCTGGGCCGGCGGGGCGGCCCCTGGACCCGCGACACGCCCTTGCCCGGGGGCGATTTCTGGGGGAGCGGGTTCGATGCCCTGGTGGACGGTCTTGCGTCCGCCTATCCCGATCTGCCGCGCGACCTGCTGTGGCGGCTGGCGCGCGCCTACGGCACCGCGGCCTGGACGATCCTGCGCGAGTCCGCCACTGTCGCCGATCTGGGCCGGCATTTCGGCGCCGACCTGTATGAGGCCGAGGTGCGCCACCTGATGGACCGCGAGTGGGCGCGCACAGCCGAGGATGTGCTGTGGCGGCGCTCCAAGCTGGGCCTGCGGCTGACGGCGGACGAGGCGGCCGCACTGGAGGACTGGATGGCGCATCCCCAGGCGCCGCCGGACAGGGAGGAACACACGCCATGAGCGGATACGTCCTGGCCATCGATCAGGGAACGACGTCGACCCGGGCCATCGTCTTCAACGACCGCTATGCGGTCACCGGCACCGGCCAGAGGGAATTCACGCAGCACTTCCCGCGCTCGGGCTGGGTCGAGCACGCGCCGGCCGACCTGTGGAACACGACCGTCGAGACCGTGCGCCTCGCCCTCGCCGACGCGGGTCTGTCGGCCGGCGACATCGCCGCCATTGGCATCACCAACCAGCGCGAGACGACCCTGATCTGGGACCGCAAGACCGGCCAGCCGATCCACCGTGCCCTGGTCTGGCAGGACCGCCGCACGGCGGATCTATGCGCGCGCTACGACACCGACGGCCTGGAGCCGCTGATCACCGAACGCACCGGCCTGATTATCGACCCCTACTTCTCGGGCTCCAAGATCGCCTGGCTGCTGGATACCGTGGAGGGCGCGCGGGGCCGCGCCGAGGCTGGGGAACTGGCGTTCGGCACCGTCGATTCCTGGCTGATCTGGAACCTCACCAGCGGGAAAAGGCACGTCACCGACGCCACCAACGCGTCGCGCTCCATGCTCTATGACATCGGCCGGGGCGACTGGGACGACGACCTGCTGAAGGCGCTCAACATCCCGCGCGCGTTGATGCCCGAGGTGCTGGACTGCGCCGCCGACTTCGGGTCCACCGATCCGGCGATCTTCGGCGTTTCCATTCCGATCCGGGGGGTGGCCGGGGACCAGCAGGCGGCCGTGGTCGGGCAGGCCTGCTTCGAGCCCGGCATGATCAAGTCCACCTACGGCACCGGCTGCTTCGCCCTCATCAACACCGGAACCGACCGGGTGGTCTCGACCAACCGCCTGCTGACCACCATCGGCTACCGGCTGGACGGCCGCACGACCTACGCCCTGGAAGGCGCCATCTTCATCGCCGGGGCCGCCGTGCAATGGCTGCGCGACGGCCTGGGCATCATCGACCGCGCCGATCAGTCCGGTCCGCTGGCCGCCGAGGCCGACCCGGAGCAGGCGGTCTATCTGGTGCCGGCCTTCACCGGCCTGGGCGCGCCCCACTGGGACCCGCACGCGCGGGGCGCGCTGTTCGGCCTGACCCGGGCGACGGGGCCGAAGGAACTGGCGCGGGCCGCTTTGGAGTCCGTGTGCTACCAGACCGCCGACCTGCTGGAGGCGATGCACAAGGACTGGTCCGTCGAGGGCGAACGTACGGTCCTACGCGTCGACGGCGGCATGGTGGCCAGTGACTGGACCATGCAACGTCTGGCCGACCTCCTGGGCGCGCCGGTGGACCGGCCCGTGGTGCTGGAGACGACGGCCCTCGGCGCCGCCTGGCTGGCCGGGCACAAGGCCGGCGTCTGGCCCGACGCGGCGGGCTTCGCCGAAGGCTGGCGGCGGGAACGTCGGTTCGAGCCGGCGATGGCGGTCGAGGATCGCGACGGTCGGCTGGCGGGGTGGCGCGACGCGGTCCGCCGCACGTTGACCTGACGCTGCCCCAAGACGGTGGCGACCTCAGATAGCCCGCTGCCGACCAACACACTCGGCCCTGGCGACGATATCATCTCCTCTGGACGGGGACCACGATCACCGATGTGGTCTCGTACAAGCGGCTGATCAGGTGGAACAGGCGCCGGGGCCCGGCCCTTCGTAGCCGCTCCGATGACCCTGGCCGAGGCCATGGCCAACGACCCGGATCTGATCGAGCGAGCGGCGGCGCGCCTGATGGCGACGCTGCGGCTGGGGGGCACCCTGGGCGCGGGGTAACGGCTCACGCCACCCGGTCGCCCGGGGCCTCGCCGCGCAGCAGCACGGCGTCCAGGTTGTCCAGCGCGCGGAACCCCATGGCCTCGCGCGTCTCCACCGTCGCGCTGCCCAGGTGCGGCAGCAGGAAGGTGTTGGGCAGATCGCGGTAGCCCGGATTGACGGCGGGCTCGCCGGTGTAGACGTCCAGGCCGGCGGCGGCGAGGTGGCCGCTCTTCAGGGCGGCGATCACCGCCGCGTCATCAAGCACGGGGCCGCGCGCGGTGTTGACCAGGATCGCGCCCCGGGGCAGCAGCGCGATGCGCTCCGCGTTCATCAGGCCAGTGGTCTCAGGCGTGGCCGGGCAGTGCAGGCTGAGAAATTCACACTGCGGCAACAGGGCCTCGACCGTGTCGTGGAACACCGCACCCTCCGCCTGATGCGGCGGCAGCGGGGCGCGGTCGTTGTAGTGGATGGTCATGTCGAAGGCGCGGGCGCGTTTCGCCACGGCGCGGCCGATGCGGCCCATGCCGACGATGCCCAGGCGCTTGCCGGTCACATGAGTGCCCATCATATGCGTCGGCGCCCAGCCGGCCCATGCGCCGGCGCGCATCAGGGCGTCGCCCTCGCCGGCCCGGCGCGCGGCGCCCAGCAGGCACAGCATGGCGATGTCCGCCGTGGCGTCGGTGAGAACGTCGGGGGTGTTGGTGACGACAATGCCGCGCGCGCGGGCGGCGTCGAGATCAACGTGGTCGAAGCCCACCGAGAAGGTGGCGATCACCCGCACCGAGTCCGGCAACGCGTCGATGACGGCCGCCGAGACCGCGTTGCCGGGCGCCACCAGCAGGCCGTCGGCGCCGGCCGCGTGGGCCACCAGGGCGTCGCCGCCCAGCGGCGGGTGATCGACCGGAGCGGGGCGGACGTCGTAATCGCGGGCGGCACGGGCCTCGACCGCGTCGGGCAAAGTGCGGGCCAGGGCCAGCACGGGCTTGGTGGGCATGGGGGTCTCCTTTGCCTGAGGATCGCCGGCCGGGGCGCGGATCATGGCCCGCCCTCGCGGGCCCGCAGTAGGTCGGTCAGCAGGGCGGAGGCACGCTGGCGGTGCCTGCGATGAGTCCGCCGCGCCCGGTCGGGGTCGCGCTGGCGGATGGCGTCGACCACCTTTCGATGATCCTGGTTCGAGCGGGTCGGTTTCGGGCGCATGGTCAACGTGACCATGCGCACCCGGTGGGTCCGCTCGACATAACCCTCGACCAGGGCCGTCAGGCGGGCGTTGCCCGACAGCTCGGTCAGTCGGGCGTGGAACTCTTCGTCGGCGCGCGCCCAGCGCCGCAGATCGTTCGCGGCGAGGGCAGCGTCCATTTCGGCAACGCAGACGTCCAGGGTGGCGATCTCGTCCTCGGACAGACCCCGCTCCGCCGCCAGCCCGGCGGCGGTCGACTCCAGGGCGGTCAGGATGTCGTAAATCTCGCGCATGTCATCGGCGGAAATGGGCAGAACCCGCATCCCGTGGCGCGGCCGGATCTCCACCAACCCGTCCCGTTCGAGCTGCACCATCGCCTCGCGCACGGGCGTGCGGCTCATGTTCAGGGATTCCGCCAGTTCCTGTTCGAGAAGCTGCGCGCCGGCCGGCAGGTCGTTGTCAAGAATGCGGCGTTTGAGGACCTGATAGGCCTCGTCGGCGCGCGACAGGCGCGTCGCGCCCGAGTCCGCGTCTTCAACCGGCGTCTTCTGGTCTGCGGTTCCGGTTTCCATGGGCCCATCATCACGTTGATTGGCGTTGTTCCTTTGAACGTTCCCGATCCGATCGGACCATTCCGGCGCCCGGCACGGCGCAAAAGAATCAGTTGCAACGGCACTTTGGCATCATATCGCCCTTGCCCCCTGGCGTCACGGGTCCGCCTTTTCGCGCCGTATGGACTGTGACCGTCATTTGACTCGCATCCTCTAATGCATACACTACCGCATCCGTTGTCGGATGCAAGAGAGCGTCTCGGCCTGCTGGCGCGAACCGTCCGGGCAGGCTTTCCCGTCACCCCAAAAACCCGATCCCGGGGGAGGAACACATGGTTCGTTTGCGCCCATTGTCGACGGCCCTGATCGCGACCACGACGGCCGCGTCGCTGGCCCTTGCCGCGTCCTCGGCCGGCGCCCAGGAGTATCCGACCCGCGACATTACAAACGTCGTCGTCTGGTCGGCCGGCGGCGGCACCGATGTCGCCAACCGCGTGGTCTCCGAGCACATGGCCCAGGCGCTCGGCGTCAACATCAACGTGACCAACCGCCCCGGCGGAGTCGCGGGGTCGCTCGGCATGAGCTACGGCTATCAGCAGCCGGCCAACGGCTACACCATCGTCGGTCTGTCCGAGAGCTGCGTGACCGCCGCCGTGCAGGGCGGCTGGGATCAGCGTTTTGAGGTCTGGTATCCGTTCATCATTGGTGGCTCGCCGGACGTGATCTCGGTCAACCCCGACTCGGGCTTCGAGACCCTGGCCGATCTGGTCGAGGCCGCCGGGTCCGGTGACATCAACGCCGCCGCCGGTGGGGCCGGGTCCATTCACCACCTGAACCTGCTGGCGCTGGAAAAGGGCACCGGCGCCGACTTCAACTTCATCCCCTATCCGGGATCGGCCCCGGCGCAGACCGCCGCCATGACGGGCGAGGTCACCATCGTCGTCACCTCGCTGGCCGAACAGCAACAGCTCATTCGCGGCGGCCGTCTGAAGCCCCTGGGCATGTTGACTCCGGACAGCTTTGACCTGGCCGACCATGGCACCATTCCGTCGGCGTTCGATGCCTACCCGGACCTGGCGGAATACCTGCCGATCTCGCAGGCCATCGGCATGGCCGTCCGCGCCGATGCCCCGGACGAGGTCAAGGCCAAGCTGACCGAGGCCTTCGACGCCGCCCTGGCGACGCCCGAAGTGCAGAAATGGGCCGAGGAGAACTACTACATCCTGTCCGGCCAGACCGGCGCCGAGGCCAGCGAGACGTTCGCGGACCTGGAAAGCCTGTTCTCGTGGACCCTGTGGGAGCTGGACGCCGCCGAGGTGAACCCGGAGGAACTGGGTATTCCAAAGCCGTAAGGCTGGCTCGGCGACGGTTGGGCGGGGCTTCGGCCCCGCTCAGCGCCTGCTTGCTTCCTTTGTCAACCCGATGCCCGCACACGTTCAGGGAGCGCGCCATGAGCGACGATCCGACCGGGCGCGCCTTGCGCAAGGCCGACCTGTGGACCGGACTGGGGCTGGCGGCCCTGGCCCTGGCCATGCTGGCCGTCACCGCCACGTTCCCAATGACCGGCAGCTACGGCGGGGTCAAGAACGTCTGGTACGTCTCCCAGGGGAATCGCTTGAACGTCCTATGAGTGGCCGCACAGGACATCGCACATGTAA